>NZ_JAFBBE010000016.1 GCF_016907015.1 Oceanisphaera litoralis
GCAGCACACTTCAAACCATTTTTCTGATAAATCAATCGACTAGCCTCCCTGTAGCAAGCTTTGACAGCAGCCTCCGCTTAAGATCCTACGAATGTATACTCCCTACCAGCCGCTGCGTGAGCTGTATGAACTTCCGGGCGGCATCATCATGACCGCGGGTGGTGTCGTGTTCTCTATCGTCGACGTGGTGCCCTTCTTTGGCATGCTGCCGGATGTGATGACCAAGGATCTGCTGGCCAACGGGGTCGCGGGCATCAACCCCTTCATGAACATCGAAAGTCATGCCCGGAGCGAGAAACAAATACTGGGCATCCCCGAGCGCGAGGTCATCGATCAAAAAATCGAGAAAAGCGAGTCGCCACTGCGGCAGTTCAAATTGACGGCCGCCCTTGATGCCAGCATTGCCTCCCTGGAAACGGATGAACGCGGCTTGCTGCCGGTGGACCTGCTGTCTTTGATGGACGGCAATACGGCGCCGTCCATGCTGAGGCTGAGTGCAGCCAATGCCAGCGGAGAGCAGGTAAACCATGAATTCGTGCTGACCCGTCAGTTATCCGTACGCCTGCTGCGGGCCAAACAGCTGATCGACAAATACGAACAGATTGACGGCGACAAGCTGGCATTGCCGGAGGCCATTGCAGATCTGAATACCCTGAGTCGCTGGGGCTTTGAACATGCGGTTCGCGCTCTGGAGCAGCAAATCCGCACACAGCTCGATCACGAGCGTCGTATCGTTTTCGAACGCCAGCTTGCCCAATCCCTGGCCGGATAAATGTAAAACCAGGGCAGGATGTCATCGAACTTACTGCCCTCTTGTTCCGGCCGCACCGGCATAGGCCCTATGTTCTCGCCGGTGCAACGGCACTGATGCCGTTTGTGGCATGTTTGTGGCGTAGGGCCGCCGTCCGATAACTGGACAAATTCGCCGCAGGCCGTAGAATTTGCGCTCCGTTTTACAGAGAGGCAACTCATGAGCACAGTGGTCAACCCGCAAACCTACCAGGCACAGTTGGATGAAAAGGCCGATCGGCTTCGGGAAACCTTCGCGCCCTTTTCCCCGCCGGCGCTGGACGTGTTTGCCTCCGAACCCGAACATTACCGGATGCGCGCCGAGTTTCGGGTCTGGCATCAGGACGACGATCTCTACTACATCATGTTCGATCAGGCCACTCGGGAAAAATACCGGGTCGATCAATTCCCCGCCGCCTCACGCCTGATCAACCAGGCCATGCCGCTGCTGCTGAGCGCGCTCAAACCGGATCCGGTACTGCGCCGCAAGCTGTTTCAGGTCGACTTTCTGTCGTCATTGAGCGGCGAGCTGGTGATCAGCCTGCTCTACCATCGCCAGCTGGACGATGCCTGGCACAATGCCGTGCAGAAGGTGCGGGCACAACTGCAACAAGAGGGCATTGCCGCCAGCATCATAGGCCGGGCCAAGAAACAGAAATGGGTGGTCGGCCAGGACTATGTGGTCGAGCGGCTGCAGGTACAGGATAAAGCGCTGGTCTATCAGCAGGTAGAAAACAGCTTTACCCAGCCCAACGGCCGCATGAACGAACAGATGCTGAGCTGGGCGCTGGATGCCACCCGGGGTGCCAGCGGTGATCTGCTGGAGCTGTATTGCGGCAACGGCAACTTCTCGCTGGCGCTGGCCGCCAACTTCCGCCGGGTGCTGGCCACCGAAATCGCCAGCTCGTCGGTCAAGTCGGCCCAGTACAACATTGCCGCCAACGGCATCGATAACGTGACCATACTGCGGATGTCGGCGGAAGAGTTCACCCAGGCCATGCGCGGAGTACGCGAGTTCCGCCGCCTGCAGGGCATCGATCTGGCCAGCTACGAGTGCAACACCATACTGGTGGATCCACCCCGGGCCGGCCTGGACGAAGAAACCGTCAAGCTGGTGCAGGAATACGATAATATCGTCTATATCTCCTGCAATCCGGACACATTGCGTCAGAATCTGGAAACCCTGTCGCAGACCCACGACATCAGCCGCTTCGCCCTGTTCGACCAATTCCCCTATACCCATCACATGGAAGCCGGGGTTTATCTGACCCGCAAGTGAGGGGTGAGGCAAGAACGAACTGTAAGCAGCACGGAACATCAAGGAGGACAAAGGGATCTGCTCAGCCGGCCATCACATGACAGGGATGTCATGTGCTGAGCGTCACATGGATGTGCTTGAGCGGGTCGGGTGAGCGGGCCCTTTGTCCGGGATAGATATCACGTTTCACGATCAAAAAGGGGAGCCTCGGCTCCCCTTTTTCATGTCATGCCTGGAGTCAATCCAGCATGTAGTTTTCCGGCAGCGCGATGCCGGCTACGCCGGATTCCACGGCGGCCACGGCCACAGCACGGGCTACGCGAGGCAGCAGGCGCGCATCCATCGGCTTGGGAATCACGTAGTCCTTGCCGAACTCCAGCGATTCCACGCCGGCGGCAACCAGCACTTCCTGCGGTACCGGCTCTTTGGCCAGACCACGGATAGCGTCGACGGCCGCCACTTTCATCTCGTCGTTGATGCAGGACGCGCGAACATCCAGGGCACCACGGAAGATGAAGGGGAAGCACAGCACGTTGTTCACCTGGTTCGGGTAGTCGGAACGACCGGTACCCATGATCAGATCCTGACGCACGGAATGAGCCAGCTCGGGCTTGATTTCCGGATCCGGGTTGGAGCAGGCAAAGATCACCGGCTTGTCAGCCATCAGTGCTACGGCTTCCGCCGGCAATACGTCGGGACCGGACACACCCACGAAAACGTCGGCGTCGGTGATCACGTCTTCCAGGGTGCGTTTGTCGGTGTTGTTGGCAAACAGCGCCTTGTACTCGTTCAAATCGTCACGACGAGTGTGGATCACACCGTTGCGGTCCAGCATGTAGATGTTTTCGCGCTGGGCACCACACTTGATCAGCAGCTCCATACAGGCCACGGCAGCGGCGCCGGCACCCATACAAACCACGCGGGCTTCGGCGATGTCTTTACCCTGTACTTCCAGGGCGTTGATCAGACCGGCGGAGGTCACGATAGCGGTACCATGCTGGTCATCGTGGAAAACCGGTACGTTACAGCGTTCGATCAGCGCCTTTTCGATTTCAAAACACTCGGGTGCCTTGATGTCTTCCAGGTTGATACCACCGAAGGTGTCGGCAATGGCGGCCACGGTCTGGATGAATTCTTCGGTGGTGCGGTGCTTGACTTCGATATCGATGGAGTCGAGGTTGGCGAACCGCTTGAACAGCAGCGCCTTGCCTTCCATTACCGGCTTGGCGGCCAGCGGGCCCAGGTTACCCAGACCAAGAATGGCGGTACCGTTGGTGATAACGGCAACCAGGTTGCCCTTGGCGGTATATTTGTAAGCGTTTTCGGGATCGGCGGCAATTTCGCGCACCGGCTCAGCCACACCCGGGCTGTAGGCCAAGGCGAGATCCTTGGCGGTTTCTGCCGGCTTACTGATTTCAACGGAGATCTTACCCGGCGTGGGCAAGGCATGATAATCGAGCGCTTGTTGTCGGAAGTCGGTCATTCTACGAGTACCCTGATGCAATTGTTGACATTTACAAGATTTAAATGTGAAAAAGTTTACCACAATGTTTATACAATGTGGCAGTAGTCAACTTGTTCGACATTACCCAAAAATTTATTGTTCTACCTGGTAAAACTGCCAGGGATGATTTATCCACACTATTTGTCGACCACGTTCTTGGCCACGTTGTCGACCACTGGGGCTGGCATGAACCCGACCGCGAATAAACAGCCGATCTCCCCGCCGTAGTCTTTTCAGGCTGTGGCGAGCCGTTGCCGGCAGGTGTTTGCCTGCCATCACGGTCAGTTGCCCCTCCAGCTCGATCTTCAGGCGACCCGAGCCCGCATAAGGTAAAACCACCCTGGCCTGCAACAGTTGCCAGCCACCGGAGGAAAAACGGGTCAGCGATGCCTGCCATACTCCCAGGCGTCGTTGCCGGGCTTGCTGTTCGGCCGCCAGCCAGCACCGCCAGTAATCATCATTGGGCGGGATCAGCAACAGGGGTCCCAGCCCCTGTGCGAGCATCCTGGTGACCAGCAAATTGCCGTCGGTCGTCAGTGGATGCGCCAGCCAGCGTCCATAATCATCACGCCTTTCAACACCAAAAACCAGTTTCAATCGACTCCCTTTCGGGATTTTATTCAACAGCCAGCGCCGTGCCGCTTCCGCACCGGATTCCGCCGGCAGCTTGCTGTGTTTATTGAATTCTGGCGTGTCGATACCGATAAAGCGGATTACTCTACCATCCTGCAATATGACAGTGTCACCATCTACAATATGCCGAACCGTTACGGTTTCGTCTGCCGGTGGTCTAGGGCATTCTGCCGCGACCGGCAGTGACCATAACCCCATGATCAACAGCCATTGCCATCGCTTCATTTCGTTGTCCTGGCGTAAAACCAGCCCTAACCATGGGAAACATCGACGTCATACACAAATTCCGGGCAATAAAAAAGGCGCCCCGAGGCGCCTTTTCTTGCGATGCAGTTCGCTTATTTGCTGCTGGACAGCGCGCCGAAGCGCTTGTTGAAACGGTCAACGCGGCCGCCGCTATCAACCATTTTCTGCTTACCGGTGTAGAAAGGGTGGCAAGCGGAGCAAACGTCCAGGTTCAGGCTTTTACTCATGGTAGAGCCGACTTTGATCTCGTTACCGCAAGAACATTTGGCAGTAATTTCGTTGTATTCCGGGTGAATACCTTGTTTCATGGACAACCTCTATCTGTAGGCCGTGTCGCTATCTGATCCTGTGCCAGACACCACACGAGTGATACACGTTTTGTGAAGGGTGCGAATAATATAGGATCGCCTATTTGCAGGCAAGGTCAAACGAGGGAAAAATCACCAATGTCAATACCGGCACAGTCTGGTTTGCTGCGGGTTACGCTGCCCGTTCCACTGCGGCGGGAGTTTGATTATCTCTGCCCCCTGCCCCTGCCCGTTCCCGGCTGCCGGGTATCGGTGCCCTTCGGTAACAGAACCATGACGGCGCTGGTCCTGTCTCATCCCGCCGAGTCGGACATGGATGCCGCCAAACTCAAGTTCGTTGGCGCCATACTGGATCCGGAGCCCATTCTGGCCGCGGCCGAACTCAGGCTACTGGCCTGGGCCACTCAATATTACCTGCACGCCCCCGGCGAGGTGTATTTTCAGGCGCTGCCCACCCTGTTACGCAAGGGCGAAGCCGCCGCCTACCGCAGCACGACTTACTGGCACCTGCTCGACGCCGAGGCCGGTGTCTCCGCCCAGGCCGTCAAGCAACAGCAGGCCCTGGCCCTGTTACGTCAGGGGCCCTTGACCGCCGGTGAGCTGGAAATCAGAGGCATCAGCGGCGCCATTCTGCAGGCGCTGGCTAAAAAGCAGCTGATCGAAAAAAGGGAGCAGCTGCCGGACACGCTCGACTGGCGCGCCACGGCCACCGAGGTGGCCGACGATGACAAGCCCCGCCTGACCACGGAGCAGGCGCTGGCGGTCAGCCTGATCCAGAGCGTCCGGGGCTTCAGCCCCTTTCTGCTGGAAGGCATCACCGGCTCCGGCAAGACAGAAGTCTACCTGCAAATCATGGAACCGGTACTGCAGGCGGGTAAACAGGTGCTGGTGCTGGTGCCGGAAATCGGCCTGACCCCCCAGACCATCTCTCGCTTTCAGCAGCGTTTCAAGGTGCCGATCAGCACCTTGCATTCGGGCATGAACGAGCGGGAGCGGCTCGATGCCTGGTTGTCGTGCCGGGACGGCAGCACCGCCATCGTCATCGGCACCCGCTCCGCCCTGCTCACGCCCTTTGCCCGGCTGGGGATGATAATCATCGACGAAGAGCACGACACCTCGTTCAAGCAGCAGGACGGCTTTCGGTACCATGCCCGGGATCTGGCGTTATTGCGTGCCCGTCAGCTCGAAATCCCCATCGTGCTGGGCTCGGCCACGCCCAGCTTCGAAAGCCTGCACAATGCGGCCGGCGGTAAATATCAGCTGCTGACCCTGAGCCAGCGACCCGGCACCGCCACCGTGGCCGAGCATCTGCTGCTGGACAGCAAGCATGTGCAGATGCACGCCGGACTCTCGCCCCAGCTGCTCCAGCTGCTCGAGCAGGAGCTGGCGAAGGGTAATCAGGTGATGCTGTTCCTGAACCGGCGCGGCTATGCGCCGGCGCTCTTGTGTCACGACTGTGGCTGGCTGGCCGATTGCGAACGTTGTGACGCCCACTATACCTGGCACCGGCATGCCTTCCGCCTGCACTGCCACCATTGCGATCATCAGCGGCCACTGCCGCCAACGTGCCCAAGCTGCGGCAGCCGGCAACTGGTGGGCACGGGGCTCGGCACCGAACAGGTAGAGCAGGCCCTGAGCGGACTCTTTCCTCAATACGGCATTATTCGCATCGACAGGGATAACACCCGGCGCAAGGGCAGCTTTCAGCAACATCTGGAAGGCATTCGCAGCGGCAAGTATCAGATTTTGATCGGCACCCAGATGCTGGCCAAGGGCCATCACTTTCCCGATGTCACCCTGGTGGCGATGCTGGATGCAGACGGCGCCCTTTTCGCCAGCGATTTCAGGGCCACTGAGCGCTTTGCCCAGCTGTATATCCAGGTGGCGGGCCGGGCCGGGCGAGCCAGCAAGCCGGGCCGGGTGGTACTGCAGACCCACCAGCCGGAACACGCCCTGCTGCAGGATCTGGCCAACCAGGGCTATCGTCACTTTGCCCACAGCGCCCTGCAGGAACGACAGGCCGCCGCCCTGCCCCCGTTCAGCTTTCAGGCGCTGTTTAGAGCCCAGGCGCCCCGGGCCGATCAGGTACAGGCCTTCTTGCAGCAACTGGTACAAGCGTTGCTGCCCGCCCTGCCATCCTCGGTGCTCTGTCTGGGGCCTCTCAGCGCCCAGATGGAGCGCAAGGCCGGTCAGTATCGCTACCAGCTTTTGCTGCAGGCCGGCAACCGCCGCGAGCTGGCGGCGGCCTGCCGGCTGGCGCTGGCGCTCATCGACACCCTGACCTCCGCCCGCAAGGTACGCTGGTCGCTGGATATCGATCCGGTGGAGCTCTGGTAGCTTCAGTGCCGCTGCTCCGGCTGCGACGGCGAGGTCAGTATCGACATCAGGAAGCCGAGGGCACGATGACAGCTGTCCGCCGCCATCAGCTTCAGGGCCTGTCGCCCTTGCAGTGGCAGCACTTCCAGCCAGCGCTGGGTTACCCAGGCGGCATCCCGCCAGCGGGGTGCCGGATACAGGTCGGCCAGTTCCGGATATTCGGCAAAGACTTCCTGCAATTTATCGGACAGCACCTGCTCGGTCGGCGACAGGGTACAGGGCTGCCAGTTATCGAGCAGTTCCACTTCGGCCCGCAACAGGCCATCTGCTTCCCGTTCCAGCTGGAGGATGCGAAAACGGTCCACCGCTTCCACCGTGATCCCCAGCAAGCCGCCTTCCAGGGTATAGAAGTCGGTGATGTTCACCCGGGTACCCAGCGTGAAGAGATCACTGTGGCTGGCCTCGTCCAGTTCGTCCAGTTCGTCCAGTTCGTCCAGCATACCGATACCAAAGCCGGTTCCGCTGCGGCTGGCCTCGCTCACCATTCTGATATAGCGGGGCTCGAAGATGCGCAATGGAACCTTGCCGCCGGGCATCAGATGAAGGGTAAGGGGTAATAGCGCCAGTTTCATGGCCAGACTCCTTCCTTTAAGATTAAGTAGCCATAGAGACCCTTTTTTATCCTTTCCACTTTCAATCCGTGCCCTCGCCTTGCCTTGGCGGTAGTTTTCTGCACCCGTTATGAGTAGAATTTCTTCCCCCGGGTTATCTCCAACCTTGTCTTAAATTTGGTGAACTGATAATGAAAGAACATATTCAAGCGCTGCTTGAGCAGACGGTCTCTCTCCTGCAACAGCAAGGCAAGCTGCCTGCCGAACTGGCGCCCCGCATCCAGGTAGACCGAACCAAAGACAAGGCTCACGGAGATCTGGCCACCAATCTGGCCTTGCTGCTGGCCAAGCCCGCCGGACAAAACCCCCGCGCCCTGGCCCAGATGCTGGTCGATAACCTGCCCGCTTCCGAGCTGGTGGCCAAAACCGAGCTGGCCGGCCCCGGCTTTATCAACTTCTTTCTCGACAGCGACTGGCTGGCGCGCCAGATAGACGCCATGGTCGCCGACGAGCGCGCCAATGTGCCTGTGGTGGAACAGCCGCAGACCGTAGTGGTGGATTACTCGGCCCCCAACGTGGCCAAGGAAATGCACGTGGGCCACCTGCGCTCCACCATTATCGGTGACGCCGTGGTGCGCACCCTGGAGTTTCTCGGCCACAAGGTGATCCGCGCCAACCATATCGGCGACTGGGGCACCCAGTTCGGCATGCTGATCGCCTACCTGGAAAAGCTGGAAAAAGAAAATCCGGACGTGCTGTCTTCCGGTCTGTCGGATCTGGAGCAGTTCTACCGCGAGTCCAAGCAGCAGTACGACGCGGATCCGGACTTTGCCGAGCGTGCCCGGGGTTATGTGGTGAAGTTGCAGGGCGGCGATGCCTATTGCCTGGCCATGTGGCAGAAGCTGGTCGACATTACCCTGCTGCATAACCAGCAGGTTTATGACCGGCTCAACGTGTCCCTGACCCCGGCCAACGTCATGGGCGAGAGCAGGTACAATTCCATGCTGGCCACCATAGTGGCCGATCTGCAGCAGCAAGGGCTGGCGGTGGAAGACGAAGGCGCCATCGTGGTCTATCTGGACGAGTACAAGAACAAGGACGGTGACCCCATGGGCGTCATCATCCGCAAGAAGGACGGCGGCTACCTCTACACCACCACCGACATCGCCTGTGCCAAGTACCGTTACGAGCAGCTGGGTGCCGACCGGGTGCTGTACTTCATCGACTCTCGCCAGCACCAGCACCTGATGCAGGCCTGGAGCATAGTGCGCAAGGCCGGCTACATTCCCGAGTCGGTCAGCCTGGAACACCACGCCTTCGGCATGATGCTGGGCAAGGACGGCCGCCCGTTCAAGACCCGCTCTGGCGGCACCATCAAGCTGGTGGACCTGCTCGAGGAAGCGGAAGAGCGCGCTGCCGCCCTGCTGGCCAAAAAGGATACCGGCCTCAGCGAAGCAGAAAAACGTCAGGTCGTCAGCCGGGTCGCCATGGGCGCGGTGAAGTACGCGGATCTGTCCAAGAGCCGCACCACGGATTACATCTTCGACTGGGACAACATGCTGTCGTTCGAGGGCAACACGGCCCCCTACCTGCAGTATGCCTATACCCGGGTGCAGTCCATCTTCCGCAAGGCCGGTGTTACCGCCGATGCCCTGCCAGGACAAATCAGCATACAGGCACCGGCCGAAGAGGCCCTGGCCCAGAAGCTGGTGCAGTTCAACGACACCGTGAAGTCGGTGGCCGACAAGGGTCTGCCGCATCTGATGTGTCTGTATCTGTACGAGCTGTCCGGCGCCTTCATGAGCTTCTATGAAGCCTGCCCCATCAACAAGGATGGCGTCGGCGCCGACGAGCGGGCCAGCCGTCTGCGCCTGTGTGCGGCCACCGCCAAGGTACTGAAGCAGGGGCTGTCGCTGCTCGGCATCGACACCATGGAGCGCATGTAAACCATGCCCAGGGACTACGTCCGGCGCAGCAAGCCCAAAAGCACGAGCAAAGGCAAGAGCAACAGCCGTCCCGCCCGGGGCGGCAGTCGCAGCCGCGCACCACAGCGACGTATTCCCTGGCTGGCCATCATACTGGCGCTGCTGCTGGCCGGTGCCCTCGGCTACCTGATTTCACTCGTCAAGGGATCTGCCGACCGCCGTCGTGCGGAGCCACCTGCTGCCATCACCCACACCCAGACAGCCCCCGCGCCGATCAATCCCATCGATCAGAAGCCGGTGGAAAAATGGCGCTACATAGAGCAGCTGGAAAACAAGGAAGTGGTGGTGAATGTGCCCGAGGCTGAAGCGTCCACCCAACCCTATCTGATGCAATGCGGTTCCTTCCGCTCCGCCGCCCAGGCCGAGCAGCTCAAGGCCCGCATCGCCTTTCAGGGGCTGGAAGCCCAGGTGCGTCGCAGCACCGGTAGCAAGGGTGTCTGGTATCGGGTTATTCTGGGTCCCTACGATAGCAAGCGGCGGGCGGAACGGGACAAGCACAAGCTGCTGCGGGCCAACGTCAACCATTGTGCAATCTGGTTCTGGGAGGGTTGATCTCTCCCCCTTCCGTCCCCATTTCTGTGTTCATGACATTTCTGCCAGCCAGGCTGGCTACACAGTCAAGTGAGGTTCACAGTGACAACAATCGTTTCAGTTCGCCGTAACGGCAAAGTGGTTATCGGCGGCGATGGCCAGGTTTCCCTGGGCAACACCGTCATGAAAGGCAATGCCCGCAAGGTACACCGCCTGTTCAACGGCAAGGTACTGGCCGGCTTTGCCGGTGGCACCGCCGACGCCTTTACCCTGCTGGAACGCTTTGAAGCCAAGCTGCAGGCGCACCAGGGCAACCTGGAGCGTGCCGCCGTGGCCCTGGCCAAAGACTGGCGTACCGACCGCAGCCTGCGCCGGCTCGAAGCCCTGCTGGCGGTCGCCGACGACAAGAACTCCTTTATCATCACCGGCAACGGCGACGTGGTTCAGCCCGAGCAGGATCTGATCGCCATCGGTTCCGGTGGCGCCTTTGCCCAGTCCGCCGCCCGCGCCCTGCTGGAAAACACCGAGCTGGAAGCCCAGGACATCGTCGAAAAGGCGCTGACCATCGCCGGCGACATCTGCGTCTTTACCAACGGTAACCAGACCATCGAAGAACTGGATTACCGTCTCTGAATTTGCTTTCGGGCAGGTGTCGAGCCTGTCCGCACCACAGGATTTGATTATGTCTGACATGACCCCAAGAGAGATAGTCCACGAGCTGGACCGCCACATCGTCGGCCAGTCTGCCGCCAAACGTGCCGTGGCCATCGCCCTGCGTAACCGCTGGCGCCGGATGCAGCTGACCCCCGAGCTGCGTCAGGAAGTCACCCCCAAAAACATTCTGATGATAGGCCCGACCGGGGTCGGCAAGACCGAAATCGCCCGTCGCCTGGCCAAGCTGGCCAACGCCCCCTTCATCAAGGTGGAAGCGACCAAGTTCACCGAAGTGGGCTACGTCGGCAAGGAAGTGGACACCATCATCCGCGATTTGACCGATATCGCCATGAAGATGACCCGCGAACAGCAGATGGAAAAATTCCGTCACCGTGCCGAGGAAGCGGCGGAAGAACGGGTGCTGGACGCCCTGCTGCCCAACCCGCGTAACACCTGGGGTGAAGAGGAAAAGGCCGACAACAGCAACAGCCGTCAGATTTTCCGCAAGAAGCTGCGCGAAGGCCAGCTCGACGACAAGGAAATCGAAATCAGTGTCTCGGCCCCGCAGATGGGCGTGGAGATAATGGCCCCTCCCGGCATGGAAGAAATGACCAATCAGTTGCAGGGTATGTTCCAGAACCTGTCCGGCAACACCAGCAAGCAGCGCAAGCTGAAGATCAAGGACGCCATCAAGCTGCTGGTCGAGGAAGAAGCCGCCAAGCTGCTGAACCCGGAAGAACTGAAAGAACAGGCCATTCATGCGGTGGAAAACCAGGGCATCGTCTTCATCGATGAATTCGACAAAATCTGCAAGCGCGGCGAAAGCGCGGGCCCCGATGTGTCTCGTGAAGGGGTACAGCGGGATCTGCTGCCGCTGATTGAAGGCAGTACCGTCAACACCAAGCACGGCATGGTGCGTACCGATCATATGCTGTTCATCGCCTCCGGCGCCTTCCAGGTGGCCAGGCCGTCGGATCTGATCCCCGAACTGCAGGGTCGCCTGCCCATCCGGGTCGAGCTGGACTCGCTGAATACCGATGACTTCGAGCGCATTCTCACCGAGCCCAACGCGTCGCTGACCGAGCAGTACAAGGCGCTGCTGGCCACCGAAAACGTGACCGTCGACTTCACCAAGGCCGGCATCCGCCGCCTGGCCGAAGCCGCCTGGCGCGTGAACGAGACCACCGAAAATATCGGTGCTCGCCGGCTGCATACCATCATGGAGCGACTGCTGGACGAGCTGTCCTTTGAAGCGTCCGACAAGTCCGGTGACTCCATTCTGGTGGACGAAGACTATGTGGATCGTTACCTCAAGAATCTGGTCGAAGACGAAGATCTGAGCCGCTACATCCTCTAACCCGCACCAGCAACGGGAGCGGTCACACAATTGTGATTGAAAACCGCTCCCGCCCCTTTATACTGATGTCACCTTGTTTCCAGATGTGGCTGATTCCATGGAATACAATACTTCAGAACTGTGCGATACCTATATTGACATGGTGGACGTGGTCGAACCCATGTTCTCCAGTTTTGGCGGCCGTAATTCTTTCGGCGGTACCATTTCCACCATCAAGTGCTTCGAATCCAACGGCCTCATCATGGCGGCAGTCAAAGAAAACGGCGTAGGTCGGGTGTTACTGATCGACGGCGGCGGCTCACTGCGCCGGGCCCTGCTCGATGCCGACATCGCCGAAACCGCGGCGGAAAACGGCTGGGAAGGCATCGTCTGCTATGGTTCGGTCCGCGAAGTGGATGCGCTGGAAGATCTGGATATCGGCATTCAGGCACTGGCCTCCATTCCGGTCGGCGCCGATGACAGCGAGATCGGCGATCAGGAGATCCCGGTCAATTTCGGTGGTGTGACCTTCTTGCCGGCGGACCATCTTTACGCCGATACCACGGGTATTATCCTGTCTCCCGAGCCGCTGGATATCGAATAAAAGACAGCTGCAAGCTTAAGACACAAAGAGGCCAGCCCCTGGGCTGGCCTCTTTGTCGTTATCAGCCCTCGATGACGGCTGATAAAGATAACGCCGGCCATGCCGGCGTTATGGTTCAGGCGCTTTCTTCTACCTGATCGATTTTACCCAGCAACACCCGCAGGCGCTCTTGCCAGGTATCGTGCTGCTGCTTCAGCTGCTGGTTTTCTTCACCCAGCTGGCCGTTTTGCGCTTTCAGTTCATCAACTTCCATTTGCAGCAGGGAAATGGTGTCCACTGCCGCCTGGATTTTCGATTCCAGTTTTTCCAATACATCAAAAGACATGCACTCACCCCTAAATAACGGTTCTCCGGCCCGCAGGCCCCTCAGCGCTCGAGGATACCGCGGCCACTCCAAGACGACAAGCGGCCCCGCCATCTCGACCCCCTTTACGGTTAATTAATGTTGACTGCGTCAACAAAAGTCTCAGATATTCTGGCTCATATCCAGTGACGGCTTGTCGGAGCCCGGGCGGCCGACCACCCGGGCAGGCACGCCGGCCACTGTGGTGTGCGGTGGCACCGGCTCGAGGACCACACTGCCGGCGCCAATCTTGGCGCCTTTTCCCACTTCGATATTACCCAGGATCTTGGCGCCGGCGCCAATCATGACACCTTCCCGGATTTTGGGATGCCGATCGCCACCCGCCTTGCCGGTACCGCCCAGAGTGACGCTTTGCAGTATGGACACATCGTCTTCGATTACCGCGGTTTCACCGACTACTATGCCGGTGGCATGGTCGAACATGATGCCTTTGCCAATACGCGCCGCCGGATGCACATCCACTCCGAACACCACCGATATCTGGTTTTGCAGGTAGGTTGCCAGGGCACAACGGTTATGCCGCCACAGCCAATTGGAAATCCGGTAGCCCTGCAGCGCATGAAAGCCCTTCAGATAGAGCAGCGGGGTGGAAAACAGATCCACCGCCGGATCCCGTTCCTGTACCGCACAGATGTCCGTGGCGGCCATATCCAGAATGGCCGGTTCGGCATCCAGCACCGTTTCGATCACTTCCCTCAGGCTGATCGCCGGCATCACCGAACTTTCCAGCTTGTTGGCCAGAATAAAGCTCAGGGCACACTTCAGCGTATCGTGGTTAAGGATGGTCGAATAATAAAAACTGCCGAGCATCGGCTCTTCTGCAATCATCCGTTGGGCTTCTTCGCGGATGCGCAACCAGGTGCTGGATTGAATGCCGTCTTCCATGGGTTAAACCTTGTCTTCTATGAATTTATGTTCGCTCATATCCTGAGAATGGGCTTCTCGAGGCAGGACCGAGATGGGGTCCATATGAATAATAACGTCGGTATCGGGGAACAAGTCGTGCAGTTCCCGCTCTGCCTGGTCCGCGATACGGTGGGCACGAATCAGGGGCAGCTTGTCGTCCAGCTCCAGGTGCAGCTGGATAAACCGGGTCTGACCCGATTGCCGGGTACGCAGTTCATGCAGCCCGTGCACCCCCTCTACCGCCAGGCAGGTGTCAATAATGCGCTTTTGCTCCGCTTCCGGCAACTGCCGGTCGAGCAGCATCTGCACCGCGTCATACCCGATTTTCAGTGCGCCCTTGAGAATGAAAGCCCCGATCAGCACCGCAAACACCGCATCGGCCCAGTGCCAGCCAAACCAGGCCAGCGCTATCGCCAGCAGCACCCCGACGTTGAGCAGAATATCCGAGCGATAGTGCAGCTGATCGGCGCGAATCGCCACCGAATCGGTTCGCTTGATGACATAGCTCTGAAACATCACCAGCCCTATGGTCAAGGCCAGCGAAAACAGCATCACCCAGATCCCCAGTGCCGCATGGGTGACTTCCTGCTGGTTAAACAGGCGGGAGATGCCATTGATAATCAGGAAAATGGCCGAGCCGCTGATAAAGGCGGACTGGGCCAGCCCGGCCAGTGATTCCGCCTTGCCGTGACCGAAACGATGATCCTTGTCCGCCGGCACCAGCGCATAGCGAATCGCCATCAGGTTGATAAGCGAGGCGCTGATATCAAGCAGCGAGTCGGTCAGCGAGGCCAGCATGCTGGCCGAACCGGTATAAAACCAGGCCAGCAATTTGGCCAGGATCATCAGCCCCGCCACCAGGGTGGCAGCCACCGCCGCCGTGGTGACCAGTCGGGAATAGGAAGTGGGTTCTTTCATGCGTCAGCCGCCAAGGGAAGTTTGTTGCAGTATACCCTCGTCCGCCACCCGGGTGACACCGAGGGTGTGTCATCCGGGTTATTTCGCCCCGGAAAAGTCGTGTTGCCGCCACGCCTCGTAGCTGATGATGGCCACCGCATTGGACAGATTCAGGCTGCGGCTGTCCGGCTGCATCGGAATGCGAATGCGCAGCTCCGGTACCACCGACGCCAGTACCTGGTCCGGCAGGCCCCGGGTTTCGGGCCCGAACAACAGCACATCGCCGGCCTGATAGGCCGGCTCGTGATGGGGCCGGCTGCCCTTGGTGGTGCAGGCAAAAATCTGCTGCCCCGCCACCGCCTGCAAAAACGCCGGATAGTCCTTATGCACGCTGATACGGCCAAAATCCGCATAATCCAGCCCGGCCCGGCGCAGTTTCTTTTCTTCCAAATCGAAGCCGAGCGGCTCAATCAGATGCAGGTGGCAGCCGTTGTTGCGCGCCAGCCGCATGATATTGCCGGTATTGGGTGCTATTTCCGGCTCGTAAAGCGCAATATCAAACATCGTTGGTTTCTCTCATCACGTCGTCATAATCCATAAAACCCTGCCGGCGGTCCAGTCGCCACCAGGCCCAGCCCAGGGTCAGCCCCCGGGCCAGCATAAAACACAGCATGGCCAGCCAGAGACCATGATTGCCAAGCCCCTGCGCCAGCCACCACACCGGAAAAAATACCCCGGCGGTGGACAGCAGCATCATGTCGCGCATCTCTCGTCCCCGGGTGGTGCCGATAAAGATACCATCGAGAATAAAGCACCAACAGGCCGCCAGCGGCATCAGCACCAGCCAGGGCAGATACAGGGTTGCCTGGGCCCGCACGGCGGGAATATCGGTAATCAATCCAATCAGCTGCTCGCCCGCCAGGGCAAAGAACAGGGTGAACAACAGGGCCACCAGGCCGCCCCAGAACAGATTCAGGCCACAGGCCAGACGGAAGCCCCTTCTGTTACGCTCTCCCACCGCCTTGCCCACCATGGCCTCGACCGCATAGGCGAAGCCGTCCAGCCCGAAGGAAATGAACATCAGAAAGTTCATCAGCACCGCATTGGCGGCCAGCACCTCGTCGCCGAGGCGCGCGCCCTGAAAGGTCATGAAGGCGAAACACAGCTGCAGGCACAGGGCACGAATGAAAATATCCCGATTCAGCCCCAACAGCCGCTTGAAGGCCGCCAGATGCAGGGTTCGTTGCCAGAACCCCGCCGTCGGCATCAGGTCTCGCGCCTGCAGGGTTCGCCATACCAGCCAGGCGCCCAGCGCCATGGCCAGATAATCCGCCAATACCGAGGCCGCCGCCGCCCCCTTGACCTGCCAGCCCAGCCCCAGCACAAACCAGATATCGAGCAGAATATTGGCCCCGTTACCCAGGATCAACAGCAGCATGGGCGCCCGCGCATTCTGGTTGCCCAGCAGCCAGCCCAGCAGCACCAGGTTGGTCAGCGCCGCCGGCGCACTCCAGATCCGGACCATCACATAGTCACGGCCATAATGTTGTACCTCGTCGCTGCCGCCGACCAGCCAGAACGCCAGCTCCATCAGCGGCTGCTGCACCAGCAGTATCGCCAGCGCCAGCCCCCAGGCCAGCAGCAGGCCCCGTGCCAGCACCTGCAGCAAACGTTCGCGGTCTCCGGCTCCCACCGCCTGGGCCGCCAGGCCTGTGGTCGACATGCGCAGAAAACCCAGCAACCAGAAGATCAGGCTGATGATGGTGGCGCCCACCGCCACCCCGCCCAGGTAATAGGCATGTTCGAGATGACCGATGACGATGGTGTCCACCAGCCCCAGCAAGGGCACGGTAATATTGGACAGCACCATGGGCAGGGCCAGCGCAAACACCTGACGGTGACGAGCCCAGTCAAGAAAAGATGACCACATAAACAACTCTTGATGAGGGATGAGGGGTGAGGCGTGAAGGGCGAGGGGTAAAGTGTAAAGGGTGAGGTAAGAACCGCAATAACCCGGCGGCTCGGATGTATTGTCTCTCACACCTTACGCCTTTCCCCTCACGCTTTATTTTTTAATCGCCCCAGAGGGCCACGATGCGGGAGAAGTTGCTCACCAGCTCGGGGCCGTTGACCAGTGGCATCGGGTTCTGTTCGTCGAAGCCGGGCCGAAAGGAGGCATGCAGCTGCCCCTTGGGATTGACCAGGGCGATGGAGGCGGAATGATCGACCAGATAATCGGCCTGCTCCCGTTCGAAGATACCGTAAATCAGCCCCAGCTGCTGCACCGCCGGCGTCAGCCGTTCATGCTCGGCGGTCACCGCCACGAAGTCGGGGTTGAAATAGGCGGTATAGGCTTTCAGGCGTTCGGGGGTATCCCGGGCCGGATCCGCCGAAACAAACACCACCTGCGCCTTGTCGCTCAGTCGGGACAGCTCGGGGTAAATGCGTGCCAGATCCGACAGAGTGGTGGGGCAGATATCGGGGCAATAGGTGTAGCCGACAAACATCAGGCTCCAGCGCCCGAGCAGGTGCTGCTCGGTAAAGGGCTGGCCGTCGGCGTCCGTCAGGGTGAAAGGCGTCAGGGCTCGGGGCTCGGGGTAGACCACCACCGCCTCGGTCAGCTTGTTCTTGCTGTCCGCATACCAGGCAGCCCCACTCAGGGTACCGGCGATGATCAGCACCACCGCCGGTATCCATATCCATCTGCTCGTATTAACCATAATTTATCCAGTGATCCGCCAGTATAAGAACAAAAAGCCACATTAAATGACTGATTGAAAAGCGGAAACATTGTAATGCGGTTTGCGGCTCAGGTCTAAACTTCAACCGCCAGGCCCACTGAATAAAACGCAGATTGAGCAGGGTGGCTCCCGTCAGATAGAGGATGCCGGACATCCCCACTATCCAGGGCAAGAGACAAACCAGGGTCAGCAGCAGGGTGTAGAGCAGCACACAGGTCTTGCTGAACTCGATACCGTGGGTGACCGGCAGCATGGGTATTTCCGCCTTGGCGTAATCATCCCGCCGATGAATGGCCAGTGCCCAGAAATGAGGTGGGGTCCAGGCGAAGATGATCATCACCAGCAACAGCGCATGGCCGTGAAACTCGCCGGTCACCGCCGTCCAGCCCAGCAGCGGCGGCATGGCCCCGGCCAGACCGCCAATCACGATATTCTGCGGCGTGGCCCGCTTCAGCCACACCGTATACACCACCGCATAGCCCAGCAGCGAGGCCAGCGTGAGCCAGGCGGTGAGTTCATTGACCCAGAGTAGCAGTATGGCGAGGCCCGCCGCCGATAGCATAAAGGCAAAGGCCAGTGCCGGGCCGCCCTGTACCCGCCCCTGGGCCACGGGCCTGTGATAGGTACGGGCCATCTTGATATCGATGCGTCGGTCCAGCACATGGTTGATGGCCGCCGCTCCCCCGGCCATCAAACCGATACCCAGGGTGGCCGCCAGTACCCGCCACGGCGTCGGCAGGGTGTCGGTCAAAAACATGCCGACCACGGCCGTCAGCAGGATTAGGGCCACCACCTTGGGTTTGGTGAGGGCAAAATAATCCCGCCAGCTTGATGTCCAGCTTCCGGATAACAGCACACTTCCAGCCATATAGCCTCCATCGGGTCTTTCCCGTCAGTTTTCATTTGTTACGGCGACGAAGCCATGAACAGGCACCGGATTGGCTCTGGCTCGCCAGAGTCGTTCTCCGGTTCCCGTTAACACCAGCAACAAGATGGCGGCACCGGCATTGTGGGCCACTGCCACCGCCAGCGGCAGATGCAGCACCACATTGGCCACCCCCAGCGCCAGTTGCATCACCACTCCCAGCGCCAGCCAGGCGCCCCAATGACGCAGCGCCGGCTGCTGCCACAGACGCCAGGCCAATATCAATAACACACAAGCGGTAACCATGGCCCAGAGCCGGTGCGCCGCATGAATGGTGACTCTTTCATCCTGACTGAGTACCCCGTACTGGTAGTTTTCTGCCGGCACCCCGTGGGGATGAAAGGCGCTCCACTGCCACTGGCCTGGCCAGTCGCCCTGACACACCGGCAACTCGAGACAGGCCATGGCCGCATAGTTGGCCGCAGTCCAGCCGCCCAGCGCTATCTGCAGCAACAAGGCGCCCAGCGCCAGCACAAACCAGACTCCCAGGCCCCGTCCTCTATGGGTCTGCCCGGATGGGGTCTGCCGGGGTGGGGTCTGCCGAGTTGGGGTCTGCCGGGATGAGCTCTGCCGGGGTGGCCGGGTTTTACAGAGCAAGAGAAACAGCAACGCCAGTATGGTAAAGCCCCCCAGCAGGTGCCCCATCACCACAAAGGGCAGCAGATTGAGGGTCACCGTCAACATGCCGAGGGTCGCCTGACCGCACACCAGCGCCAGCAGCCCCCAGGCAAAGCCACGATAGGCGCTTTGCGACGAACGCAACGACCAGAGTGCCATCAGCAAAATAATGCAGCCCAAAGTGCCCGCCGCATAGCGATGCACCATCTCGTTGCGGGCCTTGCTCACCTCCAACGGAGTATCGGGAAAACGCAGTGCCGCCGTGGCATGATCCTGGGCCGAGCCTGGCACATAATTGAAACCATAACAGCCGGGCCAGTCGGGGCAGCCCAGACCCGCATCGGTCAGCCGGGTATAGGCGCCCAGCATCACCACCACCAGGGTCAGCCCGAAGGCAAAAAGACAGAGTCGGCGCATAGTCATCTCCTAGCCGGCCCGGGAAAATTTGAGCAGACGGCGCAAATCGCCGAGCAGTGCCTTGCCGGTCAGTCGATCGCCGACTTCATCTCCACTCAGCGGATAACGCATGATCAGCAGACCCGGCGGATCGGCAATATAGACAAAGCCCGTCTCCAATCCGGTACCGGCCGGCAGCCGCAGCACCGACACCCGGTTGCTGTCTCGCCCCAGGGCGAGGTCGATGTTATTCAGCAAGGGCTCTGCCAGCGCACAGGACTCGCATTCCGGGGTGACCGGCAACACCAGCCGCCACTGGCTATCCTCGGCGATACGCCCCTGCACCCATTCACCGTGGCCATTCACCCCGGGAGTAAACCAGCCCTGTGACAGGGTCAGCCAGGCCAGGGCCACCGGCAGCAGAAAGACACTCAGCAAGGCCAGTATCGTTTTATGGGTTTTACGGTTTTTATGCTTCATCATCTTGCCTCCGATACCACCATGCTGCGGCCCCCCAGATTGCCAGCGTCATGGCAAACCACTGCACCGCATAACCGATATGCCGCTCCGGCCCCATCACCACCGGCTGCCAGTCATCTTTTTCAACACCCAGTTTCAGCACGAAGGGCAGTACTTGTTGTCCCCAGATTTGCGCCAGCTGTTCCGTCTCCAGACTGGAGACAAGGGGGTGGCCGGGGTCGAACCGAACTTCGCCTAAGGCAAGGGGGGGGATAGAGGGGCGAACCAGGTTACCAGATAGCTGCACCGGCTCATTTTGCGGCAGTATCGGTGGCAGCTTGCGCCGATCCGGATCGGCCGGCCACCAGCCTGTATCCACCACCAGCAGACCATATCGGGTTTGCAATGGCCGTATCAGTCGATAGCCCGCCCGGCCCGACGCTATCTGGTTATCGAGAAAGAGAGCGCCACCGTTAAGATAAACACCGCTCACCTCCAGCCGGTAGCCATAGGGGATTTGCATGCTTAGGGCTTCATTCAGCGACAGACCGATATCGCGACGTTGCTGCCATTCCTGCAGCAGCAATCGTTTCTCGTCGGCCCGCGACAGCTGCCACACCCCCATGGTGATCATCAACAGACTCATCACCCCGGTCAGTGCCAGCAAACCGCCTCTTTTTCCTATACTCAACATCCAGTCTCTCCAGGAACGCATCCATGCTGCTCAAGCTACTGATTGTATTGCTACTGCTGTGTATGATCGGCAACCTGCTGCTGAGCCTGAAGGCCATGCTCTCTCAGCGGGATCCGGTGCTGATGAGTCGTTATATCGGCCGCCGTCTGTTATTCGCCGTGATCATAATGCTACTGCTGATAGTCGCGCTGGCTACCGGCCTGCTGGTGCCCAACGCCACCCCATAACAAGCCTCTATTGGAGCCCTTATAGAATATAGACAAAGACGAACAGACAGAGCCAGACCACATCGACAAAGTGCCAGTACCAGCTGCTGGCCTGAAAGCCGAAATGCTGGGCCGGGGTAAAGTGCCCCTTGCGCACCCGCAACCACATGATGAACAGCATCAGGGTACCCAGGGTGACGTGGGCACCATGAAAGCCGGTGAGCAGGAAGAAGGTATTGCCGTAGATACCCGAGTCCAGCCGCAGCCCCAGTTCCTCATAGGCATGCACGTACTCCCACACCTGCAGTGTCAGAAAGGTCAGGCCCAGCAACACGGTAAGGCCCAGCCATTGCTTGATGCGGGCGCGTCGCTCCTGCAACAGGGCCAGATGAGCCAGGTGCGCGGTAACCGACGAGGTCAGCAGAATAACGGTGTTGATCAGCGGCAGGCCAAACCAGCCCATGGCGGTGGTTTCGATGCCGCCCGGGGTCTGCAACAAGGGCCAGCTGGCAGTAAAGTCGGGCCACAAGACGGCATTGGTCATGGCGTTGTTGCCGGCGCCGCCCAGCCAGGGCACCGACAGTATGCGAGCATAAAACAGGGCGCCGAAGAAGGCGCCGAAGAACATCACCTCGGAAAAGATGAACCAGCTCATGCCCTGACGAAAGGATCTGTCCATCTGGTCGCTGTAGAGTCCGGCGTGAGACTCGTCAATCACGTTGCCGAACCAGCCGAACAACATCACCGTCATCACCAGGGTACCGGCGGTAAAGACCAGAGGACCCGTGATGCCGGCAATGCCTGCGGACCAGAGGCCGGCGCCCGACGCCAGCAGAAACAGTCCCAGGGCGCCAACTATCGGCCAGGGACTCTGGGCCGGTACATAATATTGCTCAGTCTTGACCGCCATGCTTGCCTCCTTGAGCTCAGCTGCGCGTGGCAAGCTGCTCGCTGATGTCGTACAGGGTGTAGGACAGGGTGAATACCTCTATGTCGGTCGGCAGCGCCTGATCCACATAGAAACGCATCGGCATCACCGCCTCCTCCCCCGCCGCTATGGGTTGCTCCTGAAAACAGAAGCATTCGGTTTTGCGCAGGTAGCCTGCCGCCAGCCCCGGCGATACCGAGGGAATGGCCCTCAGTACCCGGGCGTCTGCTCCGGGATTATTGACGGTAAAGTCCACCTGATGCATCTCGCCCGGTCTCACCTGCAAGCGGCGCACCGAAGGTGTGAAGTCTCCCCGCAGCCCACTGCTCTGATAGGTGACGAACTCCACCGTCACCCATCGCTGTTCGTCTACCACGCGGGATTCGGCCACCGCACGGGTGGCGGTTTTACCATTCAGCCCCGTGATATCGCAGAAGACGTCATACAGCGGCACCAGTACAAAACCGAAGCCGAACATGGTCACCGCCAGCAGGCCGAGTCGAACCGCTATCCTGTTACCGTGAGCCATTGCCTGTTACCTCCGGAGGTGTGCTGAAAGTGTGGTAGGGTGCCGGTGACGGCACCGTCCACTCCAGCCCGTGCGCTCCCTCCCAGGGGCTCACCGGGGCTTTTTCTCCGCCACGGATACACTTGATCAGCACCACCACGAAAATAAGCTGGGACAGGCCGAAGGCGAAGCCGCCGATGCTGACCAGGGCGTTGATGTCGGCGAACTGCAGCGAATAGTCGGGAATACGCCGGGGCATGCCGCCGAGGCCGAGAAAATGCATGGGAAAGAACAGCACATTGACCGATATCACCGAACACCAGAAGTGCCACTTGGCCAGCCCTTCATCGAACATATGGCCGGTCCACTTCGGCAGCCAGTAGTACACCGCCGCCAGCACCGAAAAGATGGCGCCGGTGACCAGCACATAATGGAAGTGGGCCACCACGAAATAGGTGTCGTGATACTGGAAGTCGGCCGGCGTAATGGCCAGCATCAGGCCGCTGAAGCCGCCTATGGTAAACAGCACGATAAAGGCGATGGCAAACAACATGGGCACTTCGAAACTGAGCGAGCCCCGCCACATGGTGGCCACCCAGTTGAACACCTTGACCCCGGTGGGTACCGAAATCAGCATGGTGCAATACATGAAGAACAGCTCGGCCGCCACCGGCATGCCCACGGTAAACATGTGGTGTGCCCATACCAGAAAGCTCAGGCCCGCGATGGAGGCGGTGGCGTACACCATGGAGGCATAGCCGAACAGCGGTTTACGACTGAAGGTGGGGATGATGGCGGAGATAATGCCGAAACTCGGCAGTATCATGATGTAAACCTCGGGATGCCCGAAAAACCAGAAAATATGCTGAAACAGCACGGGATCACCGCCACCGGCGGCCTCGAAGAAGCTGGTACCGAAGTACTTGTCGGTCAGCACCATGGTCACGGCCCCCGCCAGTACCGGCATGACCGCAATCAGCAGAAAGGCGGTGATCAGCCAGGTCCAGCAGAACAAGGGCAGCTTCATCCAGGTCATGCCCGGCGCCCGCAGGTTCCAGATGGTTACAATGACGTTGATGGCGCCCATGATGGAGCTGATACCCATGATATGAACGGCGAACACGAATAGGGCCGTGCTGTCCGGTGAATAGGTGGTGGACAGGGGCGCATAGAAGGTCCAGCCGAAGTTGGGGCCACCGCCGGGCATGAACAGCGAGCTCAGCATCAGCATAAAGGCGAAGGGCAGTATCCAGAAGCTCCAGTTGTTCATGCGCGGCAACGCCATGTCCGGCGCGCCTATCATCATGGGGATCATCCAGTTGGCCAGGCCGACAAAGGACGGCATCACTGCGCCGAAAATCATCACCAGACCGTGCATTGTGGTCATCTGGTTGAAGAAATTCGGTTCCACCAGCTGTAACCCCGGTTGAAACAGCTCGGCCCGGATCACCATGGCCATGCCGCCCCCCACAAAGAACATGGTCAGGCTGAACAGCAGGTACAGGGTTCCTATGTCTTTATGGTTGGTGGTGAACAGCCAGCGGCTGAAGCCTCTGGCCGGGCCATGATGCACCGCTTCGTGGCCCATATGTTCGTCGGCGGTGTCTGTTACGTTTAGCTGTGTCATCCCTGCCCCCTATTGTCCCTGCCTGGCCTGATCAATGTCGCCGGGTTGCACCAGATCTCCGCTGTCATTCCCCCAGGCATTGCGTTCATAGGTGATCACCGCGGCCAGCTCTTTCAGCGCCAGCTGCTTGTCGAAACTCTGCATGGCGGTGCCGGCCTTGCCGTACAGCACGACATCGATGTGACCCGCCTTGTCATTGAGAATCAGCTCGCTGCCCTTGAGTGCCGGAAAGGCACCGGGTATCCCTTCGCCATTGGCCTGGTGACAGGCCGCGCAATGACGTTGATAAACCTGCTCACCCTGCTGCATCAGCTCGTCCATGGTCATTTCCATCGCCACCAGCGCCTGCTCGGCGGCCTTTGCCTCGGCCTGCTTCGCCCGGGTCTGGGCCAGCCAGCCGTCGAATTCCTCGGGGGATCGGGCATCCACCACTATCGGCATGAAACCGTGATCCTTGCCGCACAGCTCGGCGCACTGGCCCCGATACAGACCCGACTCGTTGATGCGGGTCCAGGCCTCGTTGATGAAACCGGGAATCGCGTCTTTTTTCACCGCAAAGGCCGGCACCCACCAGGAGTGGATGACGTCATCGGAGGTGATCAGAAAACGGATTTTGCGGTCGGTAGGCAACACCAGTGGCTGGTCGACTTCGAGCAGATAGTTTTTCCCCTTGGCCACCCGACCTTCGATTTGCTGAGGCAGGGTGGCCAGCAGGCTGTAGAACTCGACCCCCTCGTCGAAATAGCGATAGTGCCATTTCCACTGGGAGCCGGTGACCTGCACGGTGAGATCGGATTGAGAAGCATCTTCCATTGCCACCAGGGTGCGGGTGGCAGGTACCGCCATGGCAATCAGGATCACGAAGGGGATCAGGGTCCAGAGGATCTCGACCCTGGTGCTTTCATGAAATTGCGCCGCCCGGGCGCCCTTGGATTTTCGATGATGGATAATGGCCCAGAACATGACCCCGAATACCAGCACGCCAATAACGGCGCAGATGATCAGTATGGTCATATGCAGGCCATACACCTTCTGGCTGATATCGGTGACCCCTTCGGTCATATTCAAACGAGCTTGCGCCCGCACCGGCCATGTTGCCAGCAGGGACAACAGCAGAATAATCGGCTTCACATGCACCCCCAAAAGTTTCTTCCTGTATTTTTGGTGTACTCATATAACGAGTCAGTGCCTGTCGGGCTACCACATCCCTCGGCCCGGCACTCACTAAGTAAAGCACTGATAATGAAAAAGTAAAAAATTGAAGTAAAAAAGGAAGTTAGCGGGAGAAGGCGGATGAATAAAGCGGCGACCCCGGAGCAGCAGGGCGGACACAGGGATTGAGATGCTGGTTGAAGATAAGGGTGGTTTCAGGGGGGTGGCATAAGAGGAAGACGGGGCAGAGGAAGCACCCCGGCGTGCGCTGTTCAGTACAAGGGGAAATCAGAAGTCGGAGTTGCGGATCACGCCGACGGCGAGGCCTTCTATGATCAGCTCCTGACTGCGCAGGTCCACTTCTATGGGAGAAAGTTCCTCGTTTTCGGGTAACAGGCTGACCTTGCTGCCCTGACGCTGGAAGCGCTTGACCGTCACTTCGTCGTCCAGCCGGGCCACCACCACCTGGCCGTTGCGGACTTCCCGAGTCTTGTGTACCGCCAGCAGATCACCGTCCATGATGCCGATGTTCTTCATGCTCATGCCCTTTACCCGCAGCAGAAAGTCGGCCGAAGGATGAAACAGGGACGGATCCAGCTTGTAATGGCTCTCGATATGTTGCTGGGCCAGGATGGGCTCACCGGCGGCGACCCGCCCGATCAAGGGCAGCCCCGGCGCCTCCTCTTCTTCTTCGGTCAGGCGAATACCGCGAGAGGTGCCGGGCATCATGGTGATGACGCCCTTCTTGGCCAGTGCCTTGAGATGCTCTTCGGCGGCATTGGCAGATTTAAAGCCCAGCGTCCGGGCAATTTCGGCACGGGTCGGCGGCATCCCGGTCTGCTGAATATGCTCTTTGATGATCTCCAGTACCTGAGACTGGCGAGGCGTAAGGGCTTTCATAATGGGCCTGTTTTTTTATACAGTTAACTGTCAGTATATCCAGTAAATCCGCCAGAGCAAGTACAAAATCCGGGCTCTTTCCGCGACCAGCCTCCTGGTACCCGGCGCCCCCTCAGTGATTACAACAGGGTCAATACCACGCCGGCGAACACCAGCATGCCGACATGGTTGTTGTTGAGGAAGGC
The DNA here is from genome assembly GCF_016907015.1 of Oceanisphaera litoralis. GTDB lineage: Bacteria > Pseudomonadota > Gammaproteobacteria > Enterobacterales > Aeromonadaceae > Oceanimonas > Oceanimonas litoralis. The sequence continues at coordinate 26,282 of NZ_JAFBBE010000016.1, forward strand.
GCCGAAACAGGCCATGCGTTCCCGATCGCGGATCTGTCGCTGCTGATATACGAACAGACCCGCCGCCCCCAGCAGGCTCCAGTAGTACAGCGGCCCAAGGGCAAAGGACTGGCCGGCGGCGACCAGCAGGATCAGGGTCAAGAGTTGCAGCAGACCGACCATCAGCTTGTCGCGGCGACCAAACAGGATGGCGGTCGACTTGACCCCTATTTTAAGGTCGTCGTCTCTGTCCACCATCGCATACATGGTGTCGTAGGCGACGGTCCAGGTCAGGTTGGCGGCGAACAGCAGCCAGAGCCCCGGCGGCAGGCTGTTGCTCTGGGCGGCAAAGGCCATGGGAATGGCCCAGGAAAAGGCGATGCCCAGAAACAGCTGCGGCAGGTTGGTGTAGCGTTTCATGAAGGGATAAAGCGCCGCCCAGCCCAGGCCCGCCACCGCCAGCTGTATGGTCAGGGCGTTGGTGGTCAGCACCAGTATGAAAGAGACACCCACCAGCAGCGCGAAAAAGCCCAGCGCCTGCCGCTCGGTCAGCTCACCGCTCGGTAACGGCCGGGCCTGGGTGCGTTTGACGTGGCCATCGATGTGCCGGTCCGCATAATCGTTGATCACACAACCGGCGGAGCGCATCGAAAAGACCCCGGCCACAAACACCAGCAGCAGCCAGATTGAAGGCTTGCCGTCGCCGGCAATCCAGAGCGCCCACAGGGTGGGCCACAGCAGCAGCAGGGTGCCGATGGGCTTGTCGAGTCGGGCCAGCGCCATATAGGCCCGCCAGCGTGGTCGGCTTGCAGTCGTCATCATGATTATCTCTACTCTCGGTAAGCCTGGGCCGCAGGCAAAAACAATTCGGTGACCAGCACCCCGGCCTGGCCGGTGGCCAGCAGTGACCGCCGGGCCCAGAGCGAAGGCTCGTTTGCCAACGGATCCGGGTGTTGCGTCATGCCCTGCATCTGGGCCAGTTGCCGCCACTGGGGGGCGGTCAGCCGGGCAAAGTCAAACTCGCTGCGCAGTAATTGAGGATCTTCAAACAGCAATTCGCCCAGGGCCCGCCGACCCAGTCCGCCCAGCGCCGGAACCGCATCCAGGGTCGAGGGAGAATACAGGGAGCTGGCATAGACCCAGGGTTGTTCGTCGCACAGCAGCAAGACCTCGCGGCAAAAGGCGCGCTCGGCACCAATCCAGGCGGCCTGGGCCGGAGTCAGGGTTATTTCGCCGGTGGTGCTCTGTAACTGGACCCGAAACTGCCGGCAATGACGGCGCAACCGTTCGGTCAGAGAGCCGGTATCCTGTAGCCAGTGGCACAGCGGCATCCGGGAACGGGGTAATTCCGGCCCCCAGTGCCAGTCATGATCGGCGGTGTTGGTCACTGACACGTCCTGAAATGGCAAACACATACTTGACTCGCTGCTTTATCCTGAAAAATACGTATTCACTTGACCGGCCAGTGCTTTATTTAAACAATGCCCTTATTATTCAAATAGAAAGGCTCGCGATGTTTCGCTTTATTGCACTTTGTATCCTGTTGACTGCCGGTCGGCTTAGCGCTCAGGAGACGGCTCCCGAGGAGCCTTTATACTACACCATGACACCGGACATTATTACCAACTACCAGCATTCGGGCCAGACCCTGGGTTATATTCGAGTGTCGGTTGATCTCATGCTGGAAAATGTCGATCAGATGCCGCTGGTCGAGCAGCATATGCCACTGCTGCGCGATGCCCTCAACCATCTGCTGGCAGAGCGCAATCAGCAGGAAATCCGCTCGCTGCCGGTGCGCAACGAGCTGAGCAGCGAAGGACAGCGGCGGCTCAACGATTTACTGCTGAAAGTCACCGGCGAAACGCCAGTGCGTCGCCTGCTGTTTACCAAGTTCCTTTACCAGTAAAGGGGTATCAGGCCGCCCGGCGTCCGCGATCGAACCAGGCCTGTAACAGGCCGATGAGCCCGCCCCCCAGGTGCGCCAGGTTGGCCACCGGTCCCAGTACGCCGGCAAAGCCCAGCACCAGCCAGACCACCATGAACACCGCCATGCCGTCCGGTAGTCCTATGCCCCGGCTCGGGTTGAGCCGGCCGGACAGCCAGACATAGGCCAGCAAGGCATACACCACCCCGGACAGGCCGCCGAAACGGGGGCCGCTGGCCCAGAACTGCATCAGGTTGGGCAGCACCGCCGCCACCAGCAGTAGCAGCAGCAGTTTTCCGTGCCCCAGCCGCCGTTCCACCATGCCGCCCAGATACCACCACCAGAACAGGTTGAATACCAGGTGCATCAGGGAAAAATGCAGCAGCGCCGGGGTAAAGGCACGCCAGAATTCCGCGCCCAGCAGCGACTCCCAGCTGGGAGGAAACGCCAGCAACCCGAACATCGGCAAGCCCAGCCAGCTCAGGCCATAAATGGCCAGGCAGGCGAACAGCACCAGCATGTTGACCGGCCCGGTCCGGCGCAACAGATCCCGGGCCAGCCCGGGCCGGCCAGCATCGGCACTGAAATGCACATGGGTGTCGCCCTGGCGCCAGGCCGCATCCTGATAACGGGGATGCAGCGGCTCGGCAATGAAACGCTTCACCTCCTGCTGGGCCTGCTGAAAGCGGGCCTCGTTCACCAGCCAGATGCTGACATTGTTGTCATCATCCAGGGTCAGCTCGCACTGGAGGCCCATATCGGCCAGGTAATCGACGAACGACTGGGCCCGGCGCGGATCATCCAGCACCAGCAGCAACTTCATCAGGCGGTGACCACCGCCTGGGTGCGGCGCCAGGCTTCGAAGCCGCCATCCAGACTGTAGACTTCCTCGAAGCCCTGATTGATCAGATACTGGGCCGCCCCCTGACTGCTGATGCCGTGGTAGCACATCACCACCACCGGCGTCTCGTAATCCACCTCGTTGGTAAAGGACACCAGGGTATCGTTGGTCAGGTGAAAGGCGCCTTCGGCATGAGCCTGGGCGAAAGACTGGGGATCGCGAATATCCACCAGCCGGGCACGACCTTCGGCCAACAGGTTGTCGGCCTCGGCCACCGAAATATGGGCAAACTGCTCCATGAGTTACTCCTAGCGTAAATTTAGGGCAGTTTACCCAATCTCGGCGGCCTTGGCATCAGGGGTCATCCTAACCGCCAAGATAAGCCTGCCTAACCTGCTCGTTGACCAGCAGGGCGGCCCCGGTATCGGCCAGCACCACCCGGCCGTTTTCCAGCACATAGCCCCGGTCCGCCAGCTTGAGCGCCTGATTGGCATTCTGCTCCACCAGAAAGACCGTCATGCCCTTTTCGTCCCGCAGCCGGGCTATGGTTTCGAAAATCTGGGCGATGATGATGGGCGCCAGCCCGAGCGAGGGTTCGTCCAGCAGCAACAGCCGCGGCTTGCTCATCAGCGCCCGACCGATGGCCAGCATCTGCTGCTCGCCGCCGGACATGGTGCCGGCCCGCTGCTTCATGCGCTCCTTGAGCCGGGGGAACATGCGATACACCTCCGCCAGCAAGGCCGCATGTTCGCGCTTGTCGACGAAAAAGGCGCCCATGTGCAGGTTTTCTTCCACCGTCAGCCGGGCAAAGATACGCCGTCCCTCCGGCACGATGGCGATGTCCTTGCGCATGATGGCGGCGGTATCCAGGCCACCCAGATCCTCACCTTCGAACAGTACTCGGCCCCGCGTGGGTTTGGGTTCGCCGCAGATGGTCATCATCAGGGTGGTCTTGCCGGCACCGTTGGCGCCGATCAGGGAGACGATCTCCCCCTGTTTTATTTCGACCGTGACCTCTTCCAGCGCCTGGATCTTGCCGTAGCCGGCACTGACGTTATCCACATGCAGCATGCTCAGGCTTCTCCCAGGTAGGCTTTGATCACGTCGGGATTGTTGCGCACCTGCTCCGGGGTACCTTCGGCCAGCGGGCGTCCCTGATTGACCACATAGATATAGTCGGAAATGCCCATCACCAGTTTCATGTCGTGTTCAATCAGCAGTATGCTGACCCCTTCGTTATCACGCAAATCGCAGATCAATCGATCCAGCTCGCGCGTCTCGTTCGGGTTAAGGCCCGCCGCCGGTTCATCCAGCATCAGCAGCTGCGGCCGCGCCGCCATGCAGCGGGCAATTTCCAGCCGCCGCTGCTGGCCATAGGCCAGGTTATCGGCGGTGCGGTTGGCAAACTCGGTCAGGTTCACCTTTTCCAGCCAGTAATGGGCCCGCGCCAGCCCGTCCCGTTCGGAGCGACGAAAGGCCGGGGTCTTCAACAGGCCGGACAAGAAGCCGGTGTTCAGATGAAAGTGCTGGGCCACCAGCAGGTTTTCCAGCACCGTCATTTCCTTGAACAGCCGCACATGCTGAAAGGTGCGCACCATGCCCAGGCGGGCAATCTTGTGGCCCGGCAGCCCCTGTATGGCCTGCCCCTTGAATGTGACTGTGCCGCCGCTGGGCCGATAGAAACCGGACAGGCAGTTGAACACCGTGGTTTTGCCGGCGCCGTTGGGGCCGATCACCGAAACGATCTGCCGCTCATCCATGCCGAGTGCGACCTTGTCCACGGCGACCAGGCCGCCGAAACGCATGGTCAGATCGGAGACGGTTAACAGGGCCGTCATGATTTCAGCTCCATGTAGGGTCTGTGCATCGGCAGCAGCCCCTGAGGCCGCCAGATCATCATCAACACCATCAGCAGGCCGAACAACAGCATGCGATATTCGTTAAATTCCCGGGTCAGTTCCGGCAATATGGTCATGACGATGGCCGCCAGTACCACACCAATCTGCGAGCCCATGCCGCCCAGCACCACGATGGCCAGTATGATGGCCGATTCGATAAACACGAACGACTCGGGGCTGATGAAGCCCTGACGGGCGGCGAAGAAGCTGCCGGCAAAGCCGGCGAAGGCGGCGCCGATGGTAAAGGCGCTGAGCTTGATCAGGGTCGGGTTGAGGCCCAGCGAGCGACAGGCGATTTCGTCCTCGCGCAACGCTTCCCAGGCCCGCCCCAATGGCATACGCAGCAGACGATTGATGATGAAGATGGTGAAAATCACCAGCAAGAGCGCCAGCAGATAGAGAAAGATCACCTTGTGCCCCGAGTGGTAGGCGATGTCGAAAAATTGATGGAAGGTGTTGTCACCCCGCCGCTCGAACTCCAGCCCGAACAGGGTGGGTTTGGGAATGCCGGCGATGCCGTTGGGGCCGCCGGTGAGCTCGGTCATGTTGTTGAGCAGGATACGGATGATCTCGCCGAAACCCAGGGTCACGATGGCCAGATAGTCGCCGCGCAGCCGCAGCACCGGAAAACCGAGCAGGAAACCGAACAACGCCGCCATGCCGCCGGAAATCAGCAGACAGGTCCAGAAATCCAGCCCCAGATAGGCATTGAGCAGGGCATAGCTGTAGGCCCCCACCGCATAAAAGGCGACGTAGCCCAGATCCAGCAGCCCGGCCAGGCCCACTACTACGTTCAGCCCCAGCCCCAGCATCACGTAAATCAGGATCAGGGTGGCCAGATCCACCGCCCCGCGCGAGCCCATAAAGGGCCAGATCAACAAGCCGGCCAGCACCAGCACGGTGACGATGCGATACAACCAGGGCCGTTCTTCCGGCACCGGCAGGGCAAAATGGCCCTTGCGGTCCGACAGGTATTTGAAGGGGCTGCGCAGCTGGCTCTGGAACAACTGGGCGGCAAACACCAGGCCCGCACCCAGCAACAGCCACTCCCATGCTGCCTCCATGCGATTGGAGACGATCAGCCGGGTACCGGCGGTTTCCAGCCGAAAACCGAGCAGCCAGCCGGCCAGCAACAGAAACAGGGCGGCGGCAATCAAGGCAGGTTTTAACTTGCTCATACCTTTTCTACCTCCGGTTTGCCCAGAATGCCGGTCGGCATGAACAGCAACACCGCGATCAGCAGCCCGAAGGAGACCACATCCTTGTATTCGGTGCTGAAGTAGGCGCCGGTCATGGCTTCGGTCACCCCCAGCAGCAGGCCGCCGAGCACCGCGCCGGGAATGCTGCCGATGCCGCCCAGTACCGCAGCGGTAAAGGCCTTGAGCCCGGCCATGAAGCCGATATAGGGATTGATGACGCCGTAGTAGGAGCCCAGCAAGACGCCGGCCACCGCCGCCAGGGAGGCGCCGATGACGAAGGTCAGGGCGATCACCGTATTGCTGTTGATGCCGAGCAGGTTGGCCATTTTCAAATCTTCGGCACAGGCCCGACAGGCCCGGCCCATGCGGGAACGGGAAATAAACAGCGACAGCAGTGTCATGGCCACGAAGGTCACCACGAAGATGATCAGCTGCATATAGGACAATGAGGCCTGAAAGCCGCTCTCACCGAAGGTCCAGCCACCGGGGATCAGGCTGGGCATGGCGATATCACGCGAGCCCTGGGACAGCCGCATCATGTTCTGCAGAAAAATGGACATGCCGATGGCGGAGATCAGCGCAATCAGCCGCTTGCTGCCCCGCAGCGGCCGGTAGGCCACCCGCTCGATGGAATAACCGTACACGCTGGTCAGGGTAATGCTCACCAGAAAGGCGGCGGTCAGCAGCAGCCAGGTGCTGTCGATGCCTGCCATCATCAGAGCTGTCATCACCATGAAAGCGGCATAGGCGCCGATCATGTACACCTCGCCGTGGGCGAAGTTGATCATGCCGATAATGCCGTACACCATGGTGTAGCCGATGGCGATCAGCGCATAGGTGCTGCCGATGGTCAGGCCATTGAGCAGCTGCTGAATAAAATAAAGCATGGGCTCGGACATACAACCTTTCCTTGTCGCAGCACGATGAGCGCCGTCGAATCAGGCGGGATGATCCCGCCTGTTGACGATGAAGCAAGAGAATAATACCAATGTCATTAAGTGATCAGTTGCCGATGGCAGTGCCGTATTTAAACTCCTGTCATACCGGTACTGAATCTTCGTCATGCTGAACTTGATTCAGTATCAGCATGACAGACCCGGTATCTTCCTGCAGGGAGATCCTGACTTTCGTCAGGACAACGGCCTGAACACATGATTAATCCGATCGGTATAACGTTACATCTGAGTCGAAGAGCCGTCCTTGTGCCACTCGAACACACCGAACTCGAAGCCCAGCAGATCGCCTTTTTCATCCCAGCTCAGCGGCCCCATCACGGTAATCACCGGCTCGGCGCGCAGGGCCCTGGCCACCGCTTGTGGGTCGGTACCGGCGCGCTTGATACCCTCGGCAATGGCTTCCACCGCCGCATAGGTGGTCCAGACGAAGGGACCGGACGGATCTTCGCCTCTGGCCTGAATGGCCTGCACCACATTGACGTTGGCCGGATCCAGATCGTATTTCTTGGGCAGGGTGACCAGCAGGCCTTCCGAGGCGTCACCGGCGATGGAGGTAATATCTTTATGACCCACGCCCTCGGGCCCCATGAAACGCGCCTTGAAGCCTTTCTCGGCCGACTGGCGCAATATCAGCCCCAGTTCGGGGTGGTAACCGCCATAGTAGACAAAGTCGACCTTGTCGCGCTGCAGCTTGGCAATCAGAGTCGAGAAGTCCTTGTCGCCCGAAGTCACCCCCTCATAGGCCACCACCTCGACACCGGCGTCTTTCAGCGCCTCACGCACGCTGGACGCCAGGCCTTCACCGTATTGCTTCTTGTCGTGGATGACCGCGATACGCTCGGGCCTGACCTGCTCGAGTATGTAACGGGCGGCGGTGGGGCCCTGATCGCTATCGAGGCCTATGGTGCGCATCACGAATTCCAGCTCCCGTTCGGTAATGACCGGGTTGGTGGAGGCCGGCGTCACCATCAAAATACCTTCGTCGTCATACACATCCGAGGCCGGCAGTGTGCTGTCGGAGCAGAGGTGGCCCACCACAAACTGAACGCCATCGTTGACCACCCGGTTGGCCACCGCCACCGCCTGTTTGGGATCGCAGGCGTCGTCGTATTCCACCGCTTCCAGGCTGTAGTCACCCAGGTTGCCGGACTTGTTGAGCATCTCGACCGCCATGCGGCCACCAATAAACTGCATATCACCATACTGGGCCACGGCCCCGGTCACCGGGCCGGCAATCGCCACCTTGACGGTTTCCGCCGAGGCGGCGAAGACGGCACCATACCCCAGAGCAACAGACACCGCCGCCGCCACCGCTTGCTTGTTCCATGTGATCATCAAGGTTCCCTCTATCCGTTGAGTTCCTGCGCCGAAGAGGCTCCGGACCGCTCTTTTTCTAACCTGAGCGTGCCATTTCCACAAGCGAAATGTGCTTCGCATGACACCAGTTATAACCTAAATCCAAGGCTTGTGAAGCAGGGCAGCACCACTTAAGGCAAACGGCTTGGCTTCGCCGGGGCTTTTGTGTGCTGACGGTTGATTATTCAACCATGCCATACGCCATACACCCCACATCCGCCTTACATCTATTAAAGACTTTAACGCCAGATGTGGTACTATCTGCGCAATTTTTTATACCGCAGATTCAGCCAATGTCAGCCATTCCCGTTTTTGTTATCAGCCTGAAAAGAAGTCAGGATCGCAGAGACTATATCGCCGCCCAGTTGCGGCAGCAGGGCATCGACACTTGAAGGCCTCATTAGAGGTGAGACCCTCACCATGGAAGAAAACGAGCATTACCGAATCAACCGCATGAGCGACAACTTTGGCGGAACACGTGCCTATGCCATCGCGCTCTGGGCGGTCCAGAAGCTACTGAATGGCTCCCAAAGCTGGTCTTTACCGATAGATAGCTACATAGGTGCCCCCTATCTTCATGGTATGGAATCTTACCACTTGAGCCCTGAAATGGTTGGTGATGATGAATTTGAAACTATCTTTATGGTAAGGAAAAAACTCCTCTTTATCGTAAGTCCAGCCGAGAACTCTACTCGGCTTATTGAAAGCTAAGACTTTATCTGCACAACAAAACATTCAAAAAAACTCTTGAGCGCACAGGCTGACATCATGTTTTCATTCAACAAAAACACATTTCCCACCCAGCTGGAAACCCTCTTTTTACTGAGCCCGGTTATCTGGCTGATGGTTGGCGTATTCAACGTGCCGGATGGTAAGTCGGCACTCAGCCGGCTAATCCCCGTCGTCGCTGTGTACTGCCTGTTTCGTTTCAAGGGCGAGTGGCGTAAAAACCTGGCTCAACCCGGCTTCAAAACATTTAGCCAGGCTAACGCTATTTTGTTTGTGCTGTTCAGCCTGCAGCACCTGCTGGATGGAGAAACCTTCAGCTTTGCCCGTACCCTGCTGCTGGTGCAGCTTTACTTAACCCTGCTGCCCTGGCGTAACATCAAGTTGCATCACCTGTCTGCCATTACGGCACTGGGTGCCATCCTGACCGGCGCAGGCTCGGTATATGAGGTAATGGTACTGCACACAGGTAGAGCCGGAGCCTTGGCCTCCAACCCCATTCCCTATGCCACCTTTGCCTCCGTTCTACTCATTAGCTGCCTGTTCTTTTTGTTCACCTTTAATACCGGAAAACGCCTTGGCGCCCTGTATTTTGCCGGTGTGGTGGGGGCCACTACCGCCATTATCTTCAGCGGTACTCGTGGTGCCTGGCTTGCAGTAATATTGACCCTGCTTATGCTCATTGTGCCTCTGGTGCGCCGCGCCACACCGAAGGCACTCCTTACCACCCTGGTCGCCGGTAGCCTGCTGGCCAGCGGTAGCCTCTATGCTCTGGGTAATAAACTGGAAATCCGCTACCAGCAAACCAGCGCCGAGTTTGCCAGTATCGCCAGCAACAACATGAACACCTCCATCGGCATTCGACTGCAACTGTGGCAGCGGGGCTGGAGCTACATCATGCAATCACCGCTGCTCGGCACCGGCACCGCCGGTTATCTGAAAAAAATAGAGCAGGACAAAAATGCCGGTCTTATAACACCGATAGCTGCCCCCGTATCCGGCTCTCACTTCCACAACCAGTATATCGATACCCTGGTGCGTACCGGCGCCCTCGGCCTGGTGGTATTGCTGACCTGGATGCTGCTGCCCGCCTGGCTGTTACATAAACACAAGAATCGAAAATTAAGAAACGGGGCTTTGGCCAGCGCCACCATAGTGCTGATTGCCGGCCTCACCGACGTACCCTTTCACCACACCCACATCATCTACTTCTACAGCATACTGATGGGAATAATGCTGCTGAAAGCGGACGAAAATAATGTAATGTGCGATACGTGATGTGTATGAAGTGCTGGCCTGTATTCGCCACACAGAACTGAATATGCCGCGAGTTAAAGCGCAGGATCTGGGAAGGAATGAGTCTCGGGGATGAGCGCCGATATAGCCCTCACCCCCGTAGTATGACGCTCAGGTCCAGTCGAGGATGACCTTGCCGGACTGCCCGGAACGCATGGTGTCGAAACCCTGCTGGAAGTCGTCGACCTTGAAGTGGTGGGTAATGATGGGGCTCAAGTCCAGACCGGACTGGATCAGGCTGGCCATCTTGTACCAGGTTTCGAACATTTCCCGGCCATAGATGCCCTTGAGCACCAGGCCCTTGAAGATCACCTTGTTCCAGTCGATGGCCATGTCGGACGGGGGAATACCCAGCATGGCAATTTTGCCGCCGTGGTTCATCTTGTCCAGCATATCGCGGAACGCCACCGGCACCCCGGACATTTCCAGACCCACATCGAAGCCTTCGGTCATGCCCAGTTCGGCCATGACATCGTCCAGCTGCTCGGTGGCCACGTTCACCGCCCGGGTCACGCCCATCTTGCGCGCCAGCGCCAGTCGGTATTCGTTGACGTCGGTGACCACCACATGACGGGCACCCACATGACGGGCCACGGCCGCGGCCATGATGCCGATGGGGCCGGCGCCGGTGATCAACACATCTTCACCGACCAGATCGAACGACAGCGCCGTGTGTACCGCGTTGCCGAAGGGGTCGAAAATGGAGGCCAGATCGTCGGATACTTCGTCGGGCAGCTTGAAGGCGTTAAAGGCCGGGATCACCAGATACTCGGCAAAGGCCCCTTCGCGGTTCACGCCCACGCCGACGGTGTTGCGGCACAGATGAGTGCGCCCGGCTCGGCAGTTGCGGCAATGGCCACAGGTGATATGACCTTCGCCAGACACCCGGTCGCCCACCGCAAAGCCGCGCACTTCCTGACCCAGGGCCACCACCTCGCCCACGTATTCGTGGCCGACCACCATGGGCACCGGTATGGTGTTCTGCGACCATTCGTCCCAGTTGTAGATATGAATGTCGGTGCCGCAGATGGCGGTCTTGCGGATCTTGATCAGCAGGTCGTTATGGCCCAGTTCGGGCTCGGGCACATCGGTCATCCAGATGCCGGGTTCCGCTTTCAGTTTTGCCAGTGCTTTCATGAAACTGCGCTCCTTAAATGATACCCAGCTCGCGGCCGACCTCGATAAAGGCGGCGATGGCCTGGTCCAGCTGTTCGCGGCTGTGGGCCGCCGACATCTGGGTACGAATGCGGGCCTGACCCTTGGGCACCACCGGGAAGGAGAAGCCGATGACATAGATGCCCCGCTCCAGCAGCTTGTCGGACATCTGTGCCGCCAGGGCGGCGTCGCCCAGCATCACCGGAATAATGGCGTGATCCTGCCCCGCCAGGGTAAAGCCGGCGGCGCTCATCTGCTCACGGAAATAGGCGCTGTTTTCCCGCACCTGGTTGCGCAGGTCGTCGCCGTTCTTCAGCATCTCCAGCACCTTGATGGAAGCCGCCACTATGGCCGGTGCCACCGAGTTGGAAAACAGGTAGGGCCGCGAACGCTGACGCAGCCAGTCGATCACTTCCTTCTTGCCCGAGGTATAACCGCCGGACGCACCGCCCAGGGCCTTGCCCAGGGTACCGGTGATGATATCGACCCGCCCCATCACCTCGCAGTATTCATGGGTGCCGCGGCCCTGTTCGCCGACGAAGCCGACCGCATGGGAGTCGTCCACCATCACCATGGCATTGTATTGGTCTGCCAGATCGCAGATGGCCTGCAGATTGGCGATAACGCCATCCATCGAGAAGACGCCGTCGGTGGCGATCAGCTTGAAGCGCGCACCGTCGGCGTCCGCCTGCTGCAACCGGGCTTCCAGCTCGGCCATGTCGTTGTTGGCATAGCGGTAGCGCCTGGCCTTGCACAGGCGCACGCCGTCGATGATAGAGGCATGGTTGAGCGCATCGGAAATGATGGCATCGTCCGGGCCCAGCAGGGTTTCGAACAGGCCGGTGTTGGCATCGAAACAGGAGGTATAAAGAATGGTGTCTTCCATGCCCAGAAAGGCGGACAGCTCGGCTTCCAGCTGCTTGTGCAGATCCTGAGTACCGCAGATGAAACGCACCGAGGCCATGCCGAAACCGTGGCTATTCAGCCCCTGCTTGGCCGCCTCGACCAGCTCGGGATGATTGGCCAGTCCCAGATAGTTGTTGGCGCAGAAGTTGATAACTTCCTGTTTGCCCACCTCGATGGCGGCGTTCTGGGCCGAGGTGATCACCCGCTCTTTCTTGTAGAGCCCTTCAGCTTTGGTTTGTGCTAACTGCTCGGATAAATAAGCATAAAATGCCGATGACATAGTGAACTCCCGCTATCAATCTGGGTATCAGGGTGTAATTCAGACCATTTTACTACTTAAACACCGAATACTCATAACATATTCCAAACTTTATCCTATTTGTGAAAGGGATCACTGGGGGTCATACCTAACGCCTGATAATGTGCCATGAACGTTGCCAGTTCGAGTCCTTTCTCCGGATGAAAATAAGGTTTTAGCAGCAGCAACACCCGGGCGACCCCCTGATAAAGCACCGCCTGGCTGATGTGCGGGGTCAGCGACTGGGCCGACTGGTAGCTGACCCAAAACGACACCAGCATCCGCAGCACCTCGGTCAGGGGCTCGATTTCTTCATCGGGAATGGCCAGTACCTTCTGGCTGTTCAGCTCGCGCAGCAGGCCCTGCAGATGCACCGTCAGCTCCTGCTGTACCGCCAGATACTGCAGATGCAATTCGGGATCCCGTTGCAGAATATCGTTGAGGTTGGCGTAGAGAAAACGGAACTCCCACATCACATAGAAAATGGCATCCAGATAATGAAACCATACCGCCGGGCTGGTTGTGGCCGACACGGTCACCGGCGTGAAACTTTTGCGTAAATGGTCGCTATACTGCAGGAAAATACGGTGAATAATGTCGTTCTTGTTACGAAAATGGTAGTAGATATTACCCGGGCTGATCCCCAGATGGGCGGCGATATGATTGGTGGTGACATTCGACTCCCCCTGTTCGTTAAACAACAGCAGGGCGGCGGCGACAATGCGATCCTTGGTTTTCATCCTGTTAACCAAACGCTCAATACCATCACTGAATAGTAACACAGGCCGACGGGTTAGTTTTCTGCCGCACAAGCATGGTAAACTTTGCCTTCATTATTACTTCGTTCAGCCGGACAGGGTCCGGCCAGCAAGAGGCAGACAACGATGATCATTGTGACTGGCGGCGCCGGCTTTATCGGCAGTAATCTGGTAAAAACCCTCAACGATCAGGGGCGCACCGATGTCGTGGTCGTCGACGATCTCACCGATGGCACCAAGTTCGTCAACCTGGTCGATCTGACCATCGCCGATTACCTGGACAAGGACGAATTTATCCACCGCATCGTCTCCGGCGACGAATTCGAGGACTGGGGCGGCATCGAGGTGATCTTCCATGAAGGCGCCTGCTCGGCTACCACCGAGTGGGACGGCAAGTTCATGATGGAGAACAACTACGAGTACTCCAAGGATCTGCTGCACTATTGCGTTGAGCGCGACATTCCCTTTATCTACGCCTCTTCTGCCGCTACCTATGGCGGACGCAACGACAACTTCATCGAAGAGCCGCAGTACGAACAGCCACTCAACGTCTACGGCTATTCCAAGCAGCTGTTCGACCAGTACGTGCGCCGGCTGATGCCCCAGATCAATTCCCAGGTGGTGGGGCTCAAGTATTTCAACGTCTACGGCCCGCGCGAGCAGCACAAGGGCGGCATGTCCAGCGTGGCCTTTCATCTCAACACCCAGCTGCACAAGGGCGAAAACCCCAAGCTGTTCGAAGGCTGTGACGGCTTCCCCGATGGCGGCCAGATGCGCGACTTCATCTATGTGAGCGACGTGTGCCAGGTCAACCTCTGGTTCTGGCAGAACCCGGGCGTCTCCGGCATCTACAACTGTGGCACCGGCCGGGCCGAACCCTTCCAGAACGTGGCCGAAGCGGTGATCAAACACCACGGCAAGGGCCAGATTGAATACATCCCCTTCCCCGAGCAGCTGAAAGGCCGCTACCAAAGCTTTACCCAGGCGGATCTCACCAAGCTGCGCGCCGCCGGCTATCCCCACGACTTCAAGACAGTCGCCGAAGGCACCAGTGAATATATGGCCTGGCTGAACAGATAAGGAATAGCATGAATAACCATGGCCACTGTGTTGCCCACCTCTGTCTTTCCAAAGGCTGGGGCGGCCTGGAGATGTATCCGGCACGAGTCAGCAAGTATTTGCCGGAGCAGGATTGGCAGCCGGTGGCTATTTGTCTGGAAGGCGGCAAGGTAGCAGAGTCCTTTCAGGAACTGGGGATAGATGTTTTTGAAGTCCGCAGCCAGGCGAGCGCCTTGCTCGGGATCGGCAAACTGGTCGACTGGCTTAAAAACAAGGGCGTCTCGGTACTGCATTGCCACAAATCCAGTGATCTCAGGCTGGCGGCCTTGCTGAAAAGACTGACCGGCTGCAGGATTATCTTCACCGAGCATATGGGCGTGACTCGTCCGAAAAAGGATCTGCTGCATCGCTGGATATACAGCCATGTTGATCAGGTGCTGTCCATCAGTGACGCAACGCTGGCACGCAATCTGAAGGCCTTGCCCGTGCCTCCCGACAAGATAAAACGGCTCTGGCTGGGAACAGAGTTCAGGGAACCGGATCGCGCGGTCGGCGATATCCGGCAAGAGCTGGGTCTGTCCGAACAGCAACTGGTGATTGGCCTGCCCGGCCGCCTCTGCCCGGGCAAAGGACACCAGGTGCTGCTCGATGCCTTCAAATTGCTGCAAGGTGATCATGATTTCAGGGAAGCCAAACTCCTGATCGTTGGGGGGCTGACGACGGAGGAGGGAGCCGATGAAGCCTTTGTTGCAAGTCTGAGAGGCCAGATAGATAGCTATCAATTAAGAGAAAAAGTGGTTTTTTCCGGCTTTCGGCGTGATATGCCCAACCTGCTGGCCGCCATGGATATAGTGTGCATCCCTTCCCAGAATGAAGCCTTTGGCCTGACCGCCATCGAAGCCATGGCCGCTGGCAAAAAGATCGTCGCAGCCAATTCGGGTGCCCTGCCGGAAATCATTGCCGAAGCCGGCTTGCTGGCCGACCCGACATCCGCCACCGACTTCATCGAGGCCATCCGTACCCTCTGTTGTAGTCCTCTGGGAGAGGTGATACAGCACCGAGCAAAGCCCCGGGCCGAGCGCCACTTTTCCATGGCGCACCATGTCCTGCAACTGGTGAGCCATTACCGCTCATGCTGATACAGGGGCTGGCTGTCATAGAACGGTGAGAAAGAAACAATGCATGCGTTCCATAATCAAAATCGACCTTACCCAAGCGGCAACCGACCATGATACGCAAACTCAAACTGAGACTACTTAACATTGTAAAGGGGAGAGGTGGAAATATTGCTCTTTCCCCCCAAGCCTACCTGATCTGGAACAAGATCAAACTATCAGGCAACAACAACCAGTTAACTGTTTTTGGCAACGGCAAGTTTCGCCGCTGCACCATCAGCGTAAAAGGCGACAATAACCTGATCGAGATAGAGGACGGTGCCAATATCAGCTTCAGCAACCTGGAAATTGTCGGTAGCAACTGCCTGATCCGTATTGGCAAGAAAACCGACATTGGCGGCGCCTACCTTTCCGCCAAAGGCGAGAGCACCCGACTCACCATAGGTGAAAGCTGCATGTTTTCTCGCAATATCAATGTGATGACCTATGATGGCCACCCCATTTATGATGCTAATACCAGAGAGGTATTGAATCACCCTCAAGATATTTGCATCGGGAACCATGTCTGGGTAGCCGCCAACGCCTCCATACTAAAAGGGGTAACCGTCCACGATGGTAGCATTATCGCTTTTGGTGCTATCGTCACCAAAAATGTCGAAGCGAAAACCATTGTTGCAGGCTCACCGGCAAAAACAATTAAAAGTAATATCAGCTGGGAACATTAATAATGAGAAAGATATTAACCAACTGTCTCTACTTACTCGGCCTTCCTAAAAGCATTTATGTTTGTTTGAGATTATGCAGACTAAAAGATGCCCTTCTTCTTCCCATTATTGTATCTCACAAAACCAAGCTTAATGATTTATCTGGCCGTGTAAGTTTTGGAAGAATAAAGCCTGGAATAGTGAGAGTTGGATTCGGCAGTGTAGAGACATTTGACTTGTCTTATCAAAGAACCATCCTGCATATTTCTGGGCACATTTACTTTCACGGAAAATCAAAAATCGGTAAAAGCTCCAGAATTTCTGTAGCAGGAGAGCTTGTGCTGGGTGAAAACTTTCATATATCTGCCGGTGGCACCATCATCTCGAGGAAAAAAATCACTATTGGAAAAGATACCTTGATGGCTTGGGACAGCCTGATCACCGATGCGGATCATCATCATATTCTAGATAAAAAAGGTCATATCATTAACAAACCTCAAGAGGTTAATATAGGTGATCATGTATGGATTGGCGCCCGAGCAATGATACTAAAAGGTGTTAGTGTTCCAGATAATTGTGTTGTTGGTGCCCAAAGCTTAGTGACTCGCACCTTTAATGAGACTAACTGCATAATCGCAGGAAACCCAGCAAAAGCCATTAAAAAAGACATTAACTGGCAAGAATAAAGTCACATTCACATAAAAACATAAAGGGATTACAAGATGAAACATATGCCAATTTTTGTTATCAGCTTAAAGGAAAGTATTGAAAGAAGAAAATATATTGAAGACGTACTCCCTGATAAAGGAATAAAGTTTGAATTCTTTGATGCTGTTAATGGTAAAGATCAGTTTTCTTCGCTTTTAAAAAAATATGACTTAACCAAACGCCTCTGGTTAACCAGTGGGAAAATGCCTAGTAAAGGGGAAGCAGGCTGCTATGCAAGCCATTACCAATTATGGGAAAAATGTATTGAACTCGACACTCCGATAATCATTATGGAAGATGATGTCAATGTGTGTGAGAATGCGCAGAAAACCATAAATATAGTCGCAGAAAAAATTGAAGAATATGGCTACCTCAGATTGGAAAATGTTATCCGTGGGGAATTACTTGCTGTAGAGCAAGGGCCTGAACATTGCATTACCAAAATGTACGATAATTTTGGTGGAGCCCAAGCATACGCACTCTCACCTAGTGCAGCTAAGAAACTCGTTAAAAATTCAAGAAAATGGTCAGTGCCAGTTGATAATTACCTTGGAGAGTTTTACTTTCATGGTGTCGAAGCATATCATCTGACACCTCAACTTGTCATTGACAAAGGTAACTTTGAAACCACAGTGCAAATCGGACCTCGCACATACACACCCATATATCGGAAACCAAGTCGAGAGCTTTACACCCTATATCGTAAGGTAAAAAGATTCCTACACAACAAATATTTCAAGAAAAAAATGAAAAAATAACCACAATAAAAACTCCCGCTGGGACGGAGTAAACTAAATACTATTAATTAAAAATTAGCATAATTATATATTGTTCCGCAAACTAGATTTATACTACATTTAAACTTAATTATGAAAATTAAAGTATGAAGATTTTAGTCATAGGCCCGTCATGGGTCGGGGACATGGTGATGTCCCAGAGCCTGTATATCAGCCTGAAGCAGCAGCATCCGCAGGCCGAGCTGCATGTGATGGCGCCGTCCTGGTGCTGCGCCCTGCTGGAGCGGATGCCGGAGGTGGACAAGGCCATTGTGATGCCGCTGGGGCATGGGGATTTCAAGCTGGCCGAGCGCTTCCGGCTCGGTCGCCAATTGACAAAAGAAGGCTATGACTGGGCGATCGTGCAGCCCAATTCACTGAAATCGGCGCTGATCCCCTTGTTCGCCGGCATCAGGAAGCGCACCGGCTGGAAGGGAGAATCCCGCTACGGTCTGCTGAACGATCTGCGCAGCAACAAGACCGACTTCCCGCTGATGGTCGAGCGCTATGCGGCGCTGGCCTACCCCAAGCCGGAGATGAAAGATCGTCATTGCCTGCCCTCCCTGCCCTGGCCGGCACTTTCGGTCGATCTCGAGAATCAGCAACAGGCATTGAACAACTTACAACTTAATACCGATCGGCCCATACTGGCCCTCTGCCCCGGTGCCGAATTCGGGCCCTCCAAGCGCTGGCCCGAGCAGCATTATGCCGAGGTTGCCAGACAAAAAATCGCCGAGGGCTGGCAGGTCTGGATTTTTGGCTCGGCCAAGGATCGGGTTGTGGCCGAAACGATCACCGCTCATCAGCCCGACGCCATGCGTGTGCACTGCCACTTGCTGGCCGGCAAAACGTCGTTGCATCAGGCCATCGATCTGATGGCATTGGCCACCGTTGTTATCTCCAACGACTCGGGTTTGATGCATATCGCCGCCGCCCTGCAGCGCCCCTTGGTTGGGGTCTATGGCTCGACCTCGCCCCAGTACACACCACCGCTGGCGGAAAAGGTCGCCGTGGTGCATACCGATATCGAGTGCCGTCCCTGCTTTAAACGGGAATGCCCACTGGGTCATCTAAAGTGCTTGCGTGACCTCACCCCGAATAAAGTAATCAATGCCATAGAAAAAATAAAATAATTTAGGATTGAAAATGAAGTACAACATGAAGCATTTATGGTTTGAAAAAGGTGGTTTCGCTAATAAAAAGGCTCGCGCTCACCTGGCCAATGAGTTCGATCCTATAAAGGTAAAAAAAATCGCCATTATTCGCCATGCTGCGCTAGGTGATCAGGTGATAACACGCCCCTTCCTGGTCGAGGCAAGAAAGTTTTTCCCTAATGCACATATTACATTATGTGCCGTTTCTCACTATCAATACGGCATGCCAAGCGACCTTGTTGATAGCGTCCACATCATGCATGGAAAAAGCAAAAATAAAAAAACAAACCCAATTGAAAAAATAAAAAACATCAAGGAATTACCTGAGCAGGATATTATATTTGATCTGGCGGCCACCAATCGTTCTTACTGGATGGTCGCTCTCTCCAAGGCAAAGCTGAAGATAGGGTTCCCCTACAGGTCGATATTAAATGGCCTACTATATGATATTGCTGTGCTTCGCTCTGATTTTACGGCAGAAGTCGACGTCATGCTTGGCATGCTTAAGGTACTAGGACACAACCCAACATATCCATTAGACTTTTCCTACCCAAGCAATCAGCAGCATAGAAACGATCGCAAGCCCTTCATTATATATTTCAATGGTGCATCTCAAGAGTCCAAGATGTATCCCATTGCGGCTCAAAAAGAGCTACTACAGAAAGCGACGCAGGCTCTACCTGAATATCAACATATATTCCTGGAAGGGTTGAATGAAAAAGAAAAAGGTCACTCACTGCGCGTTCTGGAAAGGCATGATAATTTTTCCATTCAGCCTTGCCTTGATCTGGAACAATTAACACAGTTATTATCACAAGCAACATTAGCTGTTAGTACAGACACAGGGATACGTAACTTGGCAATCGCCACCCATACTCCTACTGTCGGGATCTTTTACTCAACCGTTCCCTTTCGATATACCCCCTCCTATGAACATCATCATATTGTTATGAATGCTGATGCCAGCCTGCCCTCTTCAGATCAGGTATTATCAGGCATACAAACCTCGTTAAAACATATTAATCACTCATGATGACTGTTTTATATAATCTCTTAATCCATCTGTTCAGCCCTGTGCTGCTGGGGCTGCTGTACTGGCCCAAACGGGGCAAGCCGGGCTTTGGCAGGCGCTGGCCGGAGCATCTGGGGCTGGTACCTGCGCCCGAACAACAAAATCCGGTCTGGCTGCATGCGGTCAGCGTGGGGGAAATGGTTGCCGCCACCCCGCTGATCAAGGCGCTCAAGGCAGAATACCCGGAGCTACCCATTCTGGTCACCACCACCACCCGCACCGGTGCCGATCAGGCAGACAAGCTGGGCGATCTGATCGAGCATCGCTATGCCCCGCTCGACTTTCCCTGGGCGGTGGCGCTGTTTTTGCGCCGAATTAATCCCCGGGCACTGCTGATTATGGAAACCGAACTCTGGCCCAACTGGCTGGCCGCATGCGGACAAAAACAGCTACCTGTGATAGTGCTCAACGCCCGCTTATCGGCCCGTTCTGCCGCCAGATACCAACGCTTTCATGGCATATTTCGCCTGTTATCGGCGAATATCAGCCACATAGCCTGCCAACATAGGGATGATGCCGACCGTTTTTCAGACTTGGGACTCCCCCGTGAAAAACTGAGCGTAACCGGCTCCATCAAGTTCGACATCGACTACGACGACGAGGTGCGCCGCCAGGGACAGGCGCTGCGAGAAAAACTGGGTGAACAACGCCCGGTCTGGATTGCTGCCTCCACCCACGAAGGTGAGGACGAACAGCTGCTCGCCGCCCACAGAACACTGCTGCAAAGCCAACCACAGGCTCTGCTGATGCTGGTACCCCGCCACCCGCAACGCTTCAACCAGGTCGCGGAGCTGGTCACGCGGCAGGGCTTTACCCTGAGTCGTCGTACCCTGCCCGCATCTACCGTTTCTGCCCAGGTTTATCTGGGCGACACCATGGGCGAATTACCCGTTATGCTCGCCGCAGCCGACGTCGCCTTTATCGGTGGCAGCCTGATCAAACATGGCGGCCACAACCTCCTGGAGCCGGCCGTACTTGGCAAACCGGTCTTGACCGGTCCTTCTGTGTTCAACTTCAACGATATTTATCAACAACTCAAAAATAACGACGGCTTGATCACCATCCATGATTGCCATTCACTAGCTGAAACACTGACAAGTCTATTTAAAGATGGGGAACGTTGCATCCGTATCGGCAGTAATGCCAGTAGAGTAGTCGAAAAAAATCGAGGATCAATCACGAAAAGTATCGATATTATAATGCAGTTTATTTAAGTGAGCGGAGGCTTTGCCTCCGCACAGCCTCATTATGGTTGTACTATCTCTCGCAAGTGCTGATATTTATCACTTTGCAAATAAAGGTCGAACAGCAGCCGGCTGCCGCGATCATTAATATGATCATCATCTCTATAGAGCGGCACTCCTTGCAGTTCACTTTTACACCAGCCATTCTCGCATATTTGATCATTGATACGGATCACCATCAATTCAGGATATTTTTCCTCCAGCATTTCGATCACGGCATTAGCATAGGCCTGTCGTTTCGTGACTGACGCCATATCGATATCGCAGTTCTCATCCTTCATCCATGGGTAGGTGGCTTTTTTAATCAAGCAATTACTCGGTAGGAAAGGATAAGAAGGTGCCTGCTCAAACAACACCGGCCGCTTGTTATTGGCGATCAGCTGCTGAATGGTCGTTTCCATTCCCACACGGAACGCTCGCCGGCTGTTTTCCAGTGATTCGGAATAGTCGCTACTATCCCCCAGGAAAACACGACTGCCCTTTTCTCCTTCCGACCGGGTGGTTTCCGTATACATAGCCCAGCGCCCGGCCAGAAAGATCACTGACGATTCAGACTGTTTTATCACCTCGAATAGCTTATTGTTGGTATCGGTACATTCGGCTTCAGGTCGACCATGCTTGATTAGGTCTACACCGATGAAAGGCGGACAACCTCCCGCCCCACCGTAAAGGCTGTAAAATCCGTTTTTGAGTCCCAGTTCTTCAACAAAAGAACGAAAGTGTCCCGCATGAGAATCTCCCCACAGCAATGCTTTTGGTGCTTCAGGCACCAGGCTATCGTCGCCGATCGGTACCAATTTAAAAGGCAGATAGCGGCTATCTGCTAAGAACTCCTTGACGATATCATCATAACTGGAAATGGAGATTTCGTAGAGATGACGAGCCCGCTCGGGCATTCGGTTTTCATAACCATGATGCCGCTTGATGTCTTTGGCTATCATCACCAATAAGATGACCGGCAGAATGAAATAACCAATAAACACCCACTTTTTTCGAATATTCAAATACCTGAGTGGCTTTTCGAAGTATCGCCAGGAGAGAAAGGCAAGCAAGAAGGTCAGCAATGCACAGGCGACATAACCCACAGCATCGATGCCATTAAAGTAGTAACGATACAGCACCAGCACCGGCCAATGCCACAGATAAAGAGAAAAGGAGAGCCTGCCGATGAGAGCCAATCCCCGGGAGCTCAGAAAACGATACAGCACACCTTTTCTCAGCTCACCGTTCAGGATCACCATTGCTGTAGCAACGGAGACCAGAAGGGCATTGAAGCCGGGAAAAACAGTCCCCTCGTCAAAAAAGACAAATAGGCTGAGCAACACCAGAGCACCTACCAATCCCGCTATTGCCAGAGTAGCCTCGCGGGCGAACAGTGCTTCCCTTTTGTCATGGACGAACATGCTCAGCAAGGCTCCGGCCAGCAACTCGCTACCCCGATTATGGATCAGATAGTAGGCCGATGCTTCCCCACCTCGAGCCGCATATTCAGAAATACCAATGAGCACCAGTAGAGATAAAATAAAAAATAGCTTCCGGTGTCCAGAGGACATATATCGAATTGATAGAAACAGCAATAATGGCCAGACAAAGTAGAACTGCTCTTCGACAGAAAGCGACCACATATGCAGCAGGGGCATAGTATCAGCCGCCGGCGCAAAGTAACCCACGTTTTTTTCGAAATACGTATTGGCAATAAACACACTGGCATAACGTAGACTATCGGCCAGCCTCACCAGATCGTCCGGGGTGAGCAGAAACCAGGAAACCACCAGCGTGGTCACAGACACAAGATAAAACAGAGGTAATATTCGCTTTATTCTCTTCGCATAAAACAGAGAAAAAGAAAAATTATCTTTCTTAACGTCTACATAAAGGATTCTGGTGATGATATATCCTGATATAACAAAAAATATATCTACCCCAATAAAACCACCCGGCAACCATTGGCTATTGAAATGAAATATCATTACCGTTAATACTGCAATGGCTCTCAAGCCATCTATATCGGGTCTGTATGTCGTAAAAGCCACATTTATTCCTGAATAAAAAAGCCGAGCCATGCCTATGACTCGACGTGTTATAAGACTTTGTTATTTTTATTTACAATATATCAGCTGGCCTTGTAGCCGCTCAACAAGGCTTTCCAGTCCGCTTCTTTCCATTGAAACTCGGGATGCAGGCTGAGTTCCTTGCGAAAGGAACGCAGCAGCCGATCCATGTTTTCCCGGGTCCAGCTGCCGGGCTGGCGGAGGTGACACTTGTCGAAGTCGATCAGCCAGCTTTTGCCGCTGTCGTCGAGCAGGATATTGTGGCTGTTCAGATCCGCATGATAGAGGCCGGCATCGTGAAACTGACGAATGGTCTTGCCAATGCTCTGCCATTCCGCCTTGTTCAGCGCCCTTTCCCGCAAAATCGCGACCAGATCGCGAGAGTTCTCGATACGGCTAAGGATAATATCGGCACGGTACACCAGATTGGAACGGACCATGCGCGCGGCGCAGGGCCGGGGGACCGGCAGGCCGCGGCGATAGAGTTTGGTAAGCACGGTAAACTCGGCCATGGCCCGGCTCTTGGACTCGGCCACGTGCAGGAAGGTATCTTCCATCACCCGGCCTATCATGCCGCCCCGGTAGTAATGACGCAGCACCTTGTGAGAAATATCGTCTTCCACAAACCAGGTGGTGTTGCGTCCCACCGCCTTGCCGCGAATGGCGTTCTGCTCACGCCAATAATCAATCTCAAAAAAGTCCCGATGGAATGCGCCAAAACATTCCGGGTCATACCAGATAATCTCCGAGCCGTGCTCTATCCGTTCCATTAGCGTCCCCCCTGCGAAAACACGGATTTTACATGGCCCGCCAGCCTTTGCATAATGCCGGACTCAGTATTAAGAGATCTAATATATGGCGCTATTTTCCCAAGCTCCCCAGAGCATCTGCCTGTTACGTTTATCTGCCATCGGCGACTGCTGTCATGCCATCGCTCTGGTACAGGCCATACAGCGGCAATGGCCCCAGACCCGGATTACCTGGATCACCGGCAAGATAGAGGCACAATTACTGCAGTTGCTGCCAGATGTCGAGGTTATCGTGTTCAATAAAGCAGCCGGTATCCGTGGCTACCTCGATCTATGGAAGCAACTGCGCGGGCGCAGGTTTGATGTGCTGCTACATATGCAGGCCGCCCTGCGCGCCAGCCTGGCCAGCCTGGGAATCCGAGCCACCCATCGACTGGGCTTCGAGCGAGAACGCGCCAAGGACGGCCAGTGGCTGTTCACCAATCACAAGGTGGCCGCCACCGGCGAGCATGTGGTCGAAGGCTTCATGGGCTTTGGTCAGGCGCTGGGGCTGACCGATTTCACCCCCAACTGGGAGCTGCCGATTCCGGCCGAGGCGGAACAGTGGGCGGCACCCTATGCCGAATACCAGCCACTGTTGCTGATCTGCCCCGCCGCCAGCAAGGCCTATAAGAACTGGACCGCCGAAGGCTACGCCGCCCTGGCCGATCATGCTCGCGACAAGGGCATGCAGGTGATACTGATCGGCAGCCCGGCGCAACAGGAGCGGGATTTGGCGGAAAAAATCTGTAATTTGACGGATAACATCGCCGACAACCTGGTGGGTCAAACCAGTCTGCCGCAGCTGCTGGCGCTGATCAAGGTCGCCCGCCTGCTGGTTGCGCCGGATACGGGCCCAACCCATATGGCGACCCTGGTAAACACCCCGGTGCTGGGCCTTTATGCCCATCATAATCCACGACGTACCGGTCCCTATCGCTGCCGCGACTATGTGGTCAGCGTCTATGACGAGGCCCTGCTGGCCGAAACCGGCAAGCGCGCCGAACAAGTGCCCTGGCGCACCCGGGTCAAGGATCCGGATGCCATGCAGCGGATCAGTACGGCCATGGTCGAGATCCAATTCGACCGCATCATCCACGATTTCAACCTGTTGCAGGACCCCTCATGAGTTCACGTCCCACCCTGGCCGCCGTGCTGATCGTCAAAAATGAAGCGGAGAACCTGGCCGACTGCCTGGCTACCCTGGACTGGGTAGACGAAATCGTCGTGCTGGACTCGGGCAGTACCGATACCACCCGCGAGGTGGCAGAAGCCGCCGGGGCCCGCTTCTTCGTCAACGCCGACTGGCCCGGCTTTGGCCGTCAGCGCCAGCTGGCTCAGGGCCATGTGCAGTCCGACTGGGTACTGTGGATTGATGCCGACGAACGGGTCACCCCCGAACTTAAAATCAGCATAGAAGCCATTCTGGCCAAGCCCACCACCAATACGGTGTACTCGATTCCGCGGCTATCCTGGGTATTCGGCCGTTTTATCCGCCACTGCGGCTGGTACCCGGATCGGGTGCTGCGACTCTATCCCAAGGCGCTCACCGGTTATAACGATGCCCTGGTACACGAGAAGGTCGAGTTGGGCCCCGGCATCAAAACGGCGAAACTGAAGGGAGACTTGCTGCATTACACCTATCGGGATCTAGAGCATTATCTGGTGAAGTCGGCCGGTTATGCCGCCGCCTGGGCGCAGCAGCGGCAACAGCGGGGCAAGCGGGGCTCACTCGGTCAGGGTGTGCTGCACGGTGTGGGCTGCTTCTTGAAGATGTATCTGCTCAAGGCCGGCTTTCTCGATGGCAGGCAGGGCCTGCTGCTCAGCCTGCTTTCTGCTCACTCTACCTTCGTCAAATATGCCGATCTCTGGATCAGGACAGATACTCGCGGGCCCAGGGCTTAACGCCCGCCGCCACCTCGGCCACATCCACCTGGCTCATGTCTTCCCGCTGCGCGTCGGCGGGGGGATGAAAGGCCAGATGGCGCCCCTCGCTGTTGAGCGGGCGCCAGCGCAGCGGCGTGGCCGAGCGGCGTAGGGGATAAAAACCCACTGTGGGCACATCCAGGGCGCCGGCAATATGCAAGGGTCCCGTGCTGCCGGCCACGAAGAGACCGCCGCAGGCCAGCAGCCGGCAGAAGTCCGGCAGCGGCAGCCCGCTGGCCACCACTGCGCCTTCGCTCACGCCCCTGGCCACCTCTTCCGCCAACGCCTCTTCTCCCGGACCGGCGGTCAGAACCACCAGGGCAGAGGGAACGTCTGCCTGTAACCGGTTGATAAACCCGGCATACTGGCCGGCAGAAAGATTATTGGCCGAACCACCGCTGCCGGCATGCACCAGCAGCCAGGGCCGGGCGGCGTCGATGCCCAGCCGTTGGGCCTGTTGCAGCCTGAAGCTCGCCAGCTCGGCCCCCTCGAAACGCAGATAGGGCGCGGTGGGCTCCATGGCGGTCATGCCGTTGTAGTCCAGGAAGGCCCGCACCAGATCCAGGTTGTATTCGAATTCCGGCTTGGCCGACCGGGAGCGGCGCTGGGTCACCCTGTGGTTATACAGCAGCTGGGCCAGCTTGGTGGCCGGCGCCCAACGCTGCCGAATACCCGCCTGCCACATCAGCCTGGCGTTGCGAAAATTGGAAAACAAGCAGATAACGGCGTCGAAGTGTTCGGCTTTAAGTTGTTTCAACAGCTTTCGCTGATCGGCCGGTGTGGCATCCTTGCCCGGGTCTTCGATTACTTGGTCGATGGAAGGACAGAGTTCGGCCAGCTGACGGGTATAACCCGGCACCAGGACAGTTATTTCACAACCGGAAGACGCCTTGAGCATGGCCAGCCCCGGCCAGGCCAGCATAAAGTCGCCGATTTTATCGTTGCGCACCACCAATACCCGTTTCATCTCGCTCTCCCGCTGACTGTTATGCTGCGGTATTCTACCCTAAACCGTTCGACTTTCATTTTGTTAATAAGGAACCTACATGAGCATCAGGGTCATTTATCCCGGCACCTTCGATCCCGTCACCAATGGCCATCTGGATTTAATCGAACGCGCTTCGCAGCTGTTTAACGAAGTGGTCGTCGGGGTCGCCTTCAGCCCCAGCAAGAAACCCATGTTCGAACTGGACGAACGGGTGGCTCTGGTGCAGGAGGTCACGCGCCCCCTGGGCAACGTCAAGGTGGTCGGCTTTTCCGGCCTGCTGGTCGACTTTGCCAAAAGCTGCCAGGCCAATGTGCTGATCCGCGGCCTGCGGGCGGTGTCCGACTTCGAGTATGAATTTCAGCTGGCCAACATGAACCGGCGGCTGATGCCGGAGCTGGAAAGCGTGTTTCTCACCCCGGCGGAAGAAAATTCCTTTATCTCTTCCACCCTGGTCAAGGAGGTCGCCATTCACGGCGGCGATATCAGCCAGTTCGTGCCGGCCGCCGTGGCCAGGGCCATTGCCCAAAAGCTGGCTTAAACCCTGTGAGGGTGAGGGGTGAGGGGTGAGGGGTGAGGGGTGAGGGGTGAGGGGTGAGGGGTGAGGGGTGAGGGAATTTTCTCCTCACTCCTTACGATTCCCTCCTCACCTGGCTTCAGGCTGACACAACGGGCAGAACACGGTACTGCGGCCGCCCATCCGTATTTCCCTCAGCTCGGCGCCACAACCCATGCAGGGCCGGCCGGCCTTGCCATACACCTGTAGTTCCTGCACGAAGTAACCCGGCTTGCCGTCGCTGCCGGTAAAATCCTTGAGGGTGGTGCCGCCCTGGCCGATGGCCCGGGCCAGCACGCTCTTGATCTCCGTCGCCAGCTGCAGATAACGTTCATGGTCAATCTCGCCGGCCGCACGCCGGGGGTGAATGCCGGCGGTGAACAAGGATTCGTTGGCGTAGATATTACCGACCCCCACCACCACATGATTGTCCATGATGAACTGCTTGATGGCCGTCTTGCGCTTGCGACTGCGCCGATACAGATAATCGCCGTCGAAGGCGTCGGTGAGTGGCTCCGGCCCCAGCTTGGCCAGCAGCGGATGCTGCTCCACCGGATCCCGGGTCCACAGCAGGCAGCCGAAACGGCGCGGATCGTTGAGTCGCAACAGCTTGCCGTTGCCCAGCTCTATGTCCACATGATCATGCTTGCCCGCCGGGGTGCCGTGGGGCAGCACCCGCAGGTTACCGGACATGCCCAGATGCAGGATGGCGGTGCCCCAGTCGGTGTCCAGCAGCAGATACTTGGCCCGGCGCCGAATCCCGACGATGGTCAGCCCCACCAGTTCCTGGATCTCGGCCGGTATCGGCCAGCGCAGGCTGGCATTGCGCACCACCACCCGCATCACCGTCTCGCCCAGCATAAAGGGGGTGATCCCCTGACGACTGACCTCCACTTCCGGTAACTCCGGCATTCACACTCTCCTCATCGGCTCGGCGGCAGTATATCCAAGATATCGGGCATAAAAAAACCCGGCCGGAGCCGGGTTTTTTAAGAACACAAAATCTTACTTGATTTTGCCTTCTTTGTAGATTACATGCTGACGAACAACGGGATCAAACTTTTTGATTTCCATTTTCTCGGGCATGTTGCGCTTGTTCTTGGTAGTGGTGTAGAAGTGACCAGTACCAGCGCTGGAGTTCAGGCGGATCTTCTCGCGAATACCTTTAGCCATTGGTTATCTCCTTAAACCTTTTCGCCACGGGCGCGCAGGTCTGCCAAGACACTGTCGATACCCTTTTTGTCGATAATACGCATACCTTTGGTGGTGATACGCAGTTTTACAAAACGCTTCTCGCTTTCAACCCAAAAACGGTGAGTCTGCAGGTTGGGCAGGAAGCGACGCTTGGTAGCGTTGTTGGCGTGAGAGCGGTTGTTACCAACAGCTGGCCGCTTACCAGTTACTTGGCATACTTTAGACATGTCAGTCTTCTCCAAAACTTACTTTTGCTCGAGCAATTAATCACCCCGTTGGCCGTCTATCGGGGCAAAATAAGGCGGCAATTTATACAGCATACCGAGCTCGAGATCAACAATAAAGCCAAACGCCCGGCATTAAAGCCAGCCACGCTCGGCAAAAGAAACGGTTTCGCCATCACCCACTACCAGATGATCCAGCACGCGGATATCCAGCAAGCCCAAAGCGGACTGAATACGTTCGGTGATCATGCGATCGGCCCGGCTGGGCTCGGCTACTCCGGATGGATGATTATGCACCAAAATCACCGCTGCAGCACCCCGTTTCAGCACCAGCGAGACGATTTCCCGGGGGTAAACCGCCGCCGCGTCCAGGGTGCCGAAGAACAGCTCGCAAAACTCGATGACCCTGTGCTGGTTGTCCAGCAACAGCAGGGCAAACACTTCCCGAGTTTGATCCCGCAGCCGGGCCTGCAGAAACTGCCGGGTCAGCTCGGGGCTGGTCAAGGCGTGCTCCCGTACCAGTTTTTCATCCAGAAATCGCCGCATCAGCTCCAGACTGGCCTGCAGCTGTACAAACTTGGCCTGCCCCAGTCCGGGACCTTGGCAAAAACTCTGTTGATCCGCCAGCAACAACTGGCGCAAAGAGCCAAACTGGTGGATCAGGGTGCGGGCCAGGGTGACCGCATCCATGCCCTTGGCGCCGGTGCGCAGAAAAATCGCCAGCAGCTCCGCATCCGACAGGCTGTCGGCCCCCCGGCTCAACAGTTTTTCCCGCGGGCGCTCCCCTTCTGGCCAGTCCTTGATGCTCATGCCCCCTCCTTGTCGCCATGGCCGGAATCGGTTCATCAAGCCTAGTCCAATCCCCTGCGCGCACCGCACAAGCCGGCCATTTGTGATAATCTTGCCGCTCTGTCAGCCTGTGGAATAGAGTGATGCCATTAACAGGAAAACGCATTTTAATCGGCCTCAGCGGCGGCATTGCCGCCTACAAGAGTGCCGAGCTGGTTCGCCGGCTCAAGGAGCGTCATGCCGAGGTACGGGTGGTGATGACCGAGTCGGCCAAGTCCTTCATTACTCCGCTTACCCTGCAGGCGGTCTCGGGCGAGCCGGTATCCGATGCGCTGCTGGATCCGGCGGCCGAAGCCGGTATGGGTCATATCGAGCTGGCCAAGTGGGCCGATCTGGTCCTGATTGCCCCGGCCAGCGCCAATACCCTGGCCCGGCTGGCCGCCGGTCTGGCCGATGATCTGCTCACCACCCTGTGTCTGGCCACACCGGCCCCGGTCGCGGTGGCGCCAGCCATGAACCAGCAGATGTATCGCCACCACGCCACTCAGGACAACCTGGCCACCCTGGCCCGGCGCCACACCCTGGTGTGGGGGCCGGCTCAGGGCGCCCAGGCCTGTGGTGATGTGGGCCCGGGCCGCATGCTGGAGCCGATGGAGCTGGTGGCGTTGATTGAGCAGCATTTTGCGCCGGCATCTCAGCCCAAGGCGCAGCCCCTGGCGGGAGTCAGGCTGATGCTGACCGCCGGCCCCACCCGCGAGGCGCTGGATCCGGTGCGGTTTATCTCCAACCACAGCTCCGGCAAGATGGGCTTCGCCCTGGCCGCCGCCGCCGCCGAACTGGGCGCCGAGGTCACCCTGATCAGCGGCCCGGTGGCATTGGTCACCCCGACCGGAGTACAGCGGCTAGATGTGGAGAGCGCGGCCCAGATGCACGCGGCGGTCATGGCCGGCATTGACACCCAGCACATTTTTATCGCCTGCGCCGCCGTGGCCGACTATGCGCCCAAGACGGTGGCCAGCCACAAAATAAAGAAGACCGCGGCCGATACCATGGTCATAGAACTGACCAAAAATCCGGATATCGTGGCCAATGTGGCGGCGCTACCGAACAAGCCCTTTACCGTCGGGTTTGCCGCCGAAACCCGGGATGTGGAAAAATACGCCCGGGACAAGCTCGACCGCAAGGGGCTGGACATGATTGCGGCCAACAACGTGGCCACCGCCGGCCAGGGCTTCAACGCCGACGACAACGCCCTGACCGTATTCTGGCCCACAGGGCAAACCGAATTACCCCTGGCCGGCAAAGCCGAACTGGCCAGACACCTAATCACCCTAATTGCAGAAAAATATCATGACACCCATTGAGCTGAAAATTCTCGACCCCCGCGTGGGCACCGACTTCCCCCTGCCTGCCTATGCCACACCGGGCTCCGCCGGCCTGGATTTGCGGGCCTGCCTGGACGCCCCCCTGACACTGGCACCGGGAGAAACCCAACTGCTGCCCACCGGCATCGCCATTCATATTGCCGATCCCGGTCTGTGCGCCACCATACTGCCCCGCTCCGGCCTGGGCCATAAACACGGCATAGTGCTGGGCAATCTGGTGGGGCTGATTGACTCTGACTACCAGGGACAGTTAATGGTATCCTGCTGGAACCGTGGTGCGGAACAGTTCACCATTACGCCGGGTGAGCGCATCGCTCAACTGATGATCCTGCCCGTGGTGCAGGCCCGGTTTACGCTCGTTAACGAGTTTGACCAAAGCGAACGGGGAGAAGGCGGTTTTGGTTCTTCCGGTCGCCAATAACCGAGTTGAGCACGTCTATGGCCAATACCCAAAACAAGAAAAATCGTCGTGAACAAATTTTGCAGGCCCTGGCCCACATGCTGGAAACCAGCCCGGGCCAACGTATCACCACCGCCAAACTGGCGGTGGAGGTGGGGGTCTCGGAAGCGGCGCTGTACCGCCATTTTCCGAGCAAGGCCCGGATGTTCGAGGGGCTCATCGACTTTATCGAAGACACTCTCTTCTCCCGCATCAACCTGATACTGCAGGATGAAAAAGACAGCGCCCTGCGCCTGCGTTACATCATGCAACTGGTGCTGGGTTTCTGCGAGCGCAATCCGGGCATTACCCGGCTGCTGAACGGTGACGCCCTGCAGGGCGAACACGAACGGCTGCTGGCGCGCATCCATCAGCTGTTCGAGCGGCTGAATACCCAGCTCAAGCAGGTGATGCGCGAGCGTCGTCTGTACGAAGGAGAGGGATTCGCCGAAGACGAAACCGTGCTGGCCAACCTGCTGCTGGCCTATGTGGAAGGACGTATCAACCAGTACGTGCGCAGCCAGTTCCGCATCAAGCCCACCCATCACTTCGACAGCCACTGGCAGCTACTGCAGCCGCAGCTGGCTGCGTTGACCATCTGAACCACCTACATGGCGCCTGAATCATCCGGCGCCCCCCTACGACACCGAGAGGTAAGCCGATGGAAACAGAAATTCTCAACGCCGACATACTGAACCAGGCCCAAAGCTGGATTCTGAACAACCAGGAACTGCTGATCAAATATGCGGTGAACATTACCGCCGCCCTGCTGACCCTGATCATCGGCTTCATGGCGGTCGGCATGCTCACCGGCGGCATGAACCGGGTGATGAAGGCGCGCAAGATAGACAACACCATCTCCGACTTCGTCACCAGCATGCTCAAATATGGCCTGCTGGCCTTCGTGATCATCGCCGCCCTCAGCCGGGTCGGGGTGCAAACCGCCTCCTTCGTGGCCATCGTCGGTGCCGCCGGTCTGGCCGTGGGCCTGGCACTGCAGGGCTCCCTGTCCAATTTTGCCGCCGGTGTCTTGCTGATCGGCTTTCGTTTCTTCAAGGCCGGTGACTATGTGGAAGCGGGCGGCACCGCCGGGACCGTGCAGTCGGTACAGATCTTCACCACCATACTGATGACCCCGGACAACCGCATGATAGTGGTGCCCAACTCCAAGATCCTGAACGACAACATCATCAACTATTCCAGGGAAAAGACCCGCCGTCTGGACCTGGTGATTGGCGTGTCTTACAGCGCCGACCTCAAGCTGACCAAGGAAGTGCTGACCCGCATCATCGGCGAAGACTCCCGGGTACTGAAAGATCCCGAGTGCCGCATCGCGGTCAGCAATCTCGGCGCCTCTTCCGTGGACTTTATCGTGCGCCCCTGGGTCAAGGCCGAAGACTACTGGAACCTGAAGTTCGACCTGCTGGAGAAGATCAAGAGCGAACTGGACGCCAATGGCATCGGCATTCCCTTCCCGCAGATGGACGTGCACCTGTTCCGGGAAGACAAGGCCTGAGCCCTCCGTCTCACCAATAAAAAAGCCGCTTTCAGCGGCTTTTTTATTTCATGCTCCATACTGCGCAATCCGACACAGGCAGCGCCATCCCCGGTTAAGGAGGGCAAAGGGAGCGACTTCACGACCGATCAAATGCCATGGATGGCATTTGTCGAGCGTCACATGGATGTGCTTGAAGCGTGTCGAGAAGCCGTCGCTTTGGCCGAGGTTCACCGCACGTCCAGCCAGCTTCGTCAGATACCGTACTGCTCCCGGTAGGCCCGCACCCGCTCCAGATGCTCGCTCATACCTGGCTGTTCACTCAGGTAGTCAATCAGATCGGCCAGGGTAATGATGGCGGTCACTTCGGCATTATAGTCCCGCTCCACTTCCTGAATCGCCGACAACTCGCCCTTGCCTTTTTCCTGCCGGTCGAGGGCTATCAGCACGCCGGCAAGCTCGGCGCCGTTGGCCTGAATGATGTCCATCGACTCGCGAATGGCGGTACCGGCGGTGATCACGTCGTCCACCAGCATGATGCGGCCAACAAGCGGGCTGCCCACCAGGTTGCCGCCCTCGCCGTGGGTCTTGGCTTCCTTGCGGTTGAAGCAGTAGGGCACGTCCTGATCGTGCAGCTCCGCCAACTGCACCGCGGTGGCGCTGGCGATGGGAATGCCCTTGTAGGCCGGGCCGAACAGCACATCGTACTGGGTATTCGCGTCGACTAGCGCGGCGGCATAGAAACAACCCAGGCGCGCCAGATCGCGGCCACTGTTGAACAGGCCGGCATTGAAGAAATAGGGGCTCTTGCGCCCGGACTTGAGGGTGAACTCGCCAAACTTAAGCACCTCTTTGGCCATGGCAAATTCGATAAAATCACGCTGGTAGGCTTTCATTCTGCTCTCCGCAATATTGCTTGCTCACAGAGCCCAGCTCCAGACGCTGACACGCCGTAAACCCATCCCTGGGGGCTCCGCCGCGCCATCCTTGGCGCGGAGGGTCTGCTTACTGGATCTGGCCTCTGCCTGATATTTTGGCTGTATCGGGCGGTAATTTAACCCGAAATCGCCCGGCGCTGGTGCTCCACCAGCTCGTCGATAGACTTGCGGGCCAGGGCCAGCATGGCCAGCAGCTCTTCGTGGCTGAAGGGTTCGCCTTCGGCGGTGCCCTGCACCTCGATCATCTTGCCTTCGGCGGTCATCACCACGTTCATGTCGGTTTCGGCGGCGGAGTCTTCGGTATATTCCAGATCCGAGACCGCCTGGCCATCGACGATGCCCACGGAAATGGCGGCCACCAGGGTCTTGAGCGGGCTTTCAACGATCATACCCTGACCCTGCATCCAGGTCAGGGCATGGGCCAGCGCCACACAGGCACCGGTAATGGCGGCGGTGCGGGTGCCACCGTCGGCCTGGATCACGTCGCAATCCACGGTAATGGTGTATTCACCCAGCTTGTTCAAATCCATGGCGGCGCGCAACGAGCGTCCGATCAGCCGCTGAATTTCCATGGTGCGACCGCCCTGTTTGCCCTTGGCCGCCTCGCGATGCATCCGGCTGTGGGTAGAGCGTGGCAGCATGCCGTATTCCGCCGTTACCCAGCCCTGGCCCTTGCCACGCAAAAAACGCGGCACGCCTTTTTCTACCGAGGCGGTACACAGCACCTTGGTATGACCGAATTCCACCAGCACCGAGCCTTCGGCATGACGGGTATAATTGGAAGTGATGGTAACGGGTCGCATTTCATCGACCGCGCGTCCGCAGGCTCGTGTAGACATGGCATTCTCCAGTAGGAATAAATTCGTGCCGCCCGGCGGGCGAAACGCCGCCATTATAGAGAAACTGGCCGGCCATTGCATGCGGCCAGCCATTGGCGGAAACGGCGGCCTGTGTCAGACTTGACCGATTAACCCGCAACACACAATGGGAATCACATGATCCACAGCATGACCGCCTACGCCCGGCAGGAATTCAAACAGGACTGGGGCACCGCCGTCTGGGAAATCCGCTCGGTCAACCAGCGCTATCTGGAAACCTACACCCGGCTGCCCGAACAGTTCCGCAGCCTGGAGCCCCTGGTGCGCGAAAAGCTGCGCGCCCGCCTGCAACGGGGCAAGGTAGAATGCGCCCTGCGTTTCGAGAGCAACCTGGCCAGCCAGGGTCAGCTGCAGATGAACAAGGCACTGGCCGAACAGTTGATCGAAGGCGCCACCTGGGTGATGGAAAAAGCCGGTCAGGGCAGCCTGAACCCGGTCGACATTCTGCGCTGGCCGGGGGTGATGGAAGCCCAGGCACAGGACATGGATGCGCTCAGCAATCAGCTGATGGCGTGCCTGGATAAAGTGGTTGACGATTTCCTCGCCGCCCGCGCCAGCGAAGGCGACAAGCTGAAGGATCTGATAGAACTGCGTCTCACCGGCATCGGGCAGGAAGTGACCAAGGTCAAGACCGAGATGCCCGCCATCATGGCCTGGCAGCGGCAGCGGCTGCTGGACAGGTTTGAAGAAGCCAAGATCGAGCTGGAGCCCCAGCGCCTGGAGCAGGAAATGGTGCTGCTGGCCCAGAAGGTGGACGTGGCCGAAGAGCTGGACCGCCTGGTTACCCACATCGGCGAGACCCGCAAGATCCTGAAAAAGGGCGGCGCCTGTGGCCGTCGGCTGGACTTCATGATGCAGGAGTTCAACCGCGAGTCCAACACCCTGGGATCCAAGTCGATCAGCACCGACATCACCAATTCGGCGGTGGAGCTGAAAGTGCTTATCGAGCAGATGCGGGAGCAGATCCAGAACATCGAGTAATATCCTGCGCCACCTTTGCTTGCCTCACCAGAACCACAAGCCCCTGATATTCAGGGGCTTGTTATTTCAGCGGCCATCGCACGCAGTACAGGTGGTAATTAGTTGCCACTCAGCCTGGCGCTGTAGGTCTGCAGCACGGCATTCGCCACCGTCAGCATGGGGCAAGGCACGCCGGCCTGCTCTGCCCGGCTCAGCATATCGCCCACCAGGTGCTCCCCCTCGATCGGCAGGCCGTTTTGCATATCCCGATACATGGACGAATTAAACCGGGAGCCCGGATTGGTTAGTGCCCGTTGGAAGCCGGCGATGGCCGCCTCGCCCAGTGGATGCCCATGGGCGGCGGCCGTTTCGGTACATTCATGAAACAGCCGCAGCGCGATATCGCCCCCTGCCCGGCTTTGCATATACTCACCCACAGTCCCCTGCAACAGGCAGTTGCTGGCGCCCAGCGCGGCCATCCGGCAGAATTTATCCCACATGTCGCCCATTATATCCTCGCTGGCCTCGACCGTGATGCCCGCTTCCGTCATCAAGGCGACCACCCTCTCGACCATGGCCTCTTGGGCGGGGAAACGGGCACCGATGGTGAGGCTGCTGTAGGGGTTGCTGACGCTGATGGTGGTCGGATCCGCCAGGGTCGCTATGGTCTTGGCGATGCCCCCCAGTACCCGCTCCCGGCCAAACTGCCGGTCGAGCAGATCCAGATGCCGGATACCGTTGAGCAGGGGCAGGATGCGGGTGCTCTCGCCGACGGCAGCACGAATATCGTCCATCACGCCGGGCAGGGCATAGGCCTTGTTGCTCAGCACAATCAGCTGATAATCGCCATCCAGCTCTGCGGCGGTCACCAGCTTGGGCCTGAAATGAAGCTGGGTCGATGGCAATGTCAGGGTGAGTCCTGGGCCCTCGAGCTGCCGCTGTCGTTCCGGCCGGACCAGAAAACGGACATCCGCCCCATGCCGATGCAGAAAAGCACCAAAGAGGCCGCCCACGGCACCGGCACCAACGATAAGTATCTTCATGTAAAGCTGTCCTCTTCTCTTGATTGGGTGTGGCAAGGGGGCACGCAGCCCATGGCAGGCGACCTGGCTCCCATCGCCCGGCTATTGCTCTGCGGCCAAGTTATGCAGCCAAGTTACGCGGCCAAATGCTACGCTGCAAAATGTTACGGTGCCAAACATGGGCCAACAGGTCACGCAAAACATCCGCCGACACCGAATATTCCCAGCCGCCGCCTTGTACCGATATTCACCTTGAGGGGCATTCGGCCTGTTCGATAATATGGCGATGGCGACCGCTCTGACCGATCGCATCAAACAAATCGAGCAACGGGTGGTGGGCAAATGGCCCTCCCCCGTTTGTCTGCCGCGCCCCATCGTATTAAAGTAATCGCCTGCCTTTTTCAGACCAGCATCAGAGTCGCAAGCCATGCATTTCACCCTCGACGATATCCGACAAATAACCGATCCGGCGGCCTTCAAGCGGGGCGAGACCTATTTTCGCCAGCGCAAGGTGATCCATACCACACTGGACCCGGTCCATGAGCAGATTATCGCCGAAGTACAGGGCAACGAGCCTGCCCCTTATGAGGTGTTCCTGTTCTGGGAAGGCCAGCAACTGGTCTCGGACTGCAGTTGCCCGGTGGGATACAACTGCAAGCACGGGGTGGCGGCGGGCTTGCAGTGGCTGAACCAAGCGAAGGCACCTGACAACGCAAAAGCACCGGGCCACGCAAAAGTACCGGACACCGCAAAAACACCGGAAAAGGTCCCCGGCAAGTCACCGTTGACACAGTGGCTGGCCGAGCTGCCTGCCGAGATCGAGCGCCACCCGGGTGGGTCGGAGTTACAGCCGGGCCGGCACTATCTGCTGTACCGGCTGGAGTATTATCGAGACCGCTTTGTGCTGGCCCTGTACAAGGCCTACCTGAAAAAAGACGGCAGCTGGGGCCAGCAAAAGCCCCATTACGTCAGTGTCTATGAGCTGACCCAGTATGCGCCGGCCTTCTTCCTGCCGGAAGACATACGGATCCTGAGGCTGTTGCCGGCATTGGCCAGCTACAACAGCAACATGCTCACGCTGCAGGGCGAGGATGGTCATCAGGCACTCACGCACTTATTACCCAGCCGGCGTTTAATGCCGGCCTTTGGCAATCAGCCCTTGCGGCAGGATGAACCCCGCCCCCTGAGCTGGCACTGGCAGGCGTCCGATGACGGCCAACAACTGGTGGCCAGACTTGAAGGCTTGCCCCAGTGGCAGTTGCTGGCCGTTCACCCGCCCTGCTACCTGAACCGGGAAAAGGGCATTATCGGTGACATTATCACGCCCCTCAGCGGTGAGCGGATTGCGCACCTGTGCGCCATGCCGCCGGTGCCCAAGGAGCAAATGGCCATCACCTCTGCACACCTGCGCCGGGCCTTTACCCCCGAGCAGTTGCCGCTGGAACAGGAGCCGGAGCTGATTACCGCCGATACCCCCGTGCCGCACCTGGTGCTGACGGTAGCACAAACACCGGAGGGACTACCGCGGCCCGGGGCGCAACTGCATTTCGACTATGCCGGAATCGTTCAGCGCCCCTGCTATTTTTCCGAGGTTCCCGAACAGGCACAAATCCATGAGCACGGTGGCCGCCAGTACCTGATTAAACGGAATGAAACGGCCGAACACGACTACTGCGATCGGCTGTACGATCTGGGACTTTGGCTCAACACCAGGCTGGACGAACTCTGGACGCCGGACACCCATGATGACGCTCAGGTCCTGCGTGAATGGCAGGCACTGCTGGAGCAGGACTTTCCCGAGCTGGAAAAACAGGGCTGGCGCATCAGCCAGACGCCGGATTACCGGTTCGAGATACACGACGCCCGCTTCGACATCGAGCTGCAGGACGGCCACAACAGCTGGTTCGACTTCTCGCTGGGGTTGCAACTGGGCGAGACCAGGCTCGACACCATGGAGGTGATCGGTGCCTGGCTGCAGGCCGACATGCCGTCCGAACTGCTGCTGCCGGTCGGCGACGACTGGCTGCGGGTGGATACCCAGCCGCTATGGACCATTCGCGATCTGCTGATGGAGCTGTTCGACCAGAAACGGCTCGACCAGCCCGTGACCCTGCCCGGCTTTCAGGCGGCGCAGTTGCAGGGCCTGGAGCTGGATGTTCGCCAGGCACCGCTGACCCAAGCCATGATGGCACAGTTGCAGGATTTCACCGGCCTGCAGCCGGTGCCGGTGCCGGTGCCGGCCGGCCTGCATGCAGAGCTGCGTCCCTATCAACAGCTGGGGCTGAACTGGCTGGGCTTTCTGCATCGTTATGGTTTCGGCGGCATTCTGGCCGACGACATGGGGCTCGGCAAGACGCTGCAAGCACTGGCGCTGATCCAGCATCTCAAGGAAAACGACCGGCTGCCACAAGCGGCCATGATACTGGCGCCCACCAGCCTGGTCGGCAACTGGCAGCATGAAGCCAGCCGTTTTACCCCCGATCTCAGAGTACTGATCATTCACGGCCCCCAACGGCATGCCGCCTTCGACCAGATAGCCGAGCACGACCTGGTGATCACCACCTACCCGCTCCTGCTGCGAGACAGCGAACGTTATGCACAGCACCACTTCGGCGTGCTGGTACTGGACGAAGCCCAGGCCATCAAGAACCCCACCACCAAGGTTGCCCAGCGGGTGCGCGAGCTCAAGGGCGGCCTGCGCCTGTGTCTGAGTGGCACGCCGCTGGAAAATCACCTGGGCGAATTGTGGGCACTGATGGATTTCGTGCTGCCCGGTCTGCTCGGTGGCCGCAGCCGCTTCAACCGCAGCTATCGTCAGCCCATCGAAAACGACGGCAACCGGCAGCGGCAGCAAGAGCTGGGCCAGCGACTGGCGCCCTTTATGCTTCGCCGAACCAAGGGCGAGGTGGTGAAAGAATTGCCGGAAAAAACCGAAATTACCCAGTATGTGGAGTTGCAGGGCAAACAACGGGCGCTGTACGAAAGCATCCGGATCAGCATGGAACAGCGGCTGCGTACCCTGGTCGCCCAGAAAGGCATGGCCCGCAGCCACATCGAGTTTCTCGATGCCCTGCTCAAGTTGCGCCAGGCCTGTATCGACCCGCGGCTGGTCAAGCTGGAGAAAGCCGCCGACGTCAAGGAGCATGCCAAGCTGGACTGGCTGGCGGATGCCCTTCCCCGGTTACTGGAAGAAGGCCGTCATATTCTGGTGTTCTCCCAGTTTACCGAGGTGCTGGGCCTGATCGAAACCGAACTCAAGCAGCAGCACATCGGCTACAGCAAGCTCACCGGCCAGACCCGCAAGCGCCAGCAGGCCATAGACCGCTTTCAGCAGGGCGAGGTTCGGGTATTTCTGATCAGCCTCAAGGCCGGCGGCAGCGGCCTGAACCTGACGGCGGCGGATGTGGTCATCCATGTGGATCCCTGGTGGAACCCGGCGGTGGAAAACCAGGCCACCGACCGGGCCCACCGTATCGGGCAGGACAAGCCGGTATTCGTGTACAAACTGGTGGCCGCCGATACGGTGGAAGAGCGCATCCAGCAGATGCAGCAGCAAAAACAGGCGCTGGCCGATGCCCTGTTCAGCGATGCCGGAGCCGCCGGCCTGCCCTCGGATTCAGACAGCCTGCTGGCGCTGCTGGGTTAGTTTCCGGTCACCATGCCAAAACAGGCTCGGTGCGGCGATGGCGGTCGCCGACCTTCGAATGCCGGTTCATGCTCACCGAAGCCCGGGCCGACTTCATCAGGGCAGCTTTACCAACGAGCATTTTCAGTACATCGACAAGCCCCAGGGCAAGTGGACCAAGGAGCAGCACAAGGTCGATGTGGTCCGGAAAAACCCGACGGAAGGCTGAAAAAGCGGGCCTCTCATCCTGCCGGCAGTCCATGCAGGCAGTCCATGCAGGCAGTCCATGCAGGCAGGTACGCTCACTCAGCATGGCCAGACGATTGCAATCTCCATCGGCGGCACAGGATCATCTGCCAGGCCAATCATTTCATGGTAGGGGGAGTGCTGCACCAGCACGGCACTGGCTACTTGCAGGCCCGCCAGTTGCTGCTTGATATGCTCGATGCTGCGAAACACCAGGGGCCGACCATCATCGCCGGCCAACAAGTCGGTATTACCGGCCTGAATCAGTTCAACCAGATACATGCACATGTCGTGTGACTGAATCGACAGCCGTTCCACTTTCGGCTGTTCGCTCAGCAGATGGGTCAGAGTGATCATCCTGTCTTCCTCTCGCGTCATTAAAAGTGCGTATCGATTCATTCTGACCGGCCTGCCGGTCGTCTTCATTCAGCAGCACTGCTCGAGCTGATCGAATGATTGCTCGGTTTTCACGAGGTTTATGTCAGGTAAAAACTGATAGAGCCGAAGCGTCGAGCTGATCATAATGCAATTTGCGTGGAGGGCACTTCCGCAGCAAGCTATAGTTACCTTTGACTGGCCGTTGTATTTACAACGGCCATTTTTTTATCTGTCGTCTTCTGGTAAGCTTTGCCGCCCTTGGTTCCAGCCCCATGCTCGGCGCTGGCAGATAACCCCAGAACGGGCACGATATTATGGCGCACATCGGTACCTTATTTATTATTTCTTCTCCCAGCGGCGCAGGCAAATCCAGCCTGATCCAGGCGCTGCTGGAACGCCCCAGCACCGACGGCAAGCTGCAGGTTTCCGTCTCTCATACCACCAGAGCCAGGCGCCCGGGCGAAGAGGACGGGGTTCATTATCACTTTGTGGACCAACCCCGGTTTCAGGCGCTGATCGATCGCGGCGCCTTTTACGAGTGGGCCCAGGTGTTCGGCAACTACTACGGCACCTCGCGCGAGTGGATCGATGAGCAGCTGGCAAACGGTATCGATATTCTGCTGGATATCGACTGGCAGGGCGCCCGCCAGATCCGCGCCCAGTCACCCAACGCCAAATCCATCTTTATTCTGCCGCCGAGCCGGGAAGAGCTGGAACGCCGCCTGAACGCACGCCAGCAGGATAGCGCCGAGGTCATCAAGGGCCGCATGGACAAGGCGGTGTCGGAAATGTCCCATTACGACGAATACGACTATCTGCTGGTTAACGACGATTTCGACCATGCGTTGAACCAGCTCAGCGCCATTATCGAGGCCGAGCGTGCCAATACCGGCAAGCAGGCGATACGTTTCCAGGACTTGCTTTCCGGACTACTGGCGGAATAAGCTAAGATCCATTAGAATTTTGCACCTTTTTTAATCATTGGAGTCCATTATGGCACGCGTTACTGTTGAAGATGCTGTTGAGCAGGTAGGCAACCGTTTTGATCTGGTTCTGGTTGCTTCCCGTCGCGCCCGCCAACTGGCCACTCAGGGTAAGGATCCGCTGGTCGCCCCGGAAAACGACAAGCCGACCGTTATCGCTCTGCGGGAAATAGAACAGGGCCTGGTCAACCATGCGGTGATGGATGTACAGGATCGCCAGGAACAGCAGGAAATGGAAGCGGCCGAACTGGCTGCCGTGGCAGCCATTGCCGAAGGCCGCCTCTAAATCCGGTGTGTCCTCCGGCCGGCGCCGGCTGGCCCGTTCAGGTCTGAACGGGCCTTACCTCTGAATCGCGTATAAACGGCATCGACTGTCGGGGTATCACTTGTATCTATTTGAATCTCTCAAGGAGCTTGCCACCAGTTATCTGCCGGCTGAGCAGGTAGAGCAGCTAAAGGTCGCCTACGTGGTGGCCCGGGATGCCCACCAGGGGCAAACCCGTTCCAGCGGCGAGCCCTATATCACCCATCCGGTGGCGGTGGCGCGTATTCTGGGAGAGATGCACCTCGATCACGAAACCCTGATGGCAGCCCTGCTGCACGACGTCATCGAAGATACCCCGGTCACCAAAAACGTGCTCGAACAGCAGTTCGGCACGGCGGTGGCCGATCTCGTTGAAGGCGTATCCAAACTCGACAAGCTCAAGTTCCGGGATCGCAAGGAAGCCCAGACCGAAAACTTCCGCAAGATGGTCCTGGCCATGACCCAGGATATCCGGGTCATACTGATCAAGCTGGCCGACCGCACCCATAATATGCGTACCCTG
Source organism: Oceanisphaera litoralis (assembly GCF_016907015.1). GTDB lineage: Bacteria > Pseudomonadota > Gammaproteobacteria > Enterobacterales > Aeromonadaceae > Oceanimonas > Oceanimonas litoralis. Next base: position 69,095 of record NZ_JAFBBE010000016.1, read on the forward strand.
GGCGCATTACGCCCGGACAAACGCCGCCGCATCGCCCGGGAAACCCTCGAAATCTATGCGCCCATCGCCAACCGTCTGGGTATTCACAGCATCAAGAACGAGCTGGAAGAGCTGGGGCTGGAAGCCCTCTACCCCATGCGTACCCGGGTGCTGCGCGAATCGGTACGCCGGGCCCGGGGCAACCGGCGCGAGATCATTCAATCGATCAGGGAAGAGGTCAGCGGACGGCTGGATGACTCCCGCATAGAAGCCCAGGTCAAAGGGCGGGAAAAGAACCTGTTCTCCATCTACAACAAGATGGTAAAGAAGGAACTGCAGTTCCACGAGGTGATGGATATCTATGCCTTTCGGGTGATCGTGAAAGACATAGATACCTGCTACCGGGTACTGGGCCAGATGCACACCCTGTACAAGCCGCGCCCGGGTCGCTTCAAGGACTACATCGCCATTCCCAAGACCAACGGTTATCAATCGTTGCACACCTCGCTGGTGGGGCCGCACGGCGTGCCGGTGGAAGTGCAGATCCGTACCGAATACATGGAGCAGATGGCCGATAAAGGCGTGGCGGCGCACTGGGCCTACAAGCAGGACACCGAACGTTCCGACACCACCGCCCAGGTGCGGGCCCAGCGCTGGATGCAAAGCCTGCTCGAACTGCAGCAGAGTGCCGGCTCTTCGTTCGAGTTTATCGAAGGGGTCAAAACCGATCTGTTTCCGGATGAAATCTACGTCTTCACCCCGGAAGGCCGCATTCTGGAACTGCCCTCGGGTGCCACCCCGGTCGACTTCGCCTATGCGGTGCACACCGACATCGGCCATGCCTGCGTCGGCGCCCGGGTCGACCGTCAGCCGTTCCCGCTCAGCCAGCCGCTGCATTCGGGGCAAACCATAGAAATCATCACGGCACCCAGTGCCCGGCCCAATGCGGCCTGGCTCAACTTTGTGGTCACCTCGCGCGCCCGTACCAAGATCCGCCAGTTCCTGAAAAACCTGCGCACCGAAGAATCGGTGCTGCTGGGCAAACGACTGCTCAACCATGCCCTGGGCGCCAAAAACCTGGAAGACATTCCGGCCGAGCGTGTCGAGCAGGTACTGAAAGATACCAAACATGGTGCAATCAACAACCTGCTGGCGGATATCGGCCTGGGTAACGCCATGAGCGTGGTGGTGGCCCGCCGTCTGCTGAGCAAGCCGAACGAGATGCCGACAGAGCGCCCCAGGGCCATGAAAAAGATGCCCATTCGCGGCGCCGACGACATGCTGCTCAACTTCGCCAATTGCTGTCGTCCTATTCCCGGCGACCCCATAGTGGCTCATATCAGCCCCGGCCGCGGCCTGGTGGTGCATCTGGAGTCGTGCAAGAACATCCGCGGCTACGGCAAGGAACCGGACAAGTACCTGCCGGTGCAGTGGGACATGGAGCAGGACTTCGATTTCGAGTTCAAGACCGAAATCGGCATCGAGATCATCAACCATCAGGGTGCCCTGGCCGAGCTGGCCAATGTGATCGCCGCCACCGGCGCCAATATTCACAGCATCGCCACCGAAGAAAAGGACGGCCGCGTCTATGTGGTCGAGCTGCTGATCACCACCAAGAGCCGTATTCATCTGGCCAATATCATGCGCAAAATCCGGGTGACCCCCAACGTGCTAAAGGTCTATCGGCTGCGGAAGTAAATCCGGTGAGGGGTGAGGGGTGAGGGGTGAGGTGTAAGAAGCCAAAGTCCCTCACCCCTCACCCCTCACCCCTCACCCCTCACCCCTGCCATTGTGTAATCCCCCCCCTTTCACGCTACACTGCCATCCATATTGTCCACCAGCCGAACCGCCCGGAGCCCTCCATGCTCGCTCGCCTGTTCCTGCTCGGGATTTTCCTGCTTATGAATACCGCCATCGCCTCCCCCCGTCTGACCACCGAAGCCGAACTCAGTGAGCTGGGTCAGTCCGGGCTGGAGGCCTTCTGGCAACGGCAGGCAGAACAGGGCCACTTCGTCGCCGACGACGGTCTGGAATTACCCTACGCCAGCCTGAACCGTCCCGAGCATCAAAAAGCCATCATACTGGTGAACGGACGTACCGAGAGCTATCTCAAGTATCAGGAGCTGGCCCGGGATCTGTTCAACAACGGTTATAACGTCTACCTCTACGATCACCGCGGTCAGGGCATGGCGCCCCGACTGTTGCCGGATCCGCTGATGGGCCATGTGGCAGACTTCGACCATTACGTGCAGGATCTGGAGCAATTTGTGCAACAGGTGGTGTTGCTGGAGCCGGTGGACAGCCTTTATCTGCTGTCCCACTCCATGGGCGGCACCATCTCGGCGCTGTGGCTGAGCGAAACCCGGGTCCGGCTGCAGGCGGCGGTGCTGTCGTCGCCCATGATGGGCATTTACCTCGGGCCCCTGCCGCGCTGGCTGGTCGACAGCCTGCTCGGCGCACTCGATAGCGGTTGCCACTGGCTGGGCCACGAGGCCTGTTACGCCCCCGGTCAGGGCGGCGGCTATGTGGAAGCCCCCTTCAAGGACAACGAGCTGACCCACAGCGAGGTGCGTTATCGGCTGTTTCGCGATCTGTACCGGCAAAAGCCCGAGCTACAGCTGGGCGGCGCCAGCCTGCACTGGCTGCAACAGTCACTGCGGGCCGGCGACAACGCCATTGCCGGCGCCAGCCGCATTACCACCCCCTTGCTGGTGTTGCAGGCCGGTAACGATGTGGTGGTGGACAACCGAGCCCAGAACCGCTTCTGCCAGGCTCTGGCCCATTGCCACGGCGGGGCGCCCAAGGTCATCAAGCAGGCATCCCACGAACTGTTTATCGAACGGGATCGTCAGCGTCTACAGGCGCTGGAAGCCGCATTATCGTTCTTCGAACAGCACCCCTGACGCCATTTACCGATTAGAGCACAGCCACTCATACCATTGCCGCTTACTCTATCGCCGCTTACTCTATCGCTGCTTACTCCATTGCCGCTTACGCCATTGCCAGTATGGCCCGCCACTCGGCCTCGCTCACAGGCATCACCGACAGCCGGCTGCCCTTCTGCACCAGCGGCAGCCCGCTTAACGCCGGATTGGCCTTGAGCGCGGCCAGTGGCAACAAGGGCAGATGGCGCTCATAGCTCAGTTCTACCGCATACCAGCGAGGTTGTTCCGGGTTGGACTTGTCATCGAAGTAGGGGCTGGTCGGATCGAAGGCGAACGGGTCGGGAAAGCCGGCGCGCTCCACCTTGCCGATACCGGCGATGCCGACCTGTTTGCAGCTGGAATGATAAATAAAAACCTCATCTCCCACCTGCACCTCGTCACGCAGAAAGTTACGGGCCTGATAGTTGCGCACCCCTTCCCACAGGGTGTTGGCCCGGGCCAGCTCATCGATGGAAAAGGTATCGGGTTCGGTTTTGAACAGCCAGTAGGCCATGGTGCTTCCTCGTTATTTATTTTGTGGCGCCAGGCTGGCAGCCGATGACCGGCTGTGGCAACCTTGTTTGACCGCACATGATACATAGCCACTTTATAGATAGTCACTTTGATACATAGTCACTTTGATACACAGTCACTTTGCACGGAGAAATACGCGATGACCAAACCCTGGTGGCTTGCTCTGGCACTGTTGCTGACCGCCTGTGGCGGCATCCCCGAGGTGCCGCCGCCGGCTCCGGTGCCGGTGGAGGAAGTCGAACCCGAACCGCAGCCTTTCGAGAATGAAGTGATCAGCGTGCCGGTCAGCCCGCTGCAAACCCTGCCGAGCGACTGGTGAGCATGGAAAAGTACATCGGCATCATGTCCGGCACCAGTCTGGACGGCATCGATGCCGTGCTGATAGCAACCGATGGCGAACGGGTTCAGTTGCTGGCCCGCACCGCCAGCCCCTTCGAACCGGATTTGCGCCTGCGGCTGCTGAGCCTGGCCGGTGGCGGTGCCGTCACGGCCCGGCAATGGGGCGAGCTGGACGCCGAGCTGGGCCAGGCCTATGCCGCCGTCACCCTGCAATTGCTGCGCGAGTCGGGCCACAGCGCCGGGCAAATCCGGGCCATCGGCTGCCATGGTCAGACCGTCTGGCATCAACCCAAGGCCCCCCTGCCGTTTTCGCTGCAACTGGGGGACGGCAACCGGCTGGCGGTCGACACCGGCATCATCGCCATCAACGACTTTCGCCGCAAAGACATGGCGCTGGGTGGCCAGGGTGCCCCTCTGGTGCCTGCCTTTCATCAGCGGGTGCTGGGCGGCGTGGACCAGGTTCGTATTCTGGTCAATATCGGCGGCATCGCCAACATCACGGTACTGGCGCCGGACCAGCCGGTGCTCGGCTTTGATGTCGGCCCCGGCAACATGCTGATGGATATCTGGACTCGCCGCCACCTCGGCCTGCCTTACGACAAGGACGCCGCCTTTGGCCTGCAGGGCCGGGTCGATATCCCGCTGTTGCAAACCCTGCTGGCCGAGCCCTGGCTGGCCCTGCCTGCCCCCAAGAGCACAGGCCGGGAGCTGTTCAGCGAACACTGGCTGGATGCCCGCCTGCCGGAGGGTATGGCGCCGGCCGATGTACAGGCGACGCTGGCCGAATTGACCGTTACCGTCATCGCCAACGAAGCCGACAAATGGCCGGCGGGTGAACTGCTGGTCTGTGGCGGCGGCGGCCATAATCCGCTGCTGATGCAACGGCTGGCGGCCCTGCTGCCCGACTGGCGGGTCGACACCAGCAACAGCGCCGGCGTGGACATGGACGCCATGGAAGCCATGGCCTTTGCCTGGCTGGCCCACCAGACGATGCACGGCCTGGCAGGCAACCTGCCGGACGTGACCGGTGCCCGCCGCCCCGCCATTCTGGGCGCCATTCATCTGCCCGGCTAACACCTTTTTCCCGATATGGAGCACCGCCATGGATAACAAAGACCTGCTCAAGAGCCTGGCCAGACTCGCCTCCGAGGGCCGCAATCCCGAGACCCTGCACATCGACCGGCAATCGACGCTGGAGATACTCACCACCATCAATACCCAGGATAAACAGGTACCGGCAGCGGTGGAACGCGTGTTGCCCGCCATCGCCGCCGCCGTGGAGATCATAGTGGCGGCCTTTCGCCGTGGTGGCCGACTGATTTATATGGGAGCCGGTACCAGCGGCCGCCTGGGCGTGCTGGATGCCTCCGAGTGCCCACCCACCTTCAGCGTGCCCGAGGGCATGGTGGTGGGGCTGATCGCCGGTGGCCCTCAGGCCATGTTCCGCGCGCAGGAGGGGGCAGAAGACAACGAACAGCTGGGCGCCCGGGATCTGCAACAGCTCGAACTGAACGCGAATGATGTGGTGGTGGGCATCGCCGCCAGCGGTCGCACGCCCTATGTACTGGGCGGTCTGCATTATGCCCGGCAACTGGGCGCTACCACGGTGGCGCTGGCCTGCAATGCGGGCTCCGCCATCGGCCTGGCGGCAGACATCGCCATCGAACCCGAAGTGGGCCCCGAGGTGATCACCGGCTCGACCCGGCTGAAATCGGGCACGGCTCAGAAGCTGGTACTCAACATGCTGACCACCGCCAGCATGATCCGCCTGGGCAAGATCTATCAGAACCTGATGGTGGACTTGAATGCCAGCAACCTGAAGCTGCAGGCCCGGGCCCAGCGCATCGTGATGCAGGCCGCCGAGGTGGACGAAGAGACGGCGGCCCTGGCGCTGCAGCAGGCGGACAACGAGGTCAAGCTGGCCATACTGATGCTGCTCTCGGGGCTCGACAAGGCCGAGGCCCGCACCCGGCTGGAACAACATCGGGGGATATTGGGAAAAGCGGTACCGGGTGAGGGGTGAGGGGGAACCCCCTCCCCGTTAACACCGCCTCGGCAGAATCACCACCGAGAGCAACGCAAGGGGAGGCTTGGGGGGCCGGGTAACCCAGCCTCTTACGACTCCTGGTCTTCGGCCAGTCGGGAGCGCAGCTTTTCTTCCCGGCGTCGATACCAGCCTGCCTTGAACGCCGTCCACCAGTCCTGGGATAGCTCGCCACCATGGGCTTCCAGTATGGCGATGACCCTATCCAGGGTCAGGGCGGCGGCATCGTAATCGATGTCCAGCCACTGCTTGCGCACCACTACCTTGGCCACACCGGGCTCGGCGTCAAACACCTCGGCCAGCAGCTCTATCTGCAACTGGTTAAGATGATCGAGCTTCAGGTGCCGTCTGACCAGTACCACCTCGGCCGCCCCTTCGCTGTGTAATGTGCTCATACGCTCCTTCCTCCTGATACCACCGCCCATAGCGACAGTCCGACTCGAGCCCGGGGTAACGGTTAACCGACGCCCCCTGCGACACCGTCTTGATCTTCGCGCTTGCCTACCAAGACCGAGTCAAGCGCAAGCCGAGTTCAAAAGCAAGTACCAGCGCGTTGCAAAGCCCCGCCGGCTGGTTCACCATAATGCAAAAACCCCTTCCACACGTCATTATCGAGAGATCATCATGGACGCCACCCTTACCCTCAAGGCCACTGCCACCCAGGCCGCCGTGACCCTGGCCGCCATCGGTCAGGGCTCCTGGTACCTGGGGGAAGGCCTGGCTCCCCGCCGCGACGAAGTACGCGCCCTGCAGCAGGGTCTGGATCTCGGCCTGACGCTTGTCGACACCGCCGAGATGTACGCCGATGGCGGTGCCGAAGAGGTCGTGGGCGAGGCGTTAAAAGGCCGCCGGGAGCAGGCGTTTCTGGTGTCCAAGGTGTATCCGTGGAATGCGGGCAAACGCAGCGCCATCCAGGCCTGCGAAGACAGCCTGCGGCGACTGGGCACCGACTATCTGGATATGTATCTGCTGCACTGGCCCGGCAGCATACCATTGGAAGAAACCCTGGCCGCCTTCGAGCGGTTGCAGGCCGACGGCAAGATAAAACGCTTCGGGGTGTCCAACTTCGATATCGACGAACTACAGCAATGGCATGACTTGAGTGGCGACGAAGGCGCCGTCAACCAGGTGCTCTATCACCTGGGGTCACGGGGCATAGAGCACTCGCTGCGCCCCTGGCAACGACAGCAGCAGATACCGGTGATGGCCTACTGCCCGCTGGCTCAGGGTGGCCGCCTGCGCCGGGCACTGTTCGCGCATCCCGAACTGCAGGCCCTCGCCGCCGAACTCAAGGTAACCGTGCCCCAGCTACTGCTGGCCTGGGCCATACGCCCGGTCGGCGGCCAACGCGATGTGATTGCCATCCCCAAGGCGGTCCAGCCGGAGCACGTACGCCAGAACGCCGAGGCCCTGAACATCCACCTACCCGACGAGGCGCTGGCCCGGCTAAATGCCGCCTTCCCAGCTCCGGGCCACAAGACACCGCTGGATATCGTTTAAACCACCTGGCCGGCGCACCAGCCGCCACTCCAGGCCCACTGGAAGTTGTATCCTCCCAGCCAGCCGGTGACATCCACCACCTCGCCGATAAAATAGAGATTGGGTACCTTGTTGGCCATCATGGTCTTGGACGACAGCTCCCTGGTATCCACCCCGCCCAGGGTCACCTCGGCAGTGCGGTAGCCCTCGGTGCCACCGGGTTTCAGCGGCCAGGCAGACAACAACCGCTCTATGGCCGCCAGCTCTTTCGGCACATACTGCTTCAGCGGCTTGTTGCCGATCTGCTCTCGCTCCAGCAGGGTTTCCACCAGCCGTTTGGGCAGGTGGCGGCTCAGCCAGGTTTTCAGCTCCTGGTTGGGACTGTCGGCCACCCCTTGGGCCAAGCCACCGGCGGGCAACAGCTCGAAGTGAACCTGTTCGCCGGCCTGCCAGTAGGACGAAATCTGCAGCACGGAGGGGCCGGACACCCCCCTGTGGGTAAACAGCAGGCTTTCGGCGAAACGGGTGCCGTCTTCACTCTCGGCCACCACCGGCAGGGAAACACCGGCCAGCGGCTCCAGGGTGGCCTTGTCTTCCGGTTGCAGGGTAAAGGGCACCAGACCGGCGCGGGTGGGCAGCACTTTGAGTCCGAACTGCTCCGCCAGCTTGTAACCGAAGGGCGAGGCACCAATTTTTGGCATAGACAGGCCGCCGCTGGCCACCACCAGCGACTGGCAGCTGAGTTCGTCGTTCGCCGTCGCCACCATGAAGCCGTCACCCAGTCGCTCGACGTTGAGGATCTCGGTGCGCAGGCGAATGGTCACGCCGGCGTCTTCGCACTCCTTGACCAGCATGTCGACGATTTCCTGCGCCGAGTCGTCGCAGAACAGCTGGCCCAGGGTCTTTTCGTGATAGGCAATGCCGTGCTTTTCCACCAGGGCGATGAAGTCCCACTGGGTGTAGCGGGCCAGGGCCGACTTGACGAAATGCGGGTTACCACACAAATAGGCCGCCGGCTCCACGAAGTAGTTGGTGAAGTTGCAGCGTCCGCCGCCCGACATCAGGATTTTGCGACCGATGCGCTTGCCGTGATCCAGCAGCAGCACCCGGCGGCCACGTTTGCCCGCTTCGGCGGCACACATCAGGCCGGCGGCACCGGCGCCGATCACAATCACATCCCAGGCTTTCATGGCACTCCACACTCTCGATAACATCAAAGGCGCTATTCTAGCGGCCACGCCGCCGCTCGGCTATGCCGACACGGTCGACCCGGCTATGCCGACACTGGAGACCCGGCTATGCCGACACCGGAGACCCAGCTATGCCGACACCGGAGACAGGGTTATAATCCGGGCCATGAGCGACCTCGCCGAACCATTCCGACAACTCAGCACCCTGCTGCACCGCACCCGCGGTGACTGGCAGCACACTCCCTTCGCCTGCCGCGAACTGCCCTGGCCCGAGCTGACCCCGGCGCTGATGGCGCTGGATGAAGCCCAACTCGATGCCCTGGACGAAGACGATGTCGCCGCCCTGGCGTTTTTTGCACCACTGCGGCCCGACACCGTCGCCGCCCACCACTATCGGTTACCCGAGCTCGAGCGGGCCGCCGACTACGCCACGCCCCGCTGGAGCAACGGTATTCCCGGTCGAAAATGGGCACAAATCAAGGATTTTGCCGCCAATATCACCGCAGAACACCCCATTCTTGAATGGTGTGCCGGCAAGGGCCATCTCGGCCGCCTGCTGGCCCAGCAGGCAGCGTCTTCGGTCACCAGCCTGGAATGGAATGCCGATCTGTGCCGGCAGGGCGAGCAGCTTGCCGAACAGCTAACGCTCGATCATCACTTTGTCTGTGCCGATGCCCTGAGTGCCGACGCCGCCCGCCTGTTCCGACCCGAACAGCAGGCGCTGGCCCTGCACGCCTGCGGCGAGCTGCACCTGCGTTTTCTGCGTCATGCCGCCGCCGCCGGCACCCGCCGGCTGGCGCTGTCACCCTGCTGTTATCACCTGATTGACGGCGAGCGTTATCGGCCGCTGTCGACCGCCGGCAGGCAGCAGGATCTGCAACTGGACCGTCAGAGTCTGCGGCTGCCGCTGCAACAACAGGTGACCGGCGGCGAACGGGTGCGCCGCCTGCGCCACATAGAACTGAGCTGGCGGCTGGCGTTCGATGAATTGCAGCAGCAGCTGACCGGCAGCCGCCGCTATCTGCCGTTACCTTCTTTTCCCAAGCGGCTACTGAGCGGTGATTTTGCCGGCTTTGCGCGCTGGGCCTGCGAGCAGAAAGCGCTGCCGGTACCGGACGACATCGACAGCACACGCTGGCTGCAACGGGCCGAGGCACGTCGCCTGCTGGTAAAACGCATCGAGCTGGTCCGCCACCGTTACCGCTATCTGCTGGAACTCTGGCTGCTGCTGGATCGGGCCCTGTATCTCGAGGAAAAGGGCTATCGGGTCACGCTCGGTACCTTTACCGCCGAGAGCAATACCCCCCGCCGCTACCTGCTGCAGGCCAGCCGGAGCTGACCGCACCTCCGTGGCCAGGCCAGTGTCCACGCGGCAGCAGGAGCTGTGCTCGCTGCGTGAAGAAATCCGCCCGCTCAAGACCCTGCTGCAAAGCCGATAACGATAGTACGCACATCAGAGACGGTTCTGCTTGTCTCCCGACCGGCATCTGGCCTATGCTGCGAGGGGCATTAAATTTCCACCCAGCTCACGGTTTATCTGCTAATGGATTGATAGATTTACAAAAAAAGGAGATGTGCCATGACAGAACCCTATCAGTATCAACACATACTGGCGGCTGTCGACATGACCGAGAAAAACCGCAAGGTCATCGCCAAGGCGGTGGACAGGGCCAAGGCCAACAAAGCCAGACTGTCCGTCATTCATGTGGACGTGGATCTCAAGGATCTCTATACCGAGATGATCGACATCGATATCGACAATATCCAGGATCAGGTGGTGGCCGACGCCAAGCAGAGACTGGAAGAATATCTGGCCGATATCGACTACCCGATAGAGAAAAAGCTGGTGATCTGCGGCGACCTGGCGCTGAAAGTGAATGAAGCGGTCGATCAGCACCAGGTCGACCTGCTAGTCTGTGGCCACGAGCAAAGCTTCTGGAGCCTGCTCACTTCCTCCGCACGCCAGTTGATGAATACGGTGCCCTGCGACATGCTGGTGGTGCCCCTGCCCAAAAACTGATGTTCAGGGCGACTGGCGCAGCCGGTTGCCCACTTCCTCCAGCACCTCACGCAACCAGATCAACGCCGGATCAAACTCGGTCAGCGGATGCTGCGCCAATACATAGGTACTGTGCAGTGACTCGCTCAGCCGATGTTGCTGCAACGGATAATAATGGCAGAAATCCCGCGCAATCAGCTCCGGCACCATGGCCAGATAACGGCCGGTAGCCAGCAGCTTGGGCAAGGCCTCGAAGCTCGGCACCCAGAGCGCAATGTGCCGCTCCAGTCCCTTTTTCTTCAGCCAGCTTTCGATCAGGGTCTGATTGTGGCCCCAGGTCGAGGTGGAGACATGGCTCCAGCCAACCAACTGCTCGGCAGAGAGCCGGTCCGGCAGTCTGCTGCCCTCGGCCGACAGACACCTCATGGGGTTGTCGAACCAGGGAGCAACCAGCAGGCGGGGCGAGAGATGGTCACCGTCGGCGAAGGCCACGACCAGATCCAGGCCGCCGCAAGACAGGCTGTCTTCATAGTCGGAATGCGCCAGCTCGGTAATGACCAGGCGACAGCCCGGCGCCCTTTGATGCAGCAGTTCCACCAGCTGAGGCACCACCCCATGCTCGATGGAAGACGGCACCGCCAGCCGAAAGGTACGGTGCGACGAGGCAGGATCAAACCCCGCCGACTGCCGCACCCCCTGCTCCAGCAACAGCAGTGCCTGCCGTACCGGCGCCGCAAGCGCCTGGGCCCTGTGGGTGGGCCGCATTTCCTTGCGGGTCATCACAAACAGTGGGTCGTCCAGCGTTTGGCGCAACCGGGCCAGGGCATGGCTGACCGTAGACTGGGACAGGTTAAGCTGCTCGGCAGCCCGGGTGACGCTGCGGCTTTGCATCAATACATCGAATACCCGCAGCAGGTTCAGATCCAGGCGTTGATAGGGATTATCCATCGATATTCACCATGGGTTTATGATGATAATTCATTTTTGACATAGCTGATCTGACCATAGAATAGCGCCCACAAACAAGTTTATCGTCGGCGTGGTGAAGTATTTCATCCGACAGCCGGGTCAAACAAGGTTCTGGGCATGGTGGCATCATGGGGGGTACTGCCTGTCTATCGTCGCTGCCGGATTATTCGAGGTAATTCGGCAGCAGCGGTACAAACGGAATATTCAAGACCCGGCAACGTGGGTAACCACGCTGACAACCTATTGCGGGCAAGTGCCCAACAGTTCTGCGTGTGGTGTTAAACCACCTTGTTTAGGGACGTCATTCTCTCCTTTATGACAAACCTGATATTGGTCCCGGGCCGGTGCATTGCGCCGGCTTTTTTTATGGACCGGGTTCTGGATTACACCCGCGCTTTACGCCATCATGACGCCCCGTCTTGACCAATGTCGAAGTTTTCACCATGTCTTATCTGGTATCCGTTACCCTGTTGTGGGCCTTCTCTTTCAGCCTGATCGGCGTCTATCTGGCCGGCACCGTCGATAGCTACTTCTCCGTGCTCAGCCGCATTATGCTGGCAACCCTGCTGTTCATGCCACTGATGTCGTGGCGTCAGCCACCCCGACTGGCCCTGGGGCTGATGGCCTGCGGCGCCCTGCAGCTGGGGCTCATGTATCTGTTCTACTACCAGTCGTTTCTGCTGCTGACGGTGCCGGAAGTGCTGATCTTTACCGTGCTCACTCCTGTCTACGTTACCCTGATCTACGACCTGCTGCACCGCCGCTTCACCCCCGGCTACCTGCTGACCGCCGCCCTGGCGGTGGTGGGCGCCCTGGTGATCCGCTTCGACGGTATCACCGACCGTTATCTGCTTGGCTTTGCGGTGGTACAGGGTGCCAACCTCTGCTTCGCCCTGGGCCAGGTCGGCTACAAGGTACTGATGGAACGCTATCCCGCCCATCCTCCCCAGCATCGGCTGTTCGGTTATTTCTATCTGGGCGCGCTGGCGGTGGTGGTGCCTGCCTGGCTGCTGCTCGGCGGTGACACCTATCCGACCACCCGGCTGCAGTGGGGCATACTGCTGTGGCTGGGCCTGGGTGCCTCCGGCCTGGGATATTTTCTGTGGAACAAGGGCGCCACCCTGGTCAATGCCGGCGCCCTGGCCATCATGAACAACGCCCTGGTGCCTGCCGGTCTGCTGGTCAACCTGCTGATCTGGAACCGGGATGCCGACCTGCTGCGGCTGGGCCTCGGCGGACTCATACTAATGGCCTCGCTCTGGCTCAACGAAGCCTGGGTCAAACCCGGCGCCACCGTCCGGGCCGGATGACGCCGGGCTCACAGAATCGATATTTGCTGCCTTTCCGGCATGGCTTTCCGCCCCAGTCTCCCTACACTGGGTTTCAGGAAACCGTGCCAGGAGAAAAGAGATGTTCAAAGCTCTGCTACTAGAAGAATCAGGTAAGGATACTCACGCCAGCCTGAAGCGACTCAACGAAAGTCAGCTCACCACCGGTGACGTGCTGGTCAAGGTGGACTATTCAACCCTCAACTACAAGGATGCCCTGGCCATTACCGGCAAGGGCAAGATAGTGCGCCAGTGGCCCATGGTGCCCGGCATCGACTACGCCGGTACCGTGCTGGCCTCGGATCACCCGGACCACCGCATCGGCGATGAAGTCATTCTCACCGGCTGGGGGGTGGGCGAGCAACACTGGGGGGGTCTGGCGGAAAAAGCCTGTGCCAAAGGTGACTGGTTGATCCCGATGCCTACCGGCATGAGCGCCAGGCGTGCCATGGCCATCGGCACCGCCGGCTTTACCGCCATGCTCGGCCTGATGGCGCTGGAACATGCCGGCATCAAGCCGGAACAGGGTCCCATTCTGGTCACCGGCGCCACCGGTGGCGTAGGGTCGGTGGCGGTGCGTCTGTTGGTCAAGGCCGGCTTCGAGGTGCATGCGGCCACCGGTCGCCCCCAGCATGCCGACTGGCTGCGCGAACTCGGCGCCAGCGACATTGTGGACCGCGCCGACCTGGATAAAGAGCCGGCAGCGCTCGAATCCCAGCATTGGGCCGGCGCCATCGACTCGGTCGGCGGCCGTACCCTGGCCAAAATCCTCAGCCAGACCAAGATGGACGGTGCCGTTGCCGCCTGCGGCCTGGCCGGAGGCGTGGCCCTCAACACCACCGTCATGCCCTTTATCCTGCGCGGCGTGCAGCTGATCGGCATCAACTCCGTGTATATGCCCAGGGAAAAACGCATCGAGGCCTGGCAGCGTCTGCAGACCAGCCTGCCGTTGAACTTTGAAGATGAGGCCCGGGAATTCACCCTGGAGCAAAGCATAGAGGCCGCCCATGACCTGCTGGCCGGCAAACTCAGGGGCCGGGTGGTGATTCAGCCTTAAACCGAAAAAAATACCGCCGACTCGCCATGCGAGTCGGCGGTACCGGCTCTTTGCCCATATTTCAACCAATACATCCCCCGTTAATACGCCGTCTTTTTCCTTCCCATTACATGTTATAAGATAACAACATCATTCCCTGCGGACGAAGCTATGAGCCCCCCCGTTACCACCCACCTCGTCATGGGGTTTCTCGGCACCGGCAAGACCACCCTGCTGCGCCATTTGCTGGCCAACAAGCCGGAGCAGGAACGCTGGGCCATTCTGGTCAACGAATTCGGCGAGGTCGGCATCGACGGCGCCCTGCTCACCGATCAGGGCGCCATGATCAAGGAAGTACCCGGCGGCTGCCTGTGTTGCGTATCCGGCCTGCCCTTTCAGATAGGGCTCAACGCCCTGCTGCACAAGGCCAGACCGGACCGGCTCTTCATCGAACCCAGCGGTCTGGGCCACCCCAGCCGAATCATGGATACCCTGACCGCCAAGCATTACCGGGAGGTACTGCAGCTCGGCGCCGCCTTCTGCGTAGTGGACCCGCGCCAATGGACAGATAAACGCTATCAGGAGCACGAGACCTATCGGGATCAGCTGGCGCTGGCCGACATCATAGTGGCCAACAAGACCGACCTCTGCGAGCCGGAGCAACTTGAAGCCCTGCGCCTCGGCATCGAGCAGATTCAACCTGCCCAGCAACTGGTGGCAGTGACTCGGGGGCAACTGGACCCGGAGTGGCTGCAGCAGCCACATCACGTCGGACGCAAGGCCAAAAGCCCCCAGGCCCATGCCGGCAATGCCGCCCGCCCGCTGATTGCCGACTCGGGCCCCCGGCTCAGCCGCAGCCGGCCCTGGCGCCGTTACAGCAACCACGGCCAGGACCATTATTCGATTGGCTGGCGTTTTCTCGACGAGGTGTGTTTCGACTTGCCGGCGATAGAACGCTTCTGTCGCGAGCTGAAGGTGGCCCGGCTCAAGGCGGTACTGCGGGTAGCAGACGGCTGGCGCGCCTTCAACAAGGTGGATGACCAGCTCAGCGTCTACCGCATCGCCCCCCAGAAGGAAGGCAGACTGGAGCTGATCGATCCCCAGCCGCTGCTGGCGAATTCACTGCATGAACAACTGATGCGGACGGTAAGCTCGCTGCCGTCGTCATAAAAGGGTCACGAAACTGACTTAATCTGCCAGCCACGAGTATAAGGATATATTGGGGTCGGGTTGATGAAGGTGTCGCTGTTTTCGTTGTTGTCGTCATTATTGCTGATCGCGCTGGCGCTGGCACTGGCCGGTGCCTTTTATCTGGGGGATCAGCGCCTGCAGCAGGGCGAACAGACCCGAGCCGAGCTGGAACAGCTGCGGCGGGACGCCAACATCAGCCTGTATCGCACCATTTCGGCCTATCTCGCTCAGGGCGACACCAGCCTGATGACCGATGCCGGGCAACAACTGCAAGCCCTGAATACCGCCCTGTCCGCCTACCCGGGCGCCGAGCCGGCCCAACAGGCGGTGGCGCGGCTGGAGCAGCAGCTGAACCACGACTTTCGCGAAGCGGGCAAGCTGTCCGGCAACAGCCAGCAGCTGCTGCAACATGCCGAGCAGGAACTGGCCGATCAGCTCAGGGCACTGGCCCGCTACGCCGATATCGACCGGCCTCTCGCAGACCGCTATCGTACCCTTGTCGCCGAGATGCTGGCCGCACTTCCCCGGCTGATTCATTTGCGTCAGGGCTACATCGACAGTAACAGCCCGCAGCTCAAAGCCTCGCTCGATTTTCAGCTCGCCGAACTGAACAAACTGGCCGCCGAACTGCAGGCCCTGCCGCTGCTGGGCGTTTATCAGCAACAGGAAGTCGACGAATTCGCCCTGCGCCAGCCCAAACCGATAGAAGCAGGTGAAGGCCCCAAACGAGACGTATTGAGCCTGCTGGGTCGCTATCCCAAGGAGCTCGCCAATACCGGCGGCAACCTGGCGCTGCGCAGCCAGGCGTCGGCCGCCCTCACCGCCGGGCTGATCACCATAGAGCAGCAGCTGGACCAACTGGTGGATCAACAGGAAAGCGCGCGACAGGCCGGCTACAAGCAGTTGGCGCTGCTGCTGATTGGTTTGTGTGCCGCCTTACTGCTGTTTGCCCTGCTCAGCTACCTGTTTCAGCGTCAGCTGGTCGTCAAACGGCTGCACCAGTTACGCAATGCCTTTGGTCAGCTGCTGCAGAACGGCCAGCTCGCCACCCTGGCCGTCACCCACCCCAACAGCGAGCTGGGCCAGATTGCCACCAGCTTCAACGGCCTGATCGACCAGCTGCAGCGCCAGCAACAGAGCCGGGCCGAACAACTGGGCCATGTCTCGGCGGCGCTGGAGCAGATGGTGGAAGAAGTGCTGGATATTCAGCAGCACACCCAAACCACCGACAACACCATGAACGGCAGCATCGACATGGTCAACGAGCTCAACCACCTGGCCCAGCAGATGCGCCAGGCCACCGACGATATCGCCCTCACCGCCCGCGACAATCTGCAGGCCATGGACGTCAGCCGGGAAAAAGTGGAGCAACTGGTACACACCGCCGAACAAAGTCAGCAGGCGGCCCTGACCGGCCAGCAGGCACTGGGCAGCCTGACCGATTCGGTCAACGACGCCTCCGCCATTATCGGGGTCATTCAGCAGATCGCCGAACAGACCAACCTGCTGGCATTGAATGCTGCCATCGAGGCGGCGCGAGCGGGAGAGCACGGCCGCGGGTTCGCGGTGGTGGCCGATGAGGTACGCAAACTGTCCGGCAATACCCAGGGCTCGCTGACCGAAATCGGCAACATCATGGAACGGCTGCGACTGGCCAGCAACGAACTCAACCAGACCATCAGCAAGATGATGGGGGCCGCCGAGGCCCAGCACGGTCAGGCACACACCCTGATGGAAGTGACCGAACAGGTCAGGACCACCTCGCAGGCCACCACCTCGATGGCCGAACAGGGCGCCGGCCATGCCGACAGTCAGGCCGCCGAGCTGAGTCGCTTCATGGCATTGATGGATGACCTCAAGCTGCAATCAACCCAGGTGTCGGAACGGGCCGGCCAGGTGGTGCAACGTATCCGAGGCCAGGCCGGCACCATTACCGAGATGCTGCAATAAGCCTGAACCCTTACAGCTGATATTACAGCTGATTGATGGGGATTTTCAGGAACACCCTGCCCTGCTCGTCTGCCGGTGGCAGCTGCCCGGCGCGAATGTTGATTTGAATGGCCGGCAGGATCAGCCGGGGCATGCCCAGGGTGGCGTCCCGCGCTTGCCGCATCCGGACAAAGCCCGCCTCGTCGATGCCGTCGTGCACATGAATGTTGTGTTGGCGCTGCTCGGCCACCGAGGTGCGATGGCGGTGCTCCCGGCCGGGCTTGGGATAGTCGTGACAGACATAAAGATCGGTGGCCTCCGGCAACGCCAGCAGTCGTTGAATAGAGTGATACAGCCGGCTCGCGCTGCCACCGGGAAAATCGCAACGGGCCGTGCCCAGATCGGGCATGAAGAGGGTATCGCCCACAAAGGCCGCCTGCTCATTGATGACGTAGGTCAGATCCGCCGGGGTATGGCCAGGGGTGTGCATCACCCGGATCTGCAGCTCGCCCACGGTGAAACGGTCGCCGTCGGCAAACAGGTGGTCGAACTGACCGCCATCGGGCAAAAAGCCCGGCTCCAGCTCGAATACATCCCGGAAGATAGCCTGCACCTCGGTAATCTGCTTGCCGATGGCCACCTTTCCGCCCAGCCGCTGCCGCATAAAAGGGGCCGCCGACAGATGATCCGCATGGGCATGGGTTTCGAGAATCCAGGGCACGGTGAGCCGCTGCTTACCTACAAAGTCCAGCAACTGCTGCGCCGACGCGGTGCGGGTGCGACCGGCGGCATAGTCGAAGTCCAGCACAGGATCGATGACCACCGCCTGCCCACCCGGGTGGTCATAGACCAGGTAACTGAAGGTTTCGCTGTCCGGCTCCAGAAACGCCTTGACCAGAGGTGCCTTGTATTTCGTCATGCCATCCTCCTTTGGTAACAGATCATAAAATCAGCATAATCCAACCAAAGGAATGCGCACGGCCCCGATTTACAGCGCCTGCTTGATATAGAGGTCGAAGCGGTTGTTCTTGGTCTCTATCCGGGCGGAGGGTGTCACCCCGTTGAGAAAGCCCGCATAGCCGGGCCGCTTCACCACTACCCGCGCCCGGGCCAGTTGCAGCGCCAATGGCAGCAGGGCATCGGCGTCGTCATCCGGCCCCACCAGCGAATGAAACACCCGCATTTCTTTCTTGACCAATGCCGCCTTCTTCTTGTGGGGGAACATGGGGTCCAGATACACCACATCCGGCTGCTGTTTTATGTCGGCCAGGGTCTGACCAAAGGGCAGCAGGGTCAGCCGTTCGCCGACCCAGTGACCGATATCCGGGTCCTGCGCCGCCCGGCGCAGGCCGTCTGCCAGCAGCGCATGCACCACCGGATGGCGCTCGCACAGGGTCACCTCGCAACCCAGAGACGCCAGCACGAAGGCATCTCGTCCCAGGCCGGCGGTGCCGTCCACCACGCTCGGCGTATGGCCATGCTTGAGCCCCACGGCCCGGGCTATGCTCTGGCCACGGCCACCACCAAACTTGCGCCGGTGCGCCACAGCCCCTTCCGCCAGGTCCACATAAATGGCGCCCAGTTTGGGCTCGTCCAGTTTACGCAGCTCCAGCCGCCCCTCGGTCAGCACCAGGGCGAAGGGGGCGGCGGCAGCCACTCCCTGCATGGCCATTTTCAGCCGTTCGGCTTCCTGCTGCAGCTCGGCATCTTCCAGCTCGACACGCAGGGGGATCAGATTATCACTCATCGAGAATTACCATCGAGAATTACCATTAAAAACGGCTGGCACAGGGCCAGCCGTCGAGTCGCATCAAACCGGTTACGGGCATGTTCGGCACATCAAGGGCCCGGTTATTATGACCGGCCAGTCCGAATTGAACAAATGACGCCGCGCCTCAGGCGGTAATGCCCGAGTGCCGCAGCAGGGCGTCGATTTTCGGCTCCCGACCCCGGAACTGCTTGAACAGCTCCATCGGCTCCCTGGACCCGCCCTGCTCCAGAATGGCATGCAGGAAGTCGCGCCCGGTCTTGGCCGAGAAGACCCCTTCTTCCTCGAAACGGGAGAAGGCATCGCTCGACAGCACCTCGGCCCATTTGTAACTGTAGTAACCCGCCGCATAGCCGCCGGCAAAGATGTGGGCAAAGCTGTGCTGAAAGCGATTGAACGCCGGTGGCGGCAGTACCGAAACGGTCTTGCGCACCTGGTTCAGGATGTGCTGCACCCGACCCGGCTGGCTGCCGTCGGTCGCCATGTGCAGACGGAAGTCGAACAGGGCGAATTCCAGCTGACGCAGCATCATCAGCGCCGAGTGGAAGTTGCGTGCCGCCAGCATTCGCTCCAGCAAGTCTGCCGGCAGTGGTTCGCCGGTTTCGTGGTGGCCGGAAATAAAGGCCAGCGCCTCGGGCTGCCAGCACCAGTTTTCCAGGAACTGGCTGGGCAGCTCTACCGCATCCCAGGGCACGCCGTTGATGCCGGCCACCCCGGCCACGTCTACCTTGGTCAGCATGTGGTGAATACCGTGGCCAAACTCGTGGAACAGGGTCTCGACTTCGTTGTGGGTAAAGAGCGCCGGGGTATCGCCCACCGGGCCGTTGAAGTTGCAGGTCAGGTAGGCCACCGGCTTTTGCAGGCTGCCGTCTTCCCGATAGCGACGGCCGATGCAGTCGTCCATCCAGGCGCCGCCGCGCTTGTTGGCCCGGGCGTACAGGTCCAGATAGAAGCTGCCGCGCAGTTCGCCGTCTTCACCGACAATATCGAAGAAGCGCACGTCCGGATGCCACACTTCCACCCCGAAACGCTCGGTGACCTTGACGCCGAACAGGCGCTTCACGGTCTCGAACAGGCCGTGTATGACCTTGTGCTCGGGGAAGTAGGGCCGCAGCTCTTCGTCGGAAATGGTGTACTTGTGCTGCTTGAGCTTCTCGCCGTAATAGGTGACGTCCCAGGCGTTGAGCTGCTCTACGCCATGGTGTTCGCGGGCAAACTCGGCCAGCTCGGCCAGCTCGGCCTGGCCCTGGGGATAAGAGCGCTCGGCCAGCTGGTCGAGGAAGTCCAGCACCTGCTGTTCGCTCTCGGCCATCTTGGTGGTCAGCGACAGCTGGGCATAGTTTTCATAACCCAGCAGGCTGGCCAGCTCCTGCTTCAGCGCCAGGGTTTCCTCTATGGTGGCGGTGTTGTCGAACTCGCCGGCATGGGGGCCCTGATCCGAGGCCCGGGTGCAGTAGGCCCGATACAGCTCTTCACGCAGGGCGGCATCGTCGGCATACATCATCACCGGCAGATAAGAGGGAATGTCCAGGGTGAAGAGCCAGCCGTCCAGCTTGCGCGCCTCGGCCTGGGCCCTGGCCGCCGCCAGCGCCGACTCGGGCAGGCCGGCCAGCTGTTTCTGGTCGGTAATCTGCCGGGTCCAGGCCTGGGTGGCATCCAGCACCCGGTTGGAGAAGCTGGACGCCAGATCCGACAGCCGGGACTTGATGGCGCCGAAGCGTTGTTTTTGCGACGCTTCCAGCGCGATGCCGGACAGACGAAAATCACGCAGGGTATTATTGACTTCCTTTTGCTGGGCCAGGCTCAGCTTCTTGAAGCTGTCCCGATCTGCCAGGCTCTGATAAGCCTCGAACAGACCTTCGTGCTGGCCCATCCAGGTGTGATATTCGGACAGCAGCGGCAAACAGGACTCATAGGCCTGACGCAGCTCGTCGCTGTTCAGTACGCTGTTGAGGTGGCTGACCGGTGACCAGATGCGCCCGAGGCGGTCGTTCACTTCTTCCAGCGGCGCCACCAGGTTGTCCCAGGTGAAGTCTTCGTCGCTGGCCAGCACGGTGTCGACCCGCTTCTTGCAGTCGGCAATGGCGTGCTCTACCGCCGGCTTTACCTGTTCCGGTTTGATCTGGCTGAATGGCGGCAGGCCGTCCATGGTCAATAGCGGATTCGTCATGTCCTGTACCTCTTAATCGTTTTGGCCGTCGACTTGCCCACCGGCAATCGAGGGAATACCCCTAACATGGTGATAGTGGCGACAATGTTCAAGCTTTTCATGCATTCAGCGCCCTAATCCCCATCGAACCGACGATTAAGTGACCGCCTCCTGCGGTAAAACTTGGTGTACAATCGTCCGACAGCATTATTCGACCCCACTCATCCAGGGAGCAGACATATGGCACAGCATTTCGACTATATCGCCATCGGCGGCGGCAGCGGCGGCATCGCCTCCGCCAACCGCGCCGCCATGCACGGTAAAAAAGTAGCCTTGATTGAAGCCAAAGACCTGGGCGGCACCTGCGTCAACGTAGGCTGCGTACCCAAGAAAGTGATGTGGCACGGCGCCCAGATTGCCGATGCGGTCAAGCTTTATGCCGCCGATTACGGCTTCGATGTTGAACTCAAGGGTCACGACTGGGCCAGACTGGTCGAAAGCCGTCAGGCCTATATCGGCCGTATTCATCAGTCTTACGACCGGGTGCTGGGCAACAACAAGATCACCGTGATCAAGGGCTTCGGCCGCTTCAAGGACGCCCACACCCTGGAGGTGAACGGCGAGGAGGTCACCGCCGATCATATTCTGATCGCCACCGGTGGCGAGCCCATAGTGCCGCACATTCCCGGTGCCGAGCACGGCATCGACTCCAACGGCTTCTTCGAGCTGAACGAACAGCCCAGGCGGGTGGCGGTAGTGGGTGCCGGCTACATAGCGGTAGAGCTGGCCGGGGTGCTGAACGCCCTGGGCTCGGATACCCATCTGCTGGTGCGTAAACACGCCCCGCTGCGTAACTTCGATCCGCTGCTCACCGACACCCTGGTGGAGGTGATGGCCACCGAAGGCCCGCAGCTGCACACCCATTCCGTGCCCAAGAGCGTAGAGAAAAACACCGACGGCAGCCTGACCCTGCATCTGGACAACGGCGAGCAACTCACCGTGGACTGCCTGATCTGGGCCATCGGCCGTCGCCCGCTGACCCGGGGCCTGAACCTGGACGCCGCCGGTGTCTCGGTCGATCAGCACGGCTACATCAAGGTGGACGAATACCAGAACACCACCGCCAACGGCGTATATGCCGTGGGTGACAACATCGGTTATGTAGAGCTGACCCCGGTGGCGGTGAAGGCCGGTCGCCAGTTGTCGGAGCGGTTGTTCAACAACAAGCCCGACGCCAAAATGGACTATGACCTGATCCCCACCGTGGTATTCAGCCATCCGCCCATCGGCACCCTGGGGCTGACCGAGCCCGAAGCGCGCGAGAAGCATGGCGACGATCAGGTGAAGGTATACACCTCGTCCTTTACCGCCATGTACACCGCCGTGACCAGCCATCGCCAGCCCTGCAAGATGAAGCTGGTGTGTGTGGGCGACAACGAGAAGGTGGTGGGCATTCACGGCATCGGCTTCGGCATGGATGAGATCCTGCAGGGCTTTGCCGTCGCGGTGAAAATGGGCGCCACCAAGGCCGACTTCGACGCCTGTGTGGCCATCCACCCGACCGGCGCCGAAGAGTTTGTTACCATGCGGTAAGTATTTGATTTATTGAATAAAATGCCGAGCGATTGCTCGGCATTTTTGTTTGTCTCAAACCATTAAACCGATGTGCTATTTCGCTTCACTGCAAAGGTCGAACAAAGGGCCCGCTCCGCCTACTCGCCGTAAACCCATCCGTGGGGGCTCCGCCGCGCCCTCCCTGGCGCGGAGGGTCGGCGGAGCGAATCCCTTTGTCCTCCTTGATGATCCGGCGCCGCCTGTTGGTCTCGTCTGCGGGCAACTCGCTATTCTAATTTTCAACCCGAGCTGCCTATAATGCTAAAGCTTCATATGAGTTTACTTTGATATGGCATCACAGGGGGCAGGTCTTTCTTTTTTCCCTGCCTCCCGGCTCAAGTGTTTTTCTGCAAAAGGCAAGCAGCAAGACCTGACCCCAAATAGGTATGCTTTATTTTTATTCATACAAGGAGATTGTATTCTTTAACTCTTCAGAAAAGTTAAAGATATCATCTAAAGTTTCAATCGGGTGACGAGTCTCTTTCTTGTCGGCATCCAATATGCCAAGGTACTTTTTCTTTGTATTGAAGTGAAGACGGCAAAGTGGTTTGCGATTATTATCGTCCAGCAATACACCAAAATAACTTTGTGTGTCCCGCGCCGCAATGCGTTGAGCATCTACTTTTTGACGAAGGATTGCTTTAATTATGTTAAATCCTTCAATTTCTTCTTCGGTTGTCACCACTTTTGGTGTTTCACCAGAAGCTTCCTCGACAGCTTCAACAGTAACACTTGCTGGCACTGGCATACTTTTCACATCATTGTTGCCCATGGCTGACTTTAACCGAGCATTCACGCTGTCATTAAGGTACTGTTTTAGCGCCTTGGAAGTGATCTCCATGAACTGGCTCTTAACTTTAGCCGTTTGAACCCCGTCATACACCTTTGAGGTGAAGAATCTCACAAAATCTTCGTCAGGATTTTGGAACTGCTCATAGAGCACAGCCTTAATCTGATTCAGGTACTTCAGCTCACCCGCCGCATCCACCACAGAGTCTACGTCAAATGAGCTTTTGGTCAGTTTCTTGATCTCGGGAAAGACGTGTTCATCCAGATCTTCCAAGTCCAGCGTCAAAAACGGCTTAGAATCCATCTTGTTCGGAGCATCGATGTCAGTATAAAACTGATACTGAGC
Organism: Oceanisphaera litoralis; assembly: GCF_016907015.1. GTDB lineage: Bacteria > Pseudomonadota > Gammaproteobacteria > Enterobacterales > Aeromonadaceae > Oceanimonas > Oceanimonas litoralis. Next base: position 92,702 of record NZ_JAFBBE010000016.1, read on the forward strand.
ACCATTGGTCAGAATGGCAATACGAGCATTGGTCACTGAGAAATAGCGGAAAAGCTGGTTAGCGTGTTTGGTGGACAAGGGTTCACCATATTTCTTACACTCAATCAGGATCTGAATTACACCATCTTTCATAAGGGCATAATCCACCTTCTCTCCCTTCTTCGTCCCGACATCAGCCGTAAATTCCGGGATCACCTCACTCGGATCGAAAATATCGTATCCCAGAACGGAGTGAAGAAATGGCATAACGAGTGCGTTTTTTGTGGCCTCCTCAGTCGATAAACTTCCTGAGACTTGTGCTACTTTCTTGGATAAGCCCTGTAACCGTTCGATAAAATCCACTCTCTTTCTCCCTACCCTTATTATTTATCCTAGAAATACAGCACTTACCGCTGACTAAAGCAACAATAAAAACCATTTGGAGCTGAAAATGGGCATTGTTCCCTAAAAGAATTTTTTACTATTTAACAATACTGAGGTGCGCGTGTGCTCTAAGGGGTCAGGTCTTGCTTTTTGCCCCTTGCCCTTTTTATTCGCGCTTTCCACAGGCAACACCGCACCGATAAGAGAGGCAGCAGGGATTGCTGGAGCCGACCGTCAAATGCCAGGGACGGCATTTGCCGAGCGCCGCATGGATGCGGGTTAAGCGCGTCGGCGTTAGCAACCCTGCTGCCTCTATACATACGCCCGGCCGCCAGCGCTGCCCATGACCTATACTTCAATCGTCAACCGATGTTCCGTATCTGTCGAGGAGGACTTGTCATGCCGGCCCAACGATTGCAGCAATACCTGGATCAACAGGGGGTCAAATATCGGGTCATTACCCACTCGCCGGCGTTTACCGCGCAGGATGTGGCCGAAGTCGCCCATGTACCGGGCAGGGTGATGGCCAAGGTGGTCATCATGAATCTGGATGATCGGATGGCCATGATAGTGGTGCCCGCCCCCAAGACGATCCATCCCGACAGCCTGGCCCGGTCCCTGTCAGTAAAGGAAGTGACCTTTCTGCATGAAAACGACTTTCGCGAGCAGTTTCCCGACTGCCAGGTCGGCGCCCTGCCCCCCTTTGGCAACCTGTATGACATGCCGGTGTATATCGACACCGAGCTCGCACGCCAGGCAGAAATCGTCTTCAGTGCCGGCAGTTACCGTGAGCTGTTCAGCCTGTCGATGAAACCGTCATTCCGCACCTGATTTTCTGATTTCCGGTACTTGACACCGATCCGCCAGTTTGATCTATTACTACTTTTTGGCGGCAGCATCATGGCAACTCCTTCTTATCGCATTAAAAACCTCGATCATCTGGGCTTGGTGGCAGGTATGTGCCGTGAACTGGGGCTGGCTCAGATGGTCGATGCCATTGTGCCGAAGCAAGGAGACTATCAGCTGTCTCACGGTGAGGCCTTGGTGGCCATGATCATCAATGGTCTGGGATTTCACAGTCGCACTCTGCACATGTTTCCCCAGTTTTTTGCCGATAAGCCGACCGAACGCCTGCTACGCCCCGGTATTCTGCCCGAACACCTCAATGATGATGCCTTGGGGCGTTGCCTCGATGCGTTGTTCGAGGCCGATGTGTCCGCGCTTTACCAGGACATGGCCGAGCAGGTCGTTGCTCGACTGGGGCTGAACAGCACCGCCGTTCACCTCGATATCACCAGTTTCCATGTGGATGGTGCCTATGAGCGTGACGAAGACAACCCTGCTTGCATCAAATTGGTTAAAGGCTACAGCCGAGATCATCGGCCAGAGCTGAACCAGGTTATCCTGGAGCTGATCTGCGAGAATCAGGCTGGACTGCCGGTCTACATGCAGGCGCTGAGCGGCAATACCAATGACCAGAAAGCCTTTGCCGAGGTGACCCGCCAGCATGTGAAGTCCCTGAAAGCCGCCCAGCAAAGTCGTTATTTCGTCGGTGATGCCGCGCTCTATACGGCCGATTCGCTTTCAGCCCTGCATCAGCAGGATCAGCTATTCGTTACTCGCGTGCCGATGACGCTAAAGGATGCCAAGCACGCCGTCTCTAACCTGCAAACGGAGCGACTGGAGGCATTGGGGGATGGCTACCATGGCTACTGGATCGAAGCCGATTATGCCGGTGTGCCGCAACGCTGGTTACTGGTGCGCAGTGAACAGGCCACCAAACGCGAACAACAGACGGTCACCAGGAATCTGCTTAAAACCGGCACGCGTGAGCTCAAGCAATTCCAGAAATTATGTAAAAAACGCTTTGCCTGTCAGCAAGATGCAGAGCAGGCCTTGGCCGAGTTCAGCCGTGGACTCGGCGTGTTGCGGATAGAGCAGGGAGACACCTTGGTACAACCGATTTATAGCGGGAAAGGCCGGCCCAAAAAAGGTCAGCTCCCGGAAAGAATCGACTACCTGTTAACCGGTCAGGCGGTGACCTGCCTGGATAAAGTGGCCACGGCCAAGGAACAGGCGGGAATATTTATTCTGGCGACCAACGATCTGAGCGACCATCTGGATATGGCCGGACTGCTCGCGACCTACAAATCCCAACAATCGGTAGAGC
>NZ_JAFBBE010000017.1 GCF_016907015.1 Oceanisphaera litoralis
CAGCACACTTCAAACCATTTTTCTGATAAATCAATCGACTAGCCTCCCTGTAGCAAGCTTTGACAGCAGCCTCCGCTTAAGATCCTACGAATGTTTAGTCAGTAATGCCGATGATTAGATATCTGTTGCCTCTTCTTTAGCAAAAAAAAAAGCGACGTTCTCGCCGCTTTTTCACGTATCAGAACACCCCGCTCACAGCTTAATTATCTTTGAACTTTACCAGCGGCGGGTTTAGCAATAGCGCGCCATGGTACATTTTGGGAGTTATATTTGGCCACGCTCCGCCAGTGACACACAGCCTTCCAGCCCGACGACCACATGATCCAGAGTACGGATATCTACTAGATTGAGGGCATCGCGCAGGCGCTGGGTGATGGTCGTGTCTGCCTTGCTGGGCTCGGGATCGCCAGATGGGTGGTTGTGCACGAAGATCACGGCAGCAGCATTGCTGGTGAGAGCCAGCTTGACCACTTCTCGTGGGTAAACGCTGGCGGCATCAATGGTGCCGCGAAACAGCAGTTCAAAACGCAGTATGCGGTGCTGGTTGTCCAGCAGCACCATGCCAAACATTTCATGCTCGTATTCTTGTAATAGGGTGCGCAGAGCCTCAAAGGTTTTGCTGGGTGAATCAACCACTCTGCCTTTGGCCAGCCGGCGACGGGCCAACTTGTGGGCCATATGCAGAATGTCAGCCTCGGTAACCGGACCGGAGGCCAGGTAGGTACCGGTCTGCTCGCCGGCAACAAAGATTTTATTGCTCATGGGATACTCCAGACATAAAAAAGCGCCGCTCAAGGGCGGCGTGATAGTGGTGTGGGTGGCAAGGGGTTTGGTTACTCGGCGGTGCCGAGTTTGTTGGTCAGGCGGGTGGCTTTGACCAGATTGGTGGGTTTGGCGTCTTGGGTGGTTTCTGGCTGGCTGTTCTGCTCCGGGTAGAACTCGTCCAGTAGCAGCGAGTTCTCTTCTTCGCCGTCCTCGAACTGACCGTTATGCAGCAACTGTTTGGCGGTGTTCTCCAGGCTGGCAATGTCCACACCGGATTGCCGGTAGTGCTCGGCTTCCTGCTGTGCCGTGCTTACCGCTTCCGCCAGAGTATCCTCGTCCCGCAGGGTCAGATCCACATAGAACACCGGAGTACGGTAAGACTGGGTGGTGCTCTTGGCCCTGAGCTTGAGTTGCAGCAGCAGGTGCCGGGTGTTGCCGCCGGTGATCGCTTCAAAGTACCGTAGCCGGGCCGCCAGGGTACGGACCGAGTTGTAACCTGTGGTGCGAAAGATAAAGCTACCCAGCTCATCATTCTGGCCATCAACCTGAACATTTAATCGGCCATAGAGCTTGCAGCCTTGTTCGTAGGCAAAGCGGCATCGCTCGGGGCTTGGGCAGGGTACTTCTTCGATGCCTCCTTCTCCGACTCGTTTTGCGACTTCACCGTTACCCACACAAATAGGGCGGCCTGTGCTGCGATCAAAGGCGCTGTATTCGGCGCGTAGATTAAGGTCACTGTCGTTGAACAAGACTTTGACCGGAATTGAACGGATCTTGCCGTTGGCTGCGCCTTCGGAATACCGCTGATGCAGGGGATGTAGCATCCAGCCACTGCGGTTCTGGATCTGAGTTGTCAGGGTAAAGCTATCGTCCTTTTCCGGTAACCATTTATCGTTTTTATTGACCAGTTTACCTATGCTGATCCGTCCGATAATGGGTGGTGTAATGGCGAGTCCTTTGATCATGACTTGCTCCTTTGCAGTTGCACGGTAAAGCGGCGTGAGCCGGGCACGGTCTTGCTGCAATGCTGCAGCCATTCGGGGTGGGAATTACTGAGCTTTTCAAGGTCCGGCACCACACGATCACGGCTACGTTTCCAGCTGATCTTTCCTTCCTGAAACAGGGCTCCACCGGCATCGCCCAGGGCGGCCTGCAGTTGCTGTTTGATCGTGACTTCCCGCGCCTCGGCTTCCTCCTTTTTCTCTTTGGCATTCAGAAAGTTGCAGAACAGCCTGTTCATTTCCACTGACTCGGTCAGATCCAGCACCGGCACTTTGTCTTCGGGATAGAGTGCCTGCAATGCCTGACCGGCATCCTTCGAGCCATCGGGATCTGGTTGGGTGTCGTTGATGACATGCTGCCAGAAAGCACTTTCTTGCAGGATCAAGTCGGCAATCTTGTCGTCGTCCCGGTTGATGCGGTAAATACGAAAATCCTGTCCGGCAATCAGCACCGCCACATCGGCCCAGGCATGGCCGGTGACGGCCAGTTGATGCAATACCTGGCACTGGTAGGCGAGAGGAATGCCTTGCTCCCACTGGGGGGCGGAGTGATATCCGGCGGTCTTTATCTCCAGAGTGCCCACGCCATCGGGGTGGCCCAGCACTTCTCGATCCAGATTGGCGAGCATGAAAGGATGATCCGGGTGCTGTAGCACCGAATTAACCCGGCGCACCTTAAGTTTGGTGCGCTGGGTATACACATAAGCCAGCACTGGCTCCAGAGTGGTGCCCCAGAACACCGCTTCGTTGTTACTCAGATCGGGCGCAGGGCGGCGGTTGGTTTTCTCCAGCCACAGTGATAGCGGGCTTTTGTAGGGGGATAGGCCAATGGCCACGGCGGCATCGGATGAGCCAATGCCGGATTGGCGAACCTGTAGCCATTGTTCGTGAGTGAGCGCCTTGGTGTCGGCCAGACGCAGAGCTTGGGAATAACGAGTTTTCATGATGAGTCTCCTTAAACGCATAAAAAACATCCCCCCACTGGCTCATGCCAGTGGGGGGATGCAGGAAGTAATGAAGGTAAGAGTTAGTTGAGTAATGCCATGGCTTGACCATAGGCTTTTTGCTTAAGCTGGGCTCCGAGCCCGAACCAGGCAGAGTCGAGCCGGTTATCCTGGCTTCGGGCACGGCGGTGATGGTCCACAAACTCGGTCATGGCGTTAACCAGGCCCCATGCGGTGTTCTTGCTGGAGGCCAGTTCAGCGCCCATACCGGCACCGTCGTACAAGCTGATCAATTGCTGCATGGGTTTGGACGGAGACAGATCGGTGTCGGTGGCGCATGGGTCGTCCAGCACTTGTGCAAAGAAGCGATGCGCTTCTTCCGGCGAGACGGGCCGTTGACTCATGGCTTTCAAATCACGCATGAAGGTATCCCAACTCGACAAACCAAGCCCCAGGGCTTCTTTTACTTGCTTGGGGTCAAATATCGTGGAGTGAGGAACCTTGATAGCTCCGGTTTTTTGGCCAACCGCTACCTGCAGGGTGTTATTACACACTACTCGTACCGAGGTGAATTGCGCCGTGGTGCACAGGGTGCCGTCGCAACTGGTGGCCAGCAGCAGATACCCCTTGATGTGATCGTTACCTTTGAGCCGGTTCGCCTGGCCGGTTTTAGCCAAAGCCCACAGCTTGCGACCGCCCTTGAGTACACCGGCGGTTTCCAGCTCAAAACCACCGGCATGCACCAGGTCTTTATAGAAATGCAGCACCTCCTTGGGCTGCACCACCTTGTAGCGATTCGATACCACCGACAGGGGAGCCAGGGTATCGGAGCGATACAGTACCTGAGCGCCATCGTGACTGCGCAGGAACAAACCTTCTTCGGCGGCATTGAACATGACATCGCTTTGCTTGATAGACCAGTCCATGCCGGCTTCTTTGAGCCAGACCGACAGCGGTTGCTGGCGGCTGAGCTGATTGCCCAGGCCATGCCAGGGCGTTTGGCCCACGTAGGCCATGGATTCGACGAGGTGAGCCATGATGCACTCCTTACTTACAGAATTTATGTTTAATAGAATAAGACTCTGAGAAAGAGCTCAGAGCACATGATGTGATGGATTTCTAGGGAGCGATGTTGAATTAAATTCGAAAACGATGGCCGCAGTGCTTGCATTCGTAGTTGATAAGAACTTTGCTATCCAGCTCCTCACCAAGTTTGGCACCGGCAATTCCTCCGGCTGTTCCACCGACCAGGCCACCCCAAATTGCACCAGCAATTGATCCAATAGATGCGCCAACCGGCCCACCTATAGAACCAATAATGGCACCTGCTTTAGCACCTCCTAGCGCTCCAGCCGTTCCGGTTACCGTTCCTGCTACTACTCCAGTAGTTCCTCCCACTTTTCTTCCTAGGTCACGAGTAATAACGTGGGTGGATTTACATGATGGGCAATATATAGACATACACATGTCTCCTGTAATGTGACGGAATATGTTGAGTGGTTTTCACTCAATCTATGATATATGTCTGATTTGTTTTTTAATGCGATAGGGGAAATGTTAAGAATTTAGTTTATCTCTTTGGGCTATTCGATCAATGATCCAGTCCTGAATCTCATTTTCAACCCAGGCAACTGCTCGCTCGCCAAGAGGTACTGGTTTGGGAAATGTGTCTTCAGAAATGAATTTGTAGATCGTTGATCTGGCGAGACCAGTGTAGTCCATCACATCTTTTATTTTTATAAGTTTCATGACGTGCTCCTGTGTAATGTACAAATGAATGATGGTTATTGTTAATTAGATGAACGACCAATATTTCTGTTGCTGTCGGAAGGCTTACTTTTTGATTTGCACATGTAACTGGTGCGGTAGATTAGGCTTTCATGTACAACTTGAAAGTTAACTTTGTTTTTGTTGAGTGGATAAAATGGATTCTCTGGAATATGGACAAGATAATTAAAGCTATCTTTGTCGATGTTGAGAGCACTGCACCAAGCTTCTCTTATCATTCTGACAAGCTTATTTTGATTAATCGAGGTATGGCCGAAAGTGTATGTGTCATTATTCACTAAAAGCAAAAGATGATAGTGATGTTTGTTACCCTCTCCATGCTCCCTTACCCAAACATACCTCACACTTGTTGGATGAACTCTATAGCCTGAACTTCTTCTCTTATTTATGTCATGTTTTATCTTTGCTTTTAATGACTCAGTAAACCTGGTCATTACTCCATGGTCGATATTGATGAAGTAGGTAGGGGCATCTTCAGCAATATGATCGCTGGTATTAGATCCTGGTAATCGCAAATCGAATCTTAGAGCTAGCGTTCTGGGGTGTTCGAGTAGAGACTTTTCAATACACAACTTTATAATGTCGAGATAGCTAGAGATTAATGGGCCATGGTTATGGTTGTATCGGTTGTTCATGCTTGCACTCCTTATGGTTCCATAGGAGTAGGTGTTCATGTAAATAATATATATTTGAATATTTATTAGTAGGTTCTATCTATGGGTTGGTTGTTATATTAATCAATCAGACAGTTTTCTATTTTCCCTGTGACTCTGTAGAGCTTTAGTTGTAAGGGCTGGCGAGCAAGAAGTGGTACTTTATTTACTCTGATGTTATGAGGGGAGATTTTGTAAAAGGATAGGGAGGGGGAGTCATTTTCACGTGCTTTCACTATGGAGATATGACTGGACCATAAGAGCCTATGAAGATCAGCCTTTAATGTATTTTATAGGTGTATTTTTTTCGAATGTATGCTGCATTTATAATGGTGTGTTCTCATCATACCCTGTAGTTTGTGCTCTTCATGAGGACACGATGTAAGGTTCCCTTGGTACGGAGGATCAGTCGAGTGGCGTTTATACTGATTTTTACGCACTGAAATGTGGCATTTATGCTCAAATTGCCTACGATTATGACGTATAAATAACGCTGAAATCATTGATTAATAAGTTGGTAATGGTACAGTTATTCTACTGTGTTATCACTTAGTGGTGCCCCCATGGCTATTGTTAAATATAATGACTCTGTTCAGGGATTCCTTCCCTCCGATATAAACGTTTTGAGATTTATATATCAGCGTATTAAGTTTGAAAGTACTGAAAGTGTTGATGTTGTTCCATTCTTTATTGATGTTAATCAACTTAAGATTTATATAGAGAGGGAGATTGGGAAAGCAACTAAAGCAAATCCTTTTGATAAATTAGATTATCTAAATGCCGCTAAGAGTTATATAGATAGTGAAGTCCAACTTTATAAAGAGGTTCATAGTGAACGATTGAGAAGGGTTAAGAGTGCATGTCCTGATGATCGGAGCTGCTTCTTTTTTTGGTATAGATTAAGGACGATGGCCAGTCTAGATTTGAATTGCTTGGTGTTTTCACTCGGCTCTGTTAGTGGCAATCGGGACCGAATTGAACAAATACTTTTCCTTGTGCATTACTTTGATGCTAGGAATGTAATGCTGGATGGTAATAATCCTAATTATTTTGAAAAGATTAGAGAGGATTGGCTTGCTGTTAGGGATAAAGGTATATCTATTGGGTTTCTAGATAAAAATGATGATGTTCAATGTGGGTGGGTTTGGAAGTATATATCAAAAGCCATGAATGATGATTTATCTTTATCTTTACCTTTAACTTTGAATAGTACCTTTGCGATGAATCCTTCTTCTTCTGAAGAAGAATTTGTTTTATCCTTGGGTTTTATTGATATCAGTGGAAAGCATGATGATACAAAAAGAAGAGTTATTGAAAAATGTAGTAGGGCGTGGAGCCAAAAAAAATATAGAGAAAGTAAGAAAGATAAAGTGCCCATTAACACGTATGTGAGTGAAAAGGCAAAGAAGATACTTGATGAGCTGGTGATTGCTCATGGAGTATCTATAGAGATAATGCTTGAGAAGCTGATTCTTGATACAAAGAAGAGGTGATGGTTAATATTTAATAATGATGATGTCGTTATTATTTCTTGATGTTGATTTGTTAAATCAGGAAACAAGTCGTCCACTGTTTTCGAGGGCTAGGTTATACTTGGTTATTATTGATAGTATTGTATCAGGTGTAACTGTGTATTTGGCCCTCGATTTTCTTTGTGTAAGGGGTGGTTAATAAATAGATGATAATGTTGCTCTGAACTGCTGGAAGTAATTTTATTTGAATATGTTTTTCTTTTTTTGTAGGTTTTAATGGCATTGATTCTGTTAATTTAATGTTCCGATATTCCATCATTTAGCTACGTCGATCAAGGTATGTAGCCTTTCTTAAGCCCGAAAGAAACCTCACTTGTGGATATGAGCCGGTGCAGCCTCAAGCAAATCAGGATAACGTTCTTCCTCGTTTAGTCTCGTGCTGGAAATAAATATCAGGCGATAAAAAAACATGCCACCAAAACTTATTCTATTTAGTACCATGCTGGTCGTTTGGCTACTCATCTGAATCTTGATATCTTTTGTTCCGGAGAATATAAATACTCTATGGCCACTGCTCGGCTGAATAAATTCTAGTATTGCAATCTGCTGGGATATTAGTGAGGAAATATGTTCACGACCGGCTTTCATTCTGTGACCAGGGAACCGCCAAATTTATCCTCCATGCTCTATTTCTTCCCAACGTGCGTCGGCAGCTTCATCGGGCCTGGCTATGGTGTGTACTCTCCATTCTATCAGCCGCCGTGTCTGCAGGTTGATGTTTGTCGTGGTGAGCGCAAACATTAGCTCGGGCAGTTGCTCCGGCGTAATGCTAGGCATGTGCTTTTTCTTTAGTTACAGAAAAGCTTGGTATACACCGGCAACCGGGTTCGCATCGATGAGACCTGAGTTAACAGCGTAGGTCATGATTTCATTGATACGTTGTATCAAGCGTTTCCAGGTTTCCTCGGTTTTGGACGGGCTGCAGGGCCGCTATCACCTTTTTGGCTTTAAAGTAGAGCTAGGCAAATGACAGATGAGCAGGAGCACATCGCGCTCATCTTCTCCAAGAAGAAGACAGTTGAAGTTTGACGCCAACAGGATAGATGCGAAAATACAGCTTCCTCATGTGTGCTGTTGAGGTCTCGGGTCAGGGTATCAAATGAAATTGCGGGTATCGGAGCGGGTATCAAGGCAGTGTTTTACTGGTTAGTGTGTTTAAAATCAAAGAGATAAGTTCAATATGCTGCTGATGATCGATAACTATGACTCCTTCACCTACAACCTGGTGCAGTACTTTGGTGAACTGGGGCAGCAGGTGCTGGTGCGCCGTAACGATGACATCAGCCTGGACGAGATCAGGGCGCTGCAGCCGGCCGGGCTGGTGATCTCGCCCGGGCCCTGCACCCCCAATGAGGCGGGGGTATCGCTGTCGGCCATCGAGTGCTTTGCCGGCCACTTGCCCATTCTCGGCGTCTGCCTCGGCCATCAGGCCATGGCGCAGGCGTTCGGGGGCAAGGTAGTGCGGGCGCGTCAGGTCATGCACGGCAAAACCTCGGCCATTCGCCATACCGGCCAGGGGCTGTTCGTCGGCCTGCCGGATCCGCTCACCGTGACCCGCTATCACTCGCTGGTGGTGGAGGCGCACAGCCTGCCGGACTGTTTCGAGCTTACTGCCTGGACCGAAAGCGAAACCGGCGAGCGGGACGAAATCATGGGCATGCAGCACCGTAGCCTGCCACTGCATAGTGTGCAGTTTCATCCCGAAAGCATCCTGACCGAAGGCGGCCATCGATTGCTGAGCAATTTCCTCGCGCTGATGTAAGCCTTACCCCTTCCTTTTATGCTGTCGGCAGCGTATTAGAACTTCTACTGATGGCTACCGGTATTCGTTAGACTTGACTGGGCTATCGGTGTTTTTTGTTCGTCAGTGGTCTGCATACCGGGAATAATGGTGTTGGCTGCTTCCTCTGACGATGTTCGGAAATTTTTTGGGTTGCCCGTTTATGCAGCCTGCTTCCGTCTGCGTCACGGGAGCGACGTTTTTGGTGCGAGCTTATGCAATATCAATGACTGTATTTTTAACTAACACAGAGCAAACGACTAACATGTTCGCGCTCTGTGGAGACAAGTCACTGATGGTTTGCAATAATGCTCGTTAATTTACATGGATTTAACTTTTGTCGCAGTGCAAGCTGCGGTATTTGAGGAGCAAAGCATGTCTGATATGGCAGTCACCCGCGAAGTATTCGACCAGGTCATGGTCCCCAACTATTCTCCTGCCGAGGTCATCCCGGTACGGGGCCTGGGCGCCCGGGTATGGGATCAGCAAAACCGCGAATACATCGATTTTGCCGGCGGCATTGCGGTCAACTGTCTGGGCCATTGCCATCCGGTGCTGGTTTCCGCACTGAAAGAGCAGGGCGAAAAGCTCTGGCACCTGAGCAACGTCATGACCAACGAGCCGGCCCTGCGCCTGGCCAGGAAAATGGTCGACGCCACCTTCGCCGACAAGGTATTTTTCTGTAATTCGGGCGGCGAAGCCAACGAAGCCGCCTTCAAGCTGGCCCGTCGTTACGCCATCGACCATTTCGGTCCGGAAAAAACCCAGATCATCGCCTTCAAGCAGGGATTTCACGGTCGCACCTTCTTTACCGTGACGGTCGGTGGCCAGGAAAGCTATTCCGATGGCTTCGGTCCCAAGCCGGGTGATATCGACCATGTGGCCTATAACGATCTGGATGCGCTCAAGGCCATCATGTCCGATCGCACCTGTGCCGTGGTCATGGAGCCGCTGCAGGGGGAAGGCGGCATCATCAGCCCGGATGCGGACTTTGTGAAAGCGGTGCGCGAGCTGTGTGATCGGCACAATGCCCTGCTGGTGTTCGACGAAGTACAAACCGGTGTGGGTCGCACCGGCGCCCTCTATGCCTATATGGATCTGGGCGTGACTCCCGATATTCTGACCAGCGCCAAGGCCCTGGGTGGCGGTTTCCCCATCGGCGCCATGCTCACCACCGACAAGATTGCCGCTTCCCTCAAGGTCGGCACCCATGGCTCTACCTACGGCGGCAACCCGCTGGCCTGTGCGGTGGCCGAGGCGGCGTTCGATACCGTCAACACCGATGCGGTGCTGAATGGCGTGAAAGAACGTGAAAGCTGGTACCGCGAGGGGCTGGAAGCGATCAATGCCAAATACCATTGCTTCGAGCAGGTTCGCGGCAAGGGCCTGCTGCTGGGTTGTGTGCTGAACGAGACGTTCCAGGACCGCGCCCGCGACTTCCTGATGGCCTCGATGGAAGAGCAGCTGATGGTGCTGGTGGCCGGCGCCAACGTGATTCGTTTCGCCCCTTCCCTGGTGATCACCAAGGAAGAAGTGGTTGAGGGGCTGGCCCGCTTCGAGCGCGCCGTAGCCCGGGTTGTTAACGGATAAACCCTTCCGGCGACAGGAATTCAGGGCGGGGCAGGGTTGCCCCGCTCTGGTCGCCACCTTTGTGATAAGGAGTTCTGCATGTTGGTGATTCGCCCCATCGAGCAGAGAGATTTCCCCGCCCTCAAGCAGATCGCCATTGAGTCAGGCCACGGCTTTACCTCGCTGCCGGTGAACGATGAGCTGTTGCAAAACAAGATAGATTACTCCATGGCCTCCTTTGCCAGCCGACCGGCGGGCAAAGGAGAATGCCTGTATTTCTTCGTGGCGGAAGACAGCGACACCGGCGAAGTACTGGGCACCTCCGCCCTGGATGCGGCCGTGGGGCTGTCTTCTCCCTTCTATACCTACCTGCTGGGCAAGCAGGTGCACAGCTCGCCAAGACTGGGAATCTACAACGTGGTCGATACCCTGACCCTGACCAACGACTACACCGGCACCACCGAGCTGTGCACCCTGTTTCTGCGCGAGCAGGCGCGCCATGGCCTGAACGGTCGTCTGTTGTCCAAATGTCGCTTCCTGTTTCTGGCCGAGTTTTCCGAGCTGTTCGATCACCGGATCCTGGCGGAAATGCGCGGCGTATCCGACGACAGCGGCAGCAGCCCCTTCTGGAGCTGGTTGCAAGAGCACTTTTTCTCCATGGACTTCCCGACGGTGGATTACCTGACCGGTATCGGTCAGAAAGGCTTTATCGCCGATCTGATGCCGAAATACCCGATCTACGTCAATCTGCTGTCTAAAGAAGCGAGAGCCGTGATCGGCAAGACGCACGACCAGACCCGGCCGGCACTGCACCTGCTGGAAGAGGAAGGCTTTTCCTGGCGTGGTTATGTCGACATCTTCGATGCCGGTCCCAGCGTGGAGTGCGATCTCAGACAGATCCGCACCGTGCGCAATAGCCGTCAGCTGAAAGTACATGTTGGCGAGCCGGTGAATGCCGGCATGCACCTGATCAGCAATACCCGGTTCGATGGCTTTCGGGCTCTGATCGGCGATGTGGCAGTAAATGAAGAAAAAGTCCAGGCGGTGATGACCGAAGAGGTTGCCCGCTTGCTCATGGTGGAAGACGGCGATACCGTCCGGCTCGTGGAGATGTAACTCATGACTGAAGCAATGCAATATTCCGACGCGGTTCAATACATCAACGGTCAGTGGCTGGCTGGCAAAGGCGATGTTTTCGTCTCGCTGGATCCGGCTAAAAATGAAGAAATCTGGCAGGGTAAAGCCGCCAGCGCCGGGCAGGTGGCTGCGGCCGTTGCCGCCGCGCGCGAGGCGGCGGTGGCCTGGGCCGATACCGGCGTTGAACAACGTCTGGCCATTGCCAGGCGTTACGCCGAGCTGCTGACCGAGCACAAGGAAAAGCTGGCCCGCATTATCGCCCGCGAAACCGGCAAGCCCCAGTGGGAAACCCTGACCGAGGCGGCAGCCATGGTCGGCAAGGTCGGTATTTCCGAAAAGGCCTATTTCGAGCGCACCGGCACGGTGGAAAATTCCATGCCCGGCGGCCGTGCCTTTGTGCGTCACAAGCCCCATGGTGTGGTGGCGGTGTTCGGCCCCTACAACTTCCCCGGCCACCTGCCCAACGGCCACATAGTGCCGGCCCTGATTGCCGGCAATACCGTGGTGTTCAAGCCCTCTGAGCTGACCCCCATGGTGGCCCAGGAAATGGTCAGACTGTGGGCTCAGGCCAGCCTGCCCGCCGGGGTACTGAACCTGGTACAGGGTGAAGTCGACACCGGCAAGGCGCTGGCGGCGCACCCGGGCATCGACGGCCTCTTCTTCACCGGTTCGTCGCGCACCGGCAACCTGCTGCACCACCAGTTTTCCGGCCAGCCCGGCAAGATTCTGGCGCTTGAAATGGGCGGCAACAACCCGCTGGTGGTGACCGCAGTGGACGATGTGGATGCGGCCGTGCATACCATAGTGCAGTCCGCCTTTATTACCAGCGGCCAGCGTTGCACCTGTGCCCGCCGCCTGCTGCTGCCGAACGGCGACGCCGGCGATCGGATCCTGACCCGGTTGCTGGAGGTGACCAAAGCCATCCGGGTCGGTCGGTATGACGCGGATCCCCAGCCGTTTATGGGCGCGATGATTTCGGAGGCGGCTGCCAAGTCCATGGTGGCCGCCCAGGCGCATCTGCTGGCGCTGGGCGGTGAATCCCTGCTGATGCTCAAGCAGCTGCAGGCCGGTACCGGCCTGGTGTCGCCGGGTATCCTCGACGTGACCGCCATTGCCGATCTGCCGGACGAGGAATACTTCGGCCCGCTGCTGCAGGTGATCCGCTATGGTGAGCTGCCCGAGGCGCTGGCCATCGCCAACAACACCCGTTACGGGTTGTCGGCCGGTTTGCTGTCCGACAGCGCCGACGACTGGAATTACTTCTTCCGTCGCATCCGGGCCGGCATCGTCAACTGGAACAAGCCGATCACCGGCGCCTCCAGCGCGGCACCCTTCGGCGGCATCGGCGACAGCGGCAATCACAGAGCCAGCGCCTACTACGCCGCCGACTACTGTGCCTACCCGGTGGCCTCGGTAGAGGACGACAAGGTCAGCATGCCGGCCACATTGTCACCGGGCCTGAGCTTCTAACGGCAAACCGCTCCGGGTACTTGAAAGGGGAATGCCGTCGCGTTTCCCTTTTTACACAGGCATCAAGCGCATGGAGAGCAAGGATTATGAAACTGGCATTTATCGGACTGGGCGTGATGGGCTTTCCCATGGCGGGGCATCTTCAGCAGGCCGGACACGAGGTCTGTGTCTATAACCGCCATGCGGACAAGGCGGCCACCTGGGTGTCTCGTCATGGTGGCACCCGTGCCGCCACGCCGGCGCTGGCGGCCAAAGACGCCGTCATGGTGATGCTGTGCGTCGGCAACGACGACGACGTGCGAGCCGTGGTCTATGGCGCCGAAGGGGTGCTGGCGGGCATCAAGCCGGGCGCACTGCTGGTGGATCACACCACCACCTCCGCCTTGCTGGCCGAAGAGCTGGCGGTGGCGGCAAGTAAAGCCGGTGCGCGCTTCATCGACGCGCCCGTGTCCGGCGGTCAGCTGGGGGCGGAAAACGGTGCCCTGACGGTGATGATCGGCGGCATTGCGGCCGATGTGGCCGCAGCCGCTCCTGTACTGGCCGCCTATGGCAAAAAAGTGACCCGAATGGGCCCGATTGGTGCCGGCCAGCGCTGCAAGATGGTGAACCAGATTTGTGTGATCGGTGCGGTACAGGGTATCGCCGAAGGGCTGATGATCGCCAAAAAGGCCGGGCTGGACATTCCCACCCTGATCGAAGTACTGGCCGGTGGCGCCGCCCAGAGCTGGCAGCTGCAGAACCGGGCCCAGACCATGGCGGAAGGCAAGTTCGACTTCGGTTTCGCCGCCCAGTGGATGCACAAGGATCTGGGCATCTGTCTGGATGAAGCCGAGCAGCAGGGGCTGAACCTGCCGCTGACCGAACAGGTACACAAGGTATATGAAACGCTGCTGGCCGACGGCTTCGGGCGTTGCGACTCCAGCGTGGTGATCAAGGCACTGGAATCCAGAAGCCGCTCCTGAAGCCACTCCTGAAGCAACTACAAGGCTGGCGGTCGTGAAGGGGGTCGGCTATGCTGTTTCGGCTGTGGCCTTGGGCTACAGGTACGCCTCCTTGCGGTTATGTGATGTTTTCCGCAGTTTCCGCACAAAACAACGGCACTTGATATTTGCCATCAAGACAAAGGCTTTGCTTGAGCCTGAAATTTGAATACAGTGGGCAACCACTTAATGCCAAGTGAGAAAGGATCCCCTATGAATAAGACTCAGCTTGTCGATGCAATTGCCGCCAAAGCAGATCTGAGCAAGGCTCAGGCAAAGGCAGCCCTGGAAGAAGTACTCAACGGTATTACCCAAAGCCTGAAAGAAGGTGATCCGGTGCAACTGGTCGGTTTCGGTACTTTCAAGGTAAATCACCGTGCCGCGCGTACCGGCCGCAACCCTCAGACTGGCAATGAAATTCAGATTGCTGCGGCGAATGTGCCCGCCTTCGTGGCCGGCAAGGCGCTGAAAGACGCCATCAAGTAACCGCTTCCAAACCCGGCTTTCGCCGGGTTTTTTTTCCTCCGTACTTGCTCCTTTAATCCTTGGGTTGTTATAACTGACACAGGTTATACGTTAACCCGGTCTGTTCCCGTCTCTGGGAGGCTATGATGGAAGTGAACGCAATTCGACAGGTGGCAACGCCATGGGCCGGTGCCCGGGGCCTGGCCAAGGGGCTGATGCTGACAGAGCTGCATCAGGATGTATGGAATGGCCAGCTGGTGCTGTCGATGGGCATGCCCGCCGACATCGATAGCCCGCCTCGGATAATCTACCAGCTGGTGTTTGATCATCTGTTTGGCTATCAGGTGCTGGAAGGGGCCGATGTACTGAATTTTATGGATGACGATGAAACCGATATCGACAGCCAGATCCAGCTGATTACCCCCTCCCGCTTTCTGACCTGGTTCCACCAGCAGAGCCAGGGCACGCATCTGGATGAGGACATTCAACATTACCGTATCGCAAGCTGGGATTATTGTGTCGATGTACTGACGGCCCAGGCGCCGAAGGTACGGCGCAAAGCAGGAGTCATATGAACGGATTTATTCTGGTTGCCCACGGTAGTCGCCGGGCTGCGGCCAACGAGGAAATAGCGGCCTTTGCCCACAGCCTGAGCACCAGCATGGCGGGGCGCTTCGCGCTGATGGGGCACGCTTTCTGGGAGCTGGCCGAGCCGACCCTGGAGCAGGCCATCGACCAGCAGGTTGCCGCGGGGGCCAGAGACATCAGGCTGTTCCCCTATTTTCTGGCCGAGGGCAAGCATGTGGTCAAGGACTTGCCCTCGGTACTGGTGCAGAAGCGGGAGCAATACCCGGACGTTAACCTCACCCTCTTGCCCCACCTCGGCGCCCTGCCGGGCTTTGCCGACTGGCTGGGACACCAGTTGTAAAACGAGCCCGCAAGGGCTCTTTTTCATTACACGTTGTATGGCGGCAATGGATATCAAGGCCTGGCCAGATGCCAAACATCGAACTTGCCGTCGCCCGAGGTGTCACCCGCCTGCTGGTCTTCTTTCCACAGATACAAGGGCTGCCCCTTGTAGCTCCATTGCAGGCTGCCATCGGCCCGGGTCACTATGCCGTAGTCGCCGTCGGCTGTGTCATCGCTGGCGGCGGCCAGCGGTGGCCAGTTATCCGCACATTTATCGTTACAGTTGCTCACACCCGCCTGGTCTTTATCAAAGACGTACAGGCTCATGCCGACTTCGTTAGTCAGTATTTCTCCTTCCGGGGTATCGGTCATCTGTACCGGCGCCGCCAGCGCCTGCAGGCTGAAGGTCAGGGTTAAACCGAGCAGTGCTTTGCTCAACATCTGCAGCTCTCCTTGGTGGATGGTCTCAGTAGTATAGGCATGTTTGACATAAAAAAAGCGGCCTGCAGAGGCCGCTTTTTTTTCATTCCGGGACCGGCTGCATTAATTCTTCTGCTCTCGCGCTATCGCCCGGTAGGCGATGTCGCTGCGACAGAAGACGCCTTGCCACTCGATCTGGCGCGCGGCGGCGTAGGCGTTGGCCTGGGCCTCGGTGACGGTATTGCCCAGGGCGGTGGCGCACAGCACCCGGCCGCCGGAAGTCACCAGCTCGCCGTCCTTGAACTTGGTGCCGGCGTGGAACACCTTGGCGGTGTCGGTGCCGGCGGGAATACCGGTGATGGTATCGCCCTGGCGGTAGTGACCGGGGTAGCCACCGGCAGCCAGTACCACACCCACGGAGGCGCGGGGGTCGAACTCGGCGGTGACCTTGTTCAGCTCACCCCGGCAACCGGCCAGGCACAGCGCCACCAGATCGGACTGCAGGCGCAGCATGATCGGTTGGGTTTCGGGATCGCCGAAGCGGCAGTTGAACTCGATCACCTTGGGCTGGCCGGCTTTGTCGATCATCAGACCGGCGTAGAGGAAGCCCTTGTAGACATGGCCTTCTTCCGCCATGCCACGCACGGTCGGCATGATCACCTGCTCCATGATGCGATCATGAATGTCCTGCGTCACCACGGGGGCCGGGCTGTAGGCACCCATGCCGCCGGTGTTGGGGCCGGTGTCGCCGTCGCCGACGCGCTTGTGATCCTGGCTGGTGGCCATGGGCAGTACATGCTCGCCGTCCACCATCACGATGAAGGAGGCTTCTTCGCCGTCGAGGAATTCCTCTATCACCACCCGGCTGCCGGCGTCGCCGAAGGCATTACCGGCCAGCATGTCGCGTACTGCGGCTTCGGCTTCTTCCAGCGTTATGGCCACGATCACGCCCTTGCCGGCGGCCAGACCGTCGGCCTTGACCACGATGGGGGCGCCTTTTTCACGCAGGTATTCCAGTGCCGGTTCCACCTGGGTGAAGTTCTGATAGTCGGCGCTGGGGATTTTCTGGCGGGCCAGGAAGTCCTTGGTGAAAGCCTTGGAGCCTTCCAGCTGGGCGGCAGCCGCACTGGGGCCGAAGATGGCCATGCCCTCGGCTTCGAAGGTATCGACCACACCGGCCACCAATGGCGCTTCGGGGCCGACAATGGTGAGGTCTACCTGTTCTTTCCTGGCGAAGGCCAGCAGATCCTGAATGTCGGTGGCGGAGATGGCCACGTTGGTCAGGCCGGGCTCGAGCTCGGTGCCGGCGTTGCCGGGGGCCACGAATACCTGGCTGACGTTGGGAGACTGGGCGGCTTTCCAGGCCAGGGCGTGTTCACGACCGCCACCGCCGATTACCAATACCTTCATGGTCTGTTCCTCTAAATTTTTAAAGCAAACGAAGGAAGCTACGGGTCTGTAAAGTGCCACTCGGCCGGTTAGGGAGGGAGAGGGGGAAGTCTCTAAGCCGACCATGAAATGCCATGGATGGCATTTCGAGCCCCCATGGATGGGTTCATGGCGTGTCGGCGTGAGATTCCCCCTGTCCCGATAGCTACCCAGCGTTCAATAACACCGCCCGTAGATTCTTATCAGTGGCGGAAGTGGCGCATGCCGGTGAAGACCATGGTCATGCCATGCTCGTCGGCGGCCTGGATCACTTCGTCGTCACGCATGGAACCCCCCGGCTGGATCACGCAGCTGATGCCGGCGGCGGCGGCGGCGTCGATGCCGTCACGGAACGGGAAGAAGGCGTCGGACGCCATCACGGAACCTTCCACCTGCAGGCCTTCGTCGGCGGCCTTGATGCCGGCGATTTTGGCGGAGTAGACGCGGCTCATCTGGCCGGCACCCACGCCTATGGTCTGGGCGCCCTTGGCGTAGACGATGGCGTTGGACTTGACGTATTTGGCCACTTTCCAGCAGAACAGCAGATCCTGCAGCTCTTCTTCGCTGGGTTGGCGCTTGCTGACCACCTTGAGATCGTCCAGGCCAATCATGCCCAGATCGCGATCCTGCACCAGGATGCCACCGTTGACGCGCTTGATGTCACGGCCCTGCGTCTTGGCGCCCCATTGGCCGCATTCCAGCAGGCGCACGTTTTTCTTGTCGGCTACGGTCGCCTTGGCGGCATCGGAGATGCTGGGGGCAATAATCACTTCCACAAACTGGCGCTCGACAATGGCCTTGGCCGTGGCTTCATCCAGCTCGCGGTTAAAGGCGATGATGCCGCCGAAGGCGGAAGTGGGATCCGTTTGATAAGCACGATCGTAAGCTTCCAGCAGGTTATCGCCCAGAGCCACGCCACAGGGGTTGGCGTGCTTGACGATCACACAGGCCGGAACATCGAATTCCTTCACGCATTCCAGGGCGGTATCGGTATCATTGATGTTGTTGAACGACAGCTCCTTGCCCTGCAGCTGGGTGGCGGTGGCAACGGACGCTTCATCGATGTCGTTTTCCACATAGAAGGCGGCACTCTGGTGGCTGTTTTCGCCGTAGCGCAGATCCTGCTTCTTGGTGAACTGGTAGTTGATGGTCCGCGGGAAGGCGGAGTCTTCGCTGGCGGCATGATAGGCCGGCACCATGGTGCCGAAGTAGTTGGCGATCATGCCGTCGTACTGGGCGGTGTGCTCGAAGGCGGCAATGGCCAGGCTGAAACGGGTGGCCTGAGTCAGGCTGTTGTTGCCGGCGTCCATCTCGTTCAGCAGGCGCTCGTAGTCACCGGCGTTCACCACTATGGCCACGTCGTTGTGGTTCTTGGCGGCCGCACGTACCATGGTCGGGCCGCCGATATCGATGTTTTCGATGGCATCTTCGAGGGTGCAATCGGCGTTGGCCACTGTGTTGGCGAAGGGGTAGAGGTTAACCACCACCATGTCGATGGGCTGGATGGCATGCTCGGCCATGATGGCGTCGTCCTGGCCGCGACGGCCGAGGATACCGCCGTGAACCTTGGGATGCAGGGTCTTGACCCGGCCGTCCATCATTTCCGGGAAACCGGTATAATCGGACACTTCGGTCACGGGCAGGCCCTGTTCGGCCAGCAGGCGGGCGGTGCCACCGGTGGACAGCAGTTCTACGCCCCGGGCGTGCAGGCCCTGAGCGAAGGCGACGATGCCGTGTTTGTCGGACACACTCAGCAGAGCACGGCGAATGGGTCGAGCAGTTTCCATGGGTTCTCGTTCCTTTAACGATCTATCGGGGGGTTTGGTAAAATCGACAATGAGATCAGACAAGGAGGTCATAATGCCGACTTTACCAAACCGCCTGGTACGCCAGAACAGAGGCGGCGTATTCTACTGTATTTTGCCGTGGCTTGTGTGACTATTTGCTTTGGTGTCAAGAGTTTTCATGTGTAACAAAACCCGATTTTCACGCCTCGAATGGCAGGGAGTAGTAACGAATGTTTCGGATTGGTGAGCTGGCCAAACACTTTGGTGTGAAAGCCGATACCCTGCGTTTTTATGAAAAAGAGGGGCTGCTGTCGCCCAGCCTGCGCACCCCGGCGGGCTACCGGTTATATAGTGAAGATGACAAGCGGCGGCTGCATTTCATTCTGCGCTGCAAACGGGTGGGTTTTTCGCTGAAAGAGGTGGACGAGTTGCTGTCGCTCAAGGTCGGTAGTTGCCAGGTGACCAGTCGTGAGGTGAAGGCGGTGGCCGATAGCAAGATTGCCGATGTGGAAGAGCGGATTGCCGATCTTGAGCAGTTTCGTCGTTCGCTCAAACAATTGTCTGAGGCCTGCTGTGGCGGCCTGGAAAGCGCCGAGCATTGCTCCATTCTGGAGGCGCTGGACGGCAAGCAACTGACCGCCGAGAATAACGCCCGCTGATCGCCGTTAAGGTCCCCGGATATGGAAAACGGTCCAGCGACATTAGGCTCTTTGCTAATGTCGGGCATCCGTCAGGCAAGGCTTTAAGGAGGCAAGGCTATGAGCAAGAATCGGCAATTGCAACAACGTAAAGATGCCGTCTTCGCCCGCGGCATGGGTAACATGGCCGCCGTTTATGTCGATCATGCCAGGAACAACGAAATCTGGGATGTGGAAGGCCGTCGCTATATCGACTTCGCCGCCGGCATCGCCGTGGTCAACACCGGCCACAGCCATCCGCGCATCACGGCGGCGGTGGCCGAGCAGCTGAGCCGTTTCAGCCACACCTGCGCCATGATCACGCCCTACGAGACGGTGGTGGAATTGGCCGAAAAGCTGGTTGCGCTGGCGCCGGGCGAGACGGCCAAGAAGGCCATTTTCGTCACTACCGGTGCCGAGGCGGTGGAAAACGCGGTCAAGATTGCCCGCGCCCACACCGGGCGCAGCGGCGTAATTGCCTTCAACGGCGGTTTTCACGGTCGTACCAACCTGACCATGGGCCTGACCGGCAAGGTGGCTCCCTACAAGGCGGGCTTCGGTCCCTTCCCGAGCGAAATCTATCACCTGCCTTTCCCGAACGAATATCACGGCGTGACCGCCGAGCAGTCGCTGAAGGCGCTGGACGAGCTGTTTCACTGTGATATCGAGCCGGGCCGGGTAGCCGCGCTGATCATAGAGCCGGTGCAGGGAGAGGGCGGTTTTTATCTGGCCCCGCCGGCCTTCCTGCAGCGGTTACGTGCCATCTGTGATCAGCACGGCATCGTGCTGATCTGTGATGAAATACAGACCGGTTTTGCCCGTACCGGCAAGCTGTTTGCCACCGAATACAGCGGCATAGAGCCGGATCTGATGACCCTGGCCAAGGGTATTGCCGGCGGTTTCCCGCTGTCTGCCGTGGTGGGCAAGGCCGATATCATGGACGCCGCCAACCCGGGCGGTCTGGGCGGTACCTATGCCGCCTTTCCGCTGGCCTGCGCCGCCGCGCTGGAAGTACTGAATATCATCGAGGAAGAACAGCTGTGCAACAAGGCGCTGGCCCTGGGCAAGCTGATGAACACACGCCTGAGCGCGCTGCAGGCGAAGTATCCTCACCATATCGGCCAGGTACGTAACCTGGGCGCCATGGCGGCGATGGAGCTGGTTCATGATGGGGATGTGGATCAGCCCAATGCCGAGCTGACCAGGGCGATGGTGGCCAGGGGCATAGAGAAGGGAATAATCCTGCTGTCTTGTGGGGTACGGGGCAACGTGATCCGCTTCTTGCCGCCCCTGACCTCGCCGCTGGAGCTGGTCGGTGAAGGTCTGGATTTACTGGAGCAGGCACTGGCGGAACTGATCTGACGGGCAGAACTGACTGGCAGAGCCGAACATTCCCGCGAAGGCGGGAATCCAGGACCTGTGGCGCAGAACGGTCAGGCTGCGGCTCGCCCGCATAGGCACCCCAGCCCCAGAATCCACATCGGTTACCGGATATTGCTGAAAACAGTTGACCTTGCCATGGTGGTAAGGTTGATACTGGGTGCTACCAAGGTACTTAATCGAGGAAACCCAGATGATCCGTTTTACCCTGCCCGACATGAGCTGCGGCCACTGCGTTGGCGTGCTCAACCAGACCCTGATTGAGCTGGATCCCGACTGCGAGCTGGAATTCGACCTGCTGAACCATGTTATCAGTGTGGAAAGCCGCTGCACCCGCGAACAGCTGACCGAAGCGCTGACCGAGGCCGGCTACCCACCTGCCTCATGATCTGGTATCCGGCACCAGAGCCGGCTTTCGAGCCGGCCCCTGTGCTCACCGGTCGGTATTGAATACGGTGAGTTCCCTGGCCATCGGGAGGTCGAGATGAACCATCGGGAGGTCGAGATGAATATAGGTGAAGCCGCTAAAAAGGCCGGGGTCTCGGCCAAGATGATCCGCCATTACGAACAGATAAAGCTGCTGCAGCCGGCGGGGCGCACCGCCGCCGGTTACCGGCAGTATGACGAACACAATATAGAGCAGCTCAGCTTTATTCGTCAGGCCCGATTGCTGGGCTTTTCCATCCGTCAAATAGCGGCGCTGCTTGGCCTGTGGCAGAACCCGCAGCGGTCCAGCCGGGCGGTGAAACAGGTGGCGCAACAGCACCTGCAGGACGTAGAGCACAAGATGCGCGAGCTGGCGGCAATGCAGGCCACGCTGCAGCGGATGATTGCCGCCTGCCCGGGTGACGAGGGGGCGGCCTGCGCTATCCTGGAGCAGTTATCTTCACCAGAACCGGCGTTCTCCGGGGAGCCTGCCAAAAAATAGCATTTATGTGCTTGACCTTCCCATGATGGGAAGCCTTAAGGTGAGCGTGAGATATTCATCAGGGGGGATAACACCATGACGTCATTTACTACGACAGCCGCCGATGCTGGCGGAAAAGCGCCGGCCCTCAGCGTGCAGCTGCCGATCTCGGGCATGAGCTGTGCCTCCTGCGTACGACGGGTAGAGCAGGCGCTGCTCAAGGCGCCTGGCGTACTCGAGGCGACGGTGAACCTGGCCAATGAAAAGGCCGAGGTGAGCCTGGCGGCCGACACCCCGATCAGCGTGCTGAGTGAGGCAATAACAAAGGCCGGTTACCAGACCCGCACCGAGCAGTTCGAGCTGTCGATCATCGGCATGAGCTGTGCGTCCTGTGTGGGGCGGGTGGAAAAGGCGCTGCGGCAGTTGCCCGGCGTCCTGGAAGCCAGCGTCAACCTGGCGGCGGAAACCGCGCACATAGAGGCGCTGGCCGGCAATATGGACGAGCAACAGCTGATGGCCGCGGTGGCCAAGGCCGGCTACGAGGCGGCGCCGCTGTCTGCCGAGCGGGATGACGACCATGTGCGTCGGGAGCGGGAGCGGCAAGGGCTCAAGCGATCCTTCTGGCTGGCGGCGGGGCTGACGGCGCCGGTGTTTGTGCTGGAAATGGGGGCCCATTTCGTGCCGGGCATGCATCAGTGGTTGATGGCGACCCTGGGCCAGCCGCTGAATTGGGGCATTCAGTTTGTGCTGACCAGCCTGGTGCTGTTCGGCCCCGGCCTGCGCTTCCTCAAACATGGCCTGCCGGCCCTGTTGCGGGCGGCACCGGACATGAACTCGCTGGTGGCGCTGGGCAGCCTGTCGGCCTGGGGCTTTTCGGTGGTGGCGACCTTCGCCGGTTTTCTGCTGCCGGAAGGGACACGGCAGGTGTATTTCGAGGCGGCGGCGGTGATTGTCACCCTGATCCTGCTTGGTCGTTATCTGGAAGCCAGGGCCAAGGGCCGCACCGGCGAAGCCATTCGGCGACTACTGAGTCTGCAGGTCAAGACCGCACGGGTGAAGCGTAACGGTGACACCCTGGAATTACCGCTGGCGCAGGTACGGGTCGGTGATCTGGTGCTGGTGCGCCCCGGCGAACGGATACCGGTAGACGGCAGGGTGCAGGACGGCAGCTCCTGGGTGGACGAGTCCATGCTCACCGGCGAGCCGGTGCCGGTGGCAAAGTCCGCGGGTGACGAGGTGGTCGGCGGCACCGTCAACAAGAACGGCGCCCTGAGCTTCGAGGTCACCAGGGTGGGCGGCGATACCCTGCTGGCGCGGATCATTCAGATGGTGGAGCAGGCCCAGGGCGCCAAGCTGCCGATACAGGCACTGGTCGACAAGGTCACGGCGGTGTTCGTGCCGGTGGTGATGGCGGTGGCGGCGCTGACCTTTGTGGTCTGGCTGTGGCTGGGGCCCAGCCCGGCGCTGAGCTTCGCGCTGATCAATGGCGTGGCGGTGCTGATCATCGCCTGTCCCTGCGCCATGGGGCTGGCCACGCCCACCTCCATCATGGTGGGCACAGGC
Organism: Oceanisphaera litoralis; assembly: GCF_016907015.1. GTDB lineage: Bacteria > Pseudomonadota > Gammaproteobacteria > Enterobacterales > Aeromonadaceae > Oceanimonas > Oceanimonas litoralis. The sequence continues at coordinate 23,156 of NZ_JAFBBE010000017.1, forward strand.
CGGGCCGCCGAGCTGGGGGTGCTGTTTCGCAAGGGCCAGGCCCTGCAGAGCCTGCGTAACGCCAGGGTGATAGCGCTGGACAAGACCGGCACCCTCACCAGGGGCCAGCCGGAGCTGACCGACTTGCAGGTGGTGCCCGGCTTCGATGAAAACGAGGTGCTGGCGTTGGTCGCGTCGGTGGAGCAGCACTCGGAACATCCCATTGCCGAGGCCATAGTGGCCGCCGCGACGGAGCGAAAGCTGAGTCTGTTGGAGCCCGCAAACTTCAAGGCTCACTCGGGGCTGGGCGTCAGCGCCACCCTGAATGGCCGCACAATAGAGGTCGGCGCCGACCGCTATATGAAACAGCTGGGCCATGAGCCGGCCGCCCTGGCCGACGCCGCCGAAAAGCTGGCAGACGAGGGCAAGAGTCCGCTCTATGCGGCGATCGACGGCAAGTTGGCGGCCATTATCGCCGTCGCCGACCCCATCAAGGAGGGCACGCCGGCGGCCATCGACGCCTTGCACGAGCTGGGGCTGAAGGTGGCGATGATCACCGGCGACAACCGGGGAACCGCCAACGCCATCGCCCGCCGGCTGGGTATCGACGAGGTGGAAGCCGAGGTGATGCCGGAGGGCAAGGTAGCGGCATTAAAGCGCTTGCGCGAACAGCATGGCCCCGTGGCCTTCGTCGGCGACGGCATCAACGATGCCCCGGCGCTGGCCGAGGCGGATGTGGGGCTGGCCATTGGTACCGGCACCGATATCGCCATCGAGGCGGCCGAGGTGGTGCTGATGAGTGGCGACCTGCGTGCCGTGCCCAATGCGCTGGCCATCAGCCAGGCCACCCTGCGCAATATCCGCCAGAACCTGTTCTGGGCCTTCGCCTACAATGTCTGTCTTATCCCGGTGGCGGCCGGCGCCCTGTATCCGGGGTTCGGCATCCAGCTGTCACCCATGCTGGCCGCCGGCGCCATGGCCATGTCCAGCGTCTTCGTGGTCGGCAACGCCCTGCGGCTGAAAAAGTTCAAAGCCAGAACCCCAGCAGCATGAAGGCCGGGATCAGTATCAGTAGCGGGCATCTGAAGGCGCGCAGGGCCAGCAGGCCCAGGGCGGCGGCGGCCAGTGCCGGGGCCCCGGTGACGCTGCTGACAAACACCGGCTGGTACAGTGCCGCCAGCAAGAGGCCGACCACGGCCGCATTGATGCCTTGTATCGCCCCGGCCATGAGCGGCCGGGACGCCAGTGCCTGCCAGCTGTGCTGCAAGGCCAGCACCAGCAGAAAGCCCGGCAGAAAGACCCCGAAGGTGGCGATCAGTGCCCCCAGTATCGGCGCCGTCGGCAACAGTTCGGCGCCCAGAAAACTCGCCAGGGTAAACATGGGCCCGGGCATGGCCTGGGCCGCCGCATAACCGGTGAGAAACACCTCTTGCGACAGGTCACCGGCCAGGGTCCCCTGCAACAGGGGCAGCACCACATGGCCGCCCCCGAACACCAGACTGCCGGCCTGATAAAAGTCGGCAAAAATGGCCGCGGTGCCGGTGAGAGCCAGCAGCGGCATCACCAGCAGCAAGCCCAGAAACAGCAACAGGAAAGGCCAGTTCAGACCAAGCGGCTGGCCGGGCCTGGCGCCTTCTCTTTTAAGAAACAGGGCACCGAGCAGTGCCGCCGCCAGCAGCACCACAAACTGGCCGGTCAGCCCCGGCAACAGCCACAGGAAGGCGGCGCTCAGCACGGCGAGGGTCAGGGTCAGCCGTTGGCGGCAGAACTGGCCGGCCATGGTCAGTACCGCGTCGGCCACCACCACCAGCGCGAACAGCTTGAGCCCGCTGATGATGGCCAGGGCCGCCGGCTGGCTGGCATATTGGCTGGCATAGTGCTGGCCGGCCAGCGCCAGACCGAGCATCAGCAGAAACGAGGGCAGGGTAAAGCCGGCGAAGGCGGCCAGGGCACCGCCGAGTCCGGCCCGCTGATAGCCGATGGCAAAGCCCAACTGGCTGGAAGCCGGGCCCGGTAAAAACTGACACAGTGCCAGGGTCGAGGCAAAGCGGTCCTGCGGCAGCCAGCCGAGCTTTTGCACGAAATGGCGTTGAAAATAACCGATATGAGCGGCGGGGCCGCCGAAGCTTATCCAGCCGAGTTTGAAGAATTGCCAGAACACCTGAAGCATAAGTGAAATCATCCGTTATTGCGGGGAGGGGCCTATCATAGCCGCCAGCGATGAATATCTCATGATTGTAATGAGAAAAAACCGCTAACTCTGCCTGTTGCCTGTTGCCTCGTTACCTAAGTGGACGCCACCCGCCCAGGTGCCCTTGTGGTTGTCGGGGCCGGATCGTACCGGGCGGATTCATCATCAGGACCCGCTCCCAACGTTTACCCGATGTTATGGGAGCTATACTTTTGAATGTTTATTCCCCGCAAGAAGGAAGAAGATAATGTTCAAGAAACTGATGATGGTGCTGATGGCGGCAGGCCTGACGGTTGGGCTCTATGGCTGCAATACCTTTGCCGGTGCCGGCAAGGACATTCAGCAGGGGGGCGAGGCGGTGGAAGACGCCGCTCGTGATGTGCAGAGTAGCTACTGACCAGACAAAACCGAACCGTAACACGCCACCAGCGGGCCCTGTTTGCTGGTGGCGTTTTTGTGTCTTTATACCAGGCTCAATACCAGGCTCAGCCGAAGCGTTGCTGCAGGTAGGCGATGATGTCGCTGGACTCGTACATCCAGCGGCTTTCGCCGTTTTCTTCTATGCGCAGGCAGGGCGACTTGATGCGCCCGCCGCCGGCCTGCAGTTCATCTCTATGGGGGGAGCCGGGCTGAACATTACGCAGTGTTATGGGCAGATTCAGCTTGTGCATGTTTCGACGCACCTTGATGCAGAAGGGGCAGCGCGGCAGCTGATACAGCGCCAGCTGTTGGCAGGCTTCATCAACCTGCTGCTGTGCTTCTGGCGAGCGCCGCTTTTTGGTGGGGCGAGTCAGTATGTCGCCCACTTGCAGTATGCCCCCGATTCCATTACGTAACGCTTTTACCAACATGACGGCTCTCTCTTGCGATATGAAAACAGGGATTGTATCGGAAACGGGCCGGTTTTTTAGCTATTTCGGCAATCTGTCCTGTCCGCCGCAAGCTCCAGACGGCAATGGTCGGCTCAGTGGGGGAGAAGGGTTTATTGCAGCAGCGGGCCGGAGCGGCCGAGCAGGCCGTGCACCAGGGTGCGGGTGGTGTTGAGGTTGTCGCTGGCGTCCACCACAAAGCTGGCCACGGCGGTGAGGTAGATGCCGGTGAGCGTGAGTTCGGCGCTGGTGCGGCGCCAGCCGCCGGTCGTCCAGTCGGCGGTTTCCAGCAGCCATTGCACGGTGCGGCTGATGCGGGTCACGCCGTGGGCCTGCAGATGAAGGTGGCCGGGCTCGAGCTTGTAGCCGAGTATTTCCTTCACCAGCGGGCGGTAGGGCGCCAGGTAGTCGAGCCAGACCATGATGCCGGTGAGCAGGCGCTCGTGCATGGGCTCCTGCGGATCCAGCGGCAGGCTCAGCAGGGTATCGTCGGCCCGATCGAACAGGGCCTCGGCCAGGTCATCCCGTGAGCGAAAATGCCGATTCAGCTCCGCCAGACTCAGCGCCCGGGCCTCGGCCAGCTCGCGCAGGCCGAAGCCGTGCCAGCCCCGGTGCAGGGCCAGGTGCAGGGCAGTGTCGAGAATGGCATCCCGTTCGGTGCTGAGATGGGTCATGGTGAGTTCCGGCTGACAGACTGTGTTCAGTATAGAAGGCGTCACCAGGCGGAGCGGGTAACATGTTTGCCTGAGCGCGAGCGGGGTTTGCAGCGACAATGGCGCCTGTTACGGAGCCCGCCATGGCCGTTCGCATCCGTTACCATTATCGCAAGCAGCAAAAAGAAATCGGCGACGCCAACGACAAGCACCACAGCATCCATGACGCCATCGCCGCCGCCGAAGGGATGGATCTGGCGGCGTTTCGCCGCATGGAAAATCAACCGGCCAATATCGGCCGCAACGACCGGAAAACCATGCAGGAATGTCGGGAAGAATATGTCCGCCAGCCGGGTTTCGGCCAGATCCCCCTTTTTCGGGAAGAATAATACCTTTCGGGAAGCATAATTCCGGCGTGACAGGGGGGTGTGTATCATTCTTGATTTTTATTTTTTGCTGGTGATATTAACTGCCATTTCATTGTGGGGTGGTGGTTTCGATTGGATTTGTTCGGCGGCTCGCCGTTTCATGATTCTGCCTTGTTTCGGTTTCATTTGAATTTGTTGTTACCGTATTGATTGTTGGTGGCTTTTCCTCTTTATTGGATCTTGTTCAGGCCCCGGTTTGACGATGCCGGAAATGCTAACAATGATAAGAACAACTCATGACGGGAGTGCAACGCAATGAATGCCATATTCCTGATGTTGATCGGACTGGGTGCCATGGCGCTCGGCTATTTTGTCTATTCGAAATTTGTGGCCGAAAAAATATTTCGGCTGGATCCGGATTTTCGTACCCCGGCCCATGAATTTGAAGACGGGGTGGACTATGTCCCTACCAACAAATTTGTGCTCTGGGGCCACCATTTTACCTCGGTGGCCGGGGCCGCGCCCATTGTGGGGCCGGCCATTGCGGTGATCTGGGGCTGGGTGCCCGCCTTTTTATGGGTCACTCTCGGCACTATTTTCTTTGCCGGGGTACACGATGCAGGTGCCATCTGGGCCAGCAACCGCAACAAGGCCAAATCGGTGGGCGCCCTCACCGGCGACGTGGTGGGCAAGCGGGCCCGCGGCGTCTTCATGATCGTGATCTTCCTGGTGCTGCTGATGGTGAACGCCGTGTTCGCCGTGGTCATTGCCGGCCTGCTCACCCAGTTCCAGACCTCGGTGGTGCCGGTGTGGGGCGCCATTGTGGTGGCGCTGATCATCGGTCAGCTGATCTACCGCAAAATGATCGGCCTGCTCACCGTGTCGGTGGTGGGCGTGGTGGCCCTCTACGCCCTGATCTGGGTCGGGCCTGCCGTGCCGCTGGCGTTGCCCGAGCTGTTTCTGGGCCTGACCGACAAGGCCCAGTGGATCATTCTGCTGTTTGTCTATGCCGCCATCGCTTCGCTGCTGCCGGTATGGATGCTGCTGCAGCCCCGGGACTACATCAACGGCCTGCAGCTGTTTGTGGGCCTGGGCCTGCTTTATGGCGCCGTGCTGCTGTCGGCCCCGGAGGTGGTGGCCCCGGCGTTCAATGACAATGTGCCCGAAGGCACGCCTTCGCTGGTCCCCCTGCTGTTTGTAACCATCGCCTGTGGCGCCATTTCCGGCTTTCACGGTCTGGTGTCGTCTGGCACCACTTCCAAGCAGCTCGACAAGGAAACCGACGCCCGTTTTGTGGGCTACTTCGGTGCCATTGGCGAAGGCGGCCTGGCCCTGGCCGCCATCATTGCCGCCACCGCCGGTTTCGCCACCCTGGCCGACTGGCAGGCCATATACAGCGGCTTTGGCCAGGGTGGGGTGGCCGCCTTTGTGCAGGGCGGCGCCAACATTCTGAGCAACGGCCTGGGCTTTGAGGTTGAGCTGTCCCAGACCATTCTCACCGTGATGGCGGTGTTGTTTGCCGGCACCACCATGGACACCGGCCTGCGGCTGCAGCGCTATATTTTCCAGGAATGGGGGGTTATCTACAAAATCAACTGGATGCAGAAAGCGGCGCCGGCCACCCTGCTGGCGGTGGCCTCCTGTTTGCTGCTGGCCTTTGGCTCCGGCGGCGACGGCTCCGGTGGTTTGCTGATCTGGCCGCTGTTTGGCACCACCAACCAGTTGCTGGCGGGCCTGACCCTGCTGGTGATCACCGTGATGCTGGCACGCCTGGGCCGGCCCATGCTGGTGACCCTGCTCCCGCTGTTGTTCCTGCTGGTGATGACGGTGCTGGCGCTGTTGCTACAGCTCAAGAGCTTCTACGACCAGGCCAACTGGTTCCTGTTTGGCCTGGATCTGGTGGTGCTGGCGGCGGCCATTCTGGTGGCGCTGGAGTGCGGCACTACCCTGAACCGGCTGCGCAGCGACAAGATTAAAGAGATCGAGGGCAAGTCGTGAAAATCAAACGGATACTGGCCTGGATAAACCGGGCCAGCCGGTATGCGGAAGAGGTGTATAACGCCCCGTACCGGGCGGCCATTGCCCGGGCCCGGCGGGAGGAAGACGATCTCTTTATGCTGCTGGTGTTTTCGGAAATGATGGGGGTGCCGAACCCGGCCTCCTATTACACCCTGGAGCTGCAACCCCTGCTGCTGGAGCGATTTCACGACTGGCACAAGCGCATGGGCATGGAGCACTCGCCGCTGGATCACTTTCGCTGCTGTTGATTGAGTTGTCTTCTGGCTTGGCAAAGGTCGGAAAAAGGGCCGGCGCCACCGACTCGCCGTAAACCCATCCATGGGGGCTCCGCTGCGCCATCCCTGGCGCAGAGGGTCGGTGGAGCTGTTCCCTTTTCCCTCCCTGCCGGCCACTCAGTTGCCTGTAATACAAGTCAGGCAACGCTTTTGTTTGACGAAGCGGCAGCAGGGATTGCCGTATTCGACCGTCATATGCCAGGGATGGCATGTGCCGAGCGTACATGGGGCGAGCTTGCTCGCCGTGACGAAGTAAAAAGCCTGAACGAACATTAAGTATGTTCGCAGCAGGCTTTTTAATGAGTGGCATTCAATGAAGCGTGTCGAAGGAGGTAACCCTGCTGTCGCTTCGCATGCCGGCCTGACTGTTTGGAGAGATGAAATGTTACTGACCGACAAGCGCGTATTGCTGGTGGGCGGCAAGGGCGGCGTGGGCAAGACCACGGTGTCGTCGTCGCTGGCGCTGCTGGCGGCCCGCCGGGGCAAGCGCTGCCTGCTGGTGTCCACCGATCCCGCCCACAGCCTGGCCGACGCCTTTGGCCGGGACATTGGCGACACCATTACCCGGCTGGCCCCCAATCTCGACGGCCTGGAGCTGGATCCGGATCACGAGGTAGAGCAGCACCTGGCTAACGTACTGGCCCAGCTCAAGCGCTTTACCCGGCCCGAAATGTACGGCGAGGTGGAGCGGCAGATGCGCCTCACCCGCCAGTCGCCGGGGGCCCAGGAGGCGGCGCTGCTGGAACGTATGGCCCGGGTGATGGAAGAAGGCCGGCAAAGCCACGACCTGGTGATTTTCGATACCGCCCCCACCGGCCACACCCTGCGCCTGCTCAGTCTGCCCGAGGCCATGGCGGCCTGGACCCAGGGCATGCTCAAAAGCAACCGGCGTTCGGAAAAACTGGGTGAGGTGCTGGATCACCTGACCCCGGGCAAGGACCTGGACAGCCCCTTTGGCGACCCCCGCAGCCACGAAACCGCCGGCATGGACGAACGTACCAAATCCATTACCGACACCCTGCTGGCGCGCCAGCGGTTGTTTCAGCGCACCCGCCGACTGCTCACCGACGCCGGGCAGACCGCGCTGCTGTTTGTGCTCACCCCCGAGAAGCTGCCGATACTGGAAACGGCGCGGGCGGTCACAGCCCTGCGGGAAGAAAAGCTGCCCCTGACCGGACTGGTGGTGAATCGTATTCTGCCCGACGAGGCCGACGGCGCCTTTCTGGCACAGCGGCGATCGCAGGAAAAAACGCACCTGGCCGAGATCGACCGGGTATTCAGTGATCTTCGTCGGTATTCGCTGTATTTGCAGCCCACCGACATTCAGGGACTGGCGGGGTTGAACGACATGGCCAGCCGGCTGGAGCAGGCCGGGCTTTGAGGCACCATCCTGCCTGACGACGGCCATCAGCACACTGAATAGATCCCGCTTATTCAACCGGTCGTCTTTACGCCTAACACTTGCTCCCCAAAACAACACTTGCTCACCAAAACAGGCCGAATATAGGTATGCCGTTTTATCCTGGCTACCCACAATAACGGAAACCCCACTTGCAGGAAGCGAGGTGTCCATACACGGACTTGCAGTGTGGCGGGGCTTCAGAGCTGCTGGTGCGGCCCGAATACCTCGTAGTGCAGTTGTTCTTTGGCGATGCCCCAACCGGTGAGGGTGTCTTTGACCATGGCCATAAAGGGCAGGGGGCCGCAGAAATAGTAGTGGGCGCCGTCCAGATGAATGCGGTCCTTCACCGCGTTCAGCTCCATCAGGCCGAGCGCATCATAGTCTTCCGGCGGCAGATCGGTTTCGGCCGGAGTGCGGTACCAGACATGGCTATACAGGTTGGCATGGGCCTGGCGCCGTTGCTGGATATCCTGCTTGAAGGCGTGCTGGGCGCCGTTGTCGCAGGCATGCAGCCAGTGAATGTCGGCCGGGTGACCCTGCTTGAGCAATTGATCCAGCATGGCGCGCATGGGTGTTTGACCAACGCCACCCGAAATTAATACCACAGGGGTCTCGGTGCCCACTTCCATGAAGAAATCACCCGCCGGCGGCAGCACCTGCAGTTGGTCGCCGAGCTGCATCCTATCATGCATGAAGTTGGAGGCCACCCCGCCCGGCTCACGCTTGACGGCAATGCGATATTCCCGGCCGTTGGGCGCCTGACACAGGGAATACTGACGGTATTCCCTGTGTTCGAGTTCGGGGTTGCTCAGGTGCAGGTTAAGGTACTGGCCGGGCAGGTAGTCGGCCACGGCACCGCCATCGGCCGGGGCCAGCAGAAAGCTTACGATCTGCTCGCTCTCTACCCGTTTTTCTTTCACCACGAAGGTGCGATGACCGCGCCAGCCACCGTCTTTCTGTTCGCTTTGCTGGTACAGCTGCTCTTCACGGCCGATAAAGATCTCGGCCAGGGCACCGTAGGCCCGGGCCCAGGCGTCGATGACCTCGGGGGTAGCCGCATCGGGGGCCAGCTCCCTGATGGTTTCCAGCAGGTGATGACCCACAATGGTGTACTGGTCCGGCTGGATGGCAAAGCCGGTATGCTTGTGGGCGATACGCTCGACCGCCGCACTCAATACCGCCGGGTTATCGATGTTCTTGGCATAGGCCAGCACGGCGGCAAACAGGGCGGCGGGCTGGCGGCCGGTTTTCTGGTGACTGAGGTTGAACACGTCTTTCAGCTCCGGGTTGTCACGGAACATGCGCTGGTAGAAATGCTCGGTCAGGGCGGTGTTGGCAGACTCCAGCAGGGGGACTGTGCTTTTGACGATCTCTATGGTGCGGCTATCCAGCATGGCAAGGCTTTCCTTAAGTAATATTTATAATGCAACTTATGGGTGGATTCTATAGTTATATTTAATATGCATCAATATGGAATATGCCTTTATCTATGTGGATAAGCGCCTGCTGCCGGTTAAAAACGGCTAACGTCTTGATTGTTGCTTGCATTTGCAGGCCCAGAGGTAACAATGTTTTTTTGTTACCCACAGGACGTCAGGTGATGACTCAGGATTCCCGTTTACAGCAGGTGTTGGCATTGATCGATGCCGAAAATCGTGAAGATCCCCATCAGGAGCAGGCCGAGGGGCAGAGCTGGCCCAAGGAGTATCTCTACAGTCGGCGCATGAGCAAAACACTGGCCGACTTTGCGCCTGACGCCCCCGAACTGCTGCAAGTAGCCTGTCGGGCACAACATATCAAACGCTGGAGTATTCCCCGGGCCGACTATCCGATGGACAGAGCCGGTTACAAGCGGTGGCGCAGCGAACTGGCGCAGTTTCACGGCGATCTGACCGCGAACCTGATGGCAAGGGTCGGTTACGGCGAAGACGAGCAGCAACGCATCAAGGCGCTGTTGCTGAAAAAGCAGCTCAAGCGGGACCCTCAGGTGCAGACGCTGGAAGATGTGATTTGTCTGGTGTTTATCCGGTATTACCTGGAAGACTTTGCCACCCGCCATGAAGAGGAGAAGCTGATCGACATCATCCGCAAGACCTGGGGAAAAATGTCGCCGGACGGGCATGCCGCCGCCTTGCAGATTCCGCTGAGCAGCGAGATACAGGCCCTGGTGGGCAAGGCGCTGCAGGGATAAATCATCCCCGGATATTGTTCTTTTTCAGAGCGAGACGGGAGACAGCGGCTTTGCGGTATTCGTTCTGTGCAGCCTGTGCTGCATGGCCGTGCGGGGTAGATAGCTAAAAAGATATCTATTGTATATACAAACTATATGAATGATGAATGTACATTTAATGTTGATTTTTTGTGATTTTATGGCGTTGCCGGGCACCGAGAAAACATCGATAAAGGGATTTAATTATATGGGGGAGTGGATCCTATGAATGCCATTGTTCTGGCCATCCTGGTGATGGTTGCCTTGTGTCTGGCTCGGGTATCTGTGGTGTTTTCGCTGGTGGTTGCCGCCCTGGTGGGCGGACTCTGGGCCGGCATGTCGGTCGATCAGGTGATCGGCGCCTTCAACGAAGGATTGGGCAGCGGCGCGACCGTGGCGCTGGCCTATGCCACCCTGGGGGCCTTTGCCGTGGCGCTGTCGCGCACCGGTATTACCGAACTGGTGGCCGGCAAGGCCCTGGGCTGGGTTGGCTCTCGGCGTGAACCGGACCAGTTGAGCGGCGTCAAGTGGCTGATGTTCGGCGCCCTGCTCATTGTCGGCGTTGCCTCGGGTACCGTGGTGCCGGTTCATATCGCCTTTATCCCCATTCTGGTGCCGCCGTTGCTGGGGCTGATGAGCATGCTGAAGCTGGACAGGCGGGCCGTGGCCTGTGTGATTACCTTCAGCATTACCATCATGTACATGACCACGCCGGTGGGCTTTGGCACCATTTTCCTCAACGATATTCTGACCAACAGTGTCAATCAGGCAGGTGAAGAGCTGGGCATGCAGGTCACGGCGTCCATGGCACCCAGGGCCATGCTGCTGCCGGCACTGGGCATGCTGTTGGGGCTGGGGGTGGCGGTGCTGTTCAGTTATCGTCGGCCACGGGAGTACCGGCAACAGACGGTGGCGACGCTCGACAATAGCAGCAACAACAACAACAACAACAGCAACAGTAACAGCAACGGCAAGAAACAAACCCGGCTCAGCCGCAAGCAGCTGATCATGATAGGGGCGGCCGTCCTGGGTGCCTTGATCGTGCAGCTGATGACCGGCTCCATGGTGCTGGGTGGCTTGCTGGGCTTTGCTCTGCTGTCGATGAACGGCCTGTTCAAGTGGAAAGATCAGGACGATGTCTTTACCCAGGGCATGCGACTGATGGCGTTGGTGGGGTTCATCATGATTGCCGCCTCCGGTTTTGCCGGGGTAATGAAGGCATCGGGCGCGATTCCCGAGCTGGTGGCCGGCTCCGGTGAACTGATCGGCAACAGCCCATCGATGGCGGCGCTGATCATGCTGCTGGTGGGCCTGTTCATTACCATGGGTATTGGCTCCTCGTTCTCTACCATTCCCATTATTGCCGCCATCTATGTGCCACTGGCGATCAGCTTCGGCTTCTCACCGCTGGCGACGCTGGCACTGGTGGGCACCGCCGGGGCCCTGGGTGACGCGGGTTCGCCGGCGTCTGACTCCACACTGGGGCCCACCGCCGGGCTGAATGCGGACGGTCAGCACGATCACATTCGTGATTCGGTGATCCCCACCTTCATTCATTACAATATTCCGCTGGTGATCTTCGGCTGGATAGCGGCTCAGGTACTCTAAGCCGTAGGCCGTAAGCCGGAAAATCCTGAGTTCAAAGCGAACTCAGGATTTTCCGGCTTTTTTATGAATGATTATTCTAGCCGGCTACCTGGTCGAGAAACAGCCGGGCGGGGATGGAGAGCGGGAACTGACGGGAGCGGGCCAGCACCACCCGCTGGGGTGGAAACTCGTCCCGCAGCGGTCGACAGGCCAGGGGGGCGCCATCGTAGCTTTGATCACCGGCGGGCCGGGTGCAGGACAGAGCCACCCCGTGACCGTGGGCCACCAGACCCCGCTGCATCTCGAACGAGGCGGTGGTGTGGATATGGCTCGGTTGCAGATCCCGATGCCAGAACAGCGACATGAAATATTCCCGGGTCAGCGGCATGTCCTGAAGTATCAGGGTCTCTTTCGCTATTTCCGCCAGGCTCAGAGTGGCTTTTTCGGCCAGTTGATGACCGGCGGGCAGCAGGGCATAGGGTCGTAATTCGTCCAGTACCCGGATGTCCACTTCCTGCGGCAGCCCCAGCGCATAGCTCAGGACCAGCTCGGCCTTGCCCGAGTTCAGGGCCTGGCTGACCCCGGCCAGATCCTGCTCCTGCATCACCACTCTTATTTTTGGATAATGGCGCTCGAATTCGCTGACCAGCCGGGGTAGATAATAGGGCGCTATGTCCCGAAAACAGCAAATGACCAGTTGTCCTTCCACCTCGGTGTCGTCCTGTTGCAGCCGGGCCAGCAGGTTATGGGACAGGGTGAGGATCTGGCGGGCGTCCTTGAGCAGTTTCTCTCCACCGGGCGTCAGGCTGACCCCCTGGCCGCGATGGCGCTGAAACAATGGCTGGTCGAGCAGGCTTTCCAGCTGATGAATGGCGATGGATACCGAAGGCTGAGACACATGCAATGCCTCGGCGGCCTTGCTGATGCTGCCGTGCTGGGCCACGGACACAAAATAGCTCAGTTGACGGAAGGTAAAGGGAATAGCCATTTCTCTATGTGCCTCATATGTAAAATGTATTTTTATACTATGTAGTGAGGGTGATAAAGTCGATTCATTACGCATAGAGGGGAAGGAATACAGCATGAATCTGCCGGTAACCGCACAACACCCGGTCGAACAACGCTCAGCCGAACAACGCTCAGCCGAACAACGCTCAGCCGAACAACGCTCAGCCGAACAACGCTCAGCCGAAAAACACTCGGCCGAAAAAAAGTGGCTGACAGCGGAGCAGAAAGCGGCCTATGAGCGCGATGGCGCCATCGTGATCAAGGGCGTGTTCAAGGACTGGGTTGAAACCCTGCGAGCCGGTTTCGACAAGGTGTTGAACGACCCCAGCGAGCATGGCCGTGAAAACGTCACCGCTACCGATACCGGGCGTTTCTTTGAAGATTACTGCAACTGGCGGCGTATTCCCGAGTTCAAACGGTGGATTGAGCAGTCGCCGGGTGCCGCCATCGTCGGTGAAGCCACCGGCTCCGATCGGATACAGGTGTTTCACGAGCATATTCTGGTGAAAGAACCCGGCACTTCCAAGGCCACCCCCTGGCATCAGGACTTGCCCTATTACTGTGTCGAAGGCGATCAGACCGGCAGCTACTGGATACCGCTGGATCCCATTACCCGGGAAAACGCCCTGCAGGTGGTGCTGGGCTCCCATCGTTGGCCCAGGTTGATACGCCCGAGCAAATGGTCGACCAATGCCTCTTGGTACAAGGAAGACAGCCATTTCATGGAAATGCCGGACATCGATGGCGGCGACTTCGAGATCATGATCCCCGAAATGGAACTGGGCGATGCGCTCTTGTTCAACTTCAAGACAGTGCACGGCGCCCCGGGCAACCAGACCATGAACCGTCGCCGGGCCTTTTCCACCCGCTTCATGGGTGACGATGTACGGTATATCGACCGTGGCGGCGCCACTTCACCGCCCTTCGACGGCATCAGCTTGAACACCGGCGACAAGATGCGGGAAGACTGGTTCCCCGTGGTGTGGCAGCGTTAAGCCACCTGCTTTAATCAGGAATCAAAAAGGCCCGCTGTTTCGCGGGCCTTTTTAGTCGTCTGTGAGTGCGGTTATTGAGCGTAGGTTGGCGATGAGCGAAGCGAATCCCAACATAAAGGCGACTGCAGAAAGTTGGAATTCGCGGTGCTCATTCACAACCTACGGCCTGTTTAACTCCCGTTGCCTACCGATTTGCGCCAAATGAATGGGCGCCTACGGAGTTGGGGATGAGCGGAGAGTATATAGCTCACCGCCTGATCCTGCCGGCATCAGCCGCCGAAGAGCTGTCGGCCGAGCGCCGCGGCGATAATGCCGGCAGCAATGGCCGGCAGCGGCTTTTTCAGCACCAGCATGGTCAGCGCCGTGGCCAGTAGCGCCATTCGCGCGCCGATATCGCCGTTGACCGCCATGGGGGTCAGAATGGCCACCAGCACCGAGCCGGACATGGCGCTGATGAATTGCTGCACTCTGTGATTGATGGGGATCAGCGACATCACGAAGACACCGCCCCAGCGGGTGGCCAGGGTCACGATGGCCATGATGCCGATAATCAGCAGGGTACCTGTGCCGGCGGTTTCCAGATTCATCTTTGCTCTTTCTCCATCCACAGGGCACCGACAAGGCCACCCGACAGGGCGCCCACCACCACATGGCTGTTGGCGGGCAGCCACCAGTAGGCCAGCATCGCCGAGACACCCGCCACGGTCCAGATGAGCAGGGTGCGCAGATCCTTGCGTCCGCCCAGGGTCATGGACAGCAGGAAGCAACCCAGCACCATGTCGAGCCCTATGCTGAACGGATCTTCGATGGCGCTGCCGAAATAGAGGCCGAGCCCGGTGCCCAGCATCCAGAACGACCAGATGGCCAGGCCGCCGCCAAACAGAATGCCCAGCGCCCGCTCGCCCCTGTGAAAGCCCTGCATCGCCATGGCCCAGTTGGCATCGGAGGCCAACAGCATGATGCCGTAACGCTTGAATACCGGCAGATGCTGCAGCCAGGGATAGAGGCTGGCGCCCATCAGCAGGTGACGGGCGTTGATGGCGAAGGTGGTGATGATCAGGGGCACCAGTGGCACCTGGGTGCCCCACAGCTCCAGTGCGGCAAACTGGGAGGTTCCGGCATACACCAGGGCGCTCATCAGCACTATGCTACCTTCGCTCAGGCCTTCCTGAGCGGCGGCCAGGCCGAAGGCCAGCCCGAAGGCGGCCACAAAAAAGGAAAGCGGCAACAACTGCTTGAAGCCAAACCAGGTGTCGGCGGGTTCCAGTCGTGCCTGCTCGGCATAGGTGTCCATAAGGTTCCTGCGGTGAAAACGGAAAGCCGACAGCATACCATAGGGGGCGGCAAGGGCGAGGCGGCGTTGTCACAATTCGGCAGGGGCTCCGTCGCTTTCATCCTGCCGTTGTTGCTTAAGCTCGCGGGTACGGTACTCGGTCAGCCGTGTCAGCTCGGCGGCCATAAAAAAAGCCCGCTGAAAGCGGGCTTGTGACGGCCGGGGTGGCTCAGAAGCGGTACATGGCCATGACTTCAACCTGCTCGCCTTTCAGGCGTTGCTTGTTGTCACCCGCCGAGGCGGGAATGGTGGTCTGGTTCTGATCCCGCCACTCGATGCCGAATTCC
Source organism: Oceanisphaera litoralis (assembly GCF_016907015.1). Taxonomy (GTDB): domain Bacteria; phylum Pseudomonadota; class Gammaproteobacteria; order Enterobacterales; family Aeromonadaceae; genus Oceanimonas; species Oceanimonas litoralis. The sequence goes on from NZ_JAFBBE010000017.1 coordinate 38,331, forward strand.
AGCCCCGGCAAATAGGTGTAGATCAGGTTGACGTTGGTCATCTGCAGTGTGTCATTGAAGCCCGCCGCAACCTCATCGGCCTTCACCTGGCCATAGCGGACGGTGCCGCGCAGCTTGTCGCTGAATTTCTGGGTGATGCCGGTCGAGAAACCGGTGGTGGTGATCAGCTCGCCGTCGGCGTTCACATCCGAAGTGAGGCCTCCTTTCGACCCCTGATAGCCCATGCCGGTGTAAACCCCCACGCCTTCGCCGGTGTAGCCGGTCAGCGACAGGGCGGTATTGCCCAGCTTGAGCTTGCCCCCCAGGGAGATGGCGGCCGCGAACTTGCTGCCATCGCCAGCGGATATCAATGTTCCCTCACCGGGTGCATCAGCTTTTGGGGCTACATTTGTGTTCACATCGCGGCCGGTCACCGCCACATTGAAGGCATGGCCGCTTTCGGTACGGTGAGTATAGGAAGCCACCATGTCCGGAAAATCCGCGTCTGTGTATACCGGATCCTGCAGGGTCAGACGCAGGCCGTTCCAGGTGTAGTGCATCAGCAGATCGGGGCGCACCACGGCGCCGCTGCCGGCTATGGTGCCGGCCATCGGGCCCCAGAAGTTCAGCACTTCCACATCCACCGGCAAGATGGCGTGGAACTGACCGTTCCAGGTCTGGCCCAGGGTGATGTTGTCCACGGTCACAAAGGCATGGCGCAGGCGCCAGTCATAGGTTGAGCCACCGTCGTCGCCGGCACCGCCCCAGAAATCGCCTTCGATAAAGCCCTTGACCTGGTGGCCTTCCACTTCCTTGGCGGCGGTAAAGTTGAGTCGGGACTGGCGCACCGTGCCCTGAAAGGAATCCTCGGCATCGTCGGGACTGTCGAGTATGCCTTCCGCCTTGACATATCCCCCCAGACTGAGCCGGGTACCGTTGAATTCACCCAGTTCCAGGGCACTGGCGGAGGTGGAAACCACAGCAAGCATGATGGCCAAAGACAGCTTTTTGGGGGTCATATCCTTTGATTTTTTGGTCATATCCTTTGATTCCATTGTTTATTATCTTTGTGTGAAATATTAACAATTCCAGCTTTGGTTACCCTTCGCGGTTCAGGACGCAGGCAGCTCCGGAGAATCGGGCTTTCAGAGAAAATCCCCGATAAAGTTGAGCTGAACGCCTGAGTAAACCGAATCGGCCACAAGGGCTTGAACGAAAAGATGAAGAGCACAGGGGGGAATGTAATGTTTCTTAATTGTTATTTCAATGTTTTAAAGTGTATCGGAACCATATTAAGCCCGGATGAGGTAAAATAAAGAGGTTGAAATATGGTTTGTTTATTGTTAACGAAATGACGTAAAGAGGCATAAAGAGGCATAAAGAGGCGTAAGGTAAGATTTTTGGCTGGATAAAAAACGAGCAGCGCCAGGCTGCTCGTTGCTTTCCCGTTCCGTCATGGGCAAAAAGGGGAGCGGCGACCGATGACGGTTCCCTGTGTGCCTCACCCGAACATTGTCTTACCGGACATTGTCTCACCGGACATTGCCCTGACCGGTATTACTTGGTGACTTTCTTGTACTTGATACGCTTGGGCTGCACCGACTCGGCGCCGTAGGTCTTCTTCTTCCAGTCTTCGTATTCGGTGAAGTTGCCTTCGAAGAATTCCACCTTGCCCTCGTCCTGATAATCCAGGATGTGGGTGGCGATACGGTCGAGGAACCAGCGGTCGTGCGAGATCACCATGGCGCAACCAGGGAATTCCAGCAGGGCATTTTCCAGCGCGCGCAGGGTTTCTATGTCCAGATCGTTGGTCGGTTCATCCAGCAGCAGTACGTTGCCGCCGGTCTGCAGCAGCTTGGCCATGTGCAGGCGGCCACGTTCACCACCGGACAGTTCGCCAACCCGCTTCTGCTGGTCGATACCCTTGAAGTTGAATCGGCCCAGATAGGCGCGGCTGGGGATTTCCAGATTGCCGATGCGCAGCATATCCTGGCCGTTGGCCACTTCTTCCCACACGGTCTTGCTGTCGTCCATGCTGTCGCGGAACTGCTCGACCGAGGCCAGCTGCACCGACTCACCCAGGGTGATGGTGCCGGAGTCCGGCTGCTCGGCGCCGGTCATCATGCGGAACAGGGTCGATTTACCGGCGCCGTTGGGGCCGATAATACCGACGATGGCGCCCTTGGGAATGCTGAACGACAAATCGTCGATCAGCACCCGGTCGCCGTAGGACTTGGTCAGGTTTTCAACGTCGATGACATTGTCACCCAGGCGCGGGCCGGGCGGAATGAACAGCTCGTTGGTCTCGTTACGCTTCTGGAAGTCCTGATTCTGCAGTTCTTCGAAGCGGGCCATACGGGCCTTGGACTTGGCCTGGCGGCCCTTCGGATTCTGGCGAACCCACTCCAGTTCTTTCTGGATTGACTTCTGGCGAGCGGCCTCCGATGACTGCTCCTGGGACAGGCGAGCGTCTTTCTGCTCCAGCCAGGAAGAATAGTTGCCTTCCCACGGAATACCCTCGCCGCGGTCCAGTTCCAGGATCCAGCCGGCCACGTTGTCGAGGAAATAACGGTCGTGGGTAATGGCGACCACGGTGCCTTCGTAATCGTGCAGGAAGCGCTCCAGCCAGGCCACGGACTCGGCGTCCAGGTGGTTGGTGGGTTCGTCCAGCAGCAGCATGTCCGGTTTTTCCAGCAGCAGCTGACACATGGCGACCCGGCGGCGTTCACCCCCGGACAGCTTGTCGATGGTGGCTTCCCAGGGCGGCAGACGCAGGGCGTCGGCGGCGCGCTCCAGCTGGTTGTCCAGGTTGTGGCCGTCGTGAGCCTGGATGATGGCTTCCAGCTGGCCCTGACGCTTGGCCAGCTTGTCGAAGTCGGCGTCTGGATCCGCATAGGCGGTGTAGACTTCGTCCAGCTCCTTCAGCGCACCGGCCACTTCGGCCACGGCCTCTTCAATGGCTTCGCGTACCGTCTGCTCCGGCTTGAGCTTGGGCTCCTGGGGCAGGTAGCCGATGTTGATGCCGGGCTGGGGGCGGGCTTCACCCTCGATTTCGGTATCCAGGCCGGCCATGATGCGCAGCAGGGTGGATTTACCGGCGCCGTTCAGACCCAGTACGCCAATCTTGGCGCCGGGGAAAAACGACAGGGAGATATTCTTCAGAATATGACGCTTGGGCGGAACTACCTTGCCCACGCGGTTCATGCTGTAAACAAATTGAGCCATTTCACTTTATCCTGATAATTCAGAAGATTAACTGATTGCCTGACGGGCTTGAATGGGGGCATGCCCCACGCCGGCAGCCAACCGGCCAGCGATGGCGTATATGGTACTTGGCTGAGCGGGGAAAGCCAGTGCCCTAAGGCGGAGAAAGCGGGAATTTCACGGGCCGAAAGAGCCGGGCGGCGCAACAAAACGGTGAAACAAAATCAGGGGAGAGCTGACAGGGAAGAGAGCAGAGAGCAGAGAAGATACGGCAGGGGATGGAGGAGAGTAAGGGGCGCGTCCCTGCGGCCGGTTTATTCGTCGTCTCTTTTACTGCTCCAGCGGGTGAGGCTGGCCGAGATAACGGTATTGCCGAAGAAACCCCAGTCCATCCAGGCGGGTTTGTCGGCATGTTTGTCGATGGCGGCGGCGCTGGCCAGCAGTGGCAGCCAGAGGGCGGCGAGCAAGGCGCCGGTCACCACGCCTTTTCTTACTTTTATTTTTGGTTTTTTCATCAGGGCACTCCCGAATTAGGGGACTCCGTTATAGCACGGAGCTTGCTGCTTCAGAAGTCAAATATATGGGACCGAGAAAGCCCCGCCATGATGTCAACCATGCTGCCAGACCCGGTGGTGCACCGCCGCCGGGGTCCGAAGGCGGTCATTCTCCGTTTTCCATCAGGATCTGGGTGGCCTGGATGTCGTGCTCCTGCAAGAACGCCAGCAGCTTCAGCATCTGGTCGACGGTGACCTCCCGATCGGAGGCCAGCATCAGCTCGGCGTCTTTCAGGAGGGTTAGCTGGCCTAGCAATACCGGTTTGAACTGCTCCCAGTCTTCATATTTTTCACCCTGCAGCGCCCAGGCGGGGCTGCCGGTCAGCAGGTTGATGGTGATCGACTCGGTGTCCCGAAGGCTGCTCAGGGCCTCGCTGTCGGTCTTGGGAAGATCCACCTCCAGCGATTGCAGCGGAATGTTGGCGGTGAGCATCAGAAACACCAGCACGATGAAAATAATGTCGAGCAGCGGCGTAATATCCGGCGTCAGAGAGCGCCAACCGGAGTGGGTCGCTTCGGGGCGGCCTATCATGAACGGCTGCCTCCCAGTTGCACTCCTTCCAGGTGCAGGTTGCACCGGTTCAGCTCGTCGGTCAGCTTGTCGATCAGGCGATCGGCCCAGAGTCCGAACAGCTGGGCGCCGGCGATGGCGGGCAGGGCGATCAGCAGGCCGACGGCGGTGGTGCTCATGGCCAGGCCCAGGCCGTCGGCCAGTAGTGCCGGGGTGACAGGATCGCCGCTGGCGCCAATGCTCCTGAACATCTCTATCAACCCCAGCACTGTGCCCAGCAGGCCCAATAAGGGACTGATTACGCCTACCAGGGTCAGCACCCGTAATCCCGAATGCAGACGGCGGCGCTGTTGCTGCAGCCAGACCGTAGCCAGATCTTCCCGGGTGTTCTTGTCACAGCCACGGTGCCTTGCCAGCAGGCTGCAACCTTGCAGGATCAGCGACTTGGGGGCGGTCATTTCTGCCTGCGGGTAGGCGTTGCCATCAAGCCGCAATTGACGCTTTTCCTGTTCGCCGCGCAGGCTGGTCCACAGCAGGGACAGGCTTCGCTCCAGCCAGAGCGCCAGGGTGATGACCGAACAGAGGAGCAGCGGCCAGCTCATCGGGCCCAGTTGTTGATGCAGTTGATCTAGTTGATCCAGTTGATCTAGTTGATCCAGTAGTGACATGAGTTAGTCCAGTTTGAAACGAATGGGAATATGAACGCGGTGGGCAATGCCCCGGCCGTTTTCCACGTAGGCGGAAAAGCGCCATTTGGCGATGGCTTTCAGGGCCGTTTTGTCGAGCAGGCTGACACCGGAAGAGCGGGCCAGCACCCGTTGGGTCTGTTTGCCGTTTTCATCCAGCCATACCTCGATCAGCACTGTGCCTTCCAGGCCCCGGCGACGCGCCTGAGACGGATAGGGAATGGGTGTCGGTCGGGTTTTGAAGCTGGGTGTTTCGATACGCCGTGGCGCACTGTCTCTGGCGGCGACCTGCTGCGGCTTTGACTCTATCCTGGCCGGTGGCTGCGGGGCCGGCACCGGTGTGGGCTCTGGTTGTGGCGCCACTGTGGGTTCGGGTTTGGACACCGGCTTGGGTTCAGGCTTTGGTTCAGGCTTGGGAACAGGTTTGGGAGTTGGCTTTGGCTCCGGTTCCGGTATCGGTTTGGGGTCCGGCCTGGGTGTCGGCTTAGGTGTCGGTTTGGGTGCCGGTCTGGGCTCGGGTTTCGGCTCGACCGCCAGCTCTTGTTGCGCCACTGTCGGCAGCATCTGCACGCTGATTGGGCCCGGGTGGGTGTCCGGTGCCAGTGAAATAACCTGTTCTTCGTGTTCCATGGCCTGAGCCAGCAATCCATGCAGAACCAGCGAGGCCAGAGCGAACAGGGCGTAGCGTCGAAAATTCAAGGTAAATTCCCGGTGGTAAAAGAGGGTGTTGATATTCTGGAGTCATAGAATACGTATTTCTAACACGATGTCCATTGCTATTCGCAATGAGAATGAGTTGTGTTTGTTTAATTGTCGGCTGCGTGCGGCTGCCGTGCGCTTGCCGTGCGCTTGGCGCACCATGGATGCGCGATTAGCCTGCAACCTGAACGGCTCTGTGCTCTAACATAATGCATACTGTTAGGGTCTGTTGACTTTTCGAGATGATTTTTGCAGCAGTTTGTGGGGGCTTGATACAAGGCATCGCTTATGCCGTGTAGTCACTCTACATAAATAAGCGATAACGCAGTAGCAAGCCCCCACAAGCGCTGCCCTGCGGGTTCGGCTAAACGCGTTTTTCTCTTTGTTGAGAAGGCTTTGCTTAGAATGACTAGGCTACAGCCTTCTCGCCGCGATAAAAACGCGTTTAACTCGAACAAAATTTAACCGCGAAAGGTCAACAGACCCTAAGTGATCTCATCGAACAAACAAGGAAGGACGACTCATGGCAGCAACCACTGTTGGCGATATCATGGCCCGCGATTTACTCACCCTGGATGCGAGCTCGACCCTGAAAGATGCGCACGATCTGATGCGGGAAAAAAGCATCCGTCATATTCCGGTGGTGGACAAGCTTACCGGCAAGCTGCTGGGGGTGCTGACCCAGAAACGGCTGATCGCCACCGTGATGAGTCTGTTGTCGGACTATGGCGTCAGTGCGCTGGAGCGGCGCGAGCGTCAGTGCCGGGTGGTGGAAATTATCGATTCGGATTTAGAGAGCGTGGACGTCAAGGCGCCCCTCACCGAGGTGGTGCCTTTTTTTCTGAAGAACAAGCACGGCTGCCTGACCGTGGTCGATAGCGAGCAGCGGCTGACGGGCATCGTCACTTCTTCCGACTTCGTGCGCCTGTGTGCCGAGCTGCTCAATAAACCTGACGCATAGCAACAAGCCGACTTCACGGCTTTGGGTAATGGATCAGGTTGTAAAATACGGCAGGTGTATCGCCCGGGTTGCGATAACTGTGGGGCCGGTCGGCGTGAAAGCGCACCGCCGCGCCCGGCGCCAGCGGTTGCCACCGGCCTTCCAGTAACAGCTCCATTTCTCCCCGCTGCACTATGACGTGCTCGATAACACCGGGCTCGTGGGGCTCGGACCGGCGTTCATAACCGGGCAGCAGGGTCAGTTCCAGCATTTCGAAGCCAAATCTGCCTTCGAAGGGAAACAGCGGTGCCACCAGGATGCCGTCGCCGGCCGGTTGTCGGCGCAGCCTATCCGCCTGTCGATAGAGCGGGCCGGGGTGGGGCTCGGGCGTCGGTTCCAGAAAGTCGGACAGCGAGGTGTGAAAGCCGCCGGCTATCTTCCACAGGGTGGCGATGGTGGGGCTGGACTCGCCGCGCTCTATCTGCCCAAGCATGGCCTTGCTGACGCCGGTTTCGCTGGCGCATCGGTCCAGGCTCCAGCCCCGCTCCTTGCGCAGGGTTCGCAGACGGATGGCAAGGTACTTATTCGGCTCCTGCATGTTCGGATCCTGCATGTTCGGCTCCTGCATGGGGTTTCTCCTGACTGATTTTTCCGTACTGATGCGGTTGTGCGTTATAGCATACCTTTGCTAGCATGACGCTCCCTGGGTTGTGCGTTATAGCGCACATCTCTGTCAAGCAAGGAGAGGTGCTGTGCGCGTGGCCATCGGTCTTTCCCATCTTTCTGCCGGTTTTATCGCCGTGCTGGTTGGCTATACCAGCTCGGCGGCCATTATCTTTCAGGCGGCCGCGGCGGCGGGTGCCAGCCAGGCCGAGATCGGCTCCTGGATGTGGGCCCTGGGCCTGGGGGCGGGGCTCACCAGTATCTGGTTTTCCCTGCGCTACCGGGAGCCGATACTGACCGCCTGGTCGACACCGGGGGCGGCGCTGCTGGTGACGGCCCTGGCCGGCGTGTCGATGAGCGAGGCCATTGGTGCCTTTCTGTTTAGCTCGGGCCTGATCCTGTTGTGCGGAGTGACCGGCTGGTTTGACAAGATCATGCGGCTGATGCCGGCGGGGCTGGCGGCGGCCATGCTGGGCGGTGTTCTGTTGAATTTCGGTCTGGGTCTCTTTGCCTCGGCCCAGACCCAGCCTTGGTTGGTGGGCGCCATGCTGGCGACCTACCTGGCCCTGCGCCGGCGCTGGCCGCGCTATGTGATACCGCTCAGTCTGCTGACCGGGCTGGCGGTGGCCGGCGCCGCCGGTTTGCTGCAGTTTGACGAGTTCGAGTGGCAACTGGCCCAGCCTGTGCTGATGCTGCCGAGTTTTCCCCTCGCCAGCCTGCTGGGCATCGGCATTCCGCTGTTCATGGTAACCATGGCCTCCCAGAACGTGCCGGGCATCGCCGTGCTGCGCGCCCACGGCTATCACACGCCGGCATCGCCGCTGATCGGCTGGACCGGTTTTACCGGCCTCTTGCTGGCACCCTTCGGTGGCTTCGCCCTTAATCTGGCGGCGATCAGCGCGGCGATTTGCATGGGCAAGGAAGTGGACGCCAATCCGCACCAGCGTTACAAGGCGGCGGTGTGGGCCGGGGTCTTTTATCTGCTGATGGGGCTGTTTGGCGCTACCGTAGTGGGGCTGTTCAGCGCCTTGCCGACGGAGCTGGTGATGGCCATCGCCGGCCTGGCTCTGCTTGGGACCATAGGTAACAGCCTGACGGTGGCGATGGCCAACGAGCAGGAGCGGGACGCGGCCCTGCTGACCTTCATGATCACCGCCTCGGGCGTGGCGCTGTTCGGTATCGGCAGTGCCTTCTGGGGTCTGGTGATCGGCGGCGGCGTGCACTGGCTGAACCGGCGCAACCAGCATTAAAGAAAAACCCCGGCGAGTGCCGGGGTTGTGGTGTTAGTCGTCGTGGCGGCCGTGGCGCTGGGGCTGGTTCGGCCTGTTGCTGCGCGGTGCCTTGCTGTTGGCGCCGCGCGGGTTCTGGCCGCGACCACCGCCGTTGCCTCTGCCGCCATTACTATGGCCGCCATTACCACGGCCACGGTTGTTGGCGCCGGGTTTTTCGATGGGCGGCTGCTGGCTGTCTGGCAGCGGCTCGTAACCGGGCAGAATTTCCAGCTCGGCGCTTTGCTTGATCAGCTTCTCGATGGACTTGAGCAGCGGCTTTTCTTCGAAGCACACCAGCGACAGGGCCTCGCCTTTAATACCGGCACGACCGGTACGGCCGATGCGGTGTACATAGTCTTCCGCCACATGGGGCAGCTCGTAGTTGACCACGTGGGGCAACTCGCTGATATCGATGCCACGGGCGGCGATATCGGTGGCCACCAGTACGCGCAGCTTGCCTTCCTTGAACTGGCTCAGGGCTCGGGTACGGGCGCCCTGGCTCTTGTCGCCGTGAATGGCCATGGCCGGCAGGCCGTCTTTGTCGAGCTGCATCGCCAGGCGGTTGGCACCGTGTTTGGTGCGGGTGAACACCAGTACCTGTTGCCAGTTGTGGTGGCCAATCAGGTAGCTGAGCAGGGCACGCTTTTTATTTTTGTCCACGCCGTAAAAACGCTGGGCAATGGTGTCGGCGGTGGCGTTGCGGGTGGCTACTTCGATGTGTTCCGGCTCGTTGAGCAGATCTTCGGCCAGCTGCTTGATCTCGTTGGAGAAGGTGGCAGAAAACAGCAGGTTCTGCCGCTTGGCCGGCATCTTGGCGATGATGCGGCGAATGTCGCGGATGAAGCCCATGTCGAGCATGCGGTCCGCTTCGTCCAGCACCAGCATTTCGACCCGAGACAGATCGATGGAGCGCTGGGAGACGTGATCCAGCAGGCGGCCCGGGGTGGCGACCACTATGTCTACCTTGCGACCCAGCGCCTTCATCTGCGGGTTGATGCTCACACCACCGAACATGGCCAGCGTGGTCAGATCCGAGTGCTTGGCATAGGCGCGCAGGTTTTCTTCTACCTGAGCGGCCAGCTCGCGGGTAGGAGTCAGCACCAGGGCACGAACCGGGGCACGGCCATTGGCCAGCGGTTTGGCCCTGGTTTCGCTCAGGCGCTGCAGCATGGGCAGGCCAAAGCCGGCGGTCTTGCCGGTCCCGGTCTGGGCGCCGGCGAGCAGATCGCCGCCTTTCAGCACAAGCGGAATGGCCTGGGCCTGGATGGGGGTCGGCTCTGTATAACCACATTCATTGATGGCTTGAACGAGCTGGGCATTCAGGCCGAGGGAAGCAAAAGACATGAGACTCCGAACAAATAAGGTCCTGGCGGACGATTGAGAGGCATTGCCGGTGGGCAAACTGTCGTCATGATAACAGAAAAGCGCTGCAGGCTATAACAAAGGCGTTCGGAGGCGGGATTGGCGCTCAGTTCGGATTCCAGCCAGCGGCCAGATAATCCTGGGGTTGGTCGGTGAAAATCATGTCTACGCCCCAGGCGGCCAGGGTGGCAGCCTCGTCGATGTGGTTGACGGTATAGCAGTTCAGCCGGTAACCGGCGGCCTTGACGGCCAGGGCTTGGGCGCGGGTCAGGTGGCGGTGATGGCAGTGCAGGCTGGTGCAGTCCAGTTGTTGCAGTTGTGTCTGCCAGTCGTCGGGGATGCGCTCCACCAGCAGGGCGCGGGGGATATCCGGTTGCAGCTCGTGCATAAACTTGATGCAGTCGGGCTCGAAACTGGAAAACAGCAGCATGTGCTTGTCGAAGGCGCCCTGCTCAAGCACCTCGCTGACCCGACGGCACAGCCGCTCGGCATCATCTTCAGGGTAGAGCTTGAGTTCGATGTTGACGTGAATGCCGAGCCTGATGGCGAGGGCGAGATAATCCTGCAGCAGCGGTATGCGCTCTTCGGCGAAGGCGGGCGAGAACCAGCTGCCGGCATCGAGCCGGCTCAGTTCATTCCGGTCGTATTGGCGCACCCAGCCTCTGCCGTCGGTGCAGCGGTCGACCTTTTCATCATGAATCACCACCACCTGCTCGTCTCGGGTCAGCTGAACGTCGATCTCCACCCATTCAAGCCCCAGCCGATGTGCCTCGCGCAGCCCGGCCAGGGTATTTTCCGGCGCCAGGCTGGCCACGCCTCTGTGTCCGCACAAGATCATCGTTTTGTCCTTCCAGATACCGATTCGGTCAAGAGTAGAACGCCGTCATGACAGCTCTGTGACAGGTTTTCCCTGACCGTGAAGTCAAAGTATCATTTGAGTGTCACCCCGATGTCATCTGTTCACCCTAGCTTAGTTGCACTCAAACCTTCAGGGTCGCCAAGGGAGACACCATGACGTTCAAGGGCATCAGCCTGGCCATCACCGGCCTGTTATTAAGCACCCAAGTCCACGCGACCACTCAAATTCAGTGGTGGCATGCCATGGGCGGGGAACTGGGCGACAAGGTCGGCGACATTGCCGACAAGTTCAACCAGAGCCAGTCCAACTATGAAATAAAGCCGGTATACAAGGGCAGTTATGGCGAAACCATGACCGGCGCCATCGCCGCCTTCCGTGCCCGGCAGCAGCCGCACATAGTGCAAGTGTTCGAGGTGGGCACGGCCACCATGATGGCGGCGGATCGGGCCATTTACCCTGTCTATCGGTTGATGGCCGAGGCGGGCCAGGCATTCGACCAGAGCGAATACCTGTCGGCAGTGACCGGTTATTACACCGATAACGCCGGCAACATGCTATCGATGCCCTTCAACAGCTCCACCCCCGTGCTCTATTACAACAAAGATCTGCTGGACAAGGCCGGCGTCGAGGTGCCTACCACCTGGGAGGAGATGGATACCGTCGGGCGCAGACTACAGGAGTCCGGTACCCAGTGCGCCTTTACCACCAGCTGGCAGTCCTGGATACAGCTGGAAAACTTCGGTGCCCTGCACGACATTCCCTTTGCGACCCAAAACAACGGTTTTTCCGGCTCCGAGGTCGAGCTGCTGCTGGATCGTCCGGAATACCGGCGGCACATCCAACAGCTGGTCGAGTGGAGCCAAAACGGCGTGTTCAAGTACGGCGGCCGCCAGTCCGACAGCCTGCCGCTATTCTACTCGGGCGAATGTGCCATGTTCATGGGCTCCTCTGCCTCCTACGCCGGGGTGAAGAAAAATACCCCCGACTTCGAGTTCGGGGTGGGCAAGCTGCCTTACTGGCAGGCCATCAAGGCGCAGCCGCAGAACTCCATCATCGGCGGTGCCTCCCTCTGGGTATTGGAGGGGCACAAGCAGGAAGAGTACCAGGGGGTAGCCGAGTTCTTTACTTTCCTGGCTTCGCCCGAGATCCAGGCCGATTGGCACCAGTTCACCGGCTACTTGCCCATTACCCACGCCGCCCACGAACTGACTCGGTCCCAGGGGTTTTATCAGCAGAACCCGGGCACGGAAGTGGCCATCACTCAGATAACCCAAGCCGAGCCGACGGTCAATTCCAAGGGCGTTCGTTTGGGCAACTTCGTACAGATCCGCGACATAGTGGACGAGGAGTTGGAGAAGGTATGGGCCGACAAGTCCCAGCCGGAAGCCGCCATCGGTACCATAGTAGAGCGGGCCAATGGCCAGCTGAGTCGTTTTGCCAGGGCGAATTGATCCGATATCCATGGTGTGAATGACAGCACGTCTCGGTCGGACACAAGATGCTTTTTTGATGCGAATTTGATGCGAAGAAATTTTCGACTACGGGGGCGGCAAGTGCCGCTCTCTTTTTATTCTTTTTATTCTTTTATCGTGCCAGCAGGTGCCCAGTTGCCACCCCTGGCCAGAACAGACGGGCCAGCCTTGTATCATTATGAGTGAAAGTCATTATTTTCGTCATCGGTGTTTTCCCCTCTTGCTGTTGTTGCCGCAGTTGGCGGTCACTCTGGTGTTTTTCCTCTGGCCGGCGGGGCAGGCCCTGTGGCAGTCGTTGTTGCAGGAAGACGCCTTTGGCTTCAGCGTCGAATTCGTTGGCATGGACAACTTCATCACCCTGTTCACCGACCCGCGTTATTACGCCTCCCTGCTCACCACCCTGGGCTTCAGTCTGGGGGTGGCGCTGCTGGCGCTGGTCAGCGGTCTGGTGTTGGCCGTGTTCGCGGATCGGGTGTTACGCGGTGCGGCGGGCTACAAGACCCTGCTGATCTGGCCCTATGCGGTGGCGCCGGCGGTGGCTGGGGTGCTGTGGCTGTTCATGTTCAACCCCAGCATAGGTCTGATAGGACGCTGGCTGGTGAACCTGGGGGTAGACTGGAATCCGGCGCTCAATGGCGGGCATGCCCTGTGGATGGTGATAGTGGCATCGGCCTGGAAGCAGGTGAGTTACAACTTCCTGTTTTTCCTCGCCGGATTACAGAGCATTCCCAAGTCGCTGATCGAGGCGGCGGCCATCGACGGTGCCGGCCCCGGCCGACGTTTTACCACCATCGTCTTTCCGCTATTGTCGCCGATCAGTTTTTTCCTGCTGGTGATCAATCTGGTATACGCCTTCTTCGATACCTTCGGGGTCATTCATGCCACCACCCGGGGCGGCCCCGGCAGCAGCACCAGCACTCTGGTGTACCAGGTGTATGCGGATGGTTTCGTCGGCCTGGATCTGGGAGGGGCCGCCGCTCAGTCGGTGGTGCTGATGGTGCTGGTGGGCGGACTGACCGTTCTCCAATTCAAGTATGTGGAAAAGCGAGTGGCTTACTGATGATCGAAAATCGACCCTGGTTGACCTTCTGTTCCCACCTGCTGCTGGCCCTGGGGGTGGTGGCGGTGGCCTTGCCGGTGTGGGTGGCACTGACCGCCGCCACCCACGATAGCCACAGCTTTGTTAGCGGTCAGGATACCTGGTGGTTCGGCGACCTGGGCCTGTCCGTGTTCGCCGACGTGCTGGGCAGCCAGGCCAGCCGCGAGCTGGGTGTGCCGGTGAGCACCATGCTGCTCAACTCCACCCTGATGGCGCTGTTGATTGCCCTGGGCAAGCTGTCCATTTCGATTCTGTCCGCCTACGCCGTGGTGTTCTTTCGCTTTCCCGGGCGCATGCTGTGTTTCTGGCTGATCTTCATCACCCTGATGCTGCCGGTGGAGGTGCGCATCATGCCCACCTTCAAGGTGGTTGCGGATCTGGGATTGCTCAACTCCATGTCCGGGTTGACCCTGCCACTGATTGCCAGCGCCACTGCTACCTTTCTGTTTCGTCAGTTTTTCCTGACCCTACCTCCGGAGCTGCTGGAAGCGGCGCGGATGGACGGCGCCGGTCCCTGGCGCTTTTTCAAAGACATACTGCTGCCGCTGTCGCGTACCAACCTGGCGGCGCTGTTCGTGATCACCTTTATCTACGGCTGGAATCAGTATCTCTGGCCGTTGATGATCACCGCTGACGATAGTCATTACACCATCGTCATGGGCTTGTCGCGCATGCTGGCAGTGGATAACGGCGACATTGCCTGGAATCGGGTGATGGCGGCGAGCTTGCTGGCGATGCTGCCGCCGGTGCTGGTGGTGCTCGGTATGCAGCGTTTTTTCGTTAAAGGTTTGGTGGAATCGGAGAAGTAATGGCAAAGGTTCAACTTAAAGGGCTGAAAAAGGCTTATCTCAATGGCTACCAGGCGGTGCACAGCCTGGATATCGATATCGACCACGGTGAGATGCTGGTGCTGGTGGGGCCATCCGGCTGTGGCAAGTCGACTCTGCTGCGCATGATTGCCGGGCTGGAATCGATCAGCGATGGCGACTTGCTGATTGATGGCCACCGGGTCAACGAACTGGAGCCGGGGGAGCGGGATATCGCCATGGTGTTCCAGAACTATGCCCTCTATCCGCATATGAGTGTATTTGACAATATGGCTTACGGGCTGAAGATCCGAGGGATGAGCAAGGAGGAAATCCATGCCCAGGTGGAGCAAACCGCCGAGTTGTTGGAGCTGGGTGCCTTGCTGGCTCGCAAGCCGGGTCAGCTCTCCGGCGGACAGCGCCAGCGGGTGGCCATGGGGCGGGCTATTGTCCGTCATCCGCGGCTGTTTCTGTTTGACGAGCCCCTGTCCAATTTGGATGCCAAGCTCAGAGGGCAGATGCGGCTCGAGATCAAGCGATTGCAGCGGCGGCTCGATACCACTGCTGTTTATGTCACCCATGATCAGGTGGAGGCCATGACCCTGGCCGATCGGCTGGTGGTGCTCAATCAGGGACGGGTGGAGCAGATTGGCCAACCGATGGAGGTGTATCGGCGCCCGGCCAGCCTGTTCGTGGCTCAGTTTATCGGCTCGCCGGCGATGAACGTGATCCCGGCGCATATCGTCGGCGGCGAACTGGTACTGGCTGGCGGCCAGTCTCTGGCGTTGCCGGCGGGTTACGAAGATGGCGAGGTCATGCTGGGCATGCGGCCCGAAAATCTGCGGCTGACCGGGCCCGGAGAAGGCCTGAAGGTGGAGCTGGTGATGCAGGAGGCTCTGGGTGCCGAACGGCTGTATTACTGTCGGCTACCGGGCAGCGAGCAACAACTGGTGATCCGGCTCGAGGTGGAGGGGGATCCTGTGCTGACCGAGGGAGATCTGCTTTTCCTCGCCATCGAACCCGAGCGGCTGCACCTGTTCTCCGCCCACAGCGGTCGTCGGCTGGAGCCCAATACGGTGGCCCTACGCGCCGTCGGCTGAGCCTTCATTATTGCCGGATGATTTGCCATATCTGATTGAATCTGTGTCAGTGGCCGCCGCTTCTGGACCATAGCTGGATCACCGCCACCCCGGCGATGATGAGCCCCATGCCGACCAGCGCCGGCAGATCCGGAGTCACCACGGGCGTTATTCCGTTGCGACGGCACCGGCCATTCAGCAGTCGGCCTTGCCGAGACGGAAGGACGGCAAGGGCTCCTCGGCCAGCCGGGCGGCGGGCAGGGCGCCGACCCTCAGCGACCACAGCGGCGGTGCCGGTGCCGTCTCATTCGCTGTGACCGGATAGATAAGAACCACCTTCAGCCCGGGAGCCCGTTGTTGCAGGCGTAGTGCCGTGCCCAGGCCGTCACCGATATGAAAGCGACCCACGGTCAGCATTACCCGGTGGCCGGGACGGGTTTGCAAGTAGCGGTCTATGCTCTCGGCCATGGTGTCATCCCAGCTGGTCTGGGCGGCAAACTGAAACTCGGTGGGCGCCTGACCGTGATGGCGGTTCGTCATGAAGAGCGCCTTGTAGGCGTCGTCGCTCAGGGTCAGCTGCTCGGCCACCCAGGCGCGCTGTTCGGCGGGCAGTTGATCGAGGTAGGCGGGGCCTTTTCTGGCGATGCAGCGCACCAGGTGGCGTGGGGCATTGGCGGCCAGTACCGGAATACGGGCCTGGCGTGCCAGCTCGATCAGGGGCCGGTAGTCGCTGCGGTAGCCGGGCCAGGCATGGCTCTGCTCGATAAAGGCATCTTCGCCCAGTTTTGCTGCCAGATAGGCGTCCAGCGTGGCTTGATGGTCCCGGCTGAACTGCTCCATGGCCAGCGCCAGCGGGCGTGGCTGGTGTAACAAGCGAGCCAGCAGTTCGGCCTGAAAACGGTGAATCCCCGGGTGGCCATGCAGCTCGCCGACCATGATCACATCGGCGCTGTCCAGCTGGCGGGCGGCCAGTTCAAGCGACAGCGGTTGTCCCGTCGGGCTGTACAGCTGGTAATCGAACAGGGTGGCCGGGGGGCGAGCGCCGGCCTGGCAACCGCCGAGCAGCAACAGGGTAAACAGCAGTATCAAGGGGCGCATGGTTCACCTTTGGATAATGGAGAGCAGCAATTCGGTCATCAATAGTTTCACGGGAAGCCCAGCCCTTTCAAGGCGGGAAACGGAACACACGAAAGCGCTACAAGTAGCGTGGCAGGTTCACGCGACAACCACCTTGAAAATCTCCGTTTCGGGGTTCTTTTCTCTGTGCTTTTTCGGTTTTTTATCCTAAGGGCGATAGTGACCGACAGTTTTGCTCAAGACCCGTATTTTTGAGGTTGAACCATGCAGGAAGCCTGACTTCAGTAGTCACTGGCTATCTCACTGCGATAGACAGCTTCTGCATTTTTGACCTCCATAATTGCCAGCCTCACCGCCTTGTCTTTCAGATCGAGTACACGCAAAGTTTTATCAATTTTGGCAATGGCTTCAATGCGATGAAAAGCCTCGCCAAATTCTTCGGTAAAGTTCGCCAGCCCAATCAGCTTGTACGGGGCATCCTCCAGGTGATGGCCATGAGGGTCGACAATCGACACCTTCACATCCGTTTCATCGCCATGGAAAAACAGAAAGTCCGGGCACATGCGCCGCCAGTTATCGTTGGCGTCGCGCCAGGCGACGGATAGTGCATCACTGGAGGCCCGTGGCGGGTTCCGGTACCAGGCAAGAAAGTGGCTGCGGCTCATTTCCCTGTCCAATACCCTGGTTTCCCACTCGTTCAGGCTGCCGATGGGAAAGCTGTGCGCTTTGTCGGCCATCAGATGCAAAGGGCGGGTATTCAGCAGGTTACCATCTTCGTCCCGGGTGTTTTCCGAGCGAATACGGGGGCGCTGGATAGATACATGCTGGGGCTCGCTCGACATACTCCTGATGTCGGCGTAGACGGCCTGGCGCTGATCATTCAGCCCCTTGATATCGACCCGGAACTCGCTGAACCATTGACTGGCCTGGTTGGCCGCTTCCTCTTCCAGTTTGCTTTTGACTGGAGCAAGGCCCAGTACATCCATTTTGCCAAAGGCCGCCACCTTGACCCGGGCATCATACAGGCTGTCGTCATCCCCGGGGGCTGCGCAATGATCGACATAACGTTTGGCCAGCTCCGGCGTGAGTACACGGGCGGCGTTTTTATACTCGGCATCAATGGCGTGATCGTCGGCGATTTCGGTAAAAATTTCAGCTTCCGACACCTGACCATCCATGCCAACTATCCGAGTAAGGCCGGCGACCTGGCAGACCTTCTTTGTGGCTGTATTTAACTCATCCGGGTACATGGCTCCGATGGCATCGAGTTGCTTGCATAGTGTCTTGTAGGCGAAGGCGAGAGAATGCTTGCGCAGACCATCTTGAGACAATGCCTGCGCCAGGGCGGTGTACCGGCTTATTGCCCGGGCGGTTTTGCGGGGCAGAGTTTGTGACGGCAACTCGTCAAAGGCTTCCCACACGGCGTTCGGGATCGCCGGGTTGGGCGTCATATCAATAGGGTTCATAAGAACCCTTCGGCCCTGGCCGCCACCGGAGCCGTCGGCATCATCGAGGCGATCGCCAACCATGGCTCTGGCAACATCTGTGGCCGTTTCCTGATCGAATCGCGGCAGCACGCAGGCAACAGAATTGAGCAGATCGTTGCCGGAAATACGCCGTGCCAGCGGCGTACGAACCATGCGTCCGAGTAACTGAGTAATGTAAGTAACATCCCTGGCTGGCCGGAATGATACAAAGACTTCCGCTCGGGGGCAGTCCCAGCCGGTAGAAATAGCGTCCTTGGCAAGCAGCACCCGGATATGGGACTGATCCTGTGCCATTTCCGGTGGTAAATAAGGCGCCTTGAAGCCGCCGGCGTCAATGTCCTTGTGTTCACCGAATACATTGGCCATGGCATCTGCCGGCAGCTCCGGCCATTCATGGTAAATGGTCTTGAAAACAGCGCGCAGATCGTCAGCTCCGGGAGTGTTTGGCATCTGCACCACCATCAGAGGCACTACCGGATTATCATCGGCACCCGCAGACGCCGAGTAAGTTTTCCACCGCTCGGTGGATTCGCGCAAAAGGCGGGTAGCCCTGGCCAGCAGCGTGGTATCGAATGCGCCGGCATTAGCCGGAAAATCGAGACGAATATCGTCTTTCAGCAAGCCGGACTCCTGTACTCGTGCTGGATCAACCACTACATCGGGATAGGTAATGCGGCCCTGAGCCTGTGCGCTTTTCATGGCCTTGTTGAAACGCTCGACCGTGGCCGATATGCCCCAGACAACGGGTACTGCCGGCGCGCCCTGTGTACCGTTAATCAACTTCTGAACCGTGGTGGTGCGATCCCGATCGGTTTTCATGCCTCTGTGTGCTTCGTCCAGCACCAGATAAAGGGTGAGATTTTCGTCCTCAATGGTGTTCTTGAGGATCTCCCACATGGTATGAGCACGGTCATCCGGCGGTGCCATGAAGGCTAAATGGTGCTGAGATTGGCCGTCATCGGCTGGCTCGACTGCGGCCCGTACCAGCTTGGCATGCTTAGAGAGTTTCTGAGCGTTGAGAAAATAGACATGGCCGGGAGCCAGTTTTTCCTCACTGAAATCGTTTTCGATTACTGTCAGTCGGCTGTCTATTTTATCTGCCGCCGCACTCAATTTGGCGCGGGTCTGTTCATTCAGGGCCGGCGAGTCGGTAAACCACAGCACCACGGCCCCCGGATCGGCGGCAAAGTCATATTCCGGGTTGCCTTCAAACAGGGCTTCAATGGCGGCGGCGGCCATAACCGTCTTGCCTGCGCCTGTGGTGGCCGTCAGTGAAAAGGCGGAAATATCTCCTTCCTGTTTCCATGCTCTGGCGGCCTTGCGCAGGTAGCCAAGTACCTCGGCTACGGCGTCTTCCTGGTAATCCTTGAGGGTATAACGCATCAGTCCCGTCCCGTATTGATGGTAAAGTTGGTCAGGTAGGAGGAGTACAGCCGTATCGCGTCAACGCGTTCCGGCAGATCACGGCAGAGGCTGGCAAAGCCGCGATCGTCATCGGTGACGATAAAGACCATTCGCACGCTTTTGTGTTGCTCTGTATCGGCCAGAGCTGACAAAAAAGCCTCGCTATAGTCGAGATCAAACAAGACCCCGTAGGTCTCGGCGATGGCAAAACCCTCGGTCACCTGATCAATTCGTTTGCCCTGTGCCCCGGCTTTTAACCACAGCAGCGGAGCGATGGCAGGGAAGGCGCGGTTGTGGGCCACCGACAGCGGCGCTTCATAACTGAGTTTGAAAAACTCCGCGTTTTCTTCAAAGCCGTCACTCATGGGGAATTCATCGGTGAACTTGTAATCCCCCTTGATCGGCTCACCCTCCGGCGTCAGCCCGGTGATCGCCGCCTTGATACGCGGTTTGGTGATGTATTCACAGATGCCAAGGCGCTCCCATTCCTCATCGCCCTGGCGTAGCCCCCGTTTACGCAAGGTCTTCTGCTCGTCGGCGGAGACTTCGTTGTTGGTGACGCTGATGCACTGGCGACGACCGCCATCCTGTTTGTTCAGGCGCATGACCGCGTGACAGGTGGTGCCCGAGCCGGAGAAAAAGTCGAGAATGGTGGCGTCGGGTTTGTCGGCGACGAAGAAGCGAAGCGCATCTTCAACGGCGTAGAGGGATTTTGGGAAGGGGAATTTTCTGTTGGATAGAATTCTTCCAAGCAATACTGAGCCATGATCTCGGGCTGAGTGAGATGCTTTGTTCCACACAGTCCGGGGTCTTACGGAATTATCTCGAGCATAGCGAACTATATTGCTTCCATCGTTACGCTTGCCAGCGACAGCTAACTCTCCATTGTGCACTTTTTGTATAAGGCCAGAAGTGAGGTAGCGGACTATTGCAGTTTCGCGTGAAGGGTCAAGCCGAGAAACAAACAAAAAGCCTTCGTATTGAAGCTCTAACATGCGTTCGCCGGATATTTGCCAACAGGCTTCTTGTGTGCCTTTCATGGGCCAAGCAATGAAACTGTTTTTAGGCGCGTTAATAGGGTTCGTGCGTTTTTCATCCCGGCCAGGAGCTTGCCCAAAGCCCATAATCTTCAAAGATTTCTTGTCAATATATATTGGGAAAAAGCTGTTGGGACGGTCTTGCCGTGACCAGTGTGACCCATCGCGGTTTAATGGTGTCCACCGGACTTCATCCCCAACCTTTGACGTTGATGCTGAAAGCATATTGTCGGTTGATTTCGGTACTTGTGTACTTCCTATAAAAACAAAATAGATATACTCCTCGACTCGGGAAAAGTCGCTGCTACTTCCCGAACCCATGGGATTTATGACGTTAGAGATCATTTGTATCCTAGCGCCTGGAAACACCTGCTCCAACAGTAATCCCAGTCGCAAATACTCTTTTTCATCGATCGTGACGATCAGCACCGAGTTATCCGGATTCAGCAGCCGCTTGGCCAGTTTCAGCCGTCGTTCCATCATCGCCAGCCATTTGGAATGGCGGTAGGCGTCTTCGGTGTCTACATAGTCGTTGTTGTATTTCCAGTCCTTGGCACCGGTATTGTAGGGCGGATCGATGTAAATGGCGTCTATCTTGCCCTCATGGGTGTAGAGCAGAGCCTGCAGTGCATGGTAGTTCTCGGCGTTGATCACGCTGTGAAAGGGCTTGTCGCCGCCGCGTTCGACGGAGCCGGTCGAGATCAATCCGGGGTAGATAGGGGTGCGGAATTCGGCCACTACAACCAAATCGTCGCAGGGGTAGACAATACGCTCCGGATCGGCATCCGGGGCAGGGCGATAAATCAGTTCAGCGACATGGCCATTTTTTTCGCGTGTGATGCTTGCAACATGCCAGAGTTTTGAACATGCTGATTTCGTTTCGTTTCGTTTCGTTTCGTTTCGTTTCGTTTCGTTTCGTTCTGAAAGAATGCGTACCTTATCACCCCGGCGGATCTTGCGGCCGGGCAATTCTACCGCTTCCGGTGCGTGGCGTTCAAAGTTGAGTCCGAACGAACGGCGGTTTGAAAGTGCCTTTATCTCCCGCTCCAGATCGGCCGCCAGTTGTGCATCTTTATTCTTGAGCTGTCGCAGCAGGTTACTGAGTGTGGACAAAGTCATTCCCCATTTGTTGTGCACTGTCAGGGTATAACGCATGCCAGTTGCTGAATTAAGAGGTGCCTATGGTATCGTTCTCTTCGAATAAGGGCTATAGACTGGAGCCGGTTAGTCATCAGTATGCTCTTAACTGACGGAGCCTCATGATGCTACATCGGCCAGGTACCGAGCAAAGACATACCGTGATCTCATTTCTGGGCCTCTGCCGAGCGGAAATTTTGCTTTAAACCGAGGCTGGATTGTTAAGGTCAACTGCCGAGTCGCCGTGTCTGTGGCGTGAGGAAGATGATCGGCAAGAGCAAGCTCGAAATATTGCTCCTTATTTTAATAAATAACGGAAATTTTCCTTAAAAATCATTATCATAGTGGTTAATTATCACTTGGTGCAGTGAGCGACCATGACTCCGGTTTTCTGGCTATCATTGTTTTTTGCCATTTTTTATTTTGGTTATGGCACCTTCCTGCCGTTCTGGGCCCTGTGGCTCAGTCATGTCGGCGCCGATGCCGGTTTTATCGGGATCCTGCTCGGGCTGGGCATGGCGGCGCGTTGTATCGGCAATCTCGGCATCATGAGTCGAGTGCGCTCTGCCAGCCATTTGCTGCCGGCGGTGCGCTGGCTGAGCCTGTTGAGTATGCTGGGCTTTGCCTGTTTTTACGGCGGCCAGTCGAGCCTGGCACTGGTGGTGCTGATGGTGCTGGTGAGCTTGATTTACCCGACCCTGATGCCGGTGGGGGAGGCCATTGCCAGCCGGCTGATAGTTCAGGTGCATCTGGATTATGGCAAGTCCCGGCTCTGGGGCGCGGTGGCCTTCATTGCCGCCAACCTGCTGGTGGGCAGCCTGAGCAACAGCCTGGGGCCGCAGTGGGTGTTGCATGCCATGGTGCTGTCGCTGGGCCTGCTACTGGTGCTGAGCTGGCTGCCCATGAGCCCGGCGCCGGTCGACAGTCAGCTGGGCGGGCAGGGAGATTCGATCCTTCAGGTGTGGCGTCGACCCGGTATGCGGCGTTTCCTGCTGATAGTGGCGTTGTTGCAGGGTTGTCATGCCTTTTACTATGGTTTCAGCGCGCTGCACTGGCAGCAACAGGGGTACAGCACCACGACCATCGGGTATCTGTGGGGGTTGGGAGTAGTGGCCGAAATTGTGGTACTGGCCATGAACAAGCGATGGTTTGAACGCTTTGATGCCCGTCGGCTGTTGCTGGCCGGGGCGGCCTGCTCCCTGCTGCGCTGGAGCATGCTGGGCGCGACGACCGAGTTGGGCTGGCTGATGCTGGCCCAGTTACTGCACGCGGGCAGTTTTTGTCTGAGCCATCTGGGCGCCATGCGTTATATCAGCCGGGAGCTGGGCGGAACGGCGGTGTTTGGCGCCCAGGCGCTGTATGCGGCCATTGCCATGGGGCTGACGGTCGCCTTGCTGCTGGTGTTGTGCGGCCAGTTGTACCCCTCGTTCGGCGGACAGATGTACTGGTTGATGGCGGTGTCGGTGCTGCCGGCGTTCTGGCTGCTGAGACTCCCTCTGCAGTCATCACCACAGGAGGCCTGATGCAGGGCTGGACCGTCATTAATATTGCGCTGGCTTATCTGGCGGTACTCTTTATCTGTGCCTGGCTGGGTGACAAGGTGCGG
Source organism: Oceanisphaera litoralis (assembly GCF_016907015.1). Taxonomy (GTDB): domain Bacteria; phylum Pseudomonadota; class Gammaproteobacteria; order Enterobacterales; family Aeromonadaceae; genus Oceanimonas; species Oceanimonas litoralis. Next base: position 61,263 of record NZ_JAFBBE010000017.1, read on the forward strand.
ATGGGAACGGGCGCCCGGCGTCTGCGACCCCTGCTGTACAGTTTTTCGCTGGCAGTATACTGCTCCTCCTGGAGCTTCTTCGGCACAGTGGGGCAGGCCAGCACCGACACCTGGAGCTATTTCTCGATTTATCTCGGCCCCATTATCGTCTTTACCCTGGCCGGTCCCTTTGTGGCAAGGCTAATCGAGGTGGCCAAGCGCGAGCACATTACCTCCATCGCCGACTTTATCTCCGCCCGTTACGGCAAGTCTCAGCGGCTGGCGGTCTATGTCACCCTGATCGCCATCGTCGGGGTCTTGCCTTACATCGCCCTGCAGCTCAAGGCCATCGTGATGGGGTTGAACCTGATGGCGCCGGAGGTGGTCGGCAGCGGCGGAGGGGGAGCGGGCGAAGTGGCCTTTATGGTTACCCTGTTGTTTACTGCTTTTATCCTGCTGTTCGGCACCCGCCATATCGACGCTACCGAGCATCAGCGTGGCGTCATGGTGGCGATTGCGCTGGAATCCCTGGTCAAGCTGGTGGCCTTTATCGTGGTCGGTGGCTTCGCGCTCTGGCTGATCCTGGCGTATCCGAACCAGCAGAGGGTGATGATTACCGAAGATTTTATCGGCAACTTTACCCAGGTGACCGGCGCCAACCTGCTCGACATGGGGGTCTATACCCTGTTGTCGATGAGTGCGGTGATCTGTTTGCCGCGACAGTTTCATGTCACGGTAGTGGAAAACCATGATCCGGCGGACCTGCGCTGGGCGCGGCGGCTGTTTCCGATCTACCTGCTGCTGATGGGGTTGTTCGTGCTGCCGCTGGCGCTGGCCGGACAGCAGTGGCTGGCTGCCGATACCTCGCCCGATACCTATGTCATCAGCCTGCCGCTGGCACTGGATCGACCCGGGCTGGCGGTGCTGGCCTTCATCGGTGGGGCCTCGGCCGCCACCGGCATGATGATTATTTCCACCATAGCGCTGGCCATCATGGTCAGCAACGATCTGGTGCTGCCGATGATACTGCGCCGCCGCCAGCGGCAGGGCGCCGATTTCAACGATTTTGCCCAGCTGCTGCTCAAGGTGCGCCGTACCGCCATTATCGTGATCATGGCCAGCGCCTGGCTGGTGTTTCTGTGGCTGGAAGACATCGACAGCCTGTCCCGGATTGGCTACCTGAGCTTTGCCGCCATCGCCCAGTTTATTCCGGCCCTGGTGCTGGGGCTGCTGTGGCGCGGCGGTAACCGGCGCGGTGCCTACTGGGGCCTGAGCCTGGGCATGGTGATGTGGTTGCTGAACCTGATGGCCGCAACCGGGCTCTTTGCCGGCGATGCAGACACCAACTTTCTGCTCTGGTTGCTGACGCCACCCGCCTGGGGAATTGTGGGCGAGATGAGCCCGATCACCTGGGGCATATGGCTGAGCCTGGTGTTCAATCTGGCCGCCTATCTGCTGGGCTCCCGGCTGTCGGTGCCGTCGGTCAGCGAGCGCTTTCAGGCGGCGGCCTTTGTCGGCCGACAGCACAGGGATGACGGCGAAGTCTACCGGGCCAAGGTGTCGGTACAGGATCTGGAACAGCTGGCGTCCCGTTTTGTGGGCGAGGCGAGAGTCAGACGGGCCTTTTCCCGCTATGCCGGCGAGCGGGGCACCCTGGAGGGCAGTATGCAGGCACCGGCCAGTCTGATCCGTCATACCGAGCGGGTGCTGGCCGGGGTGTTCGGTGCCTCGTCGGCGCGCCTGGTGTTGTCGTCGGTGCTGCAGGGGCGCTCCATGGAGCTGGATGAACTGGCCGCCATCGTCGACGAGGCCGGGGATGTGTTCCGCTTTAACCGGGGTCTGTTGCAGGGCGCCATCGAGCATATCGGTCAGGGCATCTCCGTGGTCGACAAGGAACTGAATCTGGTGGCGTGGAACCGGCGTTATATCGAACTGTTTGCCTATCCGCCGGGGCTGATTCAGGTGGGGCGTCCCATCGCGGATATTATTCGCCATAACGCAGAGCGGGGCCTGTGTGGCCCCGGCTCTGTGGAGGAACATGTGGCCCGCCGGGTGAGTCACATGAAAGTCGGCAGCGCCCATGTGTCTGCCCGTACCCGGCCCGATGGCCGGGTGATCGAGGTACAGGGCAACCCCATGCCCGGTGGCGGCTTCGTGATGACCTTCAACGACATCACCACCTTCCGCCAGGCGGAGCAGCTGCTCAAGGACGCCAATGAGGTATTGGAGGCCAGGGTGGCCGAACGCACCAGTGAGCTGTCGACGGTCAATCGACAGTTGCTGGCGGCGACCCATGAGGCCGAACGGCTCAGTGCCTCCAAAAGCCGTTTTCTGGCGGCGGTGAGCCACGATCTGATGCAGCCGCTCAATGCGGCCAAGCTGTTTACTTCTTCCTGGCTGGAAACCTCGGGCGATGACGAAAGCCGTCGTCTGGCGGGACACATAGACCGCTCTCTGGCGGCGGCAGAAGATCTTATCGGCGATCTGCTCGACATGTCGCGGCTGGAATCGGGCAAGCTGACGGCCAGACCCGGTGACTTCGCACTCAACAAGCTGTTCGATACCCTCAAGGCCGAGTTCGGGGTGCTGGCCGAACAGGACGGTGGCCGCTTCGATGTGGTGTCCACCGGACTCGGCGTGCACAGCGACGCCCGACTGTTACGCCGTATCCTGCAGAATTTTCTCACCAATGCCCTGCGCTATAACCCGGGCGGGCGCATTTTACTGGGGGTGCGCCGCTGTCGCGATGCAGCGCGAGGCGACCAGGTGCGTATCGAGGTGTGGGACAATGGCCCCGGCATCGCCGCCAATAAACAGGAGGTGATTTTTGACGAGTTCATGCGGCTGGAGCATGGCCAGCGCCATCATCAGCAGGGGCTGGGTCTGGGGCTGGCCATCGCCCAGGGGCTGGCGGTGATGCTGGACCACCGGCTGGCGGTAGACTCGACGGAGGGCTGGGGCTCGGTGTTCAGCGTGACGGTACCGCGGGCGCTACCCGGGGCCGAGCAGGAAGATCCCCTGCCCGCGCCATTACCGGCCATCGGCAACCGTCAGCTGGCGGGGTTGCGCGTGCTTTGCATCGACAACGACACCCAGATACTTACCGCCATGTCGGGCCTGCTGACGCGTTGGGGATGCGAGGTAAAACTGGCCCTGAACGGCGCCGAGGCGCAGCGGCATTACCATGATGGTTTCGTGCCGCAGATCATACTGTCGGATTACCATCTGGATGAAGGGGAAACCGGGGTGGCGCTGCTGGAGGCGCTGCGCCGGGAATTCGAGCCCGTACCTGCCGTGGTGATCAGCGCCGACCGGCAGCCGGAGTTGCAGGCCCGGTGTCGGCAACTGGGTCTGAGCTATCTCGGCAAGCCGGTGAAACCGCTGAAATTGCGGGCCCTGCTGCAGAATCTGGTGAAAAGCGGGGATTAGGGAGCAGGGTTCCCCATTTCCCAGTCCCGGCTGTTATTAAAATTCACCGCCTTCCAGTTGCGACAGGGCAATCACCGCCTGGGTGCGGTTCTTTACATTCAGCTTGCGGAAGATGGCGGTGACATGCGCCTTGATGGTGGCCTCCGATACCGACAGTTCGTGGGCGATTTGCTTGTTGAGCAGGCCTTCGGACAGCATGGTCAGCACCTTGAATTGCTGCGGCGTCAGGCTGGCCAGACGCTCGGCAATATTGTCCTCGGGGGCATGGTCGAGGCTTATTCCCTCGGGAAACCAGGGGCTGCCCTCGAGAATGGTGTTGAGGGCGCTGACCAGGGTACGCATGGGGGATGATTTGGGGATAAAACCCATGGCACCGAAGCGCATGGCTTGCTGCACCACCGCCGGCTCTTCGCTGGCCGAGACCACCACCACCGGCAGATCCGGGTATTGGTTGCGCAACAGTGCCAGACCGGAAAAACCGCTGGCGCCGGGCATCTTGAGATCCAGCAACAGCAGATCGACCTCATCGTCCTCACTCAGCAGCCGCATCAGATTATCGATACTGTCGACTTCCTGCAGCCGGGAACCGGTGATGGCCAGTTCAACCGCCTGATGAAGGGCATTGCGAAACAAGGGATGGTCATCGGCAATGATAATGCGGTAGCCCGTTTCCATGTCGTATCTGAATCCTGTGTCTGTGAGTAGGGTCTGTTGACCTTAGGCAATGGCAACTGCTCCCATCGTTGTTGCCCTGTTATGATAGGGCTTAGACTTTGGTCTGAGAACTGCGCATGAGTATTTTCGTGATGCCGGTGTTTTCTTTACCGGGATTAATGGGTATATGGTTGGCGCAGACGTTGCCGCATGTTCAGGCAGCACACTGAATGAGGAAAACCGAATGTTTAAAAAAGTCCTGTTGACCCTCTGTGGCCTGATGGCCACCGGGGCTGCTGTGGCCAAGGATATTGACCATCTGAAGGCCGAGTTTTCCGTATTGCTGAATGGCGATCCGACCCGGGGAGTGAATACCCTGACCATAGATCGCAACAAAGAGCGCTACCATGTGCATTTTTCTCTGGCTCACTGGCTGCTGGATGTCGAGCAGAAAGCCAGCTTCAACTGGCAGGACTGTACTGCCCGGCCGGAGACGTTCAGCTACAAGGCCAAGGCGCTGGGGATCCGGCGTGAAGAGCGACTGGTGTTCGATCCCAATACCGGCATGGTGCTCTATCAGGGCGAGAAGGGCGACAAACTGCTGCCGACCGATGGCGGAGCCTTCGACTCGGTCAGCTTCTTTTTCGAGGCGCGTTGTGATTTGATGGCCGGCAAAACCACCCTGACCTATCCGGTTGTGCGGGGCGGTGAAATCAAGCTGACTAGCTTCAAGGTGGTGGGCAAGGAGGTGGTTAAAACCGGTATCGGTGCCTTCGACAGCCTTGTCGTGGAGCGGGACAGAGGTAACAGCAAGCGCAGAACCCGCTTCTGGGTGGCGCCGGAGCTGGATTACCAGCTGGTGCAGATAAGCCATGAAGAAAACCGCCAGCTGGCGGTCACGGTCACCCTGGACAAGCTCAGTTATACCCTGGTGGACAAGCCGGCCAGGCTGGCAGGACATTCGGCTCAGCCCACGGCCACGGACTGAGACTGCGGCAGGGCGGCGCTGCAGATCCGGCAGCGACCCTGCTCTTTGGCCTGATACAAGGCATGGTCGGCGCGGATCAGCAACTGGCTGATGTTGTCTTCGGCGGCGGCCTGGGTCATGCCGCCACTGAAGGTAAAACCGATGGTTCTGTCGGTCAGGTACAGTGGCGTGGCAGCCAGGGTATCGAGCAGACGCTGGGCCAGTTGCATGCCCTGATCAAATGCCGTTTCCGGCAATATCAATAAAAATTCCTCGCCACCGATGCGCGCCAGCACATCGGTGTCTCTTATCGTCTTGCGGCCGATGATGGCAAAGTGGCGCAACACCTGATCGCCTATGTCGTGGCCATGCTGATCGTTGATACGCTTGAAGTAGTCGATATCGAGCATCACGATGCAGAAGGGATGGTGGTAACGCTGCAGTTTGGCCAGTTCATATTTCAACCGGGTTTCGGCGGCGCGCCGGTTCGGGCACTGGGTCAGGGGATCGGTGGTGGCCAGTTGTTTCAGCTGCCGGTTAAGGTGCAGCAGTTCATCATTGGCCCGGCTCATGGCCAGGTGATGTCGCCGGTTACGCTGAAGGGTCAGTATGGTGAGAATCCCGCCCCATAGCGAGCCGGTGCTTGCCAGGGTAATGATGGCCGCCAGGCTGTCTTTTTCCCGGGCAAGACGATAAATGGGTTCGGCATCGGCGAGGGCATGTACCTGATAGTCTTTGCTTTCGGTGGTGTGGCTGACCAGCAGTACCGGTTCATGCCTCGGGCCGAGCAGCAGTACTTCGGGAACCAGAGGGCTGATGCTGATCGGTAGCGACGGGTGTCGTGCTGCTGTGTCCGTCGGCTGCCGGGTGGCCGGCCCAGCGAGTAAATATCCCAGCCTGTCCGGGTTGTCCGATAGGGAAATGATGCGGTCTGCATCGGTCACCAGCAGCTCGATACGGTAGGCCTGAAGGCTGATGGGAGCAATGGTGGCGCAGATCAACAGGGTCACGGAGCCGTTCTTGGTCACCGGGTTGGCGTGATAGATCCTGGCCTGTTGCTGTTCGGGGTCGAAGATGAGACGAGCCAAGGGGCGCTTGCCGTCGGTATAGCGATCGTACTCGGGGGGCGGCGGGCTGGCGGTACTTTGTGACAGCACCTTGCCCTGCCGGTCGAGTAGCCAGATACCCTCGAGCTCGAACGCCTTGCCGAACTGGTTCAGATCCGCCTGCAGGGCGGTGCTGTAACGGGGGTTGTTCAGGAAGCGCTGCAGGCTGGATAAGGATGACAGGGACCGGGCAATTTTACTGGCGTGCTGGTTGTCCCGTTGTAAATGTTCAACGGCGGCATCGGTGGCCTGGGTGCTCTGCAGCTTCAGCTCCTGTATCTGGCTTTGAATACGCAGATCCAGCCAGTGCCGGCTGATAAACCAGCTCGACAGCACCAGCGCCACCAGCAGCAAGGTGGTGGCGACAAACGAGTAATGATCCAGTGGTAGCCAACGAGATATTCCGGGCAGTTTCATCCATGTTCCTGCATTGTCTCTGGGCCGGGTTCCTGCATTGTCTCGGGCCGGGTTATGGTGATGAGTGCACTTGTATACTAGTCAAGAAATGTCGGCTGACGACGGTTTTCGTCACAGGGTTATCAGGCCTACATTAACCGGAACCTGTTATCAGTAGCAAGGCGCAAGAGAATGAATTGGCTCTGTCTGGGGTTGTTGACCTTTCACGGTTGAATGCTGTTCGAGTTAAACGCGTTTTTATCGCGGCGAGAGGCGTGTAGCCTGGGGTACCACAGTGCAGTGTGGGGCGGGCATGTAGTAGTATCGGATACGGTTCTGCCGCTGTTATACCCGGATCCGGAAAGGAGTCTGCCTTTGATTTTACCGAGCATGCTGGTGCTGTTACTTGCCGCCTGGAACCTTGACTGGCGGGCCTGGCTGGCGGACAAGACCCGTCAGCACTTGAGTTTTGGCGCCGCCATCGCCCTGGTGCCGCTGTGGATGTTGCAGGCCGGCGTCAAGGAGGGGCTGGAGGTGCATTTTCTCGGCCTGACCACACTGGCGCTGATGCTGGGATGGCGTATGGGCGTCCTGATGGGCACCCTGAGCCTGCTGCTGATCACCCTGTTCGGGTTCGAGCCCTGGCCGGATGTCGGTGTCAATCTGCTGCTGGGAGTGATAGTGCCGCTGTCGTTCAGTTATTTCGTGTTTCTGCTGACCTACAGCTATCTCACCCGGCACCTGTTCGTCTATATATTTGTCGCCGGCTTCTTCAATGCAGCCTTGACCATCGCGGCCAAAACCCTGCTTTTTGCCGGTTATATGCTGTGGTCCGGGCAATACAGCTGGCCAGTGGTAATGGATAACTACGTCGGCATACTTCCCTTGCTGCTGTTTCCCGAGGCCCTGCTCAACGGCATGGCCATCACCCTGTTGGTGGTGTTCAAACCCCGGTGGATGCGCACCTTTTTCGACCGTGACTATCTGATTAACAAGTAGGGGGCTCTTCTGATGCTCGTAACCCTCTGGTAGTCTGCCCCCATAACCTAGCCTGAAGTGAGAAGCCGATGAACCCTCGAATATTGAACCCCCTGGCCCCCATACTGGCGCTGGGCCTGTTGACCGCCATCCCGGCACAGGCAGACATGAGCCGGGAGGAATTCCAGAAACTGGTGCGCGAAACCCTGCTGGAGCAGCCGGAGATACTGCGGGAAGCCATCATCAAGCTGGAAGAAAAAGATAAGCTGGCACAGCAGCAGCAGTTTGCCGACCAGCTGAAGCAGCAATCGGCCCAGTTGTTCGCCAACCATACCGATGGCGTCATGGGCAACCCCAGGGGCAAGATCGAGATGGTGTATTTCACCGACTATAACTGCCCCTATTGCCGTCGCCTGAACCAGACGCTGAACGAGGTGTTCGAGAGCGAACCCGAGCTGAAGGTGATCGTCAAGGATATCGGCATTCTGGGGCCCGACTCGGTGCAGGCGGCGCGCCTGGCACTGGCTGCCGCCCAGGAGGCACCCCGCCAGTATGAAGAGCTGCATCAGGCACTGATGAGCCAGCAGCGGGTGCAGACCGCCGCCCTGTCTACCATTGCCGACAAGGCCGGACTGGATGCCAAGACACTGCAGAAAAAAGCCGACAGCAAGGACATTGCCGACAAGCTGAGCCAGAACCTGAGCCTGTTCCGCAGCCTGGGCCTGAACGGTACGCCGGCACTGGTGTTCCCCGACGGTACCCTGATCCCGGGCGCCATCGACGCCGCCGGCCTCAAGGATATCCTGAAAGATCAGAAATCGTAGAGATTAGGGATTAGGGATTGGGGATTGGGGAGTACTATTCCCCATTCCCCATTCCCCATTCCCCATTCCCCATTCCCCATTCCCCATTCCCCGAACTTTACTTCCAGCTGGCGGCGCGTTTGGCTTTTTGCAGCTTCTCGTAGGTGGCCAGCAGTGCCTGGTGGGCGGCAAAGTCCTTGAGGCTTTCGTCGGCCAGGGTCAGGCCGTGGAAACGGGCGTGGCCGTCGAGCTGCTGCCACACCTGCTCGACGGTGTCGGCACCGAACATGCTCTCGAAGGCGGTACGATACTGCGCCGGCTCGCGATCTTCCGACAGATGCAGCTCCAGTGCGGCTTTCAGGCAGCGATAGTAACGGTGGCGCTCGTCGCTGAACACGGAGGCATTGAAGCTCAGGGTCCAGTCGGCATATTCCAGGGCCGTTTCCTGCTCACCGGCGGCCAGTGCCAGCATGCATTTTAGCTCGCCCACCCGCAGGGTATGCCAGGCGGTGCCCTTGTTCGGTGCTATGCCGATCAGCTCGCGCACCCGGGTAAAGTCGTCCAGTCCTTCTTCTTCCAGCAGTTCGTACAGGCCCATCAGCTGCTCGGCGTCCGCATCGCTGGCCGGCAGGCTGAGCAGGGTGGCGCGCAGGCCGGCGCCCATGCTGTTGTTGGCCAGTTGCAAATCCTCGACCGGGTAGATATCGGACATGCCGGGCACCAGAATACGACAGGCATACACCCCCAGGTGCTCGTAGTCGGCGATGTACACCGGCTGCTCCAGCTGGTTGAAGATGGCCATCAGGTGATTGAATTCCTGCTCCGAGCTGCCGCTGAAGTCCCAGTCGGCAAATTCATAATCGGCCTCATCCTTGAACATGTCCCAGCTGATCAGGCCGGAAGAATCGATGAAGTGGGTTTCCAGGTTGTGGTGATCCGCAATTTCGTCATCTTCGAAAGACGGCGGCACGAACACGTCCAGATCCTTCAGGCTGCGGCCCTGCAGCAGCTCGGTCACGGTACGCTCCAGCGCCACCTCGAAGCGCGGATGAGCGCCGAAAGAGGCAAAACAGGTGCTGTTGGTCGGGTTGAACAGCACCACGCAGATCACCGGGTATTCGCCGCCCAGAGAGGCATCGAAGGCGTGAATGGGGAAACCTTCCGCCTCCAGCGCCGCTATGGGCGCCTGGATATGCGGGTAGCGGGCCATCACCTCGGCGGGAATGGTCGGCAGGCTGATGCGCTCACTGATGATGCGGTTCTTGATATGGCGCTCGAACACCTCGGACAGGCCCTGGGTGCGGGCTTCGGTGCGGGTGTTGCCGGCACTCATGCCGTTGGAGACATAGAGGTTGCCCACTATGTTCATCGGAATATACACGGTCTGGTTGTCACCCTGGCGCTCGAAGGGCAGGGCGCAGATGCCGCGTTCTTCGTTGCCGGACTGCAAGTCGATCAGCATGTCGGCGGTCAGCTCGCCGTCCGGATCGTAGAAGCCGCGGGTATAGTCGTCGAGTACACCGGCGGGCAGGCTGTTGTCGGCCGGCAGTGCAAACCACTTTTCGTTGGGGTAATGCACGAAGTCGCCGTTGGCGATGTCCTGACCCAGGTAGAAGTCGGCGAAGAAGTAGTTGGTGGCCAGACGCTCGAAGTATTCACCCAAAGCCGAGGCCAAGGCCGCTTTTTTGCTGGCGCCCTTGCCGTTGGTGAAGCACAGGGGGCAGTCTTTGTCGCGAATATGTACCGACCACACATTGGGTACCGGATTCAGCCAGGAGGCTTCCTCGATATCGAAGCCCAGGGTGCTCAGCTGCTGCTGAAAATAGCTGATGGAATCCTCTAGCGCGGCGTCTTTGCTGGGGATAAAGGTTTTCATGGGGAGTCCTTGGGGGTGATCGGCAAAAAGGGGGCAGATCCTAACCCGAGCGCAGAAATTGAACAAGTGGAAACGAAAAAGCCCGCCGGGTGTGGCGGGCTTATGACATCAGGCTATGACGCTTACGGCAGCAGGTGCAGCATGCGGCGCAGGGGCTCGGCGGCACCCCACAGCAGCTGGTCGCCGACCGAGAAGGCAGACAGATATTGCGGGCCCATGTTCAGCTTGCGCAGACGGCCGACCGGTACGGTCAGGGTGCCGGTTACGGCGGCGGGAGTCAGTTCTTCCATCGACAGCTGACGGTCGTTGGGAACCACCTTGACCCAGTCGTTGTGGCTGGCCAGCAGTTTCTCGACCGCGGGGATGGAGATGTCCTGCTTCAGCTTGATGGTAAACGACTGGCTGTGGCAGCGCAGGGCACCGACACGCACGCAGAGGCCATCGACCGGAATGGCCTGCTCTATGCCGAGGATTTTGTTGGTTTCGGCCTGGCCTTTCCACTCTTCGCGGCTCTGACCGTTTTCCAGCTGGGAGTCGATCCAGGGGATCAGGCTGCCGGCCAGCGGTACGCCGAAGTTGTCGACCGGCAGGTCGCCACTGCGGGTCTTCTCGGTGACCTTGCGTTCCAGTTCGAGAATGGCGGAAGCCGGATCGGCCAGCTCGTCGGCCACTTCGTCACGCAGCATGCCCATCTGTGTTACCAGCTCGCGCATGTGACGGGCGCCGCCGCCGGAGGCCGCCTGATAGGTGGACACCGCCACCCATTCGACCAGATCCTGTTCGAACAGACCGCCCAGTGCCATCAGCATCAGGCTGACGGTACAGTTGCCGCCGACGAAGGTCTTGGCACCCTTGTCCAGCGCCTGCTGGATCTGCTTGCCGTTGACCGGGTCCAGCACGATCAGCGCTTCATCGTCCATGCGCAGGGCGGAAGCGGCGTCGATCCAGTAGCCGTTCCAGCCGGCGGCGCGCAGCTTGGGGTAGACTTCCTTGGTGTAGTCGCCGCCCTGACAGGTCAGTACCACATCCAGCGCCTTCAGGGCATCGATGTCATAGGCATTCTGCAGGGTACCGGCATCGGTGCCGAAGTCGGGAGCAGGCTGACCCGCCTGGGAAGTGGTGAAAAAGACCGGTTTAATGCGGGAAAAATCGCCTTCTTCCACCATGCGGCTCATCAATACCGAGCCCACCATACCGCGCCAACCGACCAGACCTACCGTTTTCATCATCAAATGTCCTTCCCTTGGAAGTAAATAAATAAAATACCCTAGGGTCTGTTGACCTTTCGAGGTTAAATTTTGTTCGAGTTAAACGCGTTTTTATCGCGGCGAGAGGGGTGTAGCCTAGTCATTCTAAGCAAAGCCCTCTCAACAAAGAGAAAAACGCGTTTAGCCGAACCCGCAGGGCAGCGCTTGTGGGGTCTTGCTGCTGCGTTATCGCTTATTTATGTAGAGTGACTACATGGCATAAGCGCTGCCTTGTATCAAGGCCCCACAAACTGCTGCAAAAATCATCTCGAAAGGTCAACAGACCCTATTCACCATACTGATTGAGCCGAAAGGTGCAAGAAATAAAGGGTAATAAGACATTACAAAGGTTCAGCCGCCGAGAGACAGAAAGGCGAGGATGAAAACCGGCGCGGCCAGGCTCAGAATAAAGCCGGAGACGATGGCGAGCGGCACTATGGCCACCCCGCCGGCGCGCTGCAGGACCGGCAGGGTAAAGTCCATGGCGGTGGCGCCGCCGTAGCCGATGGCGCAGGACGGATGTCGGCGCATCAGCGCCGGAATCATCATGATGGCGACCAGCTCCCGGGCCAGATCGTTGAGGAAGGCGGCGCTGCCCATGACCGGGCCCAGCTGATCGCTGATCAGAATGCCCGACAGCGAATACCAGCCATAGCCGGATGAAAAGGCCAGGCCGTGGTTCAGGGGCATGTTCAGCAGCCAGGCACCGGCGAGGCCGCCGCCCCAGGAAGTGACCATGACCACCAGTGCTATGCTCAGGCCCCAGGGGTTGAGCAATATCTGCCGGAGCTTCATGCCGGAATTGCGCAGTTGTATGCCGATCAGCAGCAACAGCAGCATCAGGGCCCACTCGCTCAGGGTATCGACCGCCAGCCAGTCGGGGTCGAGCAACTGCCCCGACAGTACCCCGGCCAGTATCACCAGACAGAGCCTGACCGAGTCCAGCAACAGGGACCATTTGCTGATAACGGGCGCGCCCCGCTCGCCGCGGACCCGGCCCCGGCGCATATCCAGCAGCCAGAGGCCGATGAGGTTGGCCAGGGTGATGCAGGCGAGAAAGGTCAGGCAGACGGTAAAAATGGTACCCAGATGAGCGCTCAGCTTGTCGACGAAGGCCAGGCTTATCCCCATCAGAAACAGGATCAGGTAGACCATGCGGGCCACCGACACATTGATAACATGCAGGATCGACTGGGAACGGCAGGGGATGCAATAGCCCAGCGCCAGGGGCAACAACACGATAAGCAAGCCGGAGTACATAGAGTTTATCTTCCAATTAAGCGATTGGGCTGGTTTTTTAACCGCCATATTCCATTGAAGACAGGATACGTGAGCCAAAATGGAAAAAAAAGCCGAAATATGTGCGGTGGCAAGTTCGGGGCAGGGCCGGGATCCCTATCGGTATCGCCGACTCGGCCGGCGACAGACAAGGCAGTGGAAAAGCTCGGTGTTGATAATTTATTCGATATTTTTGCATAGTATTATGCTGCTGATGGGGTTTTATTCTGTATAAAAAACCAATCGGCAGGGCGTTGGGAAGGGGGTTCTGTTGTTATTGCCGTAAGCAGGTGGTAGTTTTCCTTACGACGGTTAACAAGTTGTTAACCATGAATGCAACTATGCCGCCTTGTCGGCATCGGGAACAAGGGTCTAACGGATGAGCAAAGCTGCCCTGGAAGTGTCGGGACTGCACAAACACTACGGCTCCCTGGAAGTGCTGAAAGGCATCGATTTAAAGGCCGACAACGGCGACGTTATCTCCATTATCGGTTCTTCCGGATCCGGTAAGTCCACCTTGTTACGCTGTATCAATCTGCTGGAAATCCCGTCGGCCGGTGAAGTGCGGCTGCATGGCGAGTTGATAGAGATGCGTACCAACAAGGCCGGCGAGCGTGAGCCGGTCAGCGTGCGCCAGGTAGAGCGCATCCGTTCCCGGCTGGCCATGGTGTTCCAGAGTTTCAACTTATGGTCCCACATGACTATATTGGAGAACATCATAGAGGTGCCGGTGCATGTGCTCAAGGTGCCGAAGAAAGAGGCCATCGAAAAGGCCGAGGCGCTGCTGCACAAAGTCGGGCTCTATGAACGGCGGGAATATTATCCCGGCCATCTGTCCGGCGGTCAGCAGCAGCGGGCAGCCATCGCCCGGGCGCTGGCGGTCGACCCCGAGGTGATGCTGTTCGATGAACCCACCTCGGCACTGGATCCCGAACTGGTCGGCGAGGTACTGGGCGTGATGCGGGGCCTGGCGGAAGAAGGCCGGACCATGCTGGTGGTGACCCACGAAATGAGTTTTGCCCGGGAAGTCTCCAACAAGCTGATATTTCTGCATCAGGGGCTGGTGGAAGAGCAGGGCGACCCGAAACAGCTGTTTGCCAACCCGAACTCGGAGCGATTCAAGCAGTTTATATCGTCGTCCTATTGAGGTCGGCGCGATATAAGTGACCGATACGCAAGGCGTCATACAAGGAGTAATACTATGAAAAAATGGTTGGTTGCGGGCGCCATCATGGCCACCCTGGCGGCAGGCGCGGTTCAGGCCAAGGAATGGAAAACCGTACGTTTTGGTATCGAGGGGGCTTACCCTCCGTTTTCCTGGACCGATGAAAACGGCGAGCTGCAGGGCTTCGACGTGGATATGGCCCATGCCCTGTGCGAGCAGATGCAGGTGAAGTGCGAGCTGGTGGCCCAGGACTGGGACGGCATCATACCGGCGTTGCTGGCCCGTAAATACGACGCCATTATCGCCGCCATGTCGATCACCGAAGAGCGCAAGCGCACCGTGGACTTCACCGGCAAATACGCATTGGTGCCGAACAAGTTCGTGACCAGAAAGGGCACGGCGCTCGACCTGAGCAAGGAAGGCCTCAAGGGCAAGAAGGTGGGGGTACAGATCGCCACTACCCACGACAAGTACCTGACCGATAACTTCGGCAGAGATGTTTCGCTGGTACGTTACGGTAACGCCGATGAGGCCTACCTGGATCTGAAGTCCGGCCGTATCGACTATGTGTTTCTGGATGCCACCGCCATCGAAGAAGGGCTGCTGAACAAGGACGGCGGCGATCAGTTCGAGTTTGTCGGCCCCTCGGTCACCGATGAGCAATGGTTCGGCGAAGGTTTCGGTATTGCGGTACGCAAGCAGGATCAGAAGCTGAAAAACATGCTGAACCAGGCCATCCAGGATCTGCGTGAAAACGGAAAATACGAAGAAGTGAACAACAAGTACTTCGAATACGACATTTACGGCGGTTAATCAGCGGTTACCGGCCCCGTACCGGGGCCGGTATGATAGGACATCGTTATGCTGGATCTGAAAGGATACGAAGGTGCCCTGATGGAAGGGGCGGGCGTCACCATACAGGTGGCCCTGTTATCATTACTGCTGGCGGTGACCCTGGGATTGCTGGGGGCACTGGCCAAACTCTCCTCATTCAAACCTGCCCGCTGGCTCGCCACCGGCTACACCACAGTGATACGGGGCATTCCCGATCTGGTGCTGATGATGCTGATCTTCTTCGGCGGTCAGGTATTGCTCAATAACTCACTCTATTCGCTCAACCAGACGCTGAACGACTGGATAGGCGGCGGCGATCCCGCCCACGAGTGGGTCAGCTATGTACCCGACTATGTGGAAATCAGCCCCTTCATGGCCGGAATCGTCACCATCGGCTTTATCTTCGGCGCCTACATGACCGAAACGTTTCGCGGTGCCATGCTGGCGGTGGACAAGGGCGAGCTGGAAGCGGCCCGTGCCTATGGCATGAATTCCTTCCTGGTGTTTCGGCGCATCCTGTTTCCGCAGATGATGCGTCACGCCCTGCCGGGGCTGGGTAATAACTGGCTGGTACTGCTCAAGACCACGGCGCTGGTCTCGATCATCGGTCTGGACGACATGGTGCGCAAGGCCTCGCTGGCGGCCGGCGCCACCCAGTTGCCCTTTACCTTTTACATGGCGGTGGCGGTGATCTTCCTGCTGTTTACCACCCTGTCTACCTCTCTGCTCAAATGGGCGGAACGTCACTACGCCATTCAGACGAGGTAATAAATGGACTTTTCAACCATTATCAATGAATGGCCCGTCTACTGGCAGGGGCTTTATACCACCCTGTTTCTGGTGGTCATCTCGCTGTTGCTCGGGCTGCTGATAGCGGTGCCGCTGGGCATATTGCGCAACAGTGCCAACTGGCTGCTCAAGGGGCCGGCCTGGGCTTATATCTACTTCTTTCGCGGCACGCCGCTGCTGGTTCAGCTGTTTCTGATCTATTACGGGGCCGGGCAGTGGGTCTGGTTGCGGGAGTCGGTTGCCTGGGAGCTGTTCAGTCAGGCCTGGTTCTGTGCCATTCTGGCCTTCACCCTCAATACCGGCGCCTATACCGCCGAAATTATTCGAGGCTCGATCAATACCATGCCCAGGGGGCAGATAGAGGCGGCCTACGCCTATGGCATGAGCCGAATGACGACACTGCGGCGGATCATACTGCCCAACTCGTTTCGCCGGGCCCTGCCGGCCTACAGTAACGAGGTGATTTTCATGCTGCACGGCTCGGCGGTGGCCGGGGTGATCACCATAGTGGACCTCAC
This sequence comes from Oceanisphaera litoralis, assembly GCF_016907015.1. GTDB lineage: Bacteria > Pseudomonadota > Gammaproteobacteria > Enterobacterales > Aeromonadaceae > Oceanimonas > Oceanimonas litoralis. Next base: position 77,282 of record NZ_JAFBBE010000017.1, read on the forward strand.
CGGCGCGGCGCGCATCGTCAACTCGCGCTACTACTCGCCCTTCGAGGCCTTTCTGGCGGCGGGCCTGGTGTATATGTGCCTGACTTTCCTGCTGGTCTGGGGCTTTAGACGGCTGGAAAACCGCTGGTCCCGGCATCTGCAGCCCAGAACGAACTGACTGCGTTAAGAGCAGCTATCAACGATCAGCCAAAGATAAAAACAGACCCTAAAGAAAAAACCGAGCCTGTGCAGACTCGGTTTTTTTCTTTTCTTACGGCTGACAGCTTACCGCTTACGGCTTTGTGTTCTCTTTTTTGTTGCGAATACTCAACCCCAGCTCGCGACCGCGCAGCTTGGCGTAGTAGGTATTGCCGATGAACATGGTGCTGGCCAGCACCAGTTCGACCCCCGCCAGCCAGCGTTCGCCTTCATCCACCCACAGCAGGGTGGCCGAGTGCAGAAAATACGGCATCAGCAGGTAAACCGCCCAGGCATGGGTATAGGGATTGCCCTTGAGCATGCCCTTCATGGGAATAAACAGCCAGGGCAGCCAGATCACCAGCATGAAGCCGATGCTCAGATCGGGGTGCGGGGATATCAGGCTGTGCCAGAGGACGACCCAGATGATCAGGCCAAAGTAGCCGGTCAGTGCCAGCAGACGTGCCAGTTTGATGTTCATTACAGAATGTCCAGCACCTGCTCGGGCGGACGACCCAGGGCAGCTTGGTTGTTGTTAACCACAATGGGACGCTCGATCAGCCTGGGATGTGCCACCATGGCGGCGACAAGGGCGTCTTCGTCATGCACCTCGGCCAGACCGAGACGCTTGTATTCTTCTTCCCTGGTACGCATCAGTTCCCGGGCCGAGTTCATGCCCAGCTGTGCCAGCAGGGTCTTGAGTTGACTTGCATCGGGTGGTGTGTCGAGATATTTGATAATCTCGGGCTGCAGGCCTTTCTGCTCCAGCAGGGCGAGGGTTTCCCGGCTTTTGGAGCAGCGGGGATTATGATAGATGCGTAGACTCATTCTAAACTCCTGTGGCGATGCAGCCGGCATGGTACTTGTGATAGCTCGAGTGGATAGTTCGAGTGGATAATTCGGTGATTGTATAAAAGCTGGTGTGGAGGGTACAGCATATGGGCAGGAAGCAGGCTTTGTTTTTGGCGGTGTCGTGTTTGACGACGACGTTGTTGGCGACCTCGTTGGCGGGGTGCGGAGAACCGGCAACCCTGACCTTATCGGATGGTGAACGTCGTGAGCTGAGTGATTATCGAGGCCGGTGGCTGGTGGTGAACTATTTCGCCGAATGGTGCGCCCCCTGTCTGCGGGAAATGCCCTTATTGAATGAATTGCATGAGCTGAATGCGTTGAATGAAGGCAAGGGACCGGAAGTGCTGGCGGTGAGCTTCGATGCCTTGTCTCCCGCCGAGCTGGCGCGCCTGAAAACGGACTATCGGATGACGATGCCGGTGGCCGCCAGCCTGGAAGGGCCCTGGCCGTTCGACGCGCCACAAGCACTGCCGACCACCATGGTGATCAACCCCAGCGGCAAGCTGGTGGACAGCCACCAGGGCGAACTGAAAGCGGAAGATCTGGCCCGCTGGCAGGCGCAGTATTGGCCCAAAAACGAGGGCTTGTGAGATGTGAGGAGTAAAGCGTGAGGGGCAAATTCCTCACCTTTCACTTTTCACCCCTCACCCTTCACCCTTCACCCCTCACAGGGGTTGTCAGTTAGTTTCTCAACGCATCCCAGTCTTTCTGCTGCTGGCGCAGTTGTTCCAGCCGGGCGCCGAGGCGGGCGCGCTGCATGGCGTCCTTCGACAGGTTGGCGGCAATTTCCATCTGATCCACTGCCAGATCGTAACGGCCCTTGAGGGCCGCCACTTCGGCCTGGGCCTGGCGGAAGGCCGACTCGTCACTCAGTGGCCGGTAGGCCTGGGCAATCAGCTCCCAGAACAGCAGGTTTTCCGGATGACGGCGCAGATGATGGTCGAGCAGGGTGGCGGCCTCCCGGTGGCGGCCCGCCTGCAACAGGCTGTCGGCCAGGTTGATCATGACTACCTGATTGTCGGGCAGCTGTTGCCGGGCGCGTTGCAAGCGGGCAATGGCACTGTCGAAGCGGTCCTGGGCATTATCCAGATCGGTCAGGGCATCGAGCATGAAGATGTTGTTGGCGTGCCGGCTGGCCAGGGCTTCGAGCAGGGGACGCGCCTTGTCGTATTCATGGATCTGCAGCAGTGCCAAGGCCTGACCATAACGGGCGGCATCGGCCTGCCAGTCGTCGCCCTCCAGGGCGGCCTGCTCGAAGAAACGGTGCAGGTCACCGGCGCCGGTTTGCTGAAAGCGGACCATGATTCTGGCCTTGGCCAGTTGAAACTCCAGGCTGGCCGGATAGCGTTTGGCCGGGTAATCCTGGGCCCGGCTGCGGGCTTCGGCGATGCGACTGGTGGGCAAAGGGTGAGTCAGCAGCATGGGCGGCGGCGCGCTGGCAAACTGATACTTGTCGGCCAGCTTCTGAAAAAAACCGGCCATGGCATTGGGATCGAAGCCGGCGTTATAGAGCAGACGCAGGCCGATGCGATCCGCCTCGAATTCGTTGTCCCGGGTATAGTTGATGGCCGACTGCATCTTAAGGCCCAGCGTGGTCTGCAGGGCCGCCATGCCCGCCTGTGGATTGACCACCGCCAGCGCCACCGAGCCCACCAGTCCGGCGATGGTCAGCGGGGTGCTGCGCGACTGGGACTCCAGATAACGGGCGATATGGCGCTGGGTAACGTGGGTGATTTCGTGTGCGATGACCGAGGCCAGCTCGCTTTCGTTTTCCGCATACAGGAACAAGCCGGTATGTAGCTGCAGCACGCCCCCGAGAAAGGCGCTGGCGTTGATGCTGTCGTCACGGATCAGCAGAAAGCGGAACGGAAACCGGACCGAGTCGGCCTGGGACAGGAGCTTGAGGCCGAGATCGGTAATGTATTCGTTAAGCACGGGGTCGTCGATCACCGGCTGATTGGCCCGGGCAAAGCGGGTAAAGGCCTGGCCAAAGCGGGCTTCCCGCTCCACCGACATGGCGCTGACCCCGGCGGTGCCGATATCGGGCAGACTGTTGGCGGCCTGCAGCGGCGCCAGTGTCAGCAGAGAAAAAGCCAGCGCCAGCCTGGCGGCATGAAAACCCATTCTAGTTACCTTGTTGATGGTGCCCTGCCAGCAGAATACTCGTCCCAATAAGGGGGAACAAGCATTGTTTGGTAGCGATAACAAAGGGATAATGCCTTTCTTTTTGGGCGGAGGTGCGGTGAAGATACTGGATGCAAGTGCCTGGCGCTGTCCGCTGCCGTTGCTCAAGGTCAAGCTCTGGCTGAAAGCGGCCGAGGCCGGGCAGCAGTTACGGCTGTTACTGAGAGACACGGGCTCTCGTCAGGATATTCCCGCCTATGTGTCGCGCATGGGCCACCCGATTGAGGTAGTGGCCGACGATGGCGACATGCTGATATTGATGATTACCAAGGCACCATAAGGAAGTTATTACATGCTGGATATTCTCAAGCACTGGTATCAACAGCGGTTTTCCGACCCGGGTGCCGTTGCGTTGTTTCTGAGCCTGCTGTTCGGTTTTGTGGTGATGTATTTTCTGGGCCACATATTGGCGCCCTTTTTCGCCGCCGTGGTGGTTGCCTATCTGCTGGACTGGCCGGTCAGCCGGATGGAACGGCTGGGCCTGAGTCGATGGCTGGCGGCTTCCGTGGTGCAACTGCTGTTTGCCATCCTGGTGGTGCTGTCGTTGGTCAGCATAGTACCGAGCTTTTTGTCGCAGACCGCCAACCTGGCCCGTGAAATACCGACCATGATCAGTCGTTCGCAGGAGCTGCTGCTGACCCTGCCGGAGCGGTATCCGGAGTTGGTGGACGTGACCCTGGTGCAAAGCGTGCTGGACGATCTGCGCGCTCGCCTGCTGGGGTCGGCAGACGCCATTCTCAGTGTGTCGCTGAGCTCGCTGACCAATGCCGCCGTGCTGATGGTGTATCTGATCCTGGTGTCGGTGCTGGTGTTCTTCATGCTGAAAGACAAGCGTCTGCTGATGCACAGTGCCAGCCGCTTTCTGCCGCGCAACCGGGAACTGGTATCGCGGGTGTGGCATGAAATGAACGTGCAGATAGCAAACTATGTGCGTGGCAAGGTGATCGAAATCCTGATCGTGGGGAGCGTCAGTTACCTGACCTTTATCCTGCTGGACTTGCGCTATCCGCTGTTGCTGGCGGTGCTGGTCGGTTTCTCGGTGCTGATCCCCTATATAGGGGCGGCGGCGGCCACGGTGCCGGTGGCCATGGTGGGGCTGTTTCAGTGGGGCTTTACGCCGCCCTTCTTCTATCTGATTATCGCCTACGGCATCATTCAGGCGCTGGATGGCAACGTGCTGGTGCCAATCCTGTTTTCGGAGGCGGTCAACCTGCATCCCATCGCCATTATCGTGGCAGTGCTGGTGTTCGGCGGTCTCTGGGGTTTCTGGGGCGTGTTCTTTGCCATTCCCCTGGCCACCCTGGTCAAGGCGGTCATCAATGCCTGGCCCAGGCAGGATGAGCTACCGGCAAACATAACCCCTTGATGAAATAGAAATATAAGGAAAAGACAGTGAGAGAACACTTTGGCTCGCGCTTCGGCTTTATCATGGCCGCCGCCGGGGCGGCCGTCGGGCTGGGTAACATTTGGGGCTTTCCGACCCAGGCGGCCAGCAACGGCGGTGGCGCCTTTCTGTTGGCCTATCTGGTGCTGGTGATGCTGCTGGCCTTTCCGATGCTGGTCATGGAGGTGGCCATCGGCCGTTACGGCCAGGCCAACCCGGTGGACTCGGTACGCCAGCTGGGTCGCACGCCGCGGCAAAAGGCCCTGGCCTCGCTGGTCGGCTATGCGGGCATGCTGGTGCCGAGCCTGGTGCTGTCCTTTTACGCCATCGTCGCCGGCTGGCTGCTGGCCTTTCTGGCGGCGGCGGTGACCCGCCTTCTGGGTTGGGATGCCGCCACCGAATGGCTGCAGGCCTTCGGGCTGGGGCGCAACATCGTCTGGACCCTGGTATTCTATCTGATCACCATTCTGGTGGTGCAGGCCGGGGTACGACGGGGCATAGAGCGCTGGTCGGCGCGGCTGATGCCGGCGCTGTTTGTGCTGTTCCTGCTGCTGTTCTTCTACATACTGACGCAAGACGGCGCCATGACCGGGCTGAAGCACTACCTGGTGCCGGACTTCAGCAAGGTGCTGGAGCCGGAGCTGCTGATCAGCGCCATGGGCCAGGCTTTTTTCTCGCTGACCATCGGCGGTTGCTCCATGCTGATGTACGGCTCCTATCTGAACAAGCAGGAAAATATTCCTCGCACCGCCTTTCAGGTGACGCTGCTCGACACCGGCGTGGCCTTTCTGGCGGGACTGGTGATACTGCCGGCGATGTTTGTGGCCATGAACAACGGCGTCACCATTTTCGCGGAAGACGGCAGCCTGCTCAGTTCCGATACCCTGGTGTTTGTGGTGCTGCCGGCGCTGTTCGATACCATGGGGCCGATAGGGCTGCTGATGGCGCTGGTGTTCTTCGTGCTGATGGGCATAGCGGCGCTGACCTCGTCCATTTCCATGCTGGAAGTGCCGGTGTCTTACAGCATCGAACGCTTCAAGGCGCCGCGCCCGCTGATGACCTGGCTGCTGGGCGGTGCCCTGGCGCTGTTCAGCGTGGTCATCTGCCTGAATTTCGGTGCCCTTTTCGGCTTGGTGATCCGGCTGTCGACCCAGAATATTCAACCGCTGGTCGGCCTGGGCTTCTGCGTGCTGGGCGGCTGGATGTGGGGCCGGGCCAAGCTGTTTGAAGAGCTGGTGCAGGGCTCGCCCGAACTGGCGGGCAGCACCTTCTGGCGCATCTGGCCCTGGTATGTGCGTATTGTATGCCCGCTGCTGGTGCTGTTGGTGATCGGCTCCAGCTGGTGAGTTGGTTCCGGGATCAGGGACTTGGGACTGGGGAATAAAACCGGAGCTCGGGGTTGATGCCCCGAGTCCGCAGATGTCATTCCTGCGAAGGCAGGAATCCATTGTGCAGACTCGTATATTGTTTATTGGCGTGGCAGATCATGCGATGGACTCCGGCCTGCGCCGGAGTGACGATTTTACGAATCCCGAATCCCGAATCCCGGAACTCAGTAAAGCATACTGTACAGCTTGCGGCTCGAGTTGGTGGTAATCTCATCAGTGCGGTTAAAAAACGACTGGTTGGACGGCTTTTTTTATTTTCCTGTTGACACTAAAAGGCACCCTGCCTATTATGCGCCTCGTCTGAACGGACAGGGTCCGGGAAGAAAGATAAGCGGGGCTATAGCTCAGCTGGGAGAGCGCTTGCATGGCATGCAAGAGGTCCGCGGTTCGATCCCGCGTAGCTCCACCACTTATCGCAATTTAAAAAGAAATATCTGCCAAATGGGGCTATAGCTCAGCTGGGAGAGCGCTTGCATGGCATGCAAGAGGTCCGCGGTTCGATCCCGCGTAGCTCCACCAAATGGCAGAGAACACCAGTAAAACAGCATTGTTATGGGGCTATAGCTCAGCTGGGAGAGCGCTTGCATGGCATGCAAGAGGTCCGCGGTTCGATCCCGCGTAGCTCCACCAAAACAATCTGACCCGAATTCGGGGCTATAGCTCAGCTGGGAGAGCGCTTGCATGGCATGCAAGAGGTCCGCGGTTCGATCCCGCGTAGCTCCACCACTTATTTGTGGAATCAAGAAAAGCCGCTGCAGAAATGCAGCGGCTTTTCTGTTTCTCATGCCCGCCTTTCAGCCACTGATTTTTTGTGCTACCCCGACACCTGCTCTCTCGGTTAATGTTCCAGGTAGGGGGTGAGAAACTCGTGCACCTGTCGAGCGATCAGCGGCTGGGCGCTGGCGGTGGGATGAATACCGTCGTCCATCATCATGCCGTTTTCACCGATCAGCGGAGACACAAAAAACGGTAACAGGGGGAGCCGATGCGCTTCGGCCAGCTTGCCGAAGATGGGCTCAAACTGTTGCAGGTAACGGCGACCATAATTGGGGGGGAGCCGGATATCGGTCAGCACCACCCTGGCGCCGGCCTTGTCCGCCAGCTGGATCAACGCCTTCAGGTTACGCTCGATAAGCGGCGGCGGCAGACCACGCAGGCCGTCGTTGCCGCCCAGCTCCAGCACCACCAGGCAGGGTTGATGGCGTTCGAGCAGGGGCGGCAGCCGTTGCAGCCCGCCCTGGGTGGTGTCGCCGCTGACGCTGGCGTTCACCACCTCTACCTTGCGGCCTTCCGCCCGCCATTGCGCCGCCAGCAGGCGAGGCCAGGCCTGTTCGGCGCTCATGCGATAACCGGCACTGAGGCTGTCGCCGAGAATAAGGACGGTGTTAGCATGGGTAACAGATGACACCAACAGCAGTATCAGCAGAAGGATACGAGGCATGACGACTTCTCCGATTATCAAGGTGGCCGGGCTGACCCACAGGGTGCTTTTGGGCGACGAATCACTCACCATCCTTGAGGGGATAGGGCTGGAAGTCAAGCCCGGCCAGAGCGTGGCCCTGGTGGGGGCGTCCGGCTCCGGCAAGTCGACCCTGCTCGGGCTGCTGGCCGGACTGGACAGCGCCACCGAAGGCGAGATCGAAATCAGTGGTCAGTCGTTGTCTGCCCTGGACGAAGAGCAGCGCGCCCGGCTGCGGGGCCATCATATCGGCTTCGTGTTTCAGTCCTTCCTGCTGCTGCCCACCCTGACCGCGCTGGAAAACGTCATGCTGCCTGCCGAATTGCAGGGCCGCGACGATGGCGAACAAAGGGCCCGGGAACTGCTGGAGCAGGTGGGGTTGAACGCACGACTGCGGCATTTTCCCGGCCAGCTGTCCGGCGGCGAGCAGCAGCGGGTGGCCATCGCCCGGGCCTTCATGACTCGGCCGGATATACTGCTGGCGGACGAGCCTACCGGCAACCTGGATCATCATACCGGGGCCCAGATCATCGAGCTGCTGTTCGAGTTGAACCGTAAACACGGCACTACCCTGCTGATGGTGACCCACGACGAGGCGCTGGCGAGCCGCTGCGAGCGGCGGCTGCTGATGACCGCCGGTCGTCTGGAGGAGCAGCATGCGTAGCCTGGGTCTGGGACTGATTTGGCGCGAGGCGGGGCGTGGGCCGCTACGACTCTTCATATTGGCGCTGGCACTCAGTGTTGCCAGCATGCTCAGCGTGACCCTGGTGGCGGATAGACTGGATCAGGCGCTCAAGGTGTCGGGCCGGGACTACATTGCCGCCGACCGTATCCTGTCCGGCAGTCGTGCCGCCGATCCCGCCTGGCTGATCGAGGCCGAGCGGCGGGGGCTGGCGGTGTCCCGTACCCAGTCGTTTCAGAGCGTGCTCTTTGCCGGCGATGAGCTGCAATTGGCCAGCGTGCGGGCGGTGGATGATGCCTTTCCCTTCTATGGCGAGCTGGCGCTGGCACCGGCAGGCAGGGTACGGCCTGGCACCATCTGGCTGTCGGCCCGGTTGCTGGCGCTGTTGCAGCTGACGCCGGGGGATCGGCTGGAGCTGGGCAATACCGAGCTGGAGGTGGCCGGCGAGCTGGTCAGGGAGCCGGATGAGGGCTTTTCGCCTATGCTACTGGCGCCGAGGGCCATGATTCACCTGGATGACCTGGCCGCCACCGGGGTGCTGATGGAAGGCAGTCGGGTGCGCTATCGCTACCTGTTCAAGGGGGGCGAGGCACAGCTGAGGGCCTATGCCGACTGGTTGCGGCCGCGGCTACAGGCCGGTCAGCAATGGCGCGGTCCGAATGATGCGGATACTCCGGTTGCCCGCTCTCTTACCCGGGCCGAGCAGTTTTTCCGGCTGGCCTCGCTCACCGGGGTGCTGCTCGGCATTCTGGCCATGGCCATTGCCCTGGGCTACTTCTCCCGGCGTGAGCAGGATCGGATTGCGCTGCTGAAAACCCTGGGCGCGGGGCGTCGTCAGCTGATTGGCTGGCTGAGTCGCCTGTTGCTGACCCTGCTGCTGCTGGGTGCCGTACTGGGCGGTCTCGTCGGTTACGGCCTGCACAAGCTGATTCTGCTGAGCCTGGGCGAGGCGCTGGCGATGCCCCTGCCGCCGCCCTCGCTCACGCCCTTTGCCGTGGCGGCGGGTCTGGCGGTGCTGACCACCCTGATGCTGTCGGTGGTGCCCATGGGGCGGCTGCTCGGGGTGCCGCCGTTGCGGGTGTTGCGTTCCGAGGCCGAAATCCGGATCTCGCCCTGGTGGAGCGCCGGCATCCTGCTCACGGGCACCTTCGTACTGAGCTGGCTGTTTGCCGGTGATGCGGGGCTGGCCATGGGACTGCTGCTGGGACTGACTGCTCTGATGAGCCTGCTGGGCGGCCTGTGCTGGCTGATGCTGGCGCTGGCCCGGCGTCGGCGTGGCAGCATCGGTTTTCGGCTGGCGCTGGGCCGCTTGCAACGGGCGCGCCTGACCACCCTGGTGCAGTTTGGCGGGGTGGCGCTGGCGCTGTTTCTCGGCACCCTGCTGTGGGTGGTACGCGGCGAGCTGACGGACGGCTTTCTGGCCCGGTTGCCGCCGGATACCCCCAACCGCTTCCTGATCAACATCGCTGCCCACGAGCTGGATCCGCTGCGCCAGAGACTGGGGCTGGCCGGGCTCGACAGCTCGCAGTTTTATCCCGTAGTGCGCGGTCGCCTGAGCGCCATCAACGACAGGCAGACGGTGACAGATGTAGACAGCAATCGGGGGGGAGGTATGGGGCGTGAGCTGAACCTGACCTACAGCAAGCAGCTGCCGCAGGGTAACCGCATTCTGCTGGGGGACTGGACACTGCAGCCGGGTAGCGTCTCGGTCGAATCGGGGCTGGCGGAACGGCTGGGGATCGGCCTTGGCGATCGGCTGACGCTGGATCTGGCCGGTCAATCGGTGTCGGCCGAAGTGCGGAGCCTGCGCGAGGTGGACTGGGACAGCATGAAGCCCAACTTCTATCTGATTTTCAGCCCCGATGTGCTGGAGGATTATCCGGCCACCTGGCTGGCCAGTTTCTATCTGCCGCCAGAGCAGAAGGCGGTTGACGTTTCCCTGATCCGGGCCTTTCCCACCGTCACCCTGCTGGATGTGGACGCCTTGCTGGCACAATTGCGACAAGTGCTGGCCCAGGTCAGTCAGGCGCTGCTGGTGCTCATGGCGCTGGTGACCGGTGCCAGCCTGCTGGTGCTGCTTGCCCAGATGGAAACCACCCTGGAAAGCCGCCGGCGCGAGCTGGTGCTGTTGCGCACCCTGGGCGCGGGCGAGCGGCTGATAGTGGCGTCACTGCGCTGGGAATGGCTGGCGGCCGGCCTGGTGTCGGGACTGGCGGCGGCGCTGGCGGTGGAGTTGTGTGTGGCGGTGCTCTTGCCCTGGTGGCTGGGCCTGCCATGGCAGCCGCACCCGCAAATCTGGCTGGGATTACCGCTGCTTGGCGCCGCGCTGCTGCTGTTCACCGGTCGCGCCGGTGGCATCACCCGCGCTACCCTGATGGGACCACTGCGGCAGTGGGGATGAGCCGGTGTTAGCGGCTTTGAGGCGTGCACAGGGTTTCTTTCAGTGCCTTGTCGAGCGTGGGATAACGGAAGTGAAATCCGGCCTGCTGTAGCCGCACCGGCATCACCCGCTGGCCGGTCAGCAGCAGTTCGGCCATTTCTCCGAACAGCAGCCGCATCGCCCAGGCGGGAACGCGGGCAAAGTGCGGCTTGCCCAGCACCCGGGCCAGGTTGTGGCTGAAATGTTCGTTGGTGATAGGCTCGGGGGCGGTGGCATTGAAGGGGCCGTTACATTCCTCATGCTCCAGCAGGAACAGGATCAGATTCACCACATCCTCGATGTGGATCCAGGACATGTACTGCTTGCCGGAGCCGATGGGGCCACCGAGGCCAAGCCGGTAACCGGGCAGCATTTTCTTCAAGGCGCCGCCTTCGGCGCCCAGTACCACGCCGAGTCGAATACGACACACCCGGGTCTGCTCACTTTCGGCTGCCTGGGCCAGTTGTTCCCACTGGGCACAGACTTGATGGCTGAATTCCTCATGCGGGCGGGAGTCTTCATCTACCAGGGCATCGTCCTGGCGGCCGTAAAAGCCAACCGCCGAGCCGCTGATCAGCACCTTGGGAGGCTGCTGACCGGCCTTGAGTTTGTCGACCAGCTGTTGGGTAATTTGCCAGCGGCTCTGGCAAATCCGCTCTTTCTGAGCCGGGGACCAGCGCTTGTCGGCGATGGGCTCACCGGCCAGGTTGATCACCGCATCAAAATCATCGAGGTTGTCCAGCTGGTCGAGAGAAGACAGGGCCTTGATGTCGTGGCCCAGGCGCAGATAGACCTTGTTCGGCGTACGGCTCAACACGGTCACCTGATGATGAGGCCGCAGGTGGCTCATCAGGCGATGGCCGATAAAGCCGGTACCACCGGTAAGCAGTATATTCATGCATCTTCCCTCTTTCAGCCAGGTTGATATCGGGTAGCCAGGTGATACCAGCCAGATCCGATGCTGTCTTGATCGATAATACACCATCAGAATAACAGAGACTTACAGATATACGGCACCGGGAGGGGGGATGGCGAGGGGAAAAAAGGCAGAAAAAAAGCCGGGGTTATCCACATAAACTGTGAGTAAGTCTGTAGATTACCCCGGACAGTATCGCTAGTCTGTTGATATTAAATCAAAAAACAGATCGGGCAGGGATCCGGCAGGATCAGGACAGCGCTGCTATGGCGGCGTCGTAGGCCGGTTCGTCAGTCAGTTCGGCAACGCGTTCGCCGTAAACCACTTTACCTTGCTCATCGATGCACACCACGGCACGGGCAGCCAGGCCACGCAGGGCGCCATCGCTCAGGGCCACGCCGTAGGCATTCAGGAATTCGCTGTGACGGAAGGCGGATGCAGCCTGTACATTTTCGATGCCTTCGGCTGCGCAGAAACGGCCGAATGCGAAGGGCAGATCCATGGACACACACAGAACCTTGGTGTTGCTCAGGGCGGCGGCTTTCTCGTTGAAGGTGCGTACGCTGGTCGCACAAACGCCGGTATCTACGCTGGGGAAGATGTTGAGCAGCAGTTTCTGGCCCTTGAAATCAGCCAGACGGATATCATTGAGATCGGCACCGGTCAGGGTGAAATCGGGTGCGGACTGGCCGGCCTGAGGGAACTGACCGGAAACGGCGACGGAATTACCCTGAAAAGTCACTGCAGACATGGTTTATCTCCTTGTGTGAAAAGAGTTAAGTTACCAGTTTTCATGATAAGGAAAAGATTTTTATTTTGGGGCGGCGGGGGGTAGCCATCTTTGAACCGAGCAAAAAAAAGCCGCCTCTCAGCGACCGTGAATACACCAGGTACGAGAGGCGGACAGAATGTCAGGACTGGCTGTTGTCATTCCCGCAGAGGCGGGAATCCAGTGTCCTGTTTAAGGGTTCTCCGCCTTCGCGGGGATGACCCATATTGAACGGCGGCAAGCCTCAGACCCTGGCCTTCTCCGACAGCTGGGCGGACTGAATGGCGGTAAGGGCGATGGTGTAGACGATGTCGTCGACCAGGGCGCCACGCGACAGGTCGTTCACCGGCTTGCGCATGCCCTGCAGCATGGGGCCGATGGACACCAGTTGGGCCGAGCGCTGTACCGCCTTGTAGGTGGTGTTGCCGGTGTTCAGATCCGGGAAGATGAACACGGTCGCCTTGCCCGCCACCGGCGAGTTGGGCGCCTTGGACTTGGCCACGTTCTCCATGATGGCCGCGTCGTATTGCAGCGGGCCGTCGATCACCAGATCCGGGCGTTTCTCCTGGGCAAGACGAGTAGCTTCACGCACCTTGTCCACATCGGCGCCGGTACCGGAAGTACCGGTGGAGTAGGAAATCATCGCCACCCGCGGCTCTATGCCGAAGGCCAGGGCCGATTCGGCCGACTGAATGGCGATTTCCGCCAGCTGCTCGGCGGTGGGATCCGGGTTGATGGCGCAATCTCCGTATACCAGCACCTGATCCGGCAGCAGCATGAAGAACACCGACGACACCAGCGACGAGCCGGGCGCGGTTTTGATGATCTGCAGCGGTGGGCGTATGGTGTTGGCGGTGGTATTGATGGCGCCGGATACCAGGCCATCGACTTCGTCGCGCTCCAGCATCATGGTGCCGAGCACCACATTGTCTTCCAGCTGCTCCCGGGCCACCACTTCCGTGATGCCCTTGGCCTTGCGCAGCTCCACCAGCCGCTCCACATAGTGTTCCCGTACCTGAACCGGGTCGACGATGTCTACCCGCTCATCCAGCGCCACGCCCTGCTGGGCGGCGACGCGCAGTATCTCTTCTCTGTTGCCGAGCAGGACCGGCCGGGCAATGCCCCGTTCGGCACAGATGACGGCGGCCTTGATGGTGCGCGGCTCTTCCCCTTCCGGCAGCACCACGCGTTTGGCGGCGCGACGGGCCAGTTCGGTCAGCTGATAGCGGAACGCCGGCGGGCTCAGACGACGACTGCGGGTCGACTTGGCGCTGAGGGATTCTATCCAGTGCTTGTCGATATGGCTGGCCATGTAATCCTGCACCCGCTCGATGCGACCCCGATCGTCCACCGGTATTTCCAGGTTGAAGTGCTGCAGGCTGACGGCGGTCTGCCAGGTATTGGTATTGACCATCAGTATCGGCAGCCCGGTTTCGATGGCCCGCTGGCACAGATCCATGATCTGTGGCTCGGGATGATAGCCGCCAGTGAGCAGCAGGGCGCCGATCTTGACCCCGTTCATCGCGGCCAGGCAGACCGAGACGATCACGTCCGAGCGATCGCCCGAGGCCACCAGCAGACTGCCGGGCCTGAAGTGCTGCACCATGTTGTGCAGGGCGCGGGCGCAGAAGGTAACACTCTGCAACCGGCGGCTGTGGAGCTTACCTTCGTTGATGATGGTGGCATCCAGGTGGCGTGCCAGATCCACCGCCCTCGGTGATACCAGCTGGGCATTCCAGGGGACGCAGCCGAGAATGCGCAGCGGTGTCTTGCCGAAGACCTGCAATATCTCCAGATTGGGGATGTAATGCACACTTTTGCTGCTGGGGTTGAACATCTCGGTCAGATCGGGGCGGGTATTGCCCTGCTCATCCATGGGAGCGCCGACCTTGTTGATGATGCAGCCGATGATACGCTTGTTGAGCATGCCGCCGAAGCTGGCGCAGGCCAGCTCGATGCGCTCTTTCAACTGCTGGCTGTTGTCGTTGCCGGGCTGGGTGATGAACACCATATCTGCATCCAGCGCCTTGGCCACATCGTAATTGATGCGGTTGGCAAAGGGCTGTTTATCGGTGGGGATCAGTCCTTCCACCACCACCACTTCGGCACTGCTGTCCAATACGTGCCTTTCAAACCGGGCGACGATTTCTTCCAGCAGCACGTCCAGGTTGCCTCTGGAAATCATGCTTTCGGCATAACTCAGGGCGAAGGGCTCCGGCGGCGTGATATTGGAGCCGTTGGCGATCACCGCCGAGGAATGATCCTGTACCTTGCTGCGATGGTGTGGCTGGGACACCGGCTTGAAAAAACTGACGTTAACCCCGTTACGCTCCATGGCGCGGACCATGCCGAGGCTGACCGAGGTGGCCCCGACACCGCCGCTGACGGGGATGAGCATGATGGTTCTGGCCATTCTGGTTCCCTTACTGTTGGGCTGAAAGTGGTTGAGCACACGACAGCGCCAGCGCATCCTGGGCGATCACCCATTCCTCGTTGGTCGGAATCACCCAGGCGGGGGTGCTCTCGGCGGTGGTGATGAGCCCGGCCTTGCCGAAACGGGCGGCCAGGTTGGCCTCCGGATCCAGCTTCACGCCCAGCAGGCTCAGTTTTGACAGCGTCAGCTCCCGCACCAGGCCGGAGTTCTCGCCGATGCCGCCGGTAAAGACGATGGCATCGAGGCGGCCATCCAGCGCGCAGCCATAGCCGGCAATATATTTGGCCAGACGGTAACAGAATATATCCAGTGCCCGTTTGGCCTCGGGCAGTTGCTCATAATTGTCTTCGACGAAGCGGCAGTCGCTGCTTTGTTCGGTCAGACCCAGCAGGCCGGACTCCTTGGTCAGCATGGTATTGATACGATCGGTGCTGTAGCCCAGGTTATCGTGCAGGTGGAAGATGATGGCCGGGTCGATATCACCGCTACGGGTCCCCATCACCAGCCCTTCGAGCGGGGTCAGGCCCATGGAGGTATCGACCGACTCACCGTTCTTGATGGCACAGACAGAGGCGCCGTTGCCCAGATGGCAGCTGATGATATTCAGCTCGGATACCGGCTTGTCCAGTCGTTTGGCGGTTTCCTGGGTGATATAGTAATGGCTGGTGCCGTGCATGCCGTAGCGACGAATGCCGTGTTCCCGATACAAGTGATAGGGAATGGCATAGAGATAGGCCGAGTCGGGCATGGACTGGTGAAAGGCGGTATCGAACACCGCCACCTGGGGCAGTTCGGGAAAGGAGTGGCGTGCCGAGGCGATGCCGATCAGGTGGGCCGGGTTATGCAGTGGTGCCAGGCTGGCACAGTCTTCGATGCCCTGGATCACCGACTCGTCAATCAGTACCGATTGGGTGAATTTTTCACCGCCGTGTACCACCCGGTGGCCCACGGCGCATAAATTGGCCATCAGCGCCGGGTTTGGCATCAGCAACTTGTCGACGATAAAGTCCAGTGCCTGCTGGTGGGCGGCACCGGCGCCCAGCTCGGCACTGCCCTTGTTACCGTCGAGTTTCCACTTGATACGGGCTTCGGGCAGATAGAAACATTCGGCCAGACCGGAGAGTTTTTCGGCGCCGCTTTCGGCATCGAGAATAGCGAATTTGAGCGACGAGCTGCCGCAGTTAAGCACAAGAACCAGCTTATTATTCATCAATCAACCTTTCATCAGGGATTATCACAAATTTTCTGCCCGAAACAAGGTTTCGGGCAATACATGTCGGTGCAACTCTAAATCCTTCAGAGTAAAGCGTATGTTCAATCGGGAACAACGCCCTTACCATCCCTGACTGCTATCGGCTACGCCGGAGCGTAACAATGTAGGTGGGATAATACCTTTGTCGTATTGTAAAATAACAGCACATACGTTCTTTTTTTTGACCTGGGTCCATTAATGGCTACTGGCCTGCCAACTGGTGTCCAGCCCCGGAGGTATCATGAGCACTTTTACCGCTATCCTGCACAGAGGCAGCGACTACCTCGATGTCTGGCCGAAAGAGCGACAACTGGCGGCGCTGTTTCCGGAATATAGAGTGATGTCGGCGACCCGTGTGGGGATAAAAGCCATGCCGGCCCTGATCACCCTGAGCCTGCTGGTGCAGTTTCAGTTGGGGGATCCCCGCTACTGGCCCGGTGTGGTCGCCTCGGTACTGTTTCTCGCCAGCCTGCCGGTGCAGGGGCTGTACTGGCTGGGCAGGCGGGCCGATACCCGGCTGCCGCCCACGCTGGTGAACTGGTATCGCCAGCTGTACGCAAAAATCGCCGCCGCCGGCGTGCCCATCAAGGAGCCGATAGCCCGGCCTCGTTATTTCGAACTGGGAGAAGCCCTCAGTCTGGCCTTCAAGCAACTGGACAAGTCCTTTATCCGGGATCTTTAACTTCATCGGTGGGTGGGCAGCCGCTTGCAAAAAACGCCGTAATTGGCGAGTCTGAACCATCCCCCCCAACCCTTGGCGAAACAAATGAATTTCTTGTCCCAGGCCATTCTGGCCCAACCCGAGCCGAACTGGCCGCAACTGCATTCCTTACCCATTGCCGAAAGCGATGAACCGCTGGTGCCGCTGGGATTGGTGACCGCGCCGTTGCGTGTTTACCCGGCCTATTTCCATCTGGGCGTGCCCGGGGCGCTGAGCGACTGTTATGTGCGTCGCTCGGTCTCGGCACAATTGCACAAGGCGGCCCGCTTGCTGCCTGCCGGCATTGAGCTGGTGGTGCTGGACGGCTGGCGACCACTCATGGTGCAGCAATATCTGTTCAATACTCTGTCTGCAGCCATGCGGGAACATCACGCCGGCGACAGTGAGGCCGAGTTGCTGGCGCGTACCCGGCATTTCGTGGCACCGCCCAGCAGCTCGCCCGAGGCACCCAGCCCTCATCTGACCGGTGGCTCTGTCGATGTCACCCTGTGCGACGGTGAAGGCAATCAGCTCGACATGGGTACCGAATTTGACGATATCAGCCCCTGGTCCTACAGCGCCGCCTTCGAGGCCATCGGCAAGCCGTCTCCCAGAGAGGCCGACGTCATCGAGAACCGTCGCCTGTTGCACAGCGTGATGACGCATGTCGGTTTTACCAATCTGGCCAGCGAATGGTGGCATTTCGACTACGGTAATCAGTCCTGGGCCTGGCACAGCAACGCCGCCGAGGCAAAGTTTGGCGCCGCGTCGCTGGTGCCGCTGGAGCAGCGCTGGTTGCGTCAGGTGGCGAACTTGGTGCAATAATACCAATCGGATTGGCTATGTATGCGTTAACTGTGTCTGTGCCAATAAGATGCTGTTTTCATTCGGGTTAGTGTGAGTTTCAAAGAATCGCCGCCAAGCCAGATAGTTATCTAGGTACTTGGTGGCAACACCATGGAACCGCGCCAT
>NZ_JAFBBE010000018.1 GCF_016907015.1 Oceanisphaera litoralis
CTCGACTTGCATGTGTTAGGCCTGCCGCCAGCGTTCAATCTGAGCCATGATCAAACTCTTCAATTAAAGACTTGATGCTCAATGAATATATCTGGATTGCTGCTATTTCTAGTGCACTTCGACAAGACATTGAAAAACAATATTTTTTTGTTTCCCAACTACCTGCGAGTGCCCACACAGTTTGCTTGATAAATTGTTAAAGAGCGTGACCGTGGTTCTGGTCAGGGATGCGTATTCTACGCATTCCGTATTGTTCGTCAAGTGTTTAAAGCGACTTAATCTTCTGTCTCTCAAACCCTTGTGACCGTAGGCGTGTTGCCCCGTGTCAGTGGATGCGCATTATAGGGAGCGCCCGATTTTGCGCAAGGGCTTTTTTAATAAAAACCAACCGTCCGGTTGGTTTTTATTCGATATGCTAAATATTACGTCAGATCGGCGGCATTCTGCGCAAATTCGACCAGCGACGGATAGACAGCTTCCGCCAGAGCCTCGCCTTCGGCGGTAATTTCCTTGCCGGTACGCACCAGGATCTTGTGGCCGACACCCGCCGCTGCGGCAGCCTTCATGTCCGAGACCTTGTCACCCACCATATAAGAGGCGGCCAGATTGATGTTCAGCTCCTCGGCGGCCTCCAGAAACATGCCCGGCGCCGGCTTGCGACAATCGCACACCTGAGTTTCGGGACCTTGACCTTCGGTAGGATGATGCGGGCAGAAATAGATGCCATCCAGATCCACGCCCCGATCGGCCAGTGACCAGTCCATCCATTCGGTCAGGCGGATAAAGTCATCTTCACTGAACAGACCACGGGCGATACCCGACTGGTTGGTGACCACCACCAGCTGATAGCCTTTCTGCTTCAGTTGTTTCATGGCGTCGATCACGCCATCGATAAAGATAAAGTCGTCACTGTGGGACACGTAGCCGGTGTCCTGATTGATGACACCATCCCGGTCCAGAAAAATTGCCGCTGTAGTCACTAGAAGTTCCTATGGTTTAAGACGCAATGGGTTAAGACGCAGTTACAGTGGCAATAATATCACAGCCCTGGGGCGGTTGAGCCAGCCGTTGTCCACGCTCTATCTCCCGCTGAAAATGACAGGCGACGCTGTGCTCCTCACCGATAAGCGCTGGAACCTCGGCAATGCAGCGTTCTCCCACATAAGGGCAACGGGTACGAAAGTGACAGCCGGACGGCGGACTGGCCGGTGAGGGGGGCTCGCCATACAGCACAGTCGGCACCTTGCGCCGGCGGGGATCCGGCTCCGGAATAGCGGCGAGCAGGGCGCGCGTGTAGGGATGCAGGGGGCGACGATATAATTCTTCTGCCGGCGCCAGCTCGACGATACGCCCCAGATACATCACTGCTATATGATCCGAGATGTGTTTTACCACCGACAGGTCATGGGCAATAAACAGCATGGCCAGCTGGTATTCCTGTTGCAGCGACAGCAACAGATTGAGGATCTGGGACTGCACCGAGACATCCAGTGCCGACACCGCCTCATCACAGACCAGCAGCCGAGGCTTGAGCGCCATGGCCCGGGCTATGCCGATGCGTTGCCGCTGACCACCGGAAAATTCATGAGGGTAACGCTCCAGCGCCGAGGCCGGCAAGCCGACCCGTTCCAGCAGCTCGGCCGCCCATTGCTTGCGTTCCGCCGCCGTGCCCAGCCCGTGAATAATGAAGGGCTCCTGCAGTATGGTACCTATGGTATGGCGGCCATTGAGCGACTCCTGAGGATCCTGAAACACCAGCTGCATTTGTTGGCGCAGGGGCCGCATCCGTGAACGGCTGTAATCGGTGATATCCCGCCCCTCAAACAGAATACGCCCGCCACTGGGTTCGTGCAGCTTGAGCAGGCTGCGAGCCAGGGTCGACTTGCCGCAACCGGACTCCCCCACCAGGCCCAGGGTTTTGCCCGCGTCCAGCTCCAGACTGACCCCATCCACTGCATACAGGGTTTTGCCACGGCGCAAGAGGCCACTCCCCAGGGTAAAGTGCTGCTGCAGCCCTTCTATTTTCAATAACGGGCTCCTGGCGGCTTCCAGCTCCGGGCTCGAAGCCGCTTGCATCCGCGGGCTCATGCCTGCTTTCGGCAGTTCACTCATCGACGTAACTCCCGCCAGTGATGACACCAGACATGATGCGCCTCCTCTACCCGTTCCACTGCCGGTTGCCGCCGACAGCGCTCGGTCATGTAAGGACAGCGATTGGCGAAACGGCAGCCTTCCTGCTGCTCTTCAAGCGACGGTACCTGGCCTTTGATGGTGGCAAGCTCCGTCTTGCCGGGTTGATCGAGTCGAGGAATGGCCGACAGCAGTCCCTTGGTATAAGGATGCACCGGTCGCTCGAACAGGGTAAAGACATCGGCCTGTTCGGCACTGCGGCCCGCATACATCACCAGCACCTGATCGCAGACCTGGGCCACCACGCCCAGATCGTGGGTAATGAATAACACCGCCATGCCGGTTCTCTGCTGCAGTTCGCGGATCAGATGCAGTATCTGCGCCTGAATGGTCACATCCAGCGCCGTGGTCGGTTCATCACAGATCAGCAGGTCCGGTTCGCAGGCCAGGGCCATGGCGATCATCACCCGCTGCCGCATGCCGCCGGACAGCTGGTGCGGATAGGCTTGCAGCCTCGCCTCGGCTTCCGGTATACCCACCTGGCGCAACATCTGCGCCGCCGCCTGTTTTTGCGCCCGTTTGCCCAGTTCGGGTCTGTGTAACCGATAGACCTCCATCAACTGGCGCCCGACCGTATGCACCGGATTCAGCGCCGTCATCGGCTCCTGAAAGATCATGGCTATCTTGTTGCCACGGACCCGATAGCGTTGCTCGGCCGTCAGGGTCAGCAGGTTCTGTCCCTGAAACCGTGCCCGGCCGCCCACTACCTCGCCTGCCGGCCTGGGCAGCAGCCCCAGCAGACTCAGCGCCGTCACACTCTTGCCACAACCGGACTCACCGACCAGGCCCAGGGTCTGACCCGAGGCCAGCGAAAAACTGACATCGTCCACCACCCGAAACCGGCCGGCCTCGGTGGTAAAGCTGACCGCCAGGTTTTCGACTTCCAGCAGCGGCTCCATCAGTGCTCCTTCTGCCGCCAGGTTTCATCAATTTCCAATACCGGTTCGAAGCTGCGCTTGCCCGCTTCAACTTCCGCCTTCAGCGCGTCATCAATCCAGAACAGGCCACCGGTGCTGTGGGGCGCCCCTTCCATCGGCCAGAACAGCGATGGCGAATGGCGCGTCCCCTTGTGCTCGGGCAGACGCACATAACGCCAGTAGGCCTCGCGGGTATAGGGCACCTGATAACCGGGAATAAAGATCGCCAGCTCGTGCACTCGTCGCTGTATCCGGCGAGAAATACCGGCCTTGGCATCCAGATCCATGGTCACCCGGTATTGCTCTATCAGGGTGTCCAGTTCCGCATCGCTGATGTTGAACAGGTTATTGGTCTGCGGTTGATCCGCGTTCACCGAGTGGAAGAACTCCCAGTACTGGGGGTAAAGGCCGCTACCGCCCCAACCCAACCAAGCCGCCTCGTGTTTTTTCTCCAGCATCACCTTGAAGCCACTGGCGCCGTCCACCAGGTTCAGTTGCAGATCCAGCCCCGCCTTGCGCGCCTCTTCCCGCAGAATAGCCAGCCGGGCGGTATGTTCGGGCGTGGTATAGGTGACCGCCAGGCTGAGCGTATCACCGGCCGCGTTGTGCAGTATGCCGCCCGGCCCCTGACGGTCGTAGCCCGCTTCGGCAAACAGCGTCCGAGCCCGCTCGATATCGAACTCCCGAGCCCGGATATCCGTATCCATGAAATCACCGTAGCCGGTGCCGAAGGTGTGCATCCGCTCGTAGTCGCCGCGCAATATGGTGTCCAGCATGCGCCGCATGTTGATGGCATGAGCGATGCCCCGGCGTATCCGCACATCGCCGAGCCTGGGGTGAGCGGTATTGAGATGAAAGCCCTGAGCGCCGTGCGGAATGTCGTTGTAGAACCAGATGCGGTTGATCAACCCCTTGCGATATTCGGGGGTATCGGTTTTGTCGTGCCACCACTCCGGCAGTATCAGGCCGAAGGTGTCGATGTCACCGCGCAGAAAATGCCGATAGGCGATGTTCATGTCCCGCACCACATTCAGACGGATCCGGTCCACGTTAAAACGATGCCGGTAATAGGTGAGCTCGTTACCCCACCAGTCATCCAGTCGTTTGAAGGTGATGGAGCGCCCCCGTTTGACATCATCAATCACATAGGCGCCGGTGACGGGTGCCTTGGCCCAGTTATAGCGGCGCACCCAGTCGTCGGTCAGCTCATAAAAGTGACGGGGCTGGGGGGCCAGCCCTACGGTATTGAGCAATTCACGTCGGCTCTTGGGGCTGCCGGCGGTAACCGACAGGGTGTGTGCGTCGTATCGGGTAATATCGACGATTTCCTCGGTGTAGTAGTTGTTGTACCAGGGGGCACGGATCACCTCGGAACGCATCATCTCCCGCGCAAACAGAAAGTCGTCGGCGGTCACCGGCTCGCCATCGGACCAGCGTGCGGCCGGATTGAGTTTGAAATACATGGTTCTGTTGTCGTCACCGAAGGCCCAGTGGCTCGCCAGCGCCGGTATCGGCCGCTCGGTGTCGGGATGCAGGGCATAGAGGCCGAGCTGATTTTCCAGAATAAAGGAGCGAAACGAGGTGTTGGAGTCCGGCCCCACGGTACGGAAAGTCAGCGGAAAGCTCTGCAGGCTGCTGTTGAAGACCCCGCCCCGCCTGGCCTCGGGCGAGGCGAAGATGGGATCCTCGTTATTGGTCAGCCATTCCAGCTGGTTCGGTAACTCGGCCGCGCTTACGCCAAAGGCCAGCAGCCAGGTACTCAGTATTGTTATCCATTTTTTCATCGCATTCCCTGCCTATTCATAACGAGAGAAATGTTTGGGGTCGAAGGCCTCCCGAATGGCCTCGCCGATAAAGGAAACAGTGATCAGCACCAGCGACACCGCCGTCACCACCGAGGCCACGATCCAGGGGGCATCCAGATGATTGACGCCCTGGCGCAGCAGCTCACCCCAGCTGGGCGTGGGCGGTGGCAAACCGAAGCCGAGGTAGTCCAGCGCCGTCAGTAAGGAAATATTGGCCACCACGGTAAAGGGTGCCAGCGTCACTATCATCACCAGGGTATTGGGCAGAATATGATGCACGATAATGCGCCCCAGTCCGGCACCCTGTGCCCGGGCCGCCAGCACGTAATCCCGCACCTTCTCTCGATAGGTCAGGGTGCGCATATACCAGGTGATACCCATCCAGCCGAACAGGACATTGATACCCACAAACAACGTGAAATTCGGTTGTGTCAACGACACCAGTATCATGATGACGTAGAGAAAGGGCACCTGGGACCAGATCTCGATAAAGCGCTGAAACAACAGATCGAACTTGCCGCCGACAAAGCCCATCACGCAGCCCAGCAAGACGCCGATGGCATAGCTGGCGGTCAGGGCGATAAAGGCGAAACCCACGGCGGTACGAAAGCCGTATACCAGCCGGGCCAGAATATCCCGGCCCGAATTGTCGGTGCCCAGATAGTGCCTGTGCTCCAGGCTGGGGGCGTTGGGCGGATAACTGCCGCTGCTGTAGTCCTGCTCATAAGGGCTCCAGGGCACCAGGGGCAGCAGCACCCAGTTGCCGGGTTGACCGGCCTCGGCCTGTTCGGCAGCTTGTTCGGCAAATAAGGTTTTCAGCTCCCGGTAGTTGGTTTCGTACTGGTAACCGAGCCCGAAGGTATCGCCGGTGATCACGGCGCCGTAGGCGGGGAAATAGAGCCGGCCTTCGTATTTGACCAGCAAGGCCCGGTTGCTGGCCCACAGCTCGGCCGCCAGCGCCAGCACCACCATCAGCATGAACAGGCAGAAGGCATAGTAGCCGCGGCGTATGCTGCGAAAGCGGCGCAGCTTCTTGTAAGTAAGATCGGAGAACAGTCTAGCCATCGAAACGCACCCTGGGATCCACCATCGCCACGCAGATATCCGACAGTATATTGCCCACCAGCATCAACAGCGAGGTCACGGCCAGTATGCCCATCACCACCGGATAATCCCGCTCGACGATGGCCTCGTAGCCGAGCAGTCCCAGACCGTCGATATTGAAAATCACCTCAATCAGGAAGGAGCCGGCAAAAAACACCGAGATCACGTTGCCGAAATGGCTGGCGATGGGGATCATGCTGTTGCGCAGGGCATGGCCGGTTACCGCCTTGTGAAAGGGCAACCCCTTGGCCACGGCGGTACGCACGTAATCCGCCGACAGGTTTTCCATCAGGCTGTTTTTCATGGTCATGGTCAGGACTGCAAAATCGCCGATGGCGTAGGCGATCAACGGCAACAGCGCATGGTGAAACAGATTGAAAACCCTGGGCCAGAAACCGTCCAGATAATAGAAATCATCACCGACGAAGCCGCCCATGGGAAACCAGCCGAGCTGAAAGGAGAATACGGTGAGCAGGAAAATACCGACCACATAGGCCGGCAGCGCATAACCGGCATAGATCAGCATGGAGCTGATGCTGTCGAAGCGGCTGTTGTGTTTCAGTGCCTTGAGGATACCGAGCGGAATGGACACCAGATAGCTGAGCAGGAAGGTGCAGATGCCGAAGAAAGCAGAGATGGGGAGTCGCTCCTGAATCAGCTCCCACACCGGCAGGTAGTAACGGGTCGACTCGCCCAGATTCAGCCGTACCAGCTTGCCCAGCCACTCCCAATAGGCCTGGAACACCGGCTTGTCGAGGCCATAGAAGGCCTTCAGTTCTTCAATCTGCTCGGATGACAGCATCTGGCTGCCGCGAGAACTCTGACTGAATTCGCTGCTGTGCAACTGACTTTCCATCAGCATGCGCTCTACCGGTCCACCGGGCACGAACCGGGTGATGGCAAACACCACCAGGGTGATGCCCAGAAAGGTGGGTAACAGCAACAATAACCGACGCAGAAAATACTGGCCCATGGTTTTCCCTTAAGTTCGTTCCCTGAACACGGCTCGACCGAGTCTAAGTATCACCCTATCCCATGAACCGGCGACTTAGCAAGAAAGATACCGGCCCCCGCCCGCCCACCGGCTCCCCGGGGAAATTTACGTTGACTTGGACGTCCAGACGGCCTAGCATCCACTGCTATTAGTCATGCTTGCATGACTTGTCTCTACACTCATCTGTTAAAGCAGTGAATAACCATACCGGAAAGGCTCATCCTCCGATGATAAAGCTAACCAATATCAGTAAACGCTACGGTGAAGGTGACGCCGCCGTCCACGCCGTCAGAAACATCGACCTGGAAGTGGCCGCCGGCCAGATCATGGGCGTTATCGGGGAGTCCGGTGCCGGCAAAAGCACCCTGATCCGCTGCGTCAACATGCTGGAACGCCCCACCGAGGGTGGCGTCTTCGTCGACGGCCAGGATCTGACCCGGCTCAGCAACGGCGAGCTACCCCGTGCCCGTCGTAACATCGGCATGATTTTCCAGCATTTCAACCTGCTGGCCTCCCGCACCGTGTTCGCCAACGTGGCCCTGCCGCTGGAACTGGCGGGCATGGACAAGGCCGCCATCAAACAGCGCGTCAACGAGCTGCTGGAACTGGTGGGTCTGTCACATCGAGCCAGTGCCTACCCGAAAGAGCTGTCCGGCGGCCAGAAGCAAAGGGTCGCCATAGCACGCGCCCTGGCGCCAAAGCCCAAGGTACTGCTGTGCGACGAGGCCACCTCGGCGCTGGATCCCCAGACCACCCAGTCCATTCTCGGCCTGCTGAAAGACATCAACCGCACCCTGGGCCTGACCATACTGCTGATCACCCACGAGATGCATGTGGTCAAGAGTATCTGCGACCGGGTCGCCATTATCAACGATGGCGAACTGGTCGAGCAGGGCGACGTGGCCTGGTTTTTCGCCAACGCCAAAACCGAACTGGCCCGGCGCTTCATTTCCTCCACCATTAACCTGGACATTCCGGAGGAATATCGGCGGCGGCTGTCGACCGAACCGGAAACCGGCGCCCTGCCACTGGTGCGGCTCGGCTTTACCGGCGAAACCGTGGACACCCCGCTTATCTCTATTTTAAGCCGGGATCTCGATGTCGATGTGACCATTCTCAGTGCCGATATCGAATATGCCGGTGGCGTCAAATTCGGCTTCATGCTGGCCGAACTGGACGGACAACCGGCACAGACTCGGGCCGCACTGGCTTATCTTCAGGATCATAAAATTCAGGTGGAGTTACTCGGTTATGTCCGACGCCATGATTAATCTGCTGTTATCCGCCCTGTGGGAAACCCTGATCATGACCTTTGGCTCGGGCATCATCGCCTGCGCCCTGGGGATTCCATTGGGGATAGCGCTGCACGTCAGCAAGCCCGGTCAGATCTGGGAACACGCCGCCTTCAACAAGGTACTGGGCACCATCGTCAATATCGGCCGCTCCATCCCCTTTATCATACTGCTGGTGGCCATTATTCCCTTTACCCGAATGGTAGTCGGCACCAGCATCGGCACCGTTGCCGCCGTGGTGCCGCTGACCGTGGCCGCCATTCCCTTCGTGGCCCGACTGATGGAAGGCGCCCTGATGGAAATTCCGGCGGGCCTGGTGGAAGCGGCTCAGGCCATGGGCGCCCGCCGCCTGCAGATAGTCACCAAGGTATTGCTGCCCGAGGCCCTGCCCGGCATGCTCAATGGCATTATCATCACCCTGGTGACGCTGGTGAACTATTCCGCCATGGCCGGTGCCATCGGTGGCGGCGGCCTGGGGGATGTGGGAATTCGTTATGGTTATCAGCGCTTCGATCCTCAGATCATGCTGATTACCGTGGTGATGCTGGTGGTACTGGTACAAATCATTCAAAGCGCCGGCGAACGCCTGGTCGCTCGTGTAGATCATCGTTGATTGAAAAGGAGTTACCCGATGAAGTTAGGTTTTAAATCGTTTGCGACCCTGAGTGTACTGGCCTCTGCTCTGGCCCTGGCCGGCTGTGGTGAAAAGGCCAAGGACACCGCCGAAGCAGCCGCCAAGCCCCTGCGTCTGGGTGTGATTGCCGGTGCCGAAGAACAGGTGGCAGAAGTCGCCATCAAGGTGGCCAAAGAGCAATACGACCTGGATGTAGAGCTGGTGTCATTCAGCGATTATGTCACCCCCAACGTGGCCCTGAACGATGGCAGCCTGGATCTCAACGCCTTCCAGCACCAGCCTTATCTCGACAAGCAGATTGAAGATCGCGGTTACGATCTGGTGGCCGTGGGCAACACCTTCGTCTACCCCATCGCCGCCTATTCCAAGGTGATCAAGTCATTGGACGAGCTGGAAGACGGCGCCAAGGTTGCGGTACCGAACGACCCGACCAACCTGGGCCGTACCCTGCTGCTGCTGGAGCAACGGGGCCTGATCGAGGTGGATGATGCGGTTGGCCTGGAAGCCACCACCCTGAACATCACCGCCAACCCGAAAGCGCTGAACATCATCGAACTGGAAGCGCCTCAGCTGCCCCGCTCGCTGGATGACGTGGCCTTTGCGGTGATCAACACCACCTACGCCTCGCAGATCGATCTGCTGCCCGGGCGGGACAGCCTGTTCGTGGAAGACAAGGAATCTCCTTACGTGAACCTGATTGTCGCCCGCAAAGACAACCAGAACGACGAGCGGGTGCAGACCTTCATCAAGGCCTATCAGAGCGAAGAGGTCTATCAGGCCGCGCTGGAGCTGTTCAAGGGCGGTGTGGTCAAAGGCTGGTAACCCGGCCCACAAAAACCGTTCGAGGCCACGGCTTGCCGTGGCCTTTTTTCTTTGTGCTGCCATAATAACGAGTCAAACCGAGCTTTAGGGAACTTGTATGCAGAGATGGTACCTGGCCCATTGCCGTCCCAGGGAAGAAGAGAGGGCACTGCTGAACCTGAACAATCAGGAGATAGAGGCTTTTTACCCTTACGCCGAGGTCAAGAAACTGCGCCGGCGCAAAGTCGTGGTGCTGACCGAAGCCTTGTTTCCCGGCTATATCTTCGTACGTGCCGATCTGACCAAAACCAGCTCCATCACTATCAGCTCTACCCGTGGCGTGCGCAACCTGGTGCGCTTTGGCGGCGGCCCCTGCGAGGTGCCCGCCGAGGTGGTTTATGATCTCATGTGTCACTGCGACAGCGATGAGCTCAGAGAAAAACTGAGCGACGTTCCCCGTAGCGGTGACAAGGTGCGTATCACGGAAGGCCCCTTCGCCGGGCTGGAAGCAATCTATCAGGAAGCCGACGGCGAGACCCGCGGCATACTGCTGCTGACCATGCTGCAGAAGGCGATCCCGACCAGCTTCGCCAACGACGAGTTTAGCCGGCTGTAAAAAGTGAGGCGTGAGGCGTGAGGCGTGAGGCGTGAGGCGTGAATGATAAGATGAAATTACCTGTGTTCCAGCACCATCACCTTGTGGTGCTGCAGCGGCCGATAGCGGTCATAGCGCGGCTTTTCCATCAGGCTTTTCCACCACCGGCCCGGTGCCATTCCCAGCGGCAGCTCTAGTCCCAACCGAAAGCGGGACTCGACATTATCCTTGCTGTTGCTCAACAGCGAGCTCTGCAAGCGGAATATTCGCCAGGGCGCATAATTGAGCGACCACTGCCGGGACAAGGCCGCCTTGTCTTTATCGCCACTGCCATACAGGCTGAGTTGCCGCCCCTGCCATTGATAATACCGCCCCGACACACTCAAACCCGGCAAAAATCCCAGGCGACCCTCACCGAACCACAGCCGTCCGGATGCCGGTCGCTCCTGCCGGCCCGCTTGCCCCTGCCAGTCGGACAGCCCCCGGTATTGCCCGGCACCCAGAATCCAGTCTCGGTGATCCAGAAACAGCAGCAGGCCACCACGTCGATGATGCCAGGGGGTCTGATAATCCATTACCGGCTCGAGGTGACCGCTTATCGTCTCGGTCAACGGCTGCTCGAAGTGCAGCCCGGCCTGATAGGTCAGTCGTTCGTCTCTGTAATCCAGCCCCAGCACCCCCTGCCAGCGGGACATGACCGGCAACACCATGCGACTGCTGAGCAGGGGCTCCTTGTCGAACAGGGGCAGCTGATAATCCCAGTTCCACTGCTCGGGATTGAGCCAGGGCAGTGCGCTTAACTGCCGGGAGCCAAACCGCAGGGTATCATCGGCCAGGGAGGCACCTTGCTGCTCCACGAATTGATCCAGCTGATCGGTCGCCGCTGCCCTGGCTGCCGTCGCTATGGTGAGCAAAACCCGGTCGGTTTTGGGTGCCCGGGCAGGATCGGGCGGCCCCAGTCGAGGCAGCTCGAGCGGCGTATTGGTGGCCAGAGACATGCCGGGCGGGGAAGCGGTGGCTGCGGTCTGGCCCTTCACCGGCAGGCGGGGCCGGGGCAAGAGAGGTCGGTCCGGCACCCAAATCCAGTCTCCCGTCGTCAACGGCATCATGAAGCGCTCGTTATTGAAGTTCAGCCGCAGCTGGCGCTCGGTCAGCTGAAAGCGTGCCGCCAGCGAGCGCCAACTTTCACCGGGCAACACCTGGTGCATCACCATCAAGGGGCCCGCGGCCTGCGACAACATACTGAAGCAGAGCAACAGCAATAACAGAAAACAACGCATGAAGCTGGCTCCGGCCACCGTCAGGGCAAAGAGACGATATCTCTGCAGCAAGTGGCGATGACGATGATGATGATGACGATGATATCGAGCCTTGGCTATACCACTTTGGCTATCGAACCAGCGCATCGGATCTCAGCCCTGAAAGCCACACAGCAGACGATATTCTTCCAATAAATAAGTGTCCGTCATGCCACTGACAAAATCCAGCAACAGCCGGACCCGAAAGTACCATTCCCGTTCCCGCTCGCTCTCGAAGAAAGCCGCACTGCGACTGTCCCGTCGATACGCCGCCAGATGGCGCGGTGGCAGGCGATGATAAAGCCGACGCAACACCAGGCCCTTGGCATCCCGCCGGCTTTCGAGGCTGGTGAACTCCCGCTCCGGCAACGCCAGCAAGGGGGCAAAGGCTTCCAGTACACCTTTGAGGGCGGCAAAACCCGACAGCTCCAGCGCCTCCACCTCGCGACGATTGAATACCCGCCGGTGGGCGAAGTCCTTCAGCCACTGCAGGGCCTGGGCCGGGGCCTGCTCCACCGCCAGCAGGGCGCCATCATGGCTGCCCTCGAGAATGGCCTCATGATGAAACAGGTACTGCTCGCTGACCAGAATGAGCAAGTCATCGTTGATCGCCTGACGAAAACGGCTGAAAAAGCCGGGCTCGCCCACCCTCGCCTGTTGCCAGCAGTTTTTCAGATAATCATTCGCTTCGCTCAACAGCGCCAGCTCCAGCTCCGCCAGACTCAGTACGCCCCGGTCGACGGCATCTTCCAGATCCGCCACCCCATAGGCCATGTCGTCGGCTGCCTCCATCAAAAAGGCCAGCGGATAACGCCCCCGGGTAGTGC
Source organism: Oceanisphaera litoralis (assembly GCF_016907015.1). GTDB lineage: Bacteria > Pseudomonadota > Gammaproteobacteria > Enterobacterales > Aeromonadaceae > Oceanimonas > Oceanimonas litoralis. Next base: position 12,458 of record NZ_JAFBBE010000018.1, read on the forward strand.
TCGGAAAGCGTGCCCTTATCTGTTGCACCAGAGAGCGCTCGCTGAAAAAATGCCCCGGCTTCTGTTGCCAGCGTCCGCCGGTTTTGCGCTGGTAGGCGCCGCGCACGTATTTTTGCAAGGCTGCCAGCTGGCTCAGGGTCAGATTCAATCCCTGCAGGCTGTGCAACAACCGCAAACTCTGGGCGTTACCTTCGAATTGTTGCAGATCGGCCATCAACATGGGCCACTGCCGGGAACCTTTGCCGACCGCCTGTTCGAACAGTGACGGCAACCGGGTGCCGAGCCAGTCGATCATCACCACTTCGCCAAAATGGCCGAATGGCGGATTACCGACATCGTGCAGCAGGCAGGCCATCTCTACCAGACTGACGAAGGCCGCCTTGTCGACGTCCTGCTTCATGTTGGCCAGCACCTTCAGCGCCAGCTGACGGCCGGTTTCCTTTACCTCCAGCGAATGAGTCAAGCGACTGCGCACCGAGGCCTTGACGTCCAGCGGGAACACCTGGGTTTTTTGCTGCAACCGCCGCACCGGCGAGCACTGCACGATACGGCTGCGATCCGCCTCTATCGCCGCCAGCGCCGTTTCCGGCTCGGCATCGGATTCAGGCCCGGGCCGCTGACGTTCACCCAGGATCAGCGCCTGATAATCACTCATACCCGACTCTCCAGCCACCGGCGCAGTACCACCAGATCCGCAGGTAGCAGGACGTTCAGCTCATTCACCCGGGCATCCAGCCGTTGCCACCAGTCGGGCAGATCCGGACTCTGAATCTGTTGTGCCAGCAGCTGCACCCGTTTCAAGCCGACCGAGCCGGCGGCGCCCTTGATCTTGTGGGCTTCCTCGACGATGCCGTCCTTGTCCTTCTCCGTCATAAAACCATTAAGCTTGCTCAGGTAATCCCCGGCCATGCTGTCGAGCATATCGACGCTGGATAACAGAATGCTGGCGCCGACCGTGTCCACATAATCGATCAGAAACACCGTATCCAGCACCTGTTGCTCATCGGCGTGAGCTGCGGTCCCGGTATCGGTTGCCATGGCGGGTTCGGTAACCGCCACCAGCGCCGGTCGGGTTTTGGACTGGGGGTGCGGCTGGGGTTGCGGCTGGGGTTGCGACTGGTGTTGCGGCTGGTCTTGAGGCTGGGGTCTATGGGCAAAGAAGCGGGCCAGCACGCCCTTGATGGCCTTGGACGACAGCGGCTTGCTGATGGCATCGTCCATGCCCCGCGCCAGATATTCCTCCTTGTCGCTGATCACGTTGGCGGTCAGGGCCACCAGCGGCGGCAGGCTCTTCGACTGTTCCCGCGCCTCTTCCCGCAGGCGGGCGGCAATATCGAAGCCGGTCATGTCCGGCAGCTGGATATCGAGGAACACCAGATCAAAGGGCATCTGCGCCAGCCAGGCGAATGCCTCGCCCCCGTCCCGGGCCACGGTCACCTTGTGGCCCAGCTTTTCCAGCAAGGCACAGGCGACGGTCACGTTAAGCTCCACATCCTCGACCAGCAACACCGACAGCGGTGGCAAGTGTGCGACCACAGGATCGTCGACCGGCGCCTGAGTTCTCGGCACCCTGATGGTCATGCTGAAGCAGGAGCCTTCTCCGGGTTCGCTGTCCAGCTCTATGGTGCCGTGCATGGCATCCACCAATTGCTGCGACACCGCCAGGCCGATGCCGGTGCCGGTAGCGTGCTTGTTGCCCTCTATCTGAAAATAGAGCGCAAAGATTTTCTGCTGCAGCTCGACCGGAATGCCGATGCCGGTGTCTTCGATATCGAAGCGCAGGGTCACTTCGCCCGGGGTCAGCTCGTCGGCCATGCAGCGGATGGTGACGCCGCCATCATCGGTGAACTTGACCGCATTGCCGACCAGGTTCCACAGTACCTGCCGCAAACGGGTACCGTCAGCCAGGATCCACTCGGGAATGTCACCGTCCCGGTCGAAGTGCAGGTAAAGCCCTTTCTGCTCGGCCTGCAGCCGGGCCAGGCTTTCCAGATCATCCAGAAACCCGGGGAAGTCCATCGGCTCGGGAGCCAGTTCCAGTCGACTGCGATCCACCTTGTCCAGATCGATGATGTCGTTGAAGATATTCCCCAGGGTCACGGCGCTGAAGTGAATGGTCTTGAGGTGCTGTCGCTGTTCCTGATCCAGCCTGGTGGCCAGCAGAATGCGGCTCAGGCCGACGATGCCGTTCAGCGGCGTACGCAGCTCGTGACTGATGGTGGAGATGAAGGTGGTTTTATCGCGGCTGGCTTTTTCCAGCTCCTCCTGATAGCGCTTGCGCTCGGTAATGTCCCGGCCGAAGCCCAGCAACCCAAGACGCTTGCCATTGCGATCGAAGAAGGGCACCTTGCGCAGCTCGAAGCAGGCATGGTGGCCATCGGGATACTGCAACCATTGCTCGTACGTCTGGCTTTCATTGCGGACGAACACTTCCTTGTCGGTTTCCACCACCTTCTCGGCCACCTCTGCCGGATATACATCGAAGGGGGTCAGTCCGATCAGTTCTTTTTCCTGGCGGCCGAGCAGGTTCTCCATGGCTCGGTTACAGCCGGAAAATTCTTCCAGTTCGTTGCGGTAATACACCAGATCCGGCGAAGTATCGATAAAGGAACGCAACAGGGCTGAGCGCTCCTGAGATTCCAGCTGCGCCTTCTCCCGCTGGTAGACTTCCGCCTCCAGATCCTCAATGGCTTGCTGGCGGGCAGTCTCTGCCTTGTGAGTTTCTTCTATCTGGCGATTGAGCAGCTCTATTTTTTCCTGCAACTCGTTGTTGAGCTCCAGATCCCGCTCCCGCATCTGCTGCAGCCGCTGCACCAGTCGGCTGAGCCGCTGGCGGGAATCTTCCAGCTGATCCACCACCACCGACAGAAAGTAGACCGCCCAGGGCGTGACCAGCAGTCCGAAAAAGACGGAGCGAACCATATCGATGGATTCCACCGTTCCTCTGAGAAACAGCGTCACGCCCACCTGGATAAAGATGGCCAGCAGTATGATACAAGCGGCCAGCAACATGCTGAAACGTACTATGCCCAGCTTGCTCATCAGATCAACATAGTATTGCGCCCATGTTTTTATGGGTTTCATCGGTTATTCCCGTCAACAACAGCATAAAAGCAGGATACCGGCTTAGTCGCAGGCTGTCATGCCGATGAGCCGATGGCCGGATATGCTCTAAAATGAAGTCAGGATGAACGGAGCAATATAACTGATCAATAGGCGAGTAACTTTATCTCAAACGAATTACTTCTCATTTGGTTTACCTGAGAAAATGAAATGTTATGCTGTTAAAATGCATTTATAATCTCAAAATAAGGGGTTTAATCCTCGCAAATTGCGATAAATGTGGCTACTAAACCAGAAAAAAGTGAGACTTGGGTCAAACCTGAGTCGCAAAATGTAGTAAAAAAACAACAAAAAACATTTAATTTTATATTTGACTGATATTAACTAAAACACAACACAATAATCCGATATTTAGTTCATAATTAAGATTTATCGCCAAACAACTGGGTTTTACGCTGGAATATATTACTTGATGTCGGAGAAAGGGGCGACTTATCGCGTTATTCCTTTCATTGACCTCACAAAAAAATCCCTATATTTTGGTAAATTAGCCACCAATGGCAACGGACGCTTCAGAGCATGTCGTGCTGACAAAGTAGTCGCTCGGCCCAACGGCTTGAGCAATGGAGGAATGCAATGTCTCTTTATGACCCAAAGCTTGAAAAGGATAACTGTGGTTTCGGGCTCATCGCCCATACAGAAGGCGAAGCCAGCCACAAGCTTGTCCGACTCGCAATTTCGGCATTGGATCGCATGCAACACCGCGGCGGTATCGCCGCCGATGGCAAAACCGGCGACGGTTGCGGTCTGCTGATGCAAAAACCCGATAGCTTTTTTCGCGCTGTCGCACAAGATAAAGGATGGAATCTGGGTCGCAAGTATGCCGTCGGCATGATGTTCCTCAATCCGGATCCGGTACTGGCCGAACAGTGCCGCAAAATAGTCAACGAAGAACTGGAAAAGGAAACCCTGAGCCTGGTTGGCTGGCGCGAGGTGCCGGTGAATACCCAGGTGCTGGGCGACATCGCCAAGGCGTCCCTGCCCCGCATTGAGCAGGTGTTCGTCAATGCCCCCGCCGGCTGGGTTGTAAATGACATTGAACGTCGTCTCTATATAGTGCGTCGTCGTATCGAAAAGCGCATCAATGACGAATACTTCTACGTGGTCAGCCTGTCCAATCTGGTGATGACCTACAAGGGCCTGTGCATGCCCGCCGATTTGCCCCGTTTCTACCTGGATCTGGCGGACATTCGTCTGCAATCGGCCATCTGCGTGTTCCACCAGCGTTTTTCCACCAATACTCAGCCACGCTGGCCGCTGGCACAGCCGTTCCGCTTTCTGGCCCACAACGGCGAAATCAACACCATAGGCGGTAACCGTCGCTGGGCGCAGGCCCGCGCCTACAAGTTTGGTTCGCCGCTGCTGCCGGATCTGCAGGACGCCGCCCCCTACGTCAACATCGACGGCTCCGATTCCTCCAGCCTGGACAACATGCTGGAACTGTTCCTGGCCGGCGGCATGGACCTGTTCCGCGCCATGCGCATGCTGATCCCGCCGGCCTGGCAGAAAAACCCGTCGATGGACGAAGATCTGCGCGCCTTCTACGACTTCAACTCCATGCACATGGAGCCCTGGGATGGCCCCGCCGGCATAGTGATGTCCGACGGTCGCTTCGCCGCCTGCGCCCTGGATCGTAACGGCCTGCGCCCGGCCCGTTTCGTTCGCACCAAGGACGGCTTTATCACCCTGGCCTCCGAAATCGGCATCTGGGACTACACCCCGGACGAAGTGCTCGAAAAGGGCCGGGTCGGCCCGGGCGAACTGTTCGTGGTGGATACCGCCAAGGGCAAGATCTGGACCAGCTTCGAAATCGACGACGATCTCAAGGGACGCCACCCCTACAAGGAATGGATGACCAGGCACAAGCGCCGCCTGACCCGCTTCGAAGATTTGCCCGAAGACCAGGCCGGGCAGTGCGAGCTGGATGCCGGCTCGCTGCGCACCTATCAGAAACTGTTCGGCTACTCGATGGAAGAGCTGGATCAGGTGATCCGGGTCATGGGCGAGAACGGCCAGGAAGCGGTCGGCTCCATGGGCGACGACGCCCCCATGGCGGTGCTGTCCAGCAAGTCCCGTTCCGTCTACGATTACTTCCGCCAGATGTTTGCCCAGGTGACCAACCCGCCCATCGATCCGCTGCGGGAAAATCACGTCATGTCGCTGGCCACCCTGATCGGCCGGGAGCAGAACGTCTTCAACGAGACCCACGGTCACGCCCATCGGGTTCAGTTCGAGTCGCCGATTCTGCTGTACTCCGACTTCCATCAGCTGATGAGCCTGGAGCAAACCCACTACAAGAATACCGTGCTGGATCTGAACTTCGCGCCGGAAGAAGGCCTGCAGGCCGCCATAGCGCGCCTGTGTGAAGAGGCCAGAACGGCGGTCGAAACCGGTACCGTACTGCTGGTGCTGAGCGACCGCAACATCGACAAGGACAAGCTGCCGATCCCCGCCGCCATGGCCGCGGGTGCCGTTCAGCGCACCCTGGTAGAGCACAACCTGCGCTGCGACTCCAACATCATAGTGGAAACCGCCAGTACCCGGGATCCGCACCAGTTTGCCGTCCTGCTCGGCTTCGGCGTGACCGCCATCTACCCCTACCTGGCCTATGAAACCCTGGGTCGCATGGTGGAAGACGGCGTACTCAAGATGCCCCTGCGCGAGGCGCTGCTCAACTTCCGCAACAGCATCAACAAGGGCCTGTACAAGGTGATGTCCAAGATGGGTATCAGCACCATCGCCTCCTACCGCTGCTCCCAGCTGTTCGAAGCCATCGGTCTGCATCAGGACGTGATCGAGATGTGCTTCAAGGGCGTCTCCAGCCGCGTGCAGGGCGCCTCTTTCGAGGACTTTCAGCAGGACTTGTTCAACCTGAGCCGGATGGCCTGGATTGCCCGCAAGCCCCTGAACCAGGGGGGCCTGCTCAAATATGTGCACGACGGCGAATACCACAGCTACAATCCGGATGTGGTCAATAGCCTGCAAACCGCGGTGCGCTCCGGCAACTACGAGGACTATAAAGTTTACGCCAAGCTGGTGAACGAGCGTCCGGTCGCCATGCTGCGTGACCTGCTGACCCTCAAGGAAAATGGTCGGGGCATAGCGCTGGAGCAGGTAGAGTCGGCGAATGCGCTGTTTCCCCGCTTCGACAGCGCCGCCATGTCCATCGGCGCCCTGGGTCCCGAAGCCCACGAGGCACTGGCCATCGCCATGAACCGCCTCGGCGGCAAGAGCAACTCCGGCGAGGGCGGTGAAGATGCCCGTCGTTTCAACAACCTGAAGAACTCCAAGATCAAGCAGGTGGCGTCCGGTCGCTTCGGCGTGACCCCGCACTACCTGATGAACGCCGAGGTCATTCAGATCAAGGTGGCCCAGGGCGCCAAGCCCGGTGAGGGTGGTCAGCTGCCCGGCCACAAGGTGACGGCGGAAATTGCCAAGCTGCGTTATGCGGTACCGGGCGTGACCCTGATTTCGCCGCCGCCGCACCACGATATCTATTCCATCGAGGATCTGGCCCAGCTGATCTTCGATATCAAGCAGATCAACCCCGGCTGTCTGGTGTCGGTCAAGCTGGTATCCGAGCCCGGCGTCGGCACCATCGCCACCGGCGTGGCCAAGGCCTATGCGGATTTGATCACCGTCTCCGGTTACGATGGCGGCACCGGTGCCAGCCCCCTGTCTTCGGTCAAGTATGCCGGTTCCCCCTGGGAACTGGGTCTGGCCGAAACCCAGCAGGCACTGGTGGCCAACGGCCTGCGTCACAAGGTACGGCTGCAGGTGGACGGCGGTCTCAAGACCGGGCTGGACATCGTCAAGGCCGCCATTCTGGGTGCCGAGAGCTTCGGCTTCGGTACCGGCCCCATGGTCGCCCTGGGTTGCAAGTACCTGCGTATCTGTCACCTGAACAACTGTGCCACCGGCGTGGCCACTCAGGACGAAAAACTGCGCAGGGACCACTTCCACGGCCTGCCCGAGATGGTGGAGAACTACTTCAAGTTCATCGCCGAAGAGACCCGCGAGCTGATGGCGCAACTGGGTGTGACCCAGTTGACCGATCTGATTGGCCGCACCGACTTGCTCGAGGTACTGCCGGGTCAGACCGCCAAACAGCAGAAGCTGGACCTGTCCGGCATCATCGCCAGGCCCGAGCCCAAACCGGGTCTGGGCGTGTTCTGCCAGACCGGCAACCCCAACTTCGACAAGGGTGCGCTCAATCTGAAGATCACCGAAGATGCGATGAGCGCAATAGAAGCCAGCAGTGGTGGTGATTTCTACTACAACATCCGTAATACCGACCGCTCTGTGGGTGCGCGGCTGTCCGGCGAAATCGCCCGACGTCACGGCAACCAGGGCATGGCGGCGGATCCGGTTCGCATCCATCTGGACGGCACCGCCGGCCAGAGCTTCGGGGTGTGGAACGCAGGCGGTCTGGAAATGATCCTGACCGGCGACGCCAACGACTATGTGGGCAAGGGCATGACCGGCGGCAAGCTGGTGATCAAATCCCACGTCGGCGTGGCCTTCTCTTCTCACGAGGCCACCCTGGTCGGCAACACCTGTCTGTACGGTGCCACCGGTGGCCACCTGTATGTGGCCGGCCGTGCCGGTGAACGGTTTGCGGTGCGCAACTCCGGCACCATCGCCGTGGTCGAAGGCGTGGGTGACAACGGCTGTGAATACATGACCAGCGGTATCGTGACCGTACTGGGCCGTACCGGGGTCAACTTTGCCGCCGGCATGACAGGGGGGTTTGCCTACGTACTGGATGAAGACGATGATTTCGAACTCAAGACCAACTTTGAGCTGGTCGAATTGCTGGGACTGGACGAGCTGATGATCCATCAGGAACATCTGCGCGGCATCATCACGCAACATTTGCAGGAAACCGGCAGTAACCGCGCGCAGGAAATTCTGGCCAACTTCGACCAGTACCTGCCCAAATTCAAGCTGGTCAAACCCAAATCCAGTGATGTGAAATCCCTGTTGGGCCACCAGAGCCGTTCCACCGCAGAGCTGCGGGTCCAGGCGCAGTAAAGGAAGATTGTGATGAGCCAGAACGTATTTCAGTTTATAGATGTACAACGTGTTGATCCGCCCAAGAAGCCGATCGGCACCCGTAAAATCGAGTTCGTGGAAATCTACGAACCCTTTTCCGACAGCCAGGTCGAGATGCAGGCCGATCGCTGTCTGGACTGCGGCAACCCCTACTGCGAGTGGAAGTGTCCGGTACACAACTACATTCCCAACTGGCTGAAACTGGCCAACGAGGGGCGCATCTTCGAGGCGGCGGACTTGTGTCACGAGACCAACAGCCTGCCCGAAGTCTGCGGCAGGGTCTGCCCGCAAGACCGGCTCTGTGAGGGGTCCTGTACCCTCAACGACGAGTTCGGCGCCGTAACCATCGGCAACATAGAAAAATACATCACCGACAAGGCCTTCGAAATGGGCTGGCGTCCGGACATGTCCAACGTGGTAAGAACCGATCGCAAGGTGGCCGTTATCGGCGCCGGCCCTGCCGGTCTGGCCTGTGCCGATGTGCTGGCGCGTAACGGCGTGACCCCGGTGGTGTTCGATCGTTACCCGGAAATCGGCGGTCTGCTGACCTTCGGCATTCCCTCCTTCAAACTGGAGAAGACGGTGATGAGCCGTCGTCGGGAAATCTTTACCGAAATGGGCATCGAATTCCGACTGAACACCGAAGTAGGCAAGGACATCGGCTTCCAGACTCTGCTCGACGACTACGATGCGGTGTTCCTGGCCGTGGGTACCTACAAGTATCTGCGTGGCGGTCTGAGCAACGAAGAGGCCGAAGGCGTGTACGACGCCCTGCCCTTCCTGATCTCCAATGCCAACCGGGTGCTGGGATTCGAAAAACAGGCGTCCGACTACATCGACATGGCCGGCAAGAAAGTGGTGGTACTGGGTGGCGGCGATACCGCCATGGACTGTGTGCGGACCTCCATCCGCCAGGGTGCCGATAACGTGGTTTGTGCCTATCGTCGGGACGAGGCCAACATGCCCGGCTCTCGCCGCGAGGTGCAGAACGCCAAGGAAGAAGGGGTGAACTTCATGTTCAACCTGCAGCCCACCGGTGTGCAGATCGATGCCAGCGGCAAGGTGAGCGGCGTCGAGGTGGTGTCCACCCAGCTGGGCGAACCCGATGCCAACGGTCGTCGTCGCCCGGAGCCGGTGTCCGGCTCCGAGCAGGTACTGCCGGCCGATGTGGTGATCATGGCGTTTGGTTTTCAGCCGCATGATCAGCCCTGGCTGAAAGAGTACGGCATCGAAGCCGACCAGTGGGGCCGCATCATAGCCCCCGAGCAGGCCGACTTCGCCTTCCAGACCAGTAACGCCAAGATCTTCGCCGGCGGCGACGCCGTGCGCGGCTCGGATCTGGTGGTCACCGCCATCGCCGAGGGCCGCAAGGCCGCCGAAGGCATCATGGATTACATCGGGGTGTAAGCCCGCTTCACTCCGTTGCCAAGGCCGCTCATCGAGCGGCCTTTTTTATTATTTCAGCAATATGAATCCGCCCACCCCGATCGGCCTTTCGGGTTGATGATGATAAACTCCCTCATTATTTTCGTTGCGAGAGAACCCCTTATGACTATCGGTATTATTGGCGCCATGGAGCAGGAAGTTGCCGAGCTGCGCGCTCAGCTGGACAACGCCCGGACCATCACGGTCGCGGGCTGTGAATTCTACCAGGGCACCCTGGCGGGCAAAGAGGTGGTCATTACCCGCTCCGGCATCGGCAAGGTCGCCGCCAGCATCGCCACCACCCTGCTGCTGGAACGCTTTTCCCCCAAGACCGTCATCAACACCGGCTCCGCCGGCGGCTTCGATCCGGCGCTGCATGTGGGGGATGTGGTCATTTCCAGCGAAGTGCGCTTTCACGACGTGGATGTGACCGCCTTCGGTTACGAAATGGGCCAGATGGCGCAGCAACCGGCCGCCTTCGTCGCCGATGCCGGACTGATAGCGCTGGCGCAGGAGTGCCTGGCCGAGCAGGATGACATCAACTCGGCCACCGGCCTTATCTGCACCGGCGATCAGTTCATGCACCGGGAAGATCAGCTGCAGAGAGCCGTCACCCGGTTCCCGACCATGAAGGCCTGTGAAATGGAAGCCGGGGCCGTAGGCCAGGTGTGCCATCAGTTCCAGGTGCCGTTCGTGGTAGTGCGTGCCCTGTCCGATATCGCCGGCAAGGAACAGGCCGAGTCCTTCGAGGCCTTCCTGGAAGTGGCGGCCCGCCATTCCTCCGCCATGGTGCTGGCCATGGTCGCGCGCATGCCAGGCTGAATGCGATGCTGGCTCTCTCGCTGCTCGAGCAGCCCGTCACCCTGCTGAGCATCGCCATACTGCTGAACCTGTTGCTGCCCGCCTCTCGCGTGCAGCGCATGCTGACGCATGGCCTGCTGCAACTGGGGAGTCGCCTCAACGGTGAACACTACAGTGCCCGCTATCTGCATGCCGCCGGCGGGGCGCTGCTGCTCTGCCTGCTGCCGCCGCTGGCGGCCTGCTACTGGGCACTGACGGTGCTGTCGCCCTGGCCGGCACTGCTGGAATCGCTGTTGCTGTGGTGTTGTCTGGATCTGGGGCGACTCAGCCGCGCCCTGCCCCTGTGTCTGCGGGCCAGTAGCGAACAACAGCCACTGGCCCGCCTTACGCTGGCTCCCTTGTGCCTGCGCCAGACAGATCCGCTGTCGCCGCTGGGACTGCACAAGACGCTGGCGGAAGTGGCGGTATTGCGGCTGGCAGCCGATGCCGCTCTCTTGTACTGGTATCTGGCCGGCGGCATCTATGCCGCCCTGCTGTTTGCCCTGCTGCGCTATGCGGTGCAAGCCTGGCCGCGCAAGCTGGTGCCGTGGCGCGCCTTCGGTCTGCTGCCCTCACTGCTGTATCGCATCATGGCCTGGTTGCCGTTCCATCTGCTGGCACTGACCCTGCTTATCTATCCGGGGTCGCGGCGCGCCATCAAGGCCTGGCCCCTGGGGCGTCTCTGGGCCTACCCGGCCAGCGGTCGCCTGCTGGCGGTGGCGGCGGCCGGGGTCGATGCCGGACTGGGCGGCCCCCGACGTTACACCGACGCCACCGATTACTACCCCAAGCTGGGCGGCAAGAACTACCTGAATGCCGCCTCGACCCGGGCGCTGTTATGGCGGCTGGTGATCGCCCTGCTGTTCTGGCTGTCGCTGGCCTGGACCCTGGTATTGGTGCCCTTGTTTTATGGCTAAGCGTTTCATGGTGAAGTTTTCAATGGTTAAACCCAAGGTCTTGTGGTTACTTCCCCTGTGGTTCGCAGCCCTGTTCGCCACAAATCAGGCCCGGGCGGACGAGGCCCGGGCGGACGAGGCCCGGCGCATCATCAGCCTGGCCCCCCATATCACCGAGATGCTGTTCGCCATCGGCGCCGGCGACCGGGTGATTGCAACAGATGACGCGAGTGACTATCCGGAAGCGGTCAATACATTGCCCAGGGTCGCCAATTACCGCTCGCTCAATATGGAGCGGATATTGGCATTACAGCCGGATCTGATCGTCGCCTGGGGGACGGCCCAGCAACAAATGGTGCAGCCGCTTGAGCAACTGGGAGTGGCCGTGTTTTATTCCGCACCCGGGACCTTTGCCTCGCTTGGCGATGAATTGCTGCAACTGGGTGAGCTGACCGGTCATCGGCAAGAGGCCAGTGCGGTTGTCGCCGACTATCAACGGCAGTTACACCAGCTTGAACAGGACTATCGCGATGCCAGCCCGGTGACGGTGTTTTATCAGATTGCCAGCACCCCCTTGATGTCGGCCAACGGTGATACCTGGATGGGCCAGGCGGTGAGCCTGTGTGGCGGGGTCAATATCATGGCCGACAGCCCGGCGCCCTATCCGCAGGTGAATGCCGAGCAGGTACTGGTGCAGGATCCGCAGCTGATACTGGCAGACAAGAAGGCAGAGCTGCAGCATTGGCGGCAATGGCCTGCATTGCAGGCGGTGGCGCTAGGCCATTTGCTGACTATCGACGCCGAGCTCCTCCACCGGTTTACGCCGCGTACCCCTGGCGGAATTCGTCAGTTATGCAGGCAACTGGATAAGGTCAGGGCCGCAAAATAGCGGCAATTGTGTTCATCTGGCTACCCCTATACAATGGCGCCCTTTTGATATGAGGCAAGAAACAATGCAGCCCCTGGTTGAGTCGGTATTCTATTGGAGTGATCTGTTCGGCACGGCTGTATTCGCCTTTTCCGGCGTACTGGTGGCGGGCCGGCTGCGCATGGACGGCTTTGGCGTCATAGTACTCGCTGCCGTGACTGCCATCGGCGGCGGCACCATCCGTGACCTTATCATCGATGCCGAGCGGGTATTCTGGACCGCGAACAGCGTCTATCTGTGGGTGATACTGGCCACGGCCCTGATTGGACAATATATCGCCAAGCTGCCCCGGCGGCTACCCTGGTATATTCTGCCGCTGGCCGACGCCTTCGGCCTGGCGATATTCACCATTATCGGCACCGAAAAAGCGCTGAGTTACGGAACTTCGGGCATGGTGGCTGTGGTGATGGGGGTGATCACCGGCGTCGCCGGCGGCATGATCCGCGATGTGCTGGCACGCGAAGTACCCATGGTGCTGCAGCGGGAAATCTACGCCACCGCCTGTATTCTCGGCGGCGTGCTCTACACCTGCTCACTGGCCCTGGGGATCACACCGCTGCTGGCCACCCTGCTCGGCATGCTGGGCACCTTCATCCTGCGGATCGCCGCCATTCGCTGGCACCTGTCACTGCCGGCGTTTTCACTGAACCGCTGAAGACAAGGGTGTGAGGTGAAAAGGGCGGTAGCTTGGCAATGAGCGCAGCAAATTCCAACCTCTTCACCATTGCACAGCTGAAGCAATGCCTACAGGGCGCCATTCTGTAGTCGCGCTTCAGCCGTGAAATCCTGTCTAACTAACAAGGGCAGACCCATGGTCTGCCCTTTTTGCGTGGTTAACCGTCGGCGTCAGGCGACGGTCACCTTCGCAAACTTGCGCTTGCCAACCTGATAGACCGCCTCGCCGGCCTGGACCATCAGCTTGCCGTCTTCCAGCTTGTTGCCGTCAATCTTGACCGCGCCCTGCTTGATCATGCGCAGCGCTTCCGAGGTCGAGCCCACCAGACCCGCGTCTTTCAACAGGTTGGCGATGGCGATGCCTTCGGCATCGGCGACTAGGGTCACTTCCGGCAGATCATCGGGAATGGCGTTTTTCTGAAAACGCTGCACAAAGTCCTGATGGGCCTGCTCGGCCGCCGCCTCATTGTGATAACGGCTGATGATCTCCCTGGCCAGCAGTATCTTGATATCACGCGGGTTGGCACCCTCTACCACCTCTTGTCTGAGTCCGGCCAGCTCGTCCAGGCTACGACGGGACAGCAACTCGAAGTAACGCCACATCAGCTCGTCGGACAGGGACATGATCTTGCCGAACATTTCGCCCGGCGCCTCGTCCACACCGATGTAGTTACCGGCCGACTTGGACATCTTCTTCACGCCGTCCAGCCCTTCCAGCAACGGCATGGTCAGCACTACCTGCGGCGACTGGCCGGCATCTTTCTGCAGCTCTCGGCCCATCAGCAGGTTGAACTTCTGATCGGTGCCGCCCAGCTCGATATCGGCCTTGAGGGCGACCGAATCGTAACCCTGCAGCAGCGGATACATGAATTCATGGATGGCGATGGACTGACCGGAGCCGTAGCGCTTCTTGAAGTCGTCCCGTTCCAGCATGCGGGCCACGGTCAGCTTGGAGGCCAGCTTGATCATGCCGGTCGCGCCCAGCTCGCCGAGCCAGCTGGAGTTGTAGACGATCCGGGTTTTTTCCGCATCCAGCACCTTGAATGCCTGTTCGGCGTAGGTTTTGGCGTTATCGGCAACCTGCTCCGGGGTCAGCGGCGGCCGGGTGCTGTTCTTGCCGCTGGGATCGCCTACCTGAGCGGTAAAATCACCGATCAGCAGCAGGACCTCGTGGCCCAGATCCTGAAACTGGCGCAACTTGTTGAGGATCACCGTGTGTCCCAGGTGAATATCGGGCGCGGTGGGATCCATACCCAGCTTGACCCGCAGGGGGCGGCCTTCCTTTAATTTGGCAATCAGCTCTTCTTCAACCAGTATCTCTTCGGCACCACGCTTGATTTCCGCTAACGCCGCTTCCAGCTGGGACATGACGACTCTACTCCTGTGATGTACACCTGAATGGCTGTTCCGAATACTGCCTGCTACTCGGAACAACGATTTGGATGACCCAAACAAAATAAGGGAAGCATATTACTGGAATGGCGGATAAATTGGAAAGGCTGTAAAATTCGGACTTGATCCAGGGAAGAGTATCGCATGTCCGTCATTAACAGACTCAAGTCACTGCCCCGCGGCCATAAAATCGCCCTCGGACTATTGAACGCCGCCATGGCGGTGCTGATCATGATGCCAACGGAACCGGCTGTGGCCAGCCGTGATCGGCCCGTCCTTCCCCCGTCACAGCCGGTGCGGGACACACGCCAGCCACTCGAGCTGGACGTGGAAGACGGGCCGGTGATCGACGATCACCGGCCCGTACGAGAGCTGCTGGTCAAGGTCCGTCGGGGCGATACCCTGTCCTCTATTTTTGCCCGCCAGGGACTGCCTTCCGCCCTGTTACACGAGATCAGCCAGCTGGGCGCCCATGCCGAGTCGCTGCAGAAAATCCATCCCGGAGAGCGCCTGACCTTTTCCTTCGACCAAAAAGGACGTTTTGCCGGCCTCAGTTATCCGCTGGACGCGGCGCGCACCCTGGACATCCGCCAGAGCGGCGCCGAACTGCGCAGTCGTATCATCAGCGTCACACTGGAGCATCGCATCCAGTACGCCCAGGCCTCGGTCAGCTCCAACTTCTGGGGGGCCGGCGTCAGTGCCGGACTGAGTCCGGGACAAATAATGAGCCTGGCCGCCATGTTTGCCTGGGATCTGGACTTTGGCCTCGACATCCGTGCCGGCGATCGCTTTGCCGTGCTGTACGAGCAGCGCTACAAGGACGGGATTCTGGTCGACACCGGCCACATCCTGGCTGCCGAGTTTATCAATCAGGGCAAGATTTACAGGGCCGTACGCCACGATGACGGCAATTACTATTCACCCGAAGGCCGGGCCATGCGCAAAAGCTTTCTTCGTGCGCCGGTCAACTTTTCCCATATCAGCTCCAACTTCAACCCGCGCCGTTTGCATCCGGTCACCGGCCAGGTCAAGCCGCACCGCGGCATCGATTATGCGGCCCGCACCGGCACCCCCGTGGTGGCCGCCGGTAGCGGCGTGGTGGTCGAATCCGGCTATAACCGCTTCAATGGCAATTATGTGGTCATCCGCCACGACCGTACCTACCTCACCAAATACCTGCACCTGCATCAGCGCAGGGTAAAAAAAGGAGAGAAGGTCAAACAGGAACAGCAGATCGGCACCGTCGGTGCCACCGGACGGGTCACGGGGCCCCATCTGCATTACGAGTTTCTGGTTAACGGGGTGCACAAGGACCCCAAGAGCGTGGACCTGCCTCAGGCCGCCTTTCTGTCTCGGGGCGAGCTGGACAGATTTCGCCCCAAGGCAGACAAGCTGCTGGCCCAGCTGAGCAAGGTCAGCGAGGTGATGCTGGCCAATCACTAAGGCCGGGAGCGGCCCCGCCGGGGGTTTAGCGGGCGCTAAACCCCGTCAATGCAGCCAGTCGTTGCCGCCACTCATCGGCAACCGATTCGGGATCCTCGTACGCTTGTGCCGGATGCTTGCCCCAGATGGGCCCGGGCCAGGCGGCATCGCCGGTAAAACGGGCCACATGATGCAGGTGCAGCTGAGGCACCATGTTGCCGAGGGCGGCCACATTGATTTTGTCCGCCGCCAGTTCGGTTTCCATCAGAGCGGCCACCGCGCAGGACTCTCGCATCAGCTGCTGCTGTTCTTCTTCGTTCAACCAGTGGATCTCGCGAATACCGGCTCGCTTCGGCACCAGTATCAACCAGGGGTATTGGCCGTCTCTGGCCAGTAACACCAGGCTCAGAGGCAGCTCACCCAGTATGATGGTGTCTGCCGCCAGCTGGGGATGCAGCTGAAAACGACTCACTTTTCTGCCCCGTTTTCTGCCCCTTTTTCTGCCCCGAAATGACGACGCAGGTAGGCGATGATATCGGCAGACTCGTACAGCCAGAAATACTGATCCGGCTCCGGCTCGATGCGCAGGCAGGGCACCATACGCTGGCCACCACCGGCCAGCAGCGCCTGCAGGTGCTCCGCTTCATTGGTGTCGCATTCACGGATGTCGAGCCCCAGTTCTCCGATCACCATCTTGACCCGCTCGCAATAGGGGCACCAGGCTCGCTGATACAACGCCAGCTTGTCGACGGAATCCACTGCAGGTGCGGGCTCGTTTTCGGCTCCCTTGAGCCAGTCAAACAGGGACATAGGCCGCCTTATTTGTTGTTAAGCGTCATTAAACGCGGTTACACGCTGAAAGATGAGCCGCAGCCACAGGTGCTGGTGGCGTTGGGGTTGGTCACCAGAAAGCGGGAACCTTCCAGGCCGTCGATATAATCGACGGTACCGCCAATCAGGTACTGCAGGCTCATGCCGTCCACCACCATGATGACGCCGTTCTTTTCGATTACCGTGTCACCCTCGTTGGTTTTTTCATCGAAGGTAAAACCGTACTGAAAGCCGGAGCAACCACCACCGGTGATATAGACTCGCAGGCGCAGATCGGGATTTTCCTCTTCGCTGATCAGAGCCTGAATTTTATTGGCTGCCGCATCGCTCATCTGGATCGGCAAAGGAATTGCATCGCTCATCACTACCTCTTGGATTAGTTATCAACCAAAATTATCTAATACCCGAGTAAACAGTTCAAGTATTGTCCGGGGTGGGCCAGTCAAGACTCGGGGTTCGCACGGGCCGGCGATCCATCTGCTGCTCCTGATAACGTATCCCAAGATAAGCGGTAACGGCCAGCAGGCCGGCGATCAAGGATACCACCATTAAACGACGACCGAGCGGCTGGAGCATAATACACTCCCGATAACGATAGCCGCTGTTGTACCGGCGTTAGCCGTGAATGGTACCGGCGTTAGCCGTGAATGGTGCCGGCGATAGCCGCGAATGATGCCAAAGCCATGAGTCCGGCGCCAGCAGCAAGGCCCCCATTCAAGGTCAGTCCGCTTTTTGTTATAGTCTGGTCACCCTGGCCGCACCCGCCGCCTCCGACCCTCTTCAAAGGATACCGACATGTCCAAGTCTGACGATTTATTTGCCCAGGCCCGCCGCTTCATTCCCGGTGGTGTGAACTCTCCGGTACGCGCCTTCAATGGCGTAGGTGGCACACCTCGCTTTATCGAGCGCGCCGACGGTGCCTATATCTTCGATGTAGACGGCCAGTCCTATGTGGATTACATCGGCTCCTGGGGCCCGATGATCCTGGGCCACAACGCGCCCGTGGTACGAGAAGCCGTACTGGAAGCGGTAGAACGCGGTCTGAGCTATGGCGCCCCCACCGGGGTGGAAGTGACCATGGCCGAAAAGGTCAACCAGCTGGTGCCCTCCATGGAGCAGGTACGCATGGTCAACTCCGGCACCGAAGCCACCATGAGCGCCATCCGTCTGGCTCGTGGCTTTACCGGTCGCGACAAGATCCTGAAGTTTGAAGGCTGCTACCATGGCCACGCCGACTGCCTGCTGGTCAAGGCCGGCTCCGGCGCCCTCACCCTGGGACAGCCCAACTCGCCGGGCGTGCCGGCCGATTTTGCCAAACATACCCTGACCGCCACCTTCAACGATCTGGACTCGGTCAAGACCGCCTTCGAAGCGGCCCCCACCGACATCGCCTGTATCATCGTCGAGCCCATCGCCGGCAACATGAATTGCATCCCGCCGGCCCCCGGCTTCCTCGAGGGCCTGCGCGCCATCTGTGACCAATACGATGCCCTGCTGATATTCGATGAAGTGATGTGCGGTTTCCGCGCCTCCCTTGGTGGCGCTCAGGAACGTTTCGACGTCAAACCGGATCTGACCACGCTCGGCAAAATCATCGGTGGCGGCATGCCGGTGGGCGCCTTCGGCGGTCGTCGCGACGTGATGGAGCATCTGGCCCCGACCGGCCCGGTTTATCAGGCCGGTACCCTCTCCGGCAACCCGGTGGCCATGGCCGCCGGTCTGGCGACCCTGAATGCCATCAGTGCGCCGGGGGTTTACGAACAGCTGGAACAAAGCACCAAAGCCCTGGTGGACGGCCTGCAGGCCGCCGCCGACCGGCACGGCATTCCCTTCACCACCACCCGGGTAGGCGCCATGTTCGGTTTCTTCTTCACCGAGGAAAAGCACATCAGCAGCTATGAGCAGGTGACTCGCTGTGACCTGGAGGCGTTCAAGCGCTTCTTCCATCTGATGCTGGAAGAAGGCGTTTACCTGGCGCCCAGCGCCTTCGAAGCGGGCTTTATGTCGCTGGCCCACGGTGAGCAGGAAATCGCCCATACCCTGGCCGCCGCCGACAAGGCCTTCGCCATCATGAAAGGCTAACTCGCCTACTCCGGCCGCTGGATCTCCACCAGCGGCCCTTCCAGCAATTCCACGCTGTTCCCATCCGGATCCACAATGAACACATAGCGCAAGCAGGTCTGTCCCGTGACCGGCGACGGTTTTTCCGTCAGTATGCCGGCGCCGTGCAGCCCGGTCAGCGCCTTGTCCAGATCATCCACCTGCAAGGCAAAATGGCGCAGCCCCAGCCGATAACCGGTGGCCCAGGGCGGCAGAGAAGACAACTCGTCTTCAGCATCGGCACGAAAGCAGTAAAGTTCCAGCAAGGCCTGGCCCAGTCGTAGATGGCAAATCTGCAGCTGGCCTGCATCATCCTGCCAGCGATAAACCGACTCGAACCCCAACCCCTTGTAGAAGCCTTCAGAAACAGACAGGTCATGCACACTCAGGGTGACATGATGAAAAGAAAACATGAGCCGTTCCTCCATCTACATACTATTGAGCATATACGGAGATGGAAGCTTTCACCTTTCTATGACCGAAGAGAGGGCCCGTGAGGGGTGAGGGGTGAGGGGTGAGGGGTGAGGGGTGAGGGGTGAGGGGTGAGGGGTGAGGGGTGAGGGGTGAGGGTGATACCGCTTATCTTTCACTCCTCATCCCTTGCGTGCTCTGTCAGCGGGCGAAGTTGAAGATATCCTTCAGCCAGTCGCTAATCTGCTCACCGGCCTCGGGCAGCGTCGGCGAGCTCGGTCGACAACCCCTAATCCCCGGCAAATCGGCGGCCCTGGCCGGTAATAATCGGGTCGGTTCACAGCGGGGATCGGCCGGCATGCCATCGCTGACCGCGAAGTTGACCTGATCGATACCGGCGGGCGACGTCAGTTCCAGCGAGTCGACTCCCCGCCCATCCAGATAACGACTGTATACCCGAAGGGCACCGCTGGATCCGGTCAGACCGGTCACGCCGTTATCGTCACGGCCCACCCAGATACTGACCAGCTCTTCGTTATCCAGACCCGCATACCAGGTATCCCGCAGATCGTTGGTGGTACCGGTCTTGCCCGCCATCACCCGATTGGGGAATCGTGCCGCCAGATGTGCGGCAGTACCACCGTCCACCGCCTTGGTCATGCCATAGAGCGCCAGATACCCGGCTTCCGGCTCCAGCACCCGCACCGCCTTGGCGCCGTGTTGATACAGCAGTTCACCCTGCTCATCCTGAATGGCGCGAATCGAGGTCAGCGGCTGATAGAGCCCCTGATTGGCCAGGGTCAGGTACATCTGATTGACCTCGAAGGGGGTCAGTTCCAGGGTGCCGAGCATCAGCGACGGATAGGCGGGGATCGGCTGCTCCACTCCCAGCCGCTTGAGACCCTCGATCACCTTGTCCAGCCCGATGGCCATGCCCAGATTTACCGTCGGCACGTTCAGCGACTTGGACAGGGCATCGATCAGCATCACCTGCCCCCGGAACTGGCGATCGTAGTTATTGGGTCGCCACACCTGTCCCGCATCACTGCGCAGGCTGATGGGCTCATCCTTGATCACACTGCCCAGGGTATAGCCGTTGGCCAGCGCTTCTACATATACGGCCGGCTTGATCAGCGAGCCGATGGGCCGTCGCGCCGACAACGCCCGGTTGAAGCCGGCAAAGCTGGGGTCCGCGCCACCGACCACGGCACTGACTTCCCCCTTACGCCAGTTGGTCACCACCATGGCGGCTTCCAGATCGGATTTTTTGGTGTTGGCGCGCAACTGCTTCAACTGCTCTATCACCGCCAGCTCGGCGCTGTGCTGGGCGATGGGATCCAGGCTGCTGAAAATCTTGAGGCCGTTCTGACGCAGAAAATCGGCGCCGAACCGCTCCTTCAGCTCCTGCCGAAGCAGGCCCATGAAGCCCGGCGTCCGACCGTAGCCCATGCGTCCCCGCTCGATCAGCTGCAGTGGCGTGCTGCTGGCCCGCTCATAGGTCTGCCGGTCGATATGGCCTTCGTTGGCCAGTAACCGCAGCACCAGATCGCGCCGCTCCTGTGCCCGCTCGGCATTACGCCAGGGATCGTAATAGGAAGGCCCCTTCACCAGCGCCACCATCAGCGCCATCTGATCCGGATTCAGCTCGCTCAGCGGCAGGCCGAAATAGAAATAGCTGGCCAGACCAAAGCCATAGACGCCCTGGGCGCCATTCTGTCCGAGATAGACCTCGTTGAGGTAGGCTTCGAGGATCTCGTCCTTTTCATAGCGAAAGTCGATGATCAACGCCATATAGGCTTCCTGGATCTTGCGCCACAGGCTGCGATCCTGGGTCAGGAAGAAGTTCTTGGCTAGCTGCTGGGTCAGGGTGCTGCCGCCCTGCACGGTGCGCCCGGCCTTGATGTTGACCACCAGGGCACGCAGTATCGCCAACGGCGAGACACCGTCGTGCTGATAGAAATCCCGATCTTCGACCGTCAGCAAGGCGGTGACCAGCAAGGGAGGCACCTGCTCCAGCCGCACCAGCAAGCGATCTTCCCGCTGCTCTACGTTGAGCCTGTCGAGCAACACCGGATCCATGCGCGCATACCCCAGCTCCCGGCCGTTGCCCGGATTCTGCATCCGCTTCAACCGCTGGCCTTCGAAGGTCAGCAACATGGAGCGGGCCGCCTCGGCGCCGTCGGAGAAATTGAAGGCCCGGCGATGAATTTCAATGCGGCTGTCGGTCACCGAATATTCACCGGGGCGGCCGGGGCTGGCTACCTTGCGGTAGTTGAGCAACTGCAGCTCCCGCAGCATCTGCGCATGGGACAGCTTCTGCCCCGGAAACAGCTCCAGCGGCCGGCTATAGACCAGCGCCGGCAGCGCCCACTTCTGGCCCTCGAAACGTTCCTTTACCTGGCCGTCCAGATAGATGCCGAAGATGCCCATCAGCACGGCACCCACCAGCGCCAGCTTGAACAGCAGGCCCCACCATGAACGACGCGGTTTCACGGGCTTTTTTCTCGATTTTCGGGTCTGTTTTTTTGCCATAATCAGTGCTTCATATGCCTCTTGGTGTGCCGGGTCGGCGCCGTATTGGCGGGATCATCCGGCCACACGTGTTTGGGATAGCGTCCCTTCATCTCTTTCTTTACATCCAGGTAGGATCCGGCCCAGAAGGCGGCCAGATCCCGGGTGACCTGTAAGGGTCGCCGGGCCGGAGACAAGAGCTCCAGCACCAGCGCGACCCGGCCGCGCGCCAGCTCGGGCGTGGCAGACTGGCCGAACATTTCCTGCAGCCGCACCGGCAGCACGGGATCCTCGTCTTCCCGATAGCGAATACTGGCCCTGGTCCCCGTGGCCAGTTCGATAGCCGCTGGTAGCAGGGTATCCAGCAATTGCCGTTGTGACCAGTCCAGCCGGCTCTTGAAAATACCGACCCAATCGAGCCTGGACAGCTCTTCCCACCGTCCCAGCCCCGTAAGATAGGGCAACAACCAGTGTTCCGCCTCGGCCAGCCAGCGGCTTTCGTCACAGGATTCGAAGCCGCAATCGGCCAGTTTTTGTCCGGCCAGCTTCAATCTGAGCCAATATTGCTGGCTTGCCTCATCCAGTGGCAAGGCCGACCAGCCGCGCCGTACCAGCTCTTCCAGCAGACAACGAGCCCGCTGCTCGGGACTGATCTTGTTCAAGGGCGAGCGCTGCAATATCAGGCCGCCGAAGCACCACTGGCGTTCGGCCCGCACCCGGTTGGCGTCGTTATCCCACTCCAGATGCTCCCGCTCGCCGAAACGCTCGGGCACAAACTGCTGCAACTGCTCCAGGCTGACCGGTTCCGCCGCCTGGATAAAGACCCCTCGCTCGCCCCGCCCCAGCGCCGCCATCACCAGCATCGGCTTGCCGAGCAGCGGGCTGCCCTGAGGCAGGTCCGCGCTCAGACCGCCGGCCAGACCATAACGGCTTTGCTGACGCAGCAGACCAACCCATTCGGATCTGGCGTTGGCCAGCAAGGGCCCCAGATACTGGCCCGAGGGCGCACTTTCGTCCTGCTTCAGCCGTTTGAACCAACGCCGGGCCGCCGGTTTCAGCCGTCCCTGACGCGCCAGCAGCTGCCCCGACAAGGGGCCATTGTCCCAGCGCCCCTCATCCAGCAGGGCCACCAGATAAACGGCGTCGGCCAGGGCTCCGGTTCGGCCCTGCCGTTGCCACTCTTGCGCCGTCAACAGCAGCTGCCCCAGCCAGGGCTCTGTACCCAGCTGCCAGACCCGACGACCAAGCGGCGTGAGCTGTGCGCCGGTCAGCAAGCCCAGGCTGGCGAGCTGACTGCGGGCCGCCGCCAGCAGAGGCGAGGGCGGCGGCGTCAGCAAGGGCAACTGCTCGGGTTCGGCGCCCCAGGCGGCGCATTCCAGCACGAAACTCGCCAGGTCACTCTGTTCTATTTCCGCCGGTCGCCGGGGCGCCAGCCGCTCCTGTTGTTCCTGACTCCACAGCCGCAGACAGGCGCCGGGCTGCAAGCGCCCGGCCCGGCCCGCTCGCTGGGTGGCCGAGGCCTGGCCAATCTGGCGGCTGTGCAACCGGGTAATGCCGGACTGGGGCTCGAACTGAGCCTGTCGCTCCAGTCCCGAGTCCACCACTATGCTGATGCCGTCGATGGTAAGCGAGGTCTCCGCCACATTGGTGGCCAGCACCACCTTGCGTCGTCCGGGTTCGGCGGGGGCAATGGCCGCCTGCTGTTCGGCCAGCGTCAAGCGGCCATAAAGCGGCCTGAGCTCGACCTCCGTGCCTGTTTTGCCGTTCAGCCAGTCCTGGGTGCCACGAATGTCCCGCTCACCGGGCAGAAAGGCCAGCACGCTGCCATCAAAACGATCCAGCGCCGTCAGTATGGCCCGCCCCATGGCCTCATCCAGCCGGCTGTGCTGATTACGGGGCTGATATTCCAGCGTCACCGGAAAACTGCGCCCGGCGCTCTGCACCAGGGCCGCCTCGGGCAGCAGGCTGTCGAGCGCCAGCCCCTCCAGGGTGGCGGACATCACCATGATTTTGAGATCTTCACGCAGCGCCTGGCATTCCAGGGCGAAGGCCAGCGCCAGATCCGCCTGCAGGCTGCGTTCGTGAAATTCGTCGAAGACAAGCAGCCCGACGCCGTCCAGCTCAGGATCGGCCTGCAGCATACGGGTCAGCACCCCCTCTGTGACCACCTCCAGCCGGGTGTCTTTGCCGACCCGGCTTTCACCGCGCATGCGATAGCCGATGCGGCCACCCGGCGTTTCGCCCAGCTGCGTCGCCAGATACTGGGCTATGGTGCGTGCGGCCAGCCGTCGGGGCTCCAGCATGATGATGCGGCCCCGGATCTCGGCCTGCTCCAGCAACCATAATGGCAACCAGGTGGATTTACCGGCGCCGGGCGGCGCTTCGATGATGATCTGGGACGCCGTCAGCGCCTGCTGTAACCGGGGCAGGGCCTCGACGATGGGAAGCTGGTTCACGTGATTACCTGAGTGAGCGAAAACGGCTATATTGTGCCAAAAGCCCCGGAGAAGAACTACGATATTGCACATGGACACATCACGGTTGTTTCTGGCCTTTCCCGCCGACGAGCCGGCTCCGGCCCTGAGTCGGTTGCAGAACAGTCTGGGGCTGTCCGGACGACGGATACCGGCCAGCCAGTTTCACCTGACCCTGC
The DNA here is from genome assembly GCF_016907015.1 of Oceanisphaera litoralis. Taxonomy (GTDB): domain Bacteria; phylum Pseudomonadota; class Gammaproteobacteria; order Enterobacterales; family Aeromonadaceae; genus Oceanimonas; species Oceanimonas litoralis. Next base: position 36,720 of record NZ_JAFBBE010000018.1, read on the forward strand.
GCTTTCTCGGGCCACTGACCCCGATACAATCCGGATCCTTGCTGAAACAACTGTCGCAGATACGGCTGACCGCCTTCGAACTGGAGCTGGACAGGCTAGGCTGTTTTCCTCGGGCCAGGGTGGTCTGGATAGGCCCTTCTCGGGTTCCCTCCGCCCTCTCGGCGCTATCCGATGAGCTGGCCGCACGTTGTGCCGCCCTTAAGCTGGGGCCGCCTCACAGAGCCTTTCGGCCGCATATCACCCTGTTCCGCCACGACAGCACCCAGGAACTGCCGCCGATCGCTCCCATCCGCTATCGTCCCTCGCGGCTGTGCCTCTACAGCTCCACCCTGAGCGAGCAGGGCCCCAACTACCATATTCTGCAATCCTGGCCACTGACAGAGGGTGAGGGGTGAGAGTGAGGGGGTGCATCCTCCCCCTCACACCCCATGCTTCATATGAACTTCAAACGGCAATGGCTGTACCAGCTGCATGCCGTCGGGGCTGATCTCGGCCCGCCAGGCCAGGCATTCCACCCCCGCCGCCAGCGCCTCGGCCACCAGGGCACCATAGGCCGGATCCAGGTGACTGGCCGGGCTGACCCGTTCGATGCCGGTATGCAGCACGCAGAACAACAGTACTGCCCTGTGCCCGTTATTCACGCAGTCGATCAGCTCCCGCACATGCTTCTGCGCCCTGAGACTCTCGGTATCCGGAAAATAGCCCCGCCCCGCCTCCCCCTCATCCAGCAGGGTCACGCTCTTGACCTCTACATAACAGTCCGGCTCAAGGCCACCGCTCAGCAGAAAGTCGATCCGGCTGCCTTCGTTGCCGTAACGGACTTCGGCTCTGATATCGGCATATTGCGCCAGCGGTGGGATACGCTTCCGCGCCAGCGCCTCGGCCACCAGCTGGTTGGCCCGGCCGGTGTTGACACAGATGAAGTCTCCGCGCCGGTTTTCGACCAGTTCCCAGGTATGAACATATTTACGTTTTGGGTTGTCTGATGTAGAGAAATACACGGTCCAGCCCGGCTCGGCACAGCCGGTCATCTTGCCGGTATTGGGGCAATGTATGGTCAGCGGTGCCTCGGGTGAAGTGCCCTGCTCGGGTGAAGCGCCCTGATAGATAACATCGGCCAGAAAGCGCTTGTAACGCCGGACCAGTTGGCCACGGCACAAAGAAGAGGAAAACTGCACGATAGTACCTATAGTTCATAAATAGAAATTCATACATAGAGTTCGATAGTAATCGGTATCACGGCCCCGACTCGACTCTTGAAAATGCCATTCCTCATCCCCATATGGAGGGCTCACCAGGAAGCTGCCGCTCTTTATGACCCGGACCACTCAACCTGAATCATGTCAGAAAAAGTGCTCATGGTCGTATTTAAGGGCCGATTTTCGCAGAAACAGCAATGCAAAATTGCCTTGCCAATATGCTTTCTGCTATAGATAGCCGCTTCTTAACATTGGTTAGCGCAATATTGCTTTTTAGGAGATACGGAATGCCAGCAGTCGAAACCAAAAAATCTCTCGGTATTCTGGCCATTGCCGGTGTTGAGCCCTACCAGGCGAAGCCCGACGAAGAATACATGAACGATGCGCAAAAAACGCATTTTCGCAAAATTCTGGGTGCCTGGCGCAATCAGTTGCGCGAAGAAGTGGATCGCACCATGGGCTACATGAAAGACGAAGCAGCCAACTTCCCCGATCCGGTGGACAGGGCCGCTCAGGAAGAGGAATTCGCGCTTGAACTGCGCGCCCGGGATCGGGAACGCAAGCTTATCAAGAAGATCGAGAAAACCCTGCAGAAAATCGAAGAAGACGACTTCGGCTATTGCGAGCACTGCGGCGTGGAAATCGGTATCCGCCGACTGGAAGCGCGTCCTACCGCCGATCTGTGCATCGACTGCAAGACCCTGGCCGAGATCAAGGAAAAACAGATGGCCGGTTACTAAACCGTCCCGGCTACCATGAACACGACCGCGCCCACCCGCTACCTTGGGCGCTTTGCCCCCTCGCCCAGCGGCCCCCTTCACTTCGGCTCTCTGATAGCCGCCCTCGGCAGCTATCTGCAAGCCAGAAGTCATCGGGGGCAATGGTTGCTGCGTGTCGAAGATCTGGATCCGCCTCGGGAAGTTCCCGGGGCGGCCGATGCCATATTGCGCACCCTGGATGCCTTTGGCCTGCACTGGGATGGCACTGCCGTGTATCAGAGTCAGCGACTCGATGCCTACCGGGCCGTGCTGGACGATCTGGCCCGACGCGGGCTGACTTATCACTGTCATTGTACCCGCAAGATGATAAGCGAAGCCGGTGGCTTTTATCGCGGCCATTGTCGTGATCTTGCTTTACCGGCCGAGCACGCGGCCCTCCGACTGGTCATGGACCAGCCGGTTTACGGCTTTCATGACCGGCTGCAGGGGGACATCACTGTGCCCATCGCCCTGGCCGAAGAAGACTTTATCGTGCGCCGTCGCGACGGGCTCTACGCCTATAATCTGGCGGTGGTGGTCGACGATGCCGAGGCGGGCATTACCGAGGTGGTACGGGGTGCCGATCTGCTCGATCCCACGGTGCGCCAGATTGCACTTTACCGGATGCTGAATGCACCGGAACCCGGGTGGCTGCATCTGCCGCTGGCGCTGTATTCGGGCCATAAACTGTCCAAGCAGAATCACGCCCCGGCACTGGATGACCGGCAGCCGGGCAAGGCGCTCTGGCATGCGCTGCGTTTTCTCGGACAAGCCCCCCCACCGGCACTTTTTGGCGCCGGAGCGGCCGAACTACTGCACTGGGCCTGCCGTCACTGGCGTCTGGATCGGGTGCCCGGCAGACCAAATATCGAGCTGAAGTGCGCAGACAGTTCGCATTTTCAGCGCCCTGCGCTATTATAGTGCGCCGATTTTTTTAGCTTAAGGCCTTGCGAGGTGTCCTATTTTTTCCCAGATTGCTGGCTTTTGTAGAAAGCTGCTTACCCGACAACAGGAGGCGTTGCCATTGCAACCCGTGGTGCTGAAGCGCGACCAACATGGTATTTCGCGCCGACAAATCAGTGAAAACGCCCTCAAAGTACTGTATCGCCTGAACAAGGCGGGCTTCGATGCCTACCTGGTCGGTGGTGGTGTGCGTGACTTGCTGCTGGGTCGCCAGCCCAAGGATTTCGATGTCTCCACCAACGCCACCCCTGAACAGATCAAGCAGCTTTTCAGCAACTGCCGCCTGGTGGGTCGCCGTTTTCGCCTGGCCCATGTGCTGTTTGGTCGCGATGTGATCGAGGTGGCCACCTTCCGCGGCCACCATCATCAGGTCAATACCAACAAAAACGTCTCGTCCCAGTCTTCCGAAGGCATGCTGCTGCGCGACAATGTCTATGGCACCATCGAAGAAGACGCAGAGCGCCGCGACTTTACCGTTAACGCCCTCTATTACAATATTGCCGATTTCAGCGTGGTCGGCTTTGCCAATGGCATCAAGGATCTGGAAGCTCGTCGTCTGGAACTGATCGGTGACCCGGAAACCCGCTACCGGGAAGACCCGGTGCGCATGATCCGGGCGGTCCGTTTTTCCGCCAAGCTGGGTCTGACCATCAGCCCCCGCACGGAAGCGCCCATTCACAACCTGGCGCCGCTGCTGGCCGACATTCCCCCGGCCCGATTGTTCGAAGAAACCCTCAAGCTGTTTCTTGCCGGCCACGGTCTGGAAACCTATCGTCAGTTGCAGCAATACGGCCTCTTTGCGCCGCTGTTTCCGGAAGCCGCCGAGGTGATGGGCACGGGCAAGAATCGCTACGGTCGCTTTATCGAGCTGGCGCTGACCAATACCGATGAACGTATCGCCCAGGAGATGCGGGTGACCCCGGCCTTCCTGTACGCCGCCCTGCTGTGGGGGCCGGTGGAAACCCGCACCCAGGCCTTCATGAATGAAGGCGGCCTGAACCATTACGACGCTTTCATGCTGGCGACCGATGATGTGCTGGGTCGACAGGTGAAAACCGTCGCCATTCCTCGTCGTTTCAGCTCGGTGGTCCGCGATATCTGGCAACTGCAGGATCGTCTCACCAAGCGCAGCGGCAAGCGACCGCACCGTCTGCTCGAGCATCCCAAGTTCCGCGCCGGCTACGACTTCTTGCTGCTGCGTGCCGAACTGGACCCGAGACTCAAGGAGCTGGCCGAATGGTGGACCGATTTTCAGGTCGCCAATCCGGTCGAGCGGCACCCGCAGGCCCGGAGCACACAAGATCGCCCTGCCACGGCCAGCGAGTCCGAACCGCGCAAGCCCCGCAAGCGGCCGCGTCGTCGTCCGCGTCGGAAAAAAGACGCGTGACCCCCGTCTTTGTCGCCCTCGGCGCCAACCTGGGCGAACCGCTGGCACACATCAGGGCGGCTCAGCTCGCCCTGGCCTCGCTGGCCACACCGGGCAGCCTGCGGCATTCGCCGCTGTACCGGAGTCTGCCCATGGGGCCGGCGGATCAGCCGCCCTATATCAACGGGGTATCGATGTTTGATACCCGACTCGAGCCACATGAGCTGCTGGATGCGTTACAACGCATAGAGCAGGCCCACGGCCGGGTACGCAAGGAAGAACGCTGGGGGCCGCGCACCCTGGATCTGGACATGCTGCTCTATGGCGAACGCCACATAGAAGATGAACGGCTGACGGTCCCCCACTATGGCATGAAGCAACGGGAATTTGTGCTTTACCCGCTGGCGGATCTGGCCCCGGGCCTGATACTGCCTTGCGGCACTCCCCTGGCCCGGCTGCTGCAACAGTGCCCGGTCAACAGCATGACCCGACTGCCCCCGCAGTAAAGGAATCACTCATGAATAAAATCACCACGGCGCACCTGCTGGCGATGAAACAGGCCCGGCAGAAAATCGCCATGATCACCGCCTACGATGCCACCTTTGCCCAGCTGTTCGAACAGGCCGGCGTGCATGCCATTCTGATCGGCGACTCGCTCGGCATGGTGCTGCAGGGTGAAGACAGCACCCTCAAGGTGACGGTCGGGGATATCGCCTATCACACCAGATCTGTGGCCAATGGCTGTAAAAAATCGCTGATCGTCGCCGACATGCCGTTCATGAGTTACAGCAATCCGGAGCAGGCCTGTGCCAGCGCCGCCGCCCTGATGCGGGCCGGTGCCCACATGGTCAAGCTGGAAGGCGGCGACTGGCTGACCGAGACCGTCACCCAGCTGACCCGACAGGGCATTCCGGTGTGCGGACACCTGGGCCTGACCCCGCAATCGGTACATGTGTTCGGCGGCTTCAAGCTGCAGGGCCGCGAGACCGAGCAGGCCGAGCAAATCAAACGCCATGCCGGGGCGCTGGAAGCCGCCGGCATTCAACTGCTGGTGCTGGAATGCGTGCCAAGCCGGCTTGCCGCCGACATCAGCCAGATGCTGAGCATACCGGTCATCGGCATCGGTGCCGGTGCCGATACCGACGGTCAGGTGCTGGTCATGCAGGATGCCCTGGGGCTCACCAGCGGCTATGTACCCAGGTTTACCAAGAACTTCCTGGCCGATAACGGCAACGTCAGAGCCGCCATCGAAGCCTATGTGAGTGATGTGATCGAGGGCCGCTTCCCGGGCCCGGAACACAGTTTCAACTGAGGACAGACAATGCAGTTGGTCAGCACCCTGGATGAATTAAGAGCCGTCATCAACGGCTGGCGCCGTCACGGCGAGCGTATCGGCTTCGTACCCACCATGGGCAATTTGCACCAGGGGCACCTGGAGCTGGTCAAGCAGGCCAGACACCGCTGCGATCGCGTCGTGGTCAGTATCTTCGTCAACCCGCTGCAGTTCGACCGGGCCACCGATCTCGACGCCTATCCGCGCACCCTGGAGCAGGACTGCGAGCGGCTGGGTGAACAGGCGGATATCGTCTTTACGCCCACGCCGGCGCTGATGTACCCGAACGGTCAGCAGCAGCAAACCCGGGTCGCGGTACCCGGCATCGCCGAAGTGCTGGAAGGTGCCCTGCGCCCGGGTCACTTCGACGGTGTCAGCACTGTCGTATGCAAGCTGTTCAACCTGGTACAGCCGGATCTGGCCTGTTTCGGCGAAAAAGACTACCAGCAGCTGGCGCTGATCCGTAAAATGACCGCCGATCTGAATATGCCGGTCGAGATCCTGGGCGTGCCCACGGTACGCGCCGAAGACGGCCTGGCACTGAGTTCCCGCAACGGTTATCTGACCGATGCCGAACGTGCTCAGGCCCCCGAGCTTGCCGCCACCATGAACTGGCTGGCCGGTCGCCTGGCCGACGGCGAACGGGATATTGAACACCTGGCAGCAGCAGGCAGTGCTCGGCTGAACGACGCCGGTTTTCGCACCGACGGCATCGATATCGTCGATGCGGACAGCCTGCTGCCGTTAACAACGCAGAGTCGGGCCGTCGTCATCCTGATGGCCGCCTTTCTCGGCAAGGCCCGACTGATAGACAATAAAGTCGTGCCCCTGAAGTGACACTCAGCTGTCGCCAGGGAGGAGCCTGATTCCTCTTCTGTGTGCCGGCACCGAACCAGTAAGCCCTCGAGGCAGTAGTAAAAATGGAGACAAGATAACAATGGACATGCAACGCATTATGCTCAGAGGCAAGCTGCACCAGGCCCGGGTCACCCACGCCGAGCTGAACTACGAAGGCTCCTGCGCCATCGATCAGGACCTGCTGGACGCGGTCAATATCCGCGAGTACGAGCAGATCGACATCTACAACATCGAAAACGGCGAGCGCTTTCATACCTACGCCATTTCCGGCGAACGTGGCTCCAGGATGATCTCGCTGAACGGCGCCGCCGCCCGCAAGGCCGCCGTGGGCGACCGCATCATCATCTGCGCCTATGCACCGATGAGCGAGCAGCAGATCGAAAGCTACGATCCCAATCTGGTGTATCTGGATGCGGACAACAACATAGTACGCACCAGCAAGAACATCCCCCTGCAGTTGGCCTGATCGCCACCATTACCCGCAGGTAACAGAAAAAAGGCAGCCAGTTGGCTGCCTTTTTTCATTCAGGTGCGTAATCCACGCCCGGTGTGGATCAGATACCAGGCCAGCCCGTAGAACAGGGCGATAAAGCCGATGATGATGCCATAGGCCACGGTCAGCGGCACATCACTGATACCCAGAAAGCCGTAGCGGAAGGCGTTCACCATATAGAGCACCGGATTGGCGTGAGAAACGGCCTGCCAGAACTCGGGCAACAGATTGATGGAGTAGAAAACCCCGCCCAGATAGGTCAGCGGCGTCAGTATGAAGGTCGGAATGATGCTGATGTCGTCGAAGCTGCGGGCAAAAATGGCGTTGAGCAGCCCCGCCAGCGAGAACAGCACCGAGGTCAGAAACACGGTGAAGATGACGCTGAACAGGTGGCTTATCTGCAGGTCGACAAAAAACAGCGACACCAGGCTGACGATAAATCCCACCAGCAGGCCCCGCACCACGCCGCCGCCCACATAGCCGGCGATGATCACATAGGTCGGCACCGGCGCCACCAGCAGCTCTTCCACGTTGCGCTGAAACTTGCTGCTGAAGAACGACGAGGCCACGTTGGAATAGGAGTTGGTGATCACCGACATCATGATCAAACCCGGTACTATGAAGGCCATGTAGGAATGACCGCCCATCTCGCCGATACGGCTGCCGATCAGGTTGCCGAAAATCACGAAATACAGGGTCATGGTGATGGCCGGCGGCACCAGGGTCTGCACCCAGATCCGGGTAAAGCGTACGATTTCCCGGTGCAATATGCTGTTGAAAGCAACGTAATAGTGTTTTCCGCTCATGCTGTCGCTCTCCCCTGCTCCACCAAGGTGACAAATAATTCTTCCAGTCGGTTGGCTTTGTTACGCATACTCAGCACCCGAATACCCTGCTCGTTGAGCTGGGCAAAGACGCCGTTCAACCCCTGATCTTTCTTTACTTCCACTTCAAGGGTGTGATCGTCCAGCAACTGCCAGTTGAAACCGGACAGAAAGGGTTCGCGGCAGTCGGTAGCCAGGTCCAGAATAAAGGTTTCCACGTTGAGTTTGCCGAGCAACCTCTTCATGCTGGTGTTCTCGACCAGGCGCCCCTTGTCGATGATGCCGATATTCCGGCACAGCATCTCCGCTTCTTCCAGATAGTGGGTAGTCAGTATGATGGTAATCCCCTGCTCGTTGATATCCTTGAGAAAATCCCACATGGCCCGGCGAATTTCGATATCCACCCCGGCGGTCGGCTCATCCAGAATCAATAGCTTGGGCTCGTGCATCAGCGCCCGGGCTATCATCAGTCGTCGCTTCATGCCACCGGACAGGGTGCGGGCAGGAACATCACGCTTGTCCCACAGATCCAGCTGCTTCAGGTAGCGTTCTGCACGGATCTTGGCCTCTTTACGCTCAACCCCGTACAGGCCGGCCTGGTTGACCACTATCTGGCCGACTTTTTCAAACTGGTTGAAGTTGAACTCCTGAGGCACCAGCCCAATCTGGGTCTTGGCCTGATTCAGCTGAGTATCGATATCGAAACCGAAGACCTTTACCTTGCCGGCCGTCTTGTTCACCAGAGAAGAAATAATACCTATGGTGGTGGATTTACCCGCCCCGTTGGGGCCGAGCAGGGCATAAAAATCGCCCTTGTTGACTGTTAGATTTATGCCTTTCAAGGCTTCTACACCACCGGTGTAGGTCTTGCGCAGGCCATCAATCTCCAGTGCTTTGGTCATTATTGGCTCCATAGAAAAAAGACCCGAGGCAGGTAACGGGCAGAAGCCCGTCGTCCCGATCCCGGGCAGACTTAGCGAGTAAGCAAGAATACTTAATCGAGCGGTATCACCTTGCCGATATAGGGCAGGTTGCGATAAAGCTGGGCATAATCGATGCCGTAGCCAACCACGAAATCGTCGGGAACGGTAAAGCCGATCCAGTCTACCGGCACCTCCACTTCGCGCCGCTCGGGTTTGTCGAGCAGGGAGCAGATGGTCAGTGAGGCCGGGTTGCGCAGCGACAGTATTTCCTTGACCTTGCTCAGGGTGTAGCCGGTATCGATGATGTCTTCGACGATCAACACATGCTTGCCGTGGATTTCGTCGTCCAGATCCTTGAGGATCCTCACGTCGCGGTTGCTTTCCATGCTGCTGCCGTAGCTGGAAGCGGTCATGAAATCGAGCCGTACCGGCAGGGTAAGCTGACGACACAAATCGGCCATAAACACACAGGAGCCGCGCAGTAATCCGACCATCACCAGCTCGTCAACTCCCCGATAATGAGCGTTGATCTGCTCGCCCAGGGCCTGGATCCTGGCGGTTACTTCATCGGTGCTGATCAGGACTTCTACTCTGTGTTTCATTGTTTAGCTCCGTTGGGCCTGACATGCCCGACTGTGATTAAAGCGGTATTCTAACGGAATTCTCGCTTATCTTCATATCCGGCGTGAGGGGTGAATGGTCACTTATGGCCGTAACCCCAGCGTGGCACCAGCTCCTGCTCCACCTCGAGGTGATCCAGAATACGCGCCACCATGAAATCGACCAGATCCGCTATGGTGCGCGGCTGATGATAAAACCCGGGTGAGGCCGGCATTATGGTCACGCCCAGACGCGCCAGCTTGAGCAGATTTTCCAGATGCAGCGCCGAAAAGGGCGACTCTCGCGGCACCAGGATCAACTGGCCCTTTTCCTTGATCACCACATCGGCGGCGCGCTCGATCAGATTGTCGGACGCGCCACTGGCGATGGACGCCACCGTCCCCATGGAGCAGGGGCAAATCACCATGCGCCGGGGGGCACCCGAGCCGGAAGCCACCGGCGAAAACCACTCTTCCTTGCCATAGACTTGCAACTGCTCCGCCGCCGCCTGATAACGCTCGCTCAGCAGGGCCGCCACTTGTTCCGGCTTGCCCGGCCACTGCTCGCCTTCTTCGGTGGCCAGTACCACTCGCGCGGCGCTGGACACCAAAAGGTGCACCTGGATGCCGGCGGCCAGCAGCCGCCCCAGCAGCGCCAGCGCATAGGGGGCGCCGGACGCGCCGGACAGGGCCAGGGTTATTTGTCGATGACGCGGGTATTTATGCGCAGACATGAGCCGCCTCCAGTGCCTGCAGCAGCCGATCGTGAATGCCGCCGAAGCCGCCGTTGCTCATCACCAGTATCTGATCGCCCGGCTGCGCCGCCTCGACCAGGGCGGAAATCAGCACGTCCAGCTCCTCGAACATCCGTCCCCGGGGGCAGGCATCGGCCACCGCCGCCAGATCCCAGTTCAGGCCCGGGGGCCGGAACAGATAGGTCTGATCCGCCGCTTGCAGCGAGTCTGCCAGGGGCTGCTGATGCACCCCCATCTTCATGGTGTTGGAACGGGGCTCCAGCACCGCCAGTACCCGGCCGGCGGCTTGCGCCTTCACCCGAGCCCTGAGCCCGGTCAGGGTCCATTCGATGGCAGTGGGGTGATGGGCAAAATCGTCCCATACCCGAATGCCGGCCACCTCGCCTTTCAGTTCCATCCGTCGCTTCGGCGACACGAACAGGCATAGCGACTTGATGGCTTCCGCCACCGGCACCCCCGCATGACGGGCCGCCGCCAGCGCCATCAGGCCGTTGTGCACGTTATGCAGGCCGATACAGCCCCAGCGCACCTCGCCCATCGGTTTGCCGTCGAGCAGCACCATAAAGTGCCCGCCATCGGCTTGCAGGGGCTCGGCCTGCCACAGACCCTCTTCACCCAGATATTCCACCTCGCTCCAGCACCCCATGGCCAGCACCTGGTCCAGCGCCGGTGTGCGGGTGGGCACCAGCACCCGGCCATGGCCGGGTACCATCCGCAACAGATGATGAAACTGCCGCTGGATAGCCGCCAGATCGTCGAAAATATCGGCATGATCAAACTCGAGATTGTTGAGGATCAGGGTGCTGGGGCGATAGTGGACAAACTTGGATCGCTTGTCGAAGAAGGCGCTGTCGTATTCGTCGGCCTCGATCACGAAGAAGGGCGCCTCGCCCAGGCGGGCGGACACCTCGAAGTTGCCGGGCACGCCACCGATCAGAAAGCCGGGCGCCAGGCCGCAGTCTTCCAGGATCCAGGCCAGCATGCCGGCGGTGGTGGTTTTGCCATGGGTGCCGGCCACCGCCAGCACCCAGCGATCCTGCAGCACATGCTCCAGCAGCCACTGGGGGCCCGAGGTATAGGGAATGCGACGATCCAGCACCGCCTCCACACAGGGGTTGCCCCGGCTCATGGCATTGCCCACCACCACCAGATCCGGCGCCGGATCCAGCTGGGCGGGATCGTAGCCTTCAATCAGTGCTATGCCCTGCGCTTCAAGCTGGGTGCTCATCGGCGGATAGACATTGGCATCGCTGCCGGTGACGCTATAGCCCAGCTGTTTGGCCAGTACCGCCAGCCCGCCCATGAAGGTGCCGCAAATACCGAGAATATGAATGTGCATAAAATGCCCTTGGCTACTGTATTGCACGCATTCTAACAATCCGCCGTCGCTTTGGGCACTTGTATGGTGATCTGTGCGACAGCGGTTATAATGTGCGCCCGGTAACCGTTAACCATTTGTATAACAGATGTCCCCCGGCAAGGGTGATAAACTCGGTTATCAACTCGGTTATCAACCCGTCACAGACAACACTAAAGGAAACGTCATGAGCCTGAACCAGGTACCGGCCGGAAAGAGCCTGCCCGAAGATATCTATGTAGTGATCGAGATCCCGCAGAATGCCGATCCCATCAAATATGAAGTAGATAAAGACACAGGGGCGATTTTTGTCGACCGTTTCATGTCTACCCCCATGTTCTATCCCTGCAACTACGGCTACGTAAACCAGACTCTGTCTCTGGACGGTGACCCGGTTGACGTACTGGTACCCACGCCGCACCCGCTGGTGCCCGGCTCCGTGATCCGCTGCCGCCCGGTGGGCGTACTGAAGATGACCGACGAGTCCGGTGAAGACGCCAAGATAGTGGCGGTGCCGCACAGCAAGCTGACCAAGGAATACGACCATATTCAGGACGTCAACGACCTGCCCGAGCTGCTCAAGGCCCAGATCAAGCACTTCTTCGAGCGCTACAAGGAGCTGGAAGCCAACAAATGGGTGAAAGTGGAAGGCTGGGAAGATAAAGCCTCGGCCGTTGCCGAGATCATCAGCTCCGCCGAGCGTTACAACCAGGCCTGATTGCCTGCTGGTGACAAAACGTAAAAAGAGCACTTCGGTGCTCTTTTTTTATGCCGGCGACGAACGCCGCAGACAGCAGATATTGCGAACGGAACCCGGCCTGCGGGGCTTATTCCATGATGGCGATGATGGTCGCCAGTATTCCCAGGCTTGAGAGATAAGCGACCAACAGAAGCAACCTGCCCATGCCGGGTTTACCTTTCAGAATTTGTTGCATGAACATCCGGCGCTCCTTTCAAAATACAGGAATTAATTTTAACACAACAGCAACATGGTTAACAATGGGGGGTCTATCAATACTAAAACGGCGAATGTCGAAAAGCGTGAGGCGAGGGGTGAGGCGAACCAGTTAATCCGGTGCGACTCTGCAGCCGCACCTTATTCCTGATCCTTGATGGAGCATTTCTTCAGGCGTACTGTTCTTGCCCGAGTTCGGTGTCGGGCCGGGGATTGAACCAGGCCAGAGAGTCGGCCAATGCCGCCACCTCGCCAATCACCATCAGAGAGGGGCTGACCACCTGCTCCGCCAGGGCACCCAGCTCCCTGAGTTCACCGCGTACCACCCGCTGCTGCGCCGTGGTGCCGCGTTCGATCAGCGCCACCGGGGTGGCGGCATCCAGGCCCTGTTCGATCAACCGCTGCTGAATATGCGCCGAGCGCATCAGCCCCATGTAGATCACCAGGGTCTGGCGACTGCGGGCCAGCGAGGCCCAGTCCGGCTCCTTGCCGTCTTTTTTGCAGTGACCCGTGATGAAGACCGCACTCTGGGCATGATCTCTGTGGGTCAGGGGAATACCCGCATAGGCGGTGGCACCGGCGGCGGCGGTAATACCCGGCACCACCTGATAGCGAATGCCGGCGGCTTTGAGGGTCTGCAGCTCTTCGGCGCCGCGACCGAACATGAAGGGATCGCCCCCTTTCAGCCGCACCACCCGCTTGCCGGCCTGGGCCTGCTCCACCAGCAACCGATTGATTTGATCCTGGGGTACGCTGTGATGACCGGCTTTCTTGCCCACCGAGATCAACTCGGCCTCGGGGCGGATCAGCGCCAGTATCTCTTCCGACACCAGTTGATCGAACAGCACCACCTCGGCTTTCTGCAATTCGTTCAGGGCCTTGACGGTCAGCAAGTCCGGATCACCGGGGCCTGCCCCCACCAGAATGACTTCTCCGGTCTGGGGCGCCTGCATCTCCTGCTCTATTTCTTGCTGCAGCCACAGCTCGGCAGCGGCCAGGTTGCCCTGCTTCAGAAAGGCATTCAGGGTCGAATCGTCCTGGGTTCGGGCCCAGAACCGACGCCGTGCATCGCTGCTGCTCAGCGTCCGCTTGACCTTTTGTCGCACTTTTCCCGCCACCTGGCTGAGCTGACCCCAGTGTTTCGGCAGCAGGGCATCCAGCCTGGCCCGCAACAGACGCGCCAGCCAGGGCGCATCGCCACCGGTGCTGAAGGCCACCTGTATCGGCAGACGCTCGATAATGGAAGGAAAGATCACCGCCGAGCGCTTGCTGTCGTCGGCCTTGTTGACCAGCAGGCCACGCCGATTGGCGAGCTGATAGACACGGGCGTTGACCTCGCTGCTGTCGGTCGCGGCCACCACCAGAAACTGGTCGTCGAGGTCGCTTTCGGAAAACACAGCGTTCTGCCAGACAAACTGCCCCTGCAGCTGCTGCAACTCGGGAGAAAGCGCGGGGGCCACGACCGTGACCCGGGCCCCCCGCGCCAGCAGCACCCGGACCTTGCGGGCCGCCACGGCACCACCACCCACCACCAGACAAGGGCGTTGCTTGATTTTGATAAACAGGGGCAGATGTTCCATGGCCGGCTCCGTTGATGCATTGAGATAGAACGACTATAAACAGAAATGACTAGCGCACAAAAGAATATAAAATGACTTTTTATGCCAAACTGGAATTAAGGAGGCGGGAGCGGTCAAGGATAAGGGATAAAGAAGCACGGCCGACCGGTGCCGGCCCGTGCTGTTCGGTCAGATACCGCTGCCGTCTGACTCGGGGGTTTCATGCAGGCCGCATTCACGCTTCAGGCCATTGAAGCGGGTATCGGCTTCGTTCATGCCCGGCTCCCACCTGGTGGTGGTATGCACATCGCCGACCGAGACATAGCCCTGCTCCCACAAGGGATGATACGGCAGATCGAATTCCTTGAGGTAGTAGTGAACGTCCTTGTTGCTCCAGTCGATGATCGGCAGAAACTTGAACAAGCCGTTCTGCAGCCCCAGCACCTGCAGCTTGCCGCGGGTATCGGACTGGCTGCGGCGCAGGCCGGAAAACCAGGTGCCGGCCTGCAGATCGCGCAGGGCACGCTGCATCGGCTCCACCTTGTTGAGCTGGTTGTAGCGGCTGATGCCCTCGACGCCCTGCTCCCACAGCTTGCCGTAACGGGCCTCCTGCCAGGCCGCCGAGCTGGCGGCCCGATAGACCTTGAGGTTGAGCCCCAGCCGCTCGGTCAGTTCGTCGATGAAACGATAGGTTTCCGGAAACAGATAGCCGGTATCGGTGAGGATCACCGGTATGTCGGCCTTCTCCTGGGTCACCAGATGCAGCATCACCGCCGCCTGAATACCGAAACTGGAGGAGAGCACCGGCTCCCCTTCCAGATTATCCAGCGCCCAGCGCACCCGCTCGGCGGCCGTCATGGCCGCCAGTTGCCGGTTCAGGGGAGCCAGTGACTCCTCCTGTTCCAGCCGGGACAACCGGTTCAGCTCATCCAGGCTGGGCAACAAACTAGAGACCATTGTTGCTGTCATAAAAATCCCTCGCTGAGTCTATCACCGGCGCTATGATGCCGGCCCGGATCACGAAGTCACCGAAGCCTTCGCCCGCTTCCCGCTCGGTCGCCCAGCGACCGATAAGGCCGTCTATCTCTTCCAGGATCTGGGCGTCGGTGATGTTTTCCCGGTACATGCGCGGAATGCGGGTACCTTCCCGGTTACCGCCCAGGTGCAGGTTGTAGCGCCCCGGCGCCTTGCCCACCAGACCAATTTCGGCCAGCATGGCCCGGCCACAGCCGTTGGGGCAACCGGTGACCCGGAAGATGATGTTTTCATCGGCCACGCCATGTTTGGCCAGCAGGCCTTCGATGTCGGTGACATAGGCGGGCAGCATACGCTCCGCTTCGGCCATCGCCAGCGGACAGGTCGGCAGCGCCACACAGGCCATGGAGTTCTTGCGCTGCTCGGATACACCCTCTTCCAGCAGACCGTGTTCCCGTGCCAGCCGCTCGATTTGAGCCTTATCCTCGGCGGCCACGCCGGCGATGATCAGGTTCTGGTTGGCGGTCAGGCGGAAGTCGCCCTTGTGCACCCTGGCAATCTCGCGCATGCCGGTCTTCAGCGACTTGCCCGGATAATCCAGCAGACGGCCGTTTTCGATAAACAGGGTCAGATGGTGCTTGCCATCGATGCCTTCCACCCAGCCGAAACGATCACCGCGTTCGGTAAATTCATAGGGACGGGTGTCGGCAAACTTGATACCGGCCCGCTTCTCGACTTCCGCCTTGAACACCTCGACCCCGACCCGTTCCAGGGTGTATTTGGTCTTGGCGTTCTTGCGATTGCTGCGGTTACCCATGTCGCGCTGGGTGGTCACCACGGCGGCGGCGACTTCCAGGGTGTGCGACAGGGGTATGAACCCGAAGTCGGTGGCCTTGCGCGGATAGGTGGCGTTGTCGCCGTGGGTCATGGCCAGACCACCACCCACGAGCACGTTGAAGCCCACCAGCTTGCCGTTGTCGGCGATGGCGATGAAGTTCAGGTCATTGGCGTGCACGTCCACGTCGTTCTGCGGCGGTATCACTACCGTGGTCTTGAACTTGCGCGGCAGGTAGTTGGAGCCGAGGATGGGCTCTTCGTCCGGGGTATCCAGCCGCTCGCCGTCCAGCCAGATTTCGGTGTAGGCACGGGTCTTGGGCAGCAGGTGCTCGGAGATCTTCTTGGCCCACTCGTAGGCTTCCTGATGCAACTCGGACTCGACCGGATTGCTGGTACAGAGCACGTTACGGTTGACGTCGCCGGCGGTGGCGATGGAGTCGATGCCGGTGCTGTTCAGCAGCTGGTGCATGTGCTTGATGTCACGCTTGAGCACGCCGTGAAACTGAAAGGTCTGGCGGGTGGTCAGGCGAATGCTGCCGTAAATGCTGCTCTCTTCGGCAAACCGGTCGATCACCAGCCACTGCTCGGGGGTGATGATACCGCCGGGCAGGCGGGCACGCAGCATGACGTTGTGCAGGGGCTCCAGCTTCTGGGCGGTACGCTCGTTGCGGATATCGCGATCGTCCTGCTGATACATGCCGTGAAAGCGGATCAGCTGGAAGTTGTCGCCGTTGAAGCCACCGGTCAGTTCGTCCTGCAGATCCTGCGCTATGGTGCCGCGCAGAAAGTGGCTCTCGCGCTTGAGGCGCTCGTTGTCGGACAGTTTTTGTTCGCTCATCAGTAAACATCCCTCTGGTAACGCTTGGCGCTGCGCAGCGCATCGATATAGTCTTCGGCCTGCTCACGGCTCTTGTTGCCGTGCTCGGCCACCAGTTCGATCAGGGCCTCGTGTACGTCTTTGGCCATCTTGTTAGCATCGCCACACACATAGAAGTGGGCACCCTGCTCCAGCCAGGCATACACTTCGGCACCCTGTTCGCGCAGTTTGTGCTGAACGTAGACCTTTTCCTGCTGATCCCGGCTGAAGGCCAGCGAGATTTTGTTGAGCAGGCCGGACTTGACGTAACGCTGCCATTCGGTCTGATAGAGGAAGTCCTGGGTAAAGTGCGGATTACCGAAGAACAACCAGTTCTGGCCCGCCGCCTCCCGGGCTTCCCGCTCCTGTATGAAGGCGCGGAAAGGCGCTATGCCGGTACCGGGACCCACCATGATCACCGGGGTGTCGTCGTTGGCCGGCAGGCGGAAATTGTCGTTGTGCTCGACAAAGACCCGTACCTGGCCGCCTTCTTCCAGTCGATCCGACAGGAAGGAAGAAGCACCGCCGGCACGGGCTTCGCCGTCCTGCTCGAAACGCACCACGCCCACGGTCAGATGCACCTCATCTTCCACTTCCGCCTGAGACGAAGCAATGGAGTAGAGGCGCGGGGTCAGGCGACGCAGGGCCCCCTGCAGCTGCTCGGCGGTGAGGCTGGCAGGCTGCTCCCGAACTATGTCCAGGATCTGGTGGTTGGCGCAATATTCGCGCAGGGCCGCCTTGTCTTCCAGCAGCGCCTTCAGTTTCTCGCTGTCAGACCATTCGGCATAGGCCTGCACGAAGCTGGCGTAACCCTGGGTCAGCTCGTAGTGGTTGACCAGCGCCTCGCGGAGGCTGAGCGACTCGTCACCCACCTTGACCGGGGTCTCGGGCGCCAGTTCCACCAATGCCAGCAGGGCATCGACCAGGCTTTCGTCGTTGCTGAACCAGATACCCAGGGCATCGCCGGGCTGGTAGCTCAGATCCGAGCCGTCGAGCGAGATCTCGAAATGACGGATATCCTTGTCGGAATCCCGGCCGGTGATCTTCTGATTGGTCACCAGCTCGGCAGCAAAGGGGTTCTTCTTGTTGTACAGGCTGGCCGCACCCTGAGTCAGAGGCACCACCGGAGCTGCTTCATTGGCGGCCTCCAGCTGCAGCGCATCCTTTACCAACGCAACCACAGACTGGCTCCAGCTCTCGGCGGCCGCATCGTAGTCCACGTCGCAATCGAGCCTGCCCAGTAAAGGAGTCGCCCCGGCCTTGCTCAGGTATTCGTCGAAGTCCTTGCCGGTCTGGCAGAAAAACTCGTAGGAAGAGTCGCCCAGTCCCAGCACACCGTAGTGCAGACCGTCCAGCTTGCCGGCCTTGCCGGCTTTCAGTTGCTTGTGGAACTCGATGGCATCATCGGGCGCCTCCCCCTCACCATTGGTGCTGGCGACGATCAGAACATGGGTCTCTTTCTTGAGCTGCTTGATCTTGTAATCGGCTGCGTTGAACAGATCGACCGCCACACCACTGGCACTGGCCTGAGCCTTGAGTGCTTCGGCCACGCCCTTGGCGTTACCGGTCTGAGAGGCATAGATAATGGTCAGCTTGCCGGCAGGCTGTGCGGCCGCCGCCGGTACGGAAACGCCGCCCTGCTGCTGGCTGATGCCGTAAAAATAACCGCTGACCCAGGCCAGCTGAGTCGCACTCAACTCGGCTGCCACCTGAGTAAGCTTATGGACTTGCTGTTCGTTGAGCGGGCTGGCAGACGCCGCGAGTTCCTTTAAAAGCATGACATTCACTTCCACTTTTCCAGATTGCTTACAGCTTAAGCCAAGGCAAGGATAAACAATAAAGAATAAAAGATGATTTTTTATACTTTAAAGGCATAACCAGGCGAACCGCCGAGCTGAAAGCAGCGTCGCTGCCAACATATTGCACGAATGTAGTCGCGTGCTTCAGCCGCGAAATCCTGCGCAGCAGGATCTGACGCACAGGTCCAACCCAGAGCCGTGATTGGTTATCGTTATAGGGTGAGATATGCAGTATCGGAGCAAAGATATCGCGACGCGATATTGCAGGATGTGGCTACGCCACATTGCGAAGCTGAAGCATCGCCTACAGCAGTGCCTACATATGGCACCATTCTGTAGTCGCAGCTTCAGTCGCAAAATCCTGCCAAAAAAAAAGGCCCCCTTGCGGGAGCCCTTGTCTTATCAGCGAGTCGAGATAACTTTATTCTTCGTTGCTATTCTTCGTTGCCGCCGGCCGCGTTCAGCAGGTTGGCCAGGTTCTGTTCGGCTTCGTCAGCCGATACCGTCATCGGCTGTTCCGGATTGCGGTTGGCATGGCGGCCCTGATGGTAGGCGAAACCGGTACCGGCAGGTACCAGGCGGCCCACAATCACGTTTTCCTTCAGGCCGCGCAGATCATCTACCTTGCCGGAGACGGCTGCTTCGGTCAGCACTCGGGTGGTTTCCTGGAAGGACGCCGCCGAGATGAAGGATTCGGTGCTCAGAGAGGCCTTGGTGATACCCATCAGCACGTGACGGAAGACCACAGGCTGT
The DNA here is from genome assembly GCF_016907015.1 of Oceanisphaera litoralis. GTDB lineage: Bacteria > Pseudomonadota > Gammaproteobacteria > Enterobacterales > Aeromonadaceae > Oceanimonas > Oceanimonas litoralis. The sequence goes on from NZ_JAFBBE010000018.1 coordinate 55,882, forward strand.
TTGCCCTCGGCTTCCAGTGCACGGTTGGCCTGACGGATACGGACCACTTCGGCCTGTTCACTGGTGATGAAGTCGGAGTCACCGGCATTCAGGATCTCGGCACGACGCAGCATCTGACGCACTATGGTCTCGATGTGCTTGTCGTTGATCTTAACGCCCTGCAGACGGTAAACCTCCTGTACCTCGTTGACGATATAGTTCGCCACCGGGCTGATACCGCGCAGACGCAGAATATCGTGGGGAGATTCGGGACCGTCGGCCAGTACTTCGCCTTTTTCGACCTTTTCACCTTCGAACACGTTGAGGTGACGCCATTTCGGAATCATCTCTTCGTAGGCATCGCCACCTTCCAGCGGGGTAATGACCAGACGGCGCTTGCCTTTGGTCTCTTTACCGAAGGAAATGGTGCCGGACACTTCGGCCAGAATGGCCGGTTCTTTCGGCTGACGGGCTTCGAACAAGTCGGCAACCCGCGGCAGACCACCGGTGATGTCCTTGGTACCACTGGATTCCTGCGGGATACGCGCAACCGCGTCACCCACGTTCACCACGGCGCCATCTTCCAGGCTGACGATGGCGCGGCCAGGCAGGAAGTAGAGAGCAGGCAGGTCGGTACCGGGAATGAATACATCCTTGCCGTTGTCGTCAATCAGTTTAACGGTCGGACGCAGCTCCTTACCGGAGCTCGGACGCTCGTTGACATCCATCACCACTATGCTGGACAGACCGGTCAGTTCGTCGGTCTGACGGCTGATGGTCACGCCGTCGATCATGTCGATGAACTTGATGTGGCCCGCCACCTCGGTCACGATCGGGTGGGTGTGCGGATCCCAGGTCGCGACCAGCTGGCCAACCTGCACGGTTTCGCCGTCTGCCTTGTCCAGCAGGGCACCATAGGGCAGCTTGTGGTTTTCCCGGGTCTGACCCATCTCGTCGATGATATTCAGTTCGGAAGAACGCGACACGATAACGGTCTTGCCATCGGCATTGGTAACGAACTTGGCGTTCTGCAGCTTGACGGTACCGGCGTTTTTCACCTGGATACTGTTTTCTGCCGCCGCCCGCGAGGCCGCACCACCGATGTGGAAGGTCCGCATGGTCAGCTGGGTACCGGGTTCACCGATGGACTGAGCGGCGATAACACCGACCGCTTCGCCCTGGTTCACCAGATGGCCACGGGCCAGGTCACGACCGTAACAGTGGGCACAGACGCCATGGTCGTTATCACAGGTAATAACGGAGCGTACCTTGACCCGGTCGACGGAGTTTTCTTCCAGCTCGTCACACCACTTCTCGTCGAGCAGAGTGTTACGGGCAACCATGATTTCGTCTTCGGTACCCGGCTTGATCACGTCTTCCGCAACCACGCGACCCAGCACCCGCTCGCGCAGGGGCTCGACCACGTCACCACCTTCAATCAGGGAGGTGATCCACAAGCCATTCAAGGTGCCACAGTCGTCGGTCGTGATCACCAGATCCTGGGCCACGTCGACCAGACGACGAGTCAGGTAACCGGAGTTAGCGGTCTTCAGTGCCGTATCCGCCAGACCCTTACGGGCACCGTGGGTCGAGATGAAGTACTGCAGTACGTTCAGACCTTCACGGAAGTTCGCGATGATGGGCGTTTCGATGATGGAGCCATCCGGCTTGGCCATCAGACCCCGCATACCCGCCAACTGACGGATCTGGGCGGCACTGCCTCGAGCGCCGGAGTCGGCCATCATGAAGATGCTGTTGAACGAATCCTGCAGCTCTTCTTTGCCGTCACGGTTGACCACCACGTCTTTCGACAGGTTTTCCATCATCGCCTTGGACACGCGCTCGTTGGCGCTGGCCCAGATATCGATAACCTTGTTGTAACGCTCACCGGCGGTAACCAGACCTGACTGGAATTGGTCCTGAATCTCGGTCACTTCCGCTTCGGCATCGGCAATGATGTCTTTCTTGGCATCCGGGATCACCATGTCGTTGATACCGACAGAGACACCGGACAGGGTGGCGTAATGGAAACCGGTGTACATCAGCTGATCGGCGAAGATAACGCAATCCTTCAGACCCAGACGACGGTAACAGCCGTTCAGCAGCTTGGAGATCTGCTTCTTGCCCATGGCCTGATCGATCAGCTCGAAGGGCATGCCCTTGGGCACGATCAGGGACAGGATGGCACGACCGACGGTGGTATCGTGGATGGCGGTACGCTCAACCATGTCACCGTTTTCCATTTTCTCGTAGTCGGTGATGCGCACCTTGACCCGGGCGTGCAGTTCGGCATGGCCGGCACGATAGACCTTTTCGGCCTCTTTCGCGCTGGTCAGCAACATGCCTTCGCCCTTGGCATTGATCCTGTCGCGGGTCATGTAGTACAGCCCCAGTACCACGTCCTGGGACGGCACTATGATGGGTTCGCCGTTGGCCGGTGACAGTATGTTGTTGGTGGACATCATCAGGGCACGGGCTTCGAGCTGGGCTTCCAGGGTCAGCGGTACGTGTACCGCCATCTGGTCACCATCGAAGTCGGCGTTATAGGCCGCACACACCAGGGGGTGCAGCTGAATCGCCTTGCCTTCGATCAGCACCGGCTCGAACGCCTGGATACCCAGACGGTGCAGGGTCGGTGCCCGGTTCAGCAGTACCGGGTGTTCGCGAATCACGTCGTCCAGGATATCCCAGACCACGGCTTCTTCGCGCTCGACCATTTTCTTGGCCGCCTTGATGGTGGTGGCCAGGCCGCGCGCTTCCAGTTTGCCGTAGATGAAGGGCTTGAACAGCTCAAGCGCCATCTTCTTGGGCAGACCGCACTGATGCAGACGCAGGGTCGGACCCACGGTAATAACGGAACGACCGGAATAGTCGACACGCTTACCCAGCAGGTTCTGACGGAAACGACCCTGCTTACCCTTGATCATGTCGGCCAGGGACTTCAGCGGGCGCTTGTTGGAGCCGGTGATGGCGCGGCCGCGACGACCGTTGTCCAGCAGTGCATCCACGGATTCCTGCAGCATGCGCTTTTCGTTGCGCACGATAATATCGGGCGCGGCCAGATCCAGCAGGCGCTTCAGACGGTTGTTACGGTTGATCACTCGACGATACAGATCGTTCAGATCCGAGGTCGCGAAACGGCCACCGTCCAGCGGTACCAGCGGACGCAGGTCCGGCGGCAGCACGGGCAGCACTGTCATGACCATCCACTCGGGCTTGTTGCCCGAGCCAAAGAAGGCTTCCATCAGCTTGAAGCGTTTGGTGATCTTCTTGCGCTTGGTTTCGGAGTTGGTCTGACCCAGCTCTTCGCGCATGGTGTTGATTTCGCTTTCCAGATCGATGTCGCGCAGCAAAGCCAGTACGGCTTCGGCACCCATCTTGGCGTCGAATTCATCACCCCATTCTTCCAGCGCATCCAGGTACTGTTCTTCAGACAGCATCTGGCTCCGCTCCAGGTTGGTCATACCCGGTTCGATAACGACGAAGGATTCGAAGTACAGTACCCGCTCGATGTCACGCAGGGTCATGTCCAGCAACAGGCCGATACGGCTGGGCAGGGACTTCAAAAACCAGATATGGGCAACCGGGCTGGCCAGCTCGATGTGACCCATGCGCTCACGGCGTACCTTGGTCTGGGTAACTTCGACGCCACATTTTTCGCAGATAACACCGCGGTGCTTGAGGCGCTTGTACTTACCGCACAGGCACTCATAGTCCTTGACCGGACCGAAAATCCGGGCACAGAAAAGGCCGTCACGCTCCGGCTTGAAGGTACGGTAGTTAATGGTCTCTGGCTTCTTGACTTCGCCATAGGACCAAGAGCGGATCATGTCCGGCGAAGCCAGACCGATTTTGATACCGTCAAACTCTTCGGTCTTATTCTGCGCTTTCAAAAACTTAAGCAAGTCTTTCACGTTAGTCTCCTGTGAGGAGTTCTACCTGGGCGCCCCACTCTCCCGAAGAAGATAGGGGCGCCGTTATTTCCGAGGCAGTCTGTCGCCTTAACTTTCGTCCAGCTCGATGTTGATACCGAGGGAGCGAATTTCCTTCAACAATACGTTGAAGGACTCGGGCATGCCCGGCTCCATACGGTGATCGCCGTCCACGATGTTCTTGTACATCTTGGTACGACCGTTAACATCGTCCGACTTGACGGTCAGCATTTCCTGCAGAGTATAGGCGGCACCGTATGCTTCCAGTGCCCACACTTCCATCTCACCGAAACGCTGACCACCGAACTGGGCTTTACCACCCAGCGGCTGCTGGGTAACCAGACTGTAGGAACCGGTAGAACGGGCATGCATCTTGTCGTCCACCAGGTGGTTCAACTTCAGCATGTACATATAGCCCACGGTGACCGGACGCTCGAAGGTGTTACCGGTACGACCGTCGAACAGGGTGATCTGACCGGATTCCGGCAGATCGGCCAGCTTCAGCAGGCGCTTGATTTCTTGCTCACTCGCACCATCAAAGGCCGGCGTGGCAATCGGCACACCCTTGCGCAGGTTGTTGGCCAGCACCCGGACTTCTTCGTCGCTGAAGGTGGACAGATCCACTTTCTGCTGCACCTTGTCACCCAGATTATAAACTTCCTGGATGAACTCGCGCAGCCGGGCCAGCTCTTGCTGTTCCTTGATCATGCGGTCGATTTTCTCGCCCACACCCTTGGCCGCGAGGCCCATGTGCGTTTCGAGGATCTGACCGATGTTCATCCGCGACGGTACGCCCAGCGGGTTCAGTACGATATCGACCGGGGTGCCGTGTTCATCGTGCGGCATGTCTTCTACCGGTACTATGGTGGAAATAACCCCCTTGTTACCGTGACGACCCGCCATCTTGTCACCGGGCTGGATGCGACGCTTCACCGCCAGGTACACCTTGACGATTTTCAGTACGCCCGGGGCCAGATCATCGCCCTGGGTGATTTTGCGACGCTTGTTTTCGAACTTCTTGTCGAAGTCGGCTTTCAGCTCGGCATGCTGCTCGGCGAGCTGTTCCAGCTCGATTTGCTTGGCTTCGTCGTCGATTGCCTGTTCCAGCAACTGATTACGGGCAATTTTATCGACCTGGGCCGCACTGACACCGGAGGCGATCAGCACATTACGGGCACGCGCGTAAACGCCGTCTTCGAGGATGCTGAACTCTTCGGTCAGATCTTTCTTGGCCTGCTTGAGCTGCATGTGCTCGATGTCCTGAGCACGCTTGTCTTTTTCCACCCCATCACGGGTAAAGACCTGCACGTCGATGACGGTGCCGAATACGGAGTTGGGCACCCGCAGTGAAGAGTCCTTCACATCGGAGGCCTTCTCACCGAAGATGGCTCGCAGCAGCTTCTCCTCGGGGGTCAGCTGGCTTTCGCCTTTCGGCGTGACCTTGCCGACCAGGATATCGCCGGGCTGCATTTCTGCCCCCACGTAGACGATACCGGACTCATCCAGCTTGCTCAGCGCCGCTTCACCCACGTTGGGGATATCGGCGGTGATCTCTTCCGGACCCAGTTTGGTGTCACGGGAGATACAGGTCAGTTCCTGAATGTGAATGGTGGTCAGACGATCTTCTTCAACCAGCCGCTCGTTCAGCAAGATGGAATCTTCGAAGTTGTAACCGTTCCAGGGCATGAAGGCGACGCGCAGGTTCTGACCCAGCGCCAGTTCGCCCAGATCGGTGGACGGGCCATCGGCCAGTACGTCACCGGCCAGTACCCGCTCGCCCGGCATCACGCAGGGACGCTGGTTGATACAGGTGTTCTGGTTGGAACGGGTGTATTTGGTCAGGTTGTAGATGTCGATACCGGCTTCGCCCGGCAGCATCTCTTCTTCGTTCACCTTGACCACGATGCGAGACGCATCGGCGTAGTCGACGGTGCCGCCACGCTTGGCGACCGCGGTCACACCGGAGTCTACCGCCACCGCGCGCTCGATACCGGTACCTACCAGCGGCTTGTCGGCGCGCAGGGTCGGTACGGCCTGACGTTGCATGTTCGAACCCATCAGGGCCCGGTTGGCATCATCGTGCTCGAGGAAGGGGATCAGGGAGGCAGCAACAGACACGATCTGCTGCGGGCTCACGTCCATGTACTGAACCTGGTCCGCATTCATGTAGGTGGCTTCACCCTTGTGACGGGACGGAACCAGTTCGTCCAGCAGACGGCCTTCTTCATCGATGGCCGCGTTGGCCTGGGCGATCACGAAGTGACCTTCCTCGATGGCGGACAGGTAATCCACTTCATCGGTAATCTGGCCGTCGTTCACCTTGCGATACGGGGTCTCGAGGAAACCGTATTCGTTGGTGCGCGAGTAACAGGCCAGTGAGTTGATCAGACCGATGTTCGGACCTTCAGGCGTTTCGATGGGACACAGACGACCGTAGTGGGTCGGGTGTACATCTCGCACTTCAAAGCCGGCGCGCTCACGGGTCAGACCGCCCGGGCCCAGGGCCGAAATACGGCGCTTGTGGGTCACTTCCGACAGCGGGTTGTTCTGATCCATAAACTGGGACAGCTGGCTGGAACCGAAGAATTCCTTAACGGCCGCCGAAATCGGCTTGGCGTTAATCAGATCCTGCGGCATCAGGGTGTCCAGATCGCCCAGAGACAGACGCTCTTTCACCGCCCGCTCGACGCGGACCAGACCGACGCGGAACTGGTTCTCTGCCATTTCGCCCACGGAACGGATACGACGGTTACCCAGGTGGTCGATATCGTCCACTTCGTCGTTGCCGTTACGGATATCGATCAGACGCTTCATCACGTCGACGATATCGGACTTGGTCAGGGTACCGGCACCGGTAGACTCATCACGGAACAGGCGACGGTTGAATTTCATCCGGCCTACGGTGGAGAGATCGTAACGGTCTTCGGAGAAGAACAGGTTTTCGAACAGGGTATCGGCCGCTTCGCGGGTCGGCGGCTCGCCGGGACGCATCATGCGATAGATTTCCACCAGCGCCTCGAGGCGGCTGTTGGAAGAATCGATACGCAGGGTCTCGGACATGTAGGCGCCGTGATCCAGTTCGTTGGTGAACAGGGTCTCGAACTGCTTGATGCCGGCCACAGACAGGTTGGCCAGGTTTTCCAGGCTCAGCTCGCTGTTGGCAGGGATAATCACTTCACCGGTATCGGCGTTGATATAGTCCTTGGCGGCCACTTTACCGACGGCATATTCCACCGGCACTTCAAGTTTGTCGATGCCGGCCTTTTCCAGTTGACGGATATGGCGGGCAGTAATGCGGCGTCCGGTTTCCACCAGCACTTCGCCATCCACCAGGATGTCGAAAGAGGCGGTATCACCACGCAGACGATCGGGCTTGAGCTCCATCATCAATTTGCCGTCGGTCACCTCGAAACGGGTCGTTTCGAAGAAGAGCTCCAGGATCTCTTCGGTGCTGTACTCCAGCGCGCGCAGTATGATGGACGCGGGCAGCTTGCGACGACGGTCGATACGAACGAACAGGTTGTCTTTCGCATCAAACTCAAAATCGAGCCAGGAACCACGGTAGGGGATCACGCGCGCGTTATACAGGACCTTACCGGAAGAGTGGGTCTTGCCACGATCGTGATCGAAAAACACACCCGGGCTGCGGTGCAGCTGGGAGACAATTACCCGCTCGGTACCATTGATGACGAAGGTACCGTTTTCAGTCATGAGCGGGATTTCGCCCATGTAGACTTCTTGCTCTTTGATGTCCTTGACAGTACCGGCCGCAGCCTCTCTGTCATACAGGACCATCCGCAACTTAACACGCAGCGGTGCCGAATAGGTAACTCCGCGGATTTGACATTCCTGCACGTCAAACACGGGCTCGCCCAGACGGAAACTGACATACTGCAATTCGGCAGTGCCGGAATAGCTGGTGATGGGGAAAACGCTGCGGAAAGCCGCTTCCAGTCCGTACTCGCCTTGCGGATCTGCTTCAATAAACTGTTTGAAGGAGTCAAGCTGGATTGATAGCAGGTAAGGCGTGTCCAAGACCTGGTCACGTTTACCGAAGTCCTTACGAATGCGCTTTTTCTCTGTGTAAGAGTAAACCATAGGGTTCCTCAGCTCGCTGATAAGTGACCCACTCTGTCCAAATGGGACAGCTCTAAAACATCGTTTTTTGTCAGACCGGACGTCTCGACAACACCCGGTGGCTGGTACAACGAGAGGTAGAAACGATGTGAAAATTCCTCTCATCCCACAGCGCAAAAGGGCCGGTGAATAAAGATTCACCAGCCCTAGCCTGATTGCTCAGGCCGCTAAGCTATAGTCTAGCTTATTTGAGCTCAACAGAAGCACCGGCTTCTTCGAGTTCTTTCTTCAGTGCTTCGGCTTCGCCTTTGCTCAGTGCTTCTTTAACAGCACACGGAGCGGCTTCAACCAGGCCCTTGGCTTCTTTCAGGCCCAGACCGGTAGCAGAACGTACGGCTTTGATAACAGAAACCTTGTTGGCGCCAGCTGCAGTCAGCATAACGTCAAATTCGGTCTGCTCTTCAACAACAGCAGCTTCGCCGGCAACGGCAACAGCAGCAGCGGCAGAAACGCCGAACTTCTCTTCCATTGCTTCGATCAGTTCAACAACTTGCATTACAGACATTTCTGCAACGGCTTCGATGATTTGGTCTTTAGTGATAGACATGACTCAAATTCCTAATGTTCTGAAGTTTTCGGTAATCAAGCAGCCAGAAACAGCTTAGGCGGCTTCGGCTTCTTTCTTGTCGCGCAGGGCAGCGATGGTACGAACCAGCTTGCCAGCGGAGGCTTCTTTCATAGTCGCCATCAGCTTCGCAATTGCTTCGTCGTAAGTCGGCAGTTTTGCGAGACGGTCAATATCGGCTGCGGGGATGAACTCGCCCTCATATGCCAGACCTTTCACCTCGAAAGCGTTTTGCTCTTTGGCAAAATCCTTGAACAGACGAGCGGCAGCGCCCGGGTGTTCGTTGGAAAACGCAATCAGGGTAGGACCAACAAATACCTCGTTCAGGCATTCATAGCTGGTCTCTTTCACGGCCAGGCGAGCCAGCGTGTTACGGACTACCTTGAGGTAGATTCCGTTTTCACGGGCTTGCTTGCGCAGTGTGGTCATGGCAGCCACGGTAACGCCACGAGAATCGGCAACTACCGCAGACAGGGCGCCCTTGGCAGCTTCGTTGACTTCAGCAACAATTGCTTTTTTGTCGTCGAGTCTTAATGCCATTGGCTAAACTCCTGGATCCACCTGGGATATACCCAGATTAAACACACGCCCCTTATTCACAAGGGGCACCAAGGTGGCAGATTCCAGAAGAAAGGAATGCTTTCTAACTGGGTCCCGGCACCATCTACGCTGGAAAATTAAGACGTTAAAGTCTCCAGCGGTCTTGGACGGGAGTCGAAGCCCCCAACCAAATCACAAGGCGCAAAATTCTACGGGAATCAGTGCGCCTTGTAAATGCTTATTAAGCGTCCAGGCTAGCCTGTTCGATAGTCACGCCGGCACCCATGGTGGTGGACAGCGTCACTTTCTTGATGAACACGCCTTTGGCGGAAGCAGGCTTGGCGCGCTTGAGCGCACCCAGCAGGGCTTCCAGGTTGCCTTTCAGGCTTTCAGCGTCGAAATCAACCTTACCGATAGTGGTGTGGATGATACCGTTCTTGTCGTTGCGGTAGCGCACCTGACCGGCCTTGGCGTTTTTAACGGCTTCGGCTACGTTCGGGGTCACGGTACCTACTTTCGGGTTCGGCATCAGGCCGCGCGGGCCCAGGATCTGACCCAGCTGACCCACAACGCGCATGGCATCGGGAGAAGCGATAACGACGTCGAAGTCCATTTCGCCTTTCTTGACCAGGTCGGCCAGATCGTCCATACCAACCAGTTCGGCACCGGCAGCCTTGGCGGCTTCGGCGTTGGCGCCCTGGGCGAATACGGCAACGCGAACGTCACGACCGGTGCCGTTCGGCAGTACGGTAGCACCACGTACGTTCTGGTCGGATTTACGCGCGTCGATGCCCAGGTTAACGGCAACATCGATGCTTTCTACGAATTTGGCGGTAGCCAGCTCTTGCAGCAGGGCAACGGCTTCGTTGATTTGGTACTCTTTGGTGGCGCTTACACGCTCACGGATAGTACGCATACGCTTAGTCAGTTTAGCCATCGTCTTAGCCCTCCACTACCAGGCCCATGGACCGGGCAGTACCTTCGATACAACGAACACGAGCATCCAGATCGGCGCCGGTCATGTCTTGCTGCTTCACGCCGGCAATTTCTTCCAGCTGAGCGCGGGTAACGGTACCCACCTTATCGGTGTTGGGCTTGCCGGAACCGGACTTGAGACCAGCCGCTTTCAGCAGCAGGTAGGCTGCGGGCGGAGTCTTGGTTTCGAAGGTGAAAGAGCGGTCGCTGTACACGGTAATGATAACCGGGATCGGCGAGCCTTTTTCCAGGCTTTCTGTACGAGCGTTGAACGCCTTACAGAATTCCATGATGTTAACGCCGTGCTGACCCAGAGCGGGACCAACGGGCGGACTCGGGTTAGCTGCACCGGCTGCAACCTGCAGCTTGATGTAGGCTTGTACTTTCTTAGCCATTGTTTAATACCTCGTTAATGGGTGATAACGCCTCGGAGTCTGGCTCCAGAACGGCTCCCCAGTGTTAAAAGGGCGGCAGATTGTAGTTTTATTTGCCGCCCCTCGCAAGTTTTATGGCTGAATTTCGCTCAGGATTTTTCTACCTGACCGAACTCCAGCTCCACCGGTGTAGAACGACCGAAGATGAGTACCGATACCTTGACCCGGCTCTTCTCGTAATCGACCGATTCCACCACGCCGTTGAAGTCGGCAAAGGGACCGTCGGAGACCCGAACCACTTCGCCCGGCTCGAACAGGGTCTTGGGTTTCGGCTTGTCGATCGCATCCTGCAGACGGTTGAGGATGGCGTCCGCTTCCTTGTCGGAAATCGGTGCCGGACGCTCGGGGGTACCACCGATAAAGCCCATCACCCGGGGAATACTGCGCACCAGGTGCCAGGTGGCATCGTTCATCTGCATCTGCACCAGCACATAGCCGGGGAAGAATTTGCGTTCGCTTTTGCGTTTCTGGCCGGCGCGCATTTCTACCACTTCTTCGGTAGGAACCAGCACTTCGCCGAACTGTTCTTCCATGTCCTGCATCTTGATATATTCACGCAGCGTCTTGGCAACGCGACCTTCATACCCGGAAAACGCCTGGACCACATACCAACGCATTCTTTGTTCTGGTTCTGACATGGTTAATCCTTATACTCCGGTGACCAGATTGACCAGCCACACCAGCAGGCCATCCAGCAAAAACAGAAAAAGGCCAACCAGAGCGGTGACGGCCAATACAATCAGGGTGGTCTGGATCGCTTCCTGGCGGCTCGGCCAGACCACTTTACGCATTTCCAGACGGGATTCTTTGGCAAAGGCAAAGCTGTTCTTGCCTTTCTGGGTCTGATAGGCCAGCACACCGGCTACGCCGGCCGCCACCACGACACCGGCAGCGCGAATAACCACCGCCAGGTCACTGTAGATATAGTTGGCGACCACGGCTGCGATCAAAATGATGAAAACCAGCCCCCATAACAGGGTGTCTTTGGCCCCGCCCTGGCTCTCGGTGTTTACACTCATAAGCTACCTGTCTAAAAACTTGAAGTCTGTCACAGACGCGAAAACCCCGCTGTTGGCGAGGTAAATGGCAGGGGCGGAGGGACTCGAACCCCCAACCGTCGGTTTTGGAGACCGCCGTTCTACCAATTGGAACTACGCCCCTAATACAAGAAAGCCCCTATTATAGGGGCTTTCCGATGCGATTGTAAGCGCAATTACTCGATGATTTTGGCGACTACACCGGCACCCACGGTACGGCCACCTTCACGAATCGCGAAGCGCAAACCCTCTTCCATCGCGATGGGCGCAATCAGGTTGACCACCATCTGGATGTTGTCGCCGGGCATGACCATTTCAACGCCTTCCGGCAGTTCTATGGTACCGGTCACATCGGTGGTACGGAAGTAGAACTGGGGACGGTAGCCCTTGAAGAACGGCGTGTGACGACCGCCTTCTTCCTTGGACAGCACGTAGACTTCGGATTCGAAGCCGGTATGCGGGTTGATGGAGCCCGGCTTGGCCAGCACCTGACCACGCTCGACGTCTTCACGCTTGGTACCACGCAGCAGCACGCCGACGTTCTCGCCGGCACGGCCTTCGTCCAGCAGCTTGCGGAACATTTCAACGCCGGTACAAGTGGTCCTGACGGTATCCTTGATACCCACGATTTCCACTTCTTCACCCACTTTAACGATACCGCGCTCGACACGACCGGTCACCACGGTACCACGACCCTGGATGGAGAACACGTCCTCGATCGGCAGCAGGAAGGCACCGTCAACGGCACGCTCGGGCTCGGGGATGTAGGAATCCAGAGCAGCGGCCAGTTCCAGAATCTTCGGTTCCCACTGGGGGTCGCCTTCCAGGCCTTTCAGCGCAGAACCCTGAATAACCGGAATATCGTCACCCGGGAAATCGTACTCGGACAGCAGTTCACGCACTTCCATTTCCACCAGCTCGAGCAGCTCTTCATCGTCGACCATGTCACACTTGTTCATGAACACAACGATGTAAGGTACGCCTACCTGGCGGGCCAGCAGTATGTGCTCACGAGTTTGCGGCATGGGGCCGTCGGTCGCGGCAACCACCAGGATGGCGCCATCCATCTGGGCAGCACCGGTGATCATGTTTTTAACGTAATCGGCGTGGCCGGGGCAGTCAACGTGGGCGTAGTGACGTGCTTCGGTGTCGTACTCGACGTGAGAAGCGGCGATGGTGATACCGCGGGCTTTTTCTTCGGGAGCGTTATCGATCTGGTCGAAGGCACGGGCAGCGCCGCCCCACTGTTTGGCAAGGACATTGGTGATGGCAGCGGTCAGGGTCGTTTTACCGTGGTCAACGTGGCCTATGGTGCCGACGTTTACGTGCGGTTTATTACGCTCAAATTTTTCTTTAGACATGCTCGTCCCTCTAACTGGTTGTGTGGCACAACTAAACCACGCGAATCGCAATTAGAAAGTATATAGCAAAAACAGGCTTGATGTATGGGGAGCTAGAGGAGCAAAGAAGTGGTGCTGATACCCGGATTCGAACTGGGGACCTCACCCTTACCAAGGGTGCGCTCTACCAACTGAGCTATATCAGCAACTGGAGCGGGCAGCGGGAATCGAACCCGCATCATCAGCTTGGAAGGCTGAGGTAATAGCCATTATACGATGCCCGCAATACGCTTTACTTTTAACAGCGATTGGCTGTTTTATTTCGAACCCGTCGCGATGGACAAATCCGGAAATGTGGTGGAGGGAGCTGGATTCGAACCAGCGAAGGCTGAGCCGTCAGATTTACAGTCTGATCCCTTTGGCCACTCGGGAACCCCTCCAGATTTTAATGGTGCCGGCACCAAGAGTCGAACTCGGGACCTACTGATTACAAGTCAGTTGCTCTACCAACTGAGCTATGCCGGCACTTGAGCGAGCGGAATTCTAGGGCAAGGCCATGACTCTATGCAATACCTTTACCGCAAGTTTTTTCAGTTGCGGGTTCGAATGAGCAAAAAAACAACAAATCAAGCCCCTTTTGACGTCGCCTCCCCCGCGGCGGGTCGGGTATTCGCCGTTCACCGGCATGCTCACCGGCATAAAAGCGCGGTTTACGGCTCCGGCTGTAACCCTTTGCCGCCTTGTTCACCCTCGAACCCCGCCTTGTTCGCCCTCGAACCTCGCCTTGTTCACTCCCGAACCATAGTGTATCGTCCTCGGGCACCCACAGGACACGCCCATGACGATAGACAACTATTCCCCCTATCTGGCCTTTTCTCGCGAAACCTGGTCAGAATTACGCGATGCGATACATCAGCCCCTGAGCGAAGCAGAACTCAAGCGTCTGCGGGGTATCAACGACAAGGTGTCACTGGCGGAAGTCAGAGACATCTATCTGCCCCTGTCCCGCCTGCTCAACCTCTACATCAAGGCCAAGCAGCGCCGTAATCGGGTGCTGGATCAGTTTCTCGGTAAAGAACCCCGTCACGTGCCCTATATCATCAGCATCGCCGGATCGGTCGCGGTGGGCAAAAGCACCACGGCGCGTATTCTTGCGGCCATGCTGGAGCGCTGGCCTCAGCATCCCAAGGTGGAACTGGTGACGACCGACGGCTTTCTCTATCCCAATGCGGTGCTTGAAGAACGGGGGCTGATGCGCAAGAAAGGCTTCCCCCAGTCTTATGATATTCGCCGGCTGGTACAGTTTGTCTCCGATATCAAGTCCGGCAAACCCAGGGTCACGGCGCCGGTGTATTCTCACCTGAGCTATGATGTGGTGCCGGGACAGGAAGTCGTGGTGGAGCAGCCGGATATCGTGATTATCGAAGGCCTGAACGTGCTGCAGAGCGGCATGGATTATCCGCACGAGCCGCATAGGGTATTTGTGTCTGATTTCGTGGATTTTTCCATCTTCGTGGATGCGGACGAGCGGCTGCTGAAAACCTGGTATGTGGAGCGTTTTCTCACGCTGCGTTCCGGTGCCTTCAGCAACCCCGAGTCATACTTCCATCATTATGCCCGGCTGTCGGAAGAAGAGGCCATCACCACTGCCAGCCGCATCTGGCAGGAAATCAACTACAAGAACCTGAAGCAGAATATCCTGCCCACCAAGGACAGGGCCGAGCTCATTCTCACCAAGGGCAGAGAACACGGCATAGATCAGGTGTGGCTCAAAAAATAAAAACGGGATTAGGGGTTAGGGAATAGGGTGTAGGTTGGCGATGAGCGAAGCGAATCCCAACATTTCACCGCCGGCCTGGTGTTGGAATTCGCTGTGCTCATTCCAACCTGTCTACCCGTTTACGGTTTACCGCTGCTTTTCCCCGCGCAGCGAGATCTCGCCGCCCAGGTAACGTTTGATTTCACCGCTTTCCAGCTCCAGCAGCAGGGCGCCCTGGTCGTCAATGCCCCGGGCAATACCCTGTATCTCCTGCTCGCCCATCAACACCCGTACCGCCTTGCCGTTGAAGTAGTCCAGCCGGTTCCACTGCTCGCGAAAGGCGGCAATACCTTCGCTCTCAAACAGGGCCAGACGACGCTGCAGGCCCCGACTCAGCGCAATAACAAGACCATTGCGATCCTCGATATTGCCGAGCTCGGCCAGCTCGGCCCAGGGCTGAGTGATACGTTCCTGCTCGGTCCGCGGCAGCAACAGATTCAGCCCCATGCCGATGACCAGCTGACAGGGGCCTCCGGCGGTGCCGGACATTTCCACCAGTATGCCCGCCAGCTTGCGACCATTCAGGTAGAGGTCGTTGGGCCATTTGAGCTGCACGCCGGCAAAACCTTGCGTCTCCAGCGCTTCCACCACGGCAATGCCCACCACCAGGCTCAGGCCCATGGCCGCCGCCATGCCCTGCTCCAGCCGCCAGTACATGCTCATGATCAGCTGACCGCCGAAGGGAGAGATCCACTGACGACCGCGTCGACCACGCCCGGCGGTCTGACATTCGGCCACGCAGATATCGCCCTTTTCCAGCCGGGAGAGCGACTCCATCCAGTGCTGATTGGTGGAGCCAATCACCGGCACCAGTTCGGCCCGGCCCGGCGCCAGCGCCTCGTTCAGCCGCGCCTGATCCAGCAGTTGCAGCGGCACCGCCAGCCGGTAGCCCTTACCGCTCACACTGTAGACATCCAGCCCCAGCGCCTTGAGTGCCTGCACATGCTTGCCGACCGCCGCTCGACTGACCAAAAGTCGCTCGCCCAGCTGTTCGCCGGAATGAAACTGGCCATCGGCCAGCAGACGGAGCAGTGTCCCGCGCAATGGGGTCAGTTCAGACATGCCAGCGCCTCATCCAGATGAGTTTCGCCAACGGCGCCTATCATGCGCACCTCGGGTTCGAGCCGCACACCAAACAATTGCTCTACCCGCTCCCGCACCAACGCCGCCAGCCGCAACACATCTTCGGCGGTGGCGCCGCCATGATTGACCAGTACCAGTGCCTGTTCGGTATGCACACCGGCATCACCGACACGGGTACCCTTGAGGCCTGCCTTGTCGATAAGCCAACCGGCCGCCAGCTTGCTCCGTCCGCTTTCTGCCGCAAACACCGGCAGCGCGGGCCAGGCCAGCTTGAGCGCCTCGGCCTGGGCGGTCACCACCTTGGGATTTTTGAAGAAGCTGCCGGCATTGCCCAGCACTGCCGGATCCGGCAGCTTGGCCTGGCGGGTGGCGCAGACCCGCTCGAAAATCTGTTCTGCCGTCGCCGCCTCGCCCAGCTCCGTCAGCGGGCCATACCCCAGCGCCGGTTGCCAGGCCTTGGGCAGCCGCAGGGTGACGCTCAGGATCAGGTGATGACGCGCCTCATGCTTGAACACGCTGTCCCGGTAGCCGAAGGCGCACTCGGCGGCCGACCAGTAATGGCTCTCCCCCGTCTGCCAGTCAAGGCTTTCCACCTGCTCGCAATACTGGGCCAGCTCCACTCCGTAGGCACCGATATTCTGGATCGGCGAGGCACCGACGGTGCCGGGGATCAGCGCCAGGTTTTCCAGCCCCGGCATCTGCTGCGCCAGGGTCCAGCACACCAGCTGATGCCAGTTTTCGCCGCCCTCCACCTTCAGCAACCAGGCATCATCGGTTTCGGTCACCTTGATACCCTTGAGGCGGTTAACCAGCACCAGGCCGTGAAAAGGCGCGGTAAACAGCAGGTTGGATCCTTCTCCCACGATCAGCAGGGGCTCGTCCTGTCGGGCGTGCCACAAGGCGAGCAATTGTTCCCTCTGCTCCAGCACCGTCACGCGATCGGCGGTCTGGGTCAGGGCAAAGGTGTTATAGGGGGCAAGGGATGCCGGGGTGAGCTGCATGGTCGCGGTTCCTGAATAAATGCCGCCCAAGTGTACCCCAAGTGCCCAAGCGGGTTAAGCCGCGCCGCAACGACACAGGTACAATTCCGACACCCGCTGACCGCTCGTTACCGCGAGTCCAGCTCGAGTGATGACGCCCGTTGTTCCGTCAGAAAGGCCTGCACCTCGTCCATCGACAGGGCGAAGTTGAAGTTGCCCCAGGCCTGCACGCCCTTGATGGTCATGCCGATCAGCTTGCCTTCGGCATCGAACAGGGCGCCGCCCGAAGAGCCATAGGTGATGGGGGCCGTGGTCTGGATCAACCGCACCCCGCGTTCGGTTCGCAACGCCGAGACAATGCCCTCGGTCAGGGTTTTGTCCAGCCCGGCCGGGGCGCCGATGGCGAACACCCTTTCGCCGACCCGCACCCGGTCGAATGGCGCCATGGTATGGGTGAAGTTCAGGGGGCGAACCGGCTCGGCCAGGGTCAGCAGGGCCAGATCCCGCCGGGGATCCACCCGGGTAACCCGCCATACCCGCACATCCGATTCCCGCACGTTTTGATTATCGCCACGACTATCTATGCTGACCGGCACGCCGCCGGCCTGCAGCAGATGATAACTGCTGATGGCACGATACGGATCTATGGCAATGGCCGAACCGACACTGATGGGCTCGAGGCCCGCCCCCAGTTGCTCGTACACCACTATCTTGTACACGCTGGGCGCATGGCGGGCATAGATATCCACCGCCGACAGGCCGGAAGCCGCGCTTTCGTTGCTTGCCGCCACGACCCGCAAGGACGGCGGGGACAGCAGCGCCAGCAAGCGGCCACAGTCTGCATTGCCCTGCCCGGCGCAGAGACGGAAATGCGCCGCCGCCTGACGCCGATCCCGATATCCTGCCCCATAATCGCCCCGGTAGATAAGACCCAGCTGTCGATGCGCCTGGCGGCTCCACTGCGGATCATCGGCATTCGCCAGTTGCGTTAACCAGCCGATGGCCTGGCCGGTATCCTGCCGGGTTCCCCTGCCTTCCAGATACATAGCGGCGATTTCAAGGCGCGCCTCGGGGTAATCAGCGCTCTTGGCCGCATCCAGATAATACGCAAAGGCCTTGTCGTCGTCTCCGGCGAGCCGGGCGGCGTAACCGGCCTGATACCCGGCCTCTCCGCTCAGGCCGCAGCCGACGAGCAACAGGGCGCCGAGGGCGAACAGCAGGGGTGTCTTGTCCATGATGGGCTTCCGTCTGCGGCGCAACAACCACGGCACCGGCGAGTTGAAAGCCTAAGCATAGCAGGCCACCAACGCAGTATTCCGCCGAGCTTTGCAGTTGCTCGTCTAGCGTTTTTTCGCCCTGGTCGAGGCGCCGGTGGCCGCCTTGCGCGGCTTGCGCTTGCGAAATTGCTTCGGCTTGCCGCCGCCCTGCAGCCCACTGAACGCCGCCGGATCTACCTGGCTTATCAGCACCGGCAGCGAGGCTTCCAGCTCGGCCATAAAGGCCTGATAACCGGCCTGTTTTCGACTGATGGCATCGAGCACCGCCTCCCAGCGCGCGGTCATGTCCGGGGTGGTGGCCGACACGGGCAGGCTGGCAATCAGCTTGATGCCCGCTTCGGTAGCACGGATCTGCTTGCCTTCGCGCACGAGAAAACCGCGCTTGAACAGCAGCTCGATAATGCCGGCCCGGGTCGCCTCCGTGCCCAGGCCATCGGTGTCGCGCAGTATTTTTCTCAGCTCGGCGTCGGTGACATAACGGGCGATATTGGTCATGGCCGCCAGCAGGGTGGCGTCACTAAATTGTTTCGGCGGCTGGGTCAGCTTGTCGAGCAGCTCGCCTTCGAGACACAAGAGCGCATCCCCCACTGCCAGCGCAGGCAGAGTTGGCTGTAACTCGGAATCTTCCTCTTCTTTCTTGTCCGGGCGGGCAAACAGGGCTTTCCAGCCTGGCTTCAGCTGCTGCCGCGCCCGCGCGATAAAGCGGCCACCGGCAATATCGACATCCAGCTGCTTGTCGTCGTATTCCCAGGGCGGATAGAACTGGGCCAGATACTGGCGGGCAATCAACTGATAGACATTTTGCTCGGCCCCGGACAGCTTGCCGCCGTCCATCGCCTTGGCGGTGGGAATAATGGCATGGTGTGCCTCGACTTTCTTGTCGTTCCAGGCCTTGCTGCGCAGGCTTAACTTCGCTTCGGCCACCGCCGGCGCCAGCTCGGGACAGGTTTGAGCCAGGGCCCCGGTAACCAACCCGGCCTGATGATAATGATCTTCCGGCAGGTAGCGACAGTCGGATCTGGGATAGGTGATCAGCTTGTGCCGCTCATACAGGGTCTGGCACACATCCAGCACCTGCTTGGCACTGAGGCCGAAGCGACGAGCCGCGTCAATCTGCAAGGTCGACAGGTTGTAAGGCAGGGGCGGCGCCTGCCGACGCTGCTTGCGTTCGGCCCCGACCACCCGCCCCGGCTGGCCCTGAATGCGTTTGATGACGTTTTCTGCCAGGGCGCGGGACAAGACCCGACCTTCTTCATCCTGCCAGGGCCGACAGGCTTCGCTGGGTTGCCATTTGGCCTTGAACCGCTCGCCGGCCTCGGTCTGCAGCAGCGCCTGCACCTCGAAGTAGGGTTTGGCGGTGAAGGCGCCAATCTCCTGATCCCGGCGCACCACCAGCCCCAGCAGCGGGGTCTGCACCCGCCCGACCGACAGCACCCCCTGATAACCCATTTTCTGACCCTGAAGGGTACAGAGCCGGCTCATGTTGATGCCATAGAGCCAGTCGGCCCGGGAACGGGCCAGCGCCGACACCGACAGCGGCACAAAGTCCCGGTTGGGCCGCAGCGCCGCCAGCGCCTTTTTGACCGCACTAGGATTGAGATCGCTGATCAGGCAACGTTGCACCTTTTCCCGACGGGCGGCGGAGACCCCGCAGAAGCTGATCACCTCGTCCACCAGCAGCTGGCCCTCGCGGTCCGGATCGCCAACATGGACGATGTCATTCGCCTGTTTCAGCAGCTTTTTCAGCACCGTCAGCTGGCTGCGGGTCTTGGGCTTGGCTTCGAGCTTCCACTCGCGGGGGATGATCGGCAGGTGTTCCAGCCGCCATTGCTTGAAGGCCGGATCATAGGCGTCGGGCTGGGCCTGCTCCAGCAGGTGGCCGATGCACCAGCTGACCACATCACCGTTGCCCACACGAATAAAACCCTCTCCCTTCTGATGGGGTTTGGGCAACACCTCGGCCAGGGCGCGGCCCAGGCTGGGTTTTTCGGCAATATAGAGGATCATAGGGGTGCGCTTTTTACTGCAAATAATGGCTGCCTATAGGCTACTGTATATGGATACAGGTTAGCAGCAGGGCGGGATCGACTTCAATAATCGTCCTGCAGCAAGAAGTCGTCCATGGCTTCCACCAGATAAATCCAGTCGTCTTCCACTACAGGTGTTACCGGGTCTTCATCACCCTCGCCGTACTCTTCCCAGTAATAGGCGCGCAGTGCCAGCGGAAAGTCACCGTAGTCTTCGGCCAGGGCAGACAGCGGGCCAAACCAGAGGATGCGGGTCAGACCACTGGTGAGATCGTTGAGGTATTCCACCAGGGTTTCCGGCTCCGGATATTGCTCCATCAGCAACTCGAACCGCTCCCGGGCTACCGTGGTTTGTTGTTGATCCAGCTCACCCAGTTCGGCCACATGTTCCAGGTAATCATTGAGCAGATAATGCCGGGCCTGATCTTCGTCGCTCAGCCACTGGCAGCGGGTCTCTTTGCGGCTGATCACCGACAGCGCCACCCCTTCATCCAGAAAACACAATCCCCATAACCGGTTATCCATTCACTACTCCGCTGCTTGCCCAAAAGCCGCCAGTTTAACCGATAGCCGGCAAAGATGTGAGGGGTGAGCTGCAAGGCCCGATCAGGCCTTGTTGTTGACCGCTTTTTTCTCGCTCTTCGCTTTCAGCCGGGTTTGCCACCAGCGGCTCAGCTTGTCACGCCGCCACCACAACAGACCCAGGCTGAGCGCCAGATAAATGGCCGGCTCTATCCAGCCGGACTTGACGCCCCACCAGAAGTGTATCGGTATCAGCAGTGCCGGCAGATACACCCAGTTATGCAACCGCTGCCAGCGGCTGCCGAGTCGGCGCTGCCAGCCCCGGGTAGAGGTGAGCGCCAGCAACAGCAATACCAGCCAGGACACCATGCCCAGGGTAATAAAGCCGCGTTTGACGATCTCCTCGCCAATCTGGCCCCAGGCCAGCTGCAGGTCGAGCAGCAGCCACACCAGCAGATGCAGGCTGGCATAGGTGAAGCACCAGAGTCCCAGCAAGCGACGCACCCTGATCAGGGCGCCGCTTTTCAGTTGTTTGGCCAGGGGCGAGATGCACAGCGTCAGCAGCAAGAGCCGCAGCGCCCAGTCACCGAGATACTGCATCAGTTCGGGAATGGGGTCGGCGCTGAAGCGCCCGAGCTCGAAGGCCCAGGGCAACCACAGCAGCGGTAGCACGGCCGCCACATGCAGCCCCGCCTTTAGCCACCCCAGGCCTTTGGGAGTCAGTTTCATCAGTAGAATTTCCTCAAATCCATGCCCCGGTAGAGGCCGGCCACTTCGTCTTCATAGCCGTTGAACATCAGGGTCGGCTGCCGCTCGCTGCCGAACAGGCCGCCTTCGCCGATCACCCGCTCGCTGGCCTGACTCCAGCGGGGATGATCCACCTTGGGGTTAACGTTGGCATAAAAGCCGTATTCGTAGGAAGCGAGCCGATTCCAGGTGGTGGGCGGCTGCCTGTCGGTAAGGTGGATGCGAACGATGGACTTGATGCCCTTGAAACCGTATTTCCAGGGTACCACCAGCCGAATCGGCGCCCCGTTCTGGGGCGGTAGCGTCTTGCCGTACATTCCTACCGTCAGCAGTGCCAGCGGGTGCATGGCTTCGTCCAGGCGCAGCCCTTCCACATAGGGATAATCAATGCCACCGCCGGTAAAACGCGAGGCCTGGCCGCGCATCTGCTCCGGATCGTAGAGGGTTTCAAAGGCGACATACCTGGCCCTGGAGGTGGGCCCGGCCGCCGTGATGATGTCCGCCAGGGGCACCCCCAGCCAGGGGATGACCATGGACCAGGCCTCGACACAGCGATGGCGATAGATTCGCTCTTCGAGTCGCTGTTTTTCCATCCATGCCCATACATCCAGCGTCTGGGGATTATCCACTTCACCGGAAATGGTCAGGGTCCAGGGCCGGGTCTTGAACTGCTGGGCATACCGTGCCGGATCCGACTTGTCGGCGCCGAACTCGTAAAAGTTGTTGTAGCTGGTCGCCACCCGCTCGGCCGTTTGCGGCAGGGCCAGCCGATAGGCGTCGGGACGCGCAAAGGTAAGGGGGTCTGTGGTGGCCGCGCCGGTACTGGGCGCGGATTCCTTGTTACCCAGCAGAGAGCCGAGAAAGCCGGCGCTGGCCGGGCCGCTCAGTGCCGCCGCCCCCAGGCCGAACCCCAGGCCTTGCAATATCTGCCGGCGCTGGCGGTAAATGGGCTCCGGCGTCACCCGGTTTTCGCTCAGTTGTGATTTTTTCTTGTTGTGAATCCGCATATGAGGTCTCTTGTGTCTGCCTGCTTGCATACCGATCTTGTTGCATACAAAGAGCGTCACCCCTGCGGAAAAATTTCACCCCTTGCCCTTTTCCTTGTAGGTGCCTGCCTCTATACCGTGCCGGTTGAGCAGCTTGTAGAAGTCGGTTCTGTTGCGACCGGCCAGCCCCGCCGCCTGGCTGACATTACCCTCTGTCATGCGCAGTATCTTGTGCAGATACAGCCGCTCGAACTCGGCTCTGGCCTCGTTGAAAGTGGGAAAGGGTTCGCCGCTGCCCGCCAGTATGCCTTCGAGCAGCTGCGGGCCTATGACCGGGGCCGAAGCCAGCGCCACCGCCTGCTCTACCACATTCAGCAATTGCCGCACATTCCCCGGCCAGCTTGCCGTCGCCAGCATCGACAGCGCCTCGGGCGCAAAACCGGTCACCTGGGTCTGCTGGCGCTGCCTGAGCCGATCCAGCGCATGGCGCGCCAGCAGTGGAATATCTTCGGGCCTTTGCTGCAACGCCGGCAGGTTCAGGTTCACCACGTTGAGCCGATAAAACAAGTCGTCCCGAAAGATCCCCTGTTCCATGGCAGACACCAGATCCCGATTGGTGGAAGACAGCACCCGCACATCGGTCTTGATGCTGCGAGTGGCGCCCAGCGGTCGCACCTGTTGCTGCTCCAGTGCCCGCAACAGTTTTATCTGCAGCGACGATGACAGTTCACCTACTTCTTCCAGTAACAGGGTGCCCCCCTCTGCGGTGAGAAAAACCCCCGGATGATCGGACACGGCTCCCTCGAAGCTCCCCTTGACATGGCCGAACAGCTCGGATTCCAGCAGTTGCTCTGTCATGGCGCCGCAATTGAGGGAAATAAAGGGGTAATCCCGCCGCGGGCTGGCATAGTGCAATACCTCGGCCATCAAGGCCTTGCCCGAGCCGGAGGGCCCGGTCAGCATCACGCTGATATCCAGCGGGGCCATACGCCGGGCCTGCTCCAGCAAGGCCACCATGGTCGGGCTGCGGGTCATGATGCTCTGTTGCCATTCGTCTTCCATCGCCGGCAGCGACACCGACAGGGCCTGGTTGATGGTCTGGCGCAGCGCTTCCTTGTCGATGGGCTTGGTCAGAAAACCGAACACACCGGAACGCGTGGCGGTGACCGCATCGGTAATGGAGCCATGGGCGGTCATGATCACCACCGGCAGCCCCACATGCTGGCGCTGAATCCGGTCGAACAGGGCCAGGCCATCCATGCCATCCATGCGCAAATCGCTCAACACCATATCCGGCCTTTCCTGCTCCAGCCATTCCAACGCTTCGGCGCCGCTTGCGGCCGTACTCACCTCGAAGCCTTCGCTCTTCAGGCGCAGCCCCAGCAGCTTCAGCAGGCTGACGTCGTCATCCACCAGCAGTATTCTGGCTTTACGCTTCATGGCATCTGCTCTCGGAATTTACGTTCGTTGATCTGCTCATCGATGCTGGCCAGCTCCTTCAGTTTACGGGTCAGGCTGTCGATCTGTTGCTGCCGATCGGCCAGTTGCCGGTTAAGGGTCAGCAACTCCTGATTATAGATCTGATAGGCACCTAACAATTGCTGCACCCGGGTACTCACCGCCGGCAAATGTTGTTTGAACAGCTGCTGGGCCTGCTGCCGCTGGTTGATACCGGCCTCGGGATGACTCAGCCACAGGGCCAGCTGCAACTCCCTGTCAGCGGGCTGAAGGTTAGCGGACTGATGGTTGATGGGCTGATGGTTGATAGACTGATGGTTGGCGGGCTGATTCTTGGTGGACATGTTCTGCAACTGCTGCAACTCTTGCCGGCGCTCGCTTTCGCTGCTGCGCATCATCTCGGCCGACAGCTGCAACCAGTCATTCAGCTCCAGCCTGTCGGAGGCCGGATTCCGGGTGGGTTCTGCTTGCTGCCAATAAGGCTGCGAAAAAGGCAATGAGCAGGCGGACAACATCAGTGCCAGCACACCGCAACACCAGGCTCTAGTCATGTATGGTTCCTTGATCCTTGTTTCCGGGCAGGCTCAGTTCAAAACAAACCAGCTCTGCCATAGTGGTATCTGCCATAGAGGTATTCAATATCAGGCGCCCGCCCATGCTGATGGCGGCCTCCCGCGCTATGCTCAGCCCGATGCCGGAGCCTTTCAGCACCCCCTTGCGCACCTGGCTACCCTGCACGAAGGGTTCGAAAATGCGCTCTCGGTCCCGTTCCGGTATTGGCTGGCCGGTGTTGGCCACCGTCAGCACATACGCTTCCGGCTCGAGCCGGGCTTCCACCCGCAACAGGCCATCCACATCGGCGTAATTGACCGCATTGGAGATCAGATTATCCAGTACCAGCTTCAATCGGTGCCCATCCGCCAGCGGGCATGCATCATCCAACGTCAGACTGACCTCTAATCTCTTGTTTTCGATGGCCAACCGATGGGCCGCCAGGCTTTGTTCCAGCAAGGGTAACACCATCACCGGCTCCTGATAGACCTGCACCTGCTGAATACGGTTGTAATCGAGCAGTTGCTCGATCAGACCCTGCAGGCGAAAGCTGTTATGCACCAGCAGTTCGCAGATTTCTTCCTGCTCGGCGGTCAGCGGGCCCGTCACCTGTTCCAGCAACAGATCGGCGCCCTCCCTCAGGCTGGCCAGCGGCGTTTTCAGCTCATGGGAAAGGTGACGCAAAAACTGCAGCTTCTGCGCTTCCAGCTCGCGCAATCGCAGGTGCAGCCACTGCAGCTTGTCACCCAGCGCCACCAGCTCCGCCGGCCCCCGTATCGGTTTTTCGTCCGGCTCGATCCCGGCGCCCAGGCTAAGAATACGCCGCTCCAGCTGTCGTACCGGACGGATAATGAGGTAGGTAAACAGCAGCACCAGTAACAGGCTGGCCCCTCCCAGGGCCGCACTCAGCATCCACAGTTGCTGCCGCACCTGAATGACATGTTCCCGCAGTTGCCGAATGCGTCCGTCAATCTGCGCCCGGGTCAGCTGATCCAGTGCCAGGGTGGCACTGTTGAAGGCGTTGAACATCTCTACCCGCTCGCGAATCTGCTCACCACTGGCCTGGGCCAGATCCACCAGATACACCAGCTGATGCTGCAGCGAGGCACCCAGGTTGCCACCGTCTATCCCCAGCAACAGCTGGTTCAACTCCAGCCGGTAGCGCTCCAGCAATCGCAGGTAAGAGTGGCGTAGTTCCGGATTGCCCAATACCGCATAGCGACGGATGGCCCGCTCCATCTCGAGGGCCAGGTCGTTCATGTCCGACGCCCGCCGGGTATCGATAACCGCGCTTTCAATCCCCTCCTGCGCCAGCAGGTTGACCCGGTCCAGGCTGCGGCCATTCTGGATGATCAGCAGGATCAGCGGCAGCAATACCAGGGTAAAGGCGATCAACACCAGTCGCAGCAAAGAGCGGGGGGTGAATCCCCCGACCACGTTAGCCATTATCCATCCACTCACTCGGTTATTAGGGTCTGTTGGCCTAGCAACGCAGGATAACAAAAATGCCCGCAAACGCAGACTGCAGAAACAACAACGGTCCCCCTTGATGTCTTGGTAAGCCAGGCCCTGGCCGCAACGCAGTGGCGGCTATTGCAACGGCAGGGCCCTGCCTATCAATGGTTCAGGCTGCACCGATTGGCTTACCTGACGTAACGATGCCACACTCAGCTTATGAGCAATAAAAGGAGAATGGCGATGGCAACAGTAAGTGAAATCATGCGGCACAGCCTGCCGATGCTGAGAGCCGACATGCCCATCACCGAGGCGTTGGACAGGCTGCTGGAGTCCGGCCTGAGCGGCTTGCCGGTGGTGAATGCGCAGCGACAGATTATCGGCTTTCTTTCCGAGCAGGACTGTATTCCCAAGTTGATCAATGCCAGCTACCATTGTGACAGCAGGGTCACGGTCAATGATCTGATGCGCAGAGATCCGCTGACGGTCACGCCCGATGACGACGTCTTCGAGCTGGCCCGCATCATGGGCGGCGCCAAACCCAAGCTCTATCCGGTGGTCGAAGACACCAAGGTCATCGGCATAGTCACCCGGCATCAGGTCATGCAGTTTCTCAACAGGCAACTGCAGAGCTGCTCCACCAATTACTGACCACCGCATTCGGAATGCAAAACGGGAACCCTTGGGTTCCCGTTTTTTATGCCATTCGTGCGGTCAATTACAGCAGGGCGTCGACCGACTCATGCAGCTCGGCCGGCCAGACGCCGCACTGCACCTGACCGATGTGCGACAGTTGCAGCAGCAGCATGGCGAGGCGCGACTGACCGATGCCGCCACCTATGGTCTGGGGCAGTTCACCGGCCAGCAGGGCCTGGTGCCATTCCTGACCGGCCCTGTCTTCATGACCGGTCAGCGCCAGCTGGCGGCGCAGCGCTTCCTGGTCGACCCGAATCCCCATGGAGGAAAGCTCGAAGGCGTCTTCCAGTACCGGGTTCCACACCAGGATATCGCCGTTCAGACCGGCCAGACCGTCCTTGCCTGCGCTCGACCAGTCGTCATAGTCCGGGGCCCGCACATCGTGAATATCGCCGTGGCTGAGTTGACAGCCGATGCCGACCAGGAAGACGGCCCCCAGCTCTTTGGCAATGGCGCGCTCGCGGCCCTTGGCGTCCAGATCCGGATAACGGGTCAGCAGTTCTTCCGCATGCAGAATCTGGATCTGCTCGGGCAGGAAGGGCGTCAGGCCGAATTCGGCGGCGGCGGCCTGTTCGGTGCGCTTGATGGCGCCATAGATACGATTAACGGTGCCAACCAGAAAATCGGCATCCCGCTCCTGCGCCGACATCACCTGCTCCCAGTCCCACTGATCCACATAGACGGAGTGGATGGGGCTCAGGCGATCTTCGTCCGGGCGCAGCGCCTTCATGTGCGTATAGATACCCTCGCCCGGTTCGAAGCCGAAGCGACCCAGGGTATGCCGTTTCCATTTGGCCAGTGAATGCACCACTTCAAAGGAAGCGGCGGGAATGGCCTTGACCTTTACCTGTACCGCTTTTTCGGAGCCGGACAGGTTGTCTTGCATACCGTCACCCAGGCGGCTGAGAATGGGAGCCTGCACTTCCAGCAGATTGAGTTGCTGCGCCAGTTGGCCGGAGAAATACTCCTTCACAAAACGGATCTGACGTTGGCGTTCAATATAGGATTGCTTCATCTCATTCACCTGAGGTTGCTGATTGGTTTTGATGAATACTCAGGGAATATCACCTTAAATTCAACATTGAATGGTAAAGTCTCGATACTTAATTTAAATTCATCAAAATACCGCCTTATTTTTGCAGGATGTTTAAAATATAATGGAAAAAAACGACCTTCATTATCGAATCGACAATCTGGACAAATCCATTCTGATGGCATTGATGGAAAATGCCCGTGTGCCCTATGCGGAACTGGCCAAGCGGTTCGCGGTCAGCCCCGGCACCATTCATGTGCGGGTAGAAAAGATGAAACAGGCGGGCATCATCGAAGGCACCCGCGTGCAGGTGAACCCCAAGAAGCTGGGCTATGACGTCTGTTGTTTTATCGGCATCATACTGAAAAGCGCCCGGGACTATCCCCAGGCGCTGGCCAAGCTGGAACAGCTGGAAGAAGTGGTCGAGGCCTACTACACCACGGGCCACTACAACATCTTCATCAAGGTAATGACCCGCTCCATCGACGAACTGCAACAGGTACTGGTCCACCGGCTGCAACCCATCGACGAGATCCAGTCCACCGAAACCCTGATCTCCCTGCAACAGCCGATAGACAGAGATGTGAAGCCTTGAACTGTGAGGGGTGAGGGGTGAGGGGTGAGGAGTGAGTAATTTCCCCCCCCCCTCACACCTTACTCAGTTCAGCTTGTTCAACGTCTCCTGCATCTGCTTGAGGCGCAGCTGTTTCACCTTGCTGTCGGCGGCAATTTTCTCCAGGGTGGCGGCTTTCAGCTCCGCATTTTCTATCCTGTCCGCCTTGTGTTCGGCCATCAGCTTGTGCAGCAGCATCTGCTGTTCCATGGCCGCCAGACCGGCCTTGCGCGTGGCCAGAAACTGCGCCTTCAGCTCGGGGCTGTCCAGCTTTTCCAGTTTCTTGTTCAGGTGCTGCTCGAAGCGGGCCGGATCCATCATATTGCCGTCCATCATGCCATGATGACCCCGGCCGTGATGGCGCTGCCCGTGATGATCCTGGCCATGATGGCCCCGATTTTTCATGCCTCTGCCATCGCCTTCGCAGCCCTCTTTCATCATTTGCGCCTTGCGCCCTTCATGCGCCCCCGGCTGGCCGTCGGTGTCGTGGTGAGCGGCACTCACCAGAGCGGGAGCCGTCAACAAGGTGGCGGCAAGCAACAGGGTGCTGTGTTTGGCTTTCATCATAATGACCTCTATCGAGTGGTGGTTTCATCATCAATTAAAGCAGCCGCTTGTCAGCCAACTGTGTCACCCGGCGGCTTTTTTGTCACAGAATGTGACACCTTTGCCCACTGCCATACTTTGGCATTATTTCCCGTTTGAAGACGCCTATACTGGCGGGGTCAAAATGAGGGGTGAGATATGAACAAAGGCAGGCAGTTACTGGTGGTGGACGATCACGGGGAGATCCGCGATCTGCTGAAGCGTTTTCTGGAACAGCACGGCTATCGGGTACAGGGCGCGCGTGACGGCCAGGAAATGCGCCAGTATCTGAGCCGCCATAGCCCCGATCTGATCATTCTGGATTTGATGCTGCCCGGAGACGACGGCCTGACCCTGTGCCGCGAGCTGCGTGGCCAGGGCAACGAGGTGCCCATCATCATGCTCACCGCCGTGGGTGAGGAAACCGACCGCATCGTGGGGCTGGAAATGGGCGCGGACGACTATCTGCCCAAACCCTTCAACCCGCGGGAATTGCTGGCCCGCATCAAGGCGGTATTACGCCGCCGGCCGGAACCGGGCTTGACACCATCGGCCGATGAACCCCGGCGGCTCCGCTTCGATCACTGGACCCTGGATCTGGCCCGCCGGGAATTGCTCGACGACAAGGGCGTGACCATCAGCCTGAGCACCGCCGAATTCGATCTACTGCGGGTCTTTACCCAACATCCCCACCGGGTGCTGAGCCGGGATCAGCTGCTGGATCTGGCCCGGGGGCGGGAGGCTCAGGCTTTCGACCGCGCCATCGACACCTTGGTCAGCCGGCTGCGGCGCAAGCTGGAGTCCGACTCCCGGCACCCGCAGCTTATCAAGACCATCTGGGGCGGCGGCTATATGCTGGCGGCCGATATTCACCATGGGGACTAATCGCCTGCGCTACTGGCTGGGCAGCCTCACCGGCCAGGTGATACTGGTCGCCCTGTTTGCCCTGGTGCTGATCCAGCTGGTAGGCGTACAGATTTACCGCATGGAGCGGGAAGAAACCCTGGGGATGGTCAACAGCCGCTTTACCCTGCAACGGCTGATTGCGGTCACCCGCCTGCTCAATCAGGCGCCCCCCGCCCTGCACGACGAGATTCTACGCGCCAGCCGCAGCGAAACCCTGCTGCTGACCGTGACGGACATCCGCCCCCAGCCCGGTGTGCGCAGCACAAACTTCGAACGCATCATACGCAACAAGCTCGACTACCCCGCGCGGCGAGACATTCATATCAGCATCGAGTCCCGCCAGGGCTTGCGCGACTGGCCCCCCCGGGAACGGGGACAGGAGCGACGTCGGCATCACCCCCCTCCGCTGCGGTCCGATATTCGCCTCCATGGTGTGATCGAGCTGGCCGACGGCCGCTGGCTGAGTTTTACTTCGCTGCTCGACCGAGACCTTCCCGCCTGGTCCGCCAGGGCGATACTGTCCTTTGTGGTGCTGGCCGCCTTGCTGGCCGGGATGATGATCTGGCTACTGCAGCGCACCACCCGGCCCTTGAAAGAGCTGGCCCGCCAGGCCGAACGGCTGGGCCGGGGCGACAAGCTGGATCCCCTCCCTGAAAGCGGCCCGAGCGAAATTCGCGAAATGCTGTCCGCCTTCAACCGCATGCAGGACCGGCTCGATCGCTTCGTGTCCGATCGCACCCGCATGCTGGCAGCCATTTCACACGACTTGCGTACCCCCATCACCACATTGCAGTTGCGCTGCGAGTTTCTGCCCGAAGGCGACGACAAACAGAAACTGCAGCAGGGTCTGAAACGGATGGAACAGATGCTGAACGCCACCCTGCGGTTTGCCCGGGAAGACGGCCTGTCCGAGCCGGTACGGGATCTGGATCTGCCCAGCCTGCTGCAAAGCCTGTGCGACGATCTGCAGGACAACGGCCATGAGGTCTCGCTGGAAGAGCAGGATACCGTCATCTACCGGGGCCGCCCCACCGCCCTGCGTCGGGCGCTGCAGAATTTGCTGGAAAACGGCGTCAAATACGGCGGCAAGGTGGAAGTCAGCTTGCTGGCCGAACCGAGACGGGTGCGCGTGCTGATCCGTGACTTCGGTCCCGGCATTCCACAGGATCAGCTGGAAGAGGTGTTCAAACCCTTCACCCGGCTGGATCCGGCCCGCAACCCGGAAGACGGCAGCATAGGGCTGGGGCTGGCCATCGCCCGCACCCTGATCCACCAGCACGGCGGCGAACTCACGCTGGACAATCACCCCCGGGGAGGCCTGCTGGTTCAGGTGCTGTTACCCCGCTGAGGGCGGCTTTACAGTCGGAATGAAAGCTCCTACATTGGACGGCTTGACACCTACAAGGAACGTATCCGATGAAAGACGAAACCCTGGCGGTCCATCACGGCTATACCACGGATCCCACCACCAAATCCGTGGCCGTGCCTATCTATCAAACCGTGGCCTACGAGTTCGACAGTGCCCAGCACGGGGCCGATCTGTTCAACCTGGAAGTACCGGGCAACATCTATACCCGCATCATGAACCCGACCAACGACGTGCTGGAGCAACGGGTGGCCGCGCTGGAGGGTGGCATCGCCGGCCTGGTGGTGTCGGCGGGCAGCGCCGCCATCCATTACGCCCTGATCACCCTGGCCAGGAACGGCGACAACATTGTCACCACGCCCCAGCTGTACGGCGGCACCTATACCCTGTTTGCCCACATGCTGCCCAGCCTCGGCATCGAGGTGCGCTTCGCCGAAGACGCCAGCCCCGAAGCCATTGCCAAGCTTATCGACGCCAACACCAAGGCGGTATTCTGCGAAAGTATCGGCAACCCGGCGGGCAACGTCGCCGACTTGCAGGGGCTGGCCGACGTGGCCCATGCCCAGGGCGTGCCATTGGTCGTAGATAACACAGTCGCCACGCCCCTGCTGTGCAAGCCCATCGACTTCGGCGCCGACATAGTGGTGCACTCGCTCACCAAATATATCGGCGGTCACGGCAACTCCCTGGGCGGCATCATCGTCGACAGCGGAAAATTCCCCTGGGCCGAGCACAAGGCGCGTTTCCCCCAGTTCAACGAGCCCGAACCGGCCTACCACGGTGTCGTCTATACCGAGGCCTTCGGCCCGGCGGCCTTCATCGCCCGCGCCCGCACCGTGCCGCTGCGCAACACCGGCAGCGCCCTGGCGCCGCTCAACGCCTTCCTGCTGCTGCAGGGTCTGGAAACCCTGCCGTTACGCATGGAACGCCATGTGGAAAACACCTTCAAGGTGGCCAACTTCCTGAAAGAGCATCCGCAGGTGGCCTGGGTCAACTATGCCGGGTTAAAGGAACACCCGGACTTCGAACGCGCTCAGCGTTTCATGAACGGCAAACCCTCGGCCATACTGTCGTTCGGCCTCAAGGGTGGCTTTGATGCGGGTGTTCGTTTCTACGATGCGCTCGCGCTCATCAAGCGACTGGTGAACATAGGTGACGCCAAGTCCCTGGCCTGCCACCCGGCCTCCACCACCCACCGCCAGATGAGCGAAGCCGAGCAGGCCCAGGCCGGCGTCAAGCCGGAGATGATCCGTTTGTCCATCGGTATCGAGCACAGCGACGACATCATTGCCGACCTGGAGCAGGCGCTGAAGGCCTGAGCCGGAAGAAAACCGGTTTCAGGTAAGCCGCGGTTAATGACAAGGGCCCCGTCGAACCAAGCTCGACGGGGCCGGTTTTTGAGGTGATGCGCCGACGTTCACGGCTTCACCGCTTACTCCATCAACCCCAGCGCCAGCTTGGCGGCCAGCAGCCACATCAGGGTGCCGATGGTGGCATCCATGACCTTCTGCACCAGAGGCCGGTTGAGCCAGCGGCTCATCCGCGCCGCCGCCAGCGCCAGGGTGAAAAACCAGATCAGCGAGGCACTGAAACACCCGATAGCGAAGGCCCATTTTTCCCGTTCGGCAAAACCGCCGCCGACCGAACCCAGTATCATCACGGTTTCGATATAGACCTGAGGATTGAGCAGAGTCACCGCCAGCACCCCGATAATCACCGCCTTCAGCCCCCGTTCACGCCCGCTCAGCGCCACCGCCTGCCCCTGCCGGAACACCCGACGCCAGCAATGAGCACCGTACAACAGCAAAAATGCCATGCCCGCCAGGCTGATGCCCCAGTAGAGCACACCGTGAGACTGCAGGGCGGCACCGCCACCGAATACCCCCAAGCTTATCAATGCCACATCGAACAGGCTGCAGATGGCCGCCACCAGCAGGTGATATTGCCGCCGTATGCCCTGATTGAGTACGAAGGCATTCTGCGCCCCGATGGGAATAATCAGTCCCGCCCCCAGCGTAAATCCCTGCACCCAGGGTAACCAGTACATCATCCCATTCATCCCTCTGATTCTTTTGACTGCCAGACTAATGAGTGAGCCGGGGTTAGTACACCCTATACCATGACAAAATCCGCCAAATCAGGCCACCGCTTGACTCGGGAGGTATCTCCAGGGCTTAAAGTCCAGTCATACCGGTACTGAATCTTCGTCATGCTGAACTTGATTCAGTATCAGCATGACGTACCCGGTATCTTCCTGCATGGAGATCCTGACTTTCGTCAGGATGATGGACTGGGCACATGATTAATCCGATTGGCTATGTATGAGTTAACTGTGTCTATCCGTGTATCAGCCTTAGAGTAGGCTCTTTCGTGCTTACATTAACTCCAATAAAAACAGGTTATTGCCGAATCAGACACACTGAACTAGTACATAGCCAATCCGATTGGTATAAGGAATGAGGATCACCTCGCTCCTCACCCTTCACTCTTCACTCTGCACATGTAAAAAAAAAAGCCCCCGCAACGACGTTGCGGGGGCTTTTTATAAGGGAAGCTTATTGAGCGACGGCAACCGGCGGCCTTACGCCCAGGCTGTGGCAGATGGCGTAGGTCAGTTCGGAGCGGTTCAGAGTGTAGAAGTGGAAGTCCTTCACCCCCTCCCGGCTCAGTACCCGAACCTGATCCATGGCAATGCTGGCACCCAGCAGGTTGCGGGTATTCTGATCGTCTTCCAGACCCTGATAACGCTGGTGCATCCAGTTCGGGATCTTGACGTTGGAAAAACCGGCGAACTTGATCAGCGTTTGATAGTTGGACACCGGCAGTATGCCCGGCACGATTTCCACGTCGATACCTATGGTCACGCAGCGATCACGAAACCGCAGGTAAGACTCCACATCGAAGAAGAACTGGGTAATGGCCCGGTTGGCGCCGGCGTCTATCTTGCGCTTCAGGCTGAGCAGATCGGCCTGGGCACTTCTCGCCTCCGGATGCACCTCGGGATAGGCCGCTACCGAAATATCGAAATCGGCTTCTTCCTTCAGCAGGCTCACCAGATCGGCGGCGTACATGTCCGGCTTTTCGATGCCCTTGGGCAGGTCGCCACGCAGGGCCACGATCTGGCGAATGCCGTTGTTCCAGTAATCCCGGGCGATACCGCGCAGCTCGTCACGGCTGGCATCGATACAGGTCAGGTGCGGAGCCGCAATCAGGCCGGTTTTATCCTGAATGTCCTTGATCACCTTATGGGTTCTGTCCCGGGTGCCGGAGTTGGCGCCGTAAGTGACGGAGACAAACTTGGGTGCCAGCGTTTTCAGCCGCTCGATGGAACTCCACAGGGTTTGCTCCATCTGCTCGCTGTTGGGCGGAAAAAACTCGAACGAGACGTTGATATCGCCATTCAGCTCGGCCATTGACTGATTAAGCGCTTCGACATGACGCGCGCTGTGAAAACCCATGTTTATTTATCTCCTGACAACTTAAATTAAAACAATTCCTTATGCCTTGGCTTCGGCGTAGGCCTTACGCAATTCCTGCGTGGCCGCCACCATCCTGGCCAGGGCTGCACGAGTTTCTTCCCGGTTGCGAGTCTTGAGACCGCCATCGGGGTTGACCCAGATACACTCCTTGGGCAGAGGCTCCACGGCTTTTTCAATCCGCTTGACCATTTCCGCTACCAACGGGGTCCGCGGGGAGCGAATATCGTACACGCCAGGCCCGATGTCGTTGCACTCAGAATAACACATGTGCGTGTGGATCCGGGTACTGTCCGCCACTGCCGATGCACTCAAGCGGCAGGCTTTTTCGGCCCAATTCAGGTAGGCGGCCTGCTCTTTCCTGCAAGACTAGCATGCAAACCTCAGTGGGCGGCGATGGCCGACGCGGGGAAACCCCAGGTTGTGCGATAACACCATCGTTGTTATCTCCGCGCTCTCCCCAGCCAAAGGGACGTTCAGACGTCTGAATGGCTTTATATTTACACGTCCGAACTTCCGAGAGCAAGGCCTTCTTTTAAAAAAGTGATAAACACTGATTTATTAATACGTAAAAGCATATTAAGGAAGGAAAGGCTCGAGTGATGTATATCTATGGCTGAAGAAGACAAAAGGAGAGAACAAGAGCAGATAACAGCCAGGTCGGGCGGCCGCCCGCTTCGGTATTCGGTAGAGGCTGTTAGCGCACGCCCCGCTTGGACAGCACCCGGGTCGAGGAAGGCGCAGTCGTCGCCTGATGGCATCTGGCGCACCCAACAGCTAAAAAAGGGCAGACCAAGCGGTCTGCCCAAACAGTGACAGGCTTAACGCCTCTCAACCCACATTGCAAATCACTCAGAAACAGTAACCCAGACCGACCATCAGACCGATGGGATCTATGCTGGTGTCAAAAGTACCCGCAGTGATTTTCACCTCGGTGTCGATGTCCATCTACCAGACGGAGCCATTCACGAACCAGTTGTCGTTGATGTCCATGTCGATACCGGCCTGGGCCGCCAGCCCCAGGAGTCATCGGCTTCGACATTGGTTCCAGTTAGGATCCCTCGCCCCTCTTCATCGAAGAAGAAGGTGTAGTTGATACCGGCCCCCACATAGGGACGCACCTTGCTCCGGGCATCACCGAAGTAGTACTGGGCCATCAGGCTCGGCGGCAGGTGCTTTACATTCGCCACTTCACTGCCACCCAGATTAACATCATGAGAGAAGGGGGTAGCGGCCAGCAATTCCACCCCCCAGTTGTCGGTTATCATATAGGACAGAGTCAGCCCCAATTGGGTGTTGGATTGTACATCGAGGGCATCATTGGTGTCGGTGGTCGGGCTGACGTTGATAGCACCACCGCGCACCAGAATATCACCGGCCTGATGGGCGAAGGCGGAAGGGGCTAATAAAGCGACGGCAACCAGCAGGGAATGCTTTTTCATACACTGTCCTTAATGTATTTTGAGGCAAACAAGTCAACTGCGGGCAGTTTGCCTCATTCGAAACAGAGCTTTTTTGATTTAACGCAAACCAGTGCCCAAAACCCCTTTACCCCTTGAGTTTTGGCATTTTTCAAACAAATAGCCTGCGCTATCACTGGCTAAAGTGAACGGCTTGAGGTATATCTTAACCATCGGGTTCAGGCAGCGCTTTTAGCGTTGCCTGCTTTTTTATGGAGGTTTATATGGCCCAGTTGCCACCTATTACTGTATCTACTCTGGATCTGGCCCGGCTCGAGGCCCTGCTTGAAAAACAGCCCGACTCCGATGCCGTCAGACGACTTGAAGACGAACTCGATCGGGCGAATGTCGTCGGTCCCACCGAGGTTCCGGACAATATCGTGACCATGAATTCCACCATCACCTTTACCATGGCCGGCAGCAAAGAGACCTTTACCAAGACGCTGTGCTACCCACGGGATATGGATGGTGCCAAAGAAAAAATTTCGGTACTGGCACCTATTGGCGCGGCCCTGATCGGTCTGGCCATTGGCCAGAGCATCCAGTGGCCCGGACCCAACGGCAAAACGCTGCAGGTCACCATTACCTCCATTGATTACCAGCCGGAGCGTGCTGGCGATTATCGGTCATAAATAGAAAAAGGCGCAGTGGATGCGCCTTTTTCTATTTATAGACTGTCAAAGGTAATACGTGTCTTGCTCATCATGAGCGCTCGAGGCATGCTGATTACCCCTAGACCCGAATTACAGACCTAATGAACCAGCTTATTGACAGCATCCTGTTTTCCATCTCCATTACCGGTCCTATCTGCCTGCTGCTATTACTGGGTATTGGCCTGCGTCGAAGCCAGATGATGAATGAAGGTTTTATCGACGGGGCCAGCAAGCTGATATTCAATATCGCCCTGCCGATGTTGTTGTTTACCAGCATAGCGCAAACCGACTTCAACCAGATGGCCAGCCCCTCCCTCATTCTTTATGGCATAGCGGCCACCCTGCTGGCCTTTGTATTGCTGGAATGGCTGACTATTCGCATGACCGCCGACAAACCTGTGCGTGGTATTCTGGTGCAGGGCGCCTTTCGTGCCAATATGGGCATTATCGGCCTTGCCTACGTCAATAATGCCTATGGCAGCCAGGGAGTCGCCGCCGCCGCCATGTACGTGGCCTGCCTGACCATACTGTTCAATATTCTGGCCGTGATCACGCTGAATCGCAGCCTGAACCAAGGCGAAAGTCTGCCGGTGGGGAAAGTACTCAGGGGGATCGTCAAAAACCCGCTGATCATCGGTATTGTCGCGGCCCTGCCCTTTGCCGCCAACGACTGGACTGTGCCGGAGACGCTGATGAAAACCGGCCAGTATCTTGCCCAGATGACGCTGCCTCTGGCGCTACTCTGCACCGGTGCCAGCCTGAGCCTGAAAAGCGGCAAGGAAGAGAACGGACTGCTGCCAACCGTTGCCCTGCTGCGGTTACTGGCCATCCCCGCATGTCTTACCCTGGGCGGCTACCTGGTCGGCTTTCGTGATGTTGAGCTGGCAATTCTGTTTCTGCTCAACGCCTCACCCACCGCCGCCGCCAGCTACGTCATGGTACGCGCCATGGGCGGCAACGCCGTACTCGCCGCCAATATCATTGCCGTCACCACCCTTGGCTCCTTGCTGAGCACCAGCCTCGGCGCCGCCCTGCTAAAGGGGCTGGGCTGGTTCTGAGAGGCTCGAATCAGCCCAGCCTTCCAGGACAGAAAACGCCAGACAAAGGCGGTAAAGATCATCAGCATAAGGCCGTGATCACCGGGAAAGCTGTCACCGGAGGCGTCCTTGGTCTTGAAGCCTGCCAGTTCGGTCAGACGGAAAACATGCTCGAAAGTCAGGGTCGGGCTCGGTCTTTCCACCGGAACCGCCCGGCACAGTTGGTTCATCCCGATGGCTGTCAGCAGCATCATCAGGCCAATGATCAGCAGCTGACGCTTCTCCTCTGCACTGGCGCCCCGGTAATGGCTGTAATACCAATCTAAGTAAAAATGTGATCTAATTACTCTCATCCTATCTTGATGATTGATTCTATGGATAACCTTCAACAAACCGACTTCAGTGCACT
>NZ_JAFBBE010000019.1 GCF_016907015.1 Oceanisphaera litoralis
TTCGAGTTCCGCCGCCAGCTCGACTACAAGCTGGCCTGGCAAGGCGGGCACCTGATAGCCGTGCCGCCGAAGAACACCAGCCGAACCTGCCCCTGTTGTGGGCATATCTCGGCGGATAACCGACAGAGCCAGGCGCTGTTTGTCTGTGTGGCCTGTGGGTTTGAGGAAAACGCCGATGTGGTCGGCGCGATCAATGTATTAAGGGCGGGACACGCCCGGTTAGCCTGTGAAGTGAGCGATGCATTAATGTCGCCAGCAGCAGGAACCCACCGAAGTGAGTTAAGCGCAAGCGTTTAACCGCAGTAGGAATCCTCGGCCATTAGGCCGAGGAGGATGTCAAAGTTTGACCTGCACTCGACCGGCGGCCATGACCCTGGCGGTAATTTCTCGACCCGAGTTGATATTGCGTACCCGAATGCTGTCATTAAAGCCACCGTCTTCCTGAGCCATGCCGTCGGTTTTCAACATCAATCCCCCCGTTTGCGCGAAGATGCCGACCTTGTCCCCCTTGCACACCACACAGAGCTGGCTGCTGCGAATGGGCTGGCCGGGTCGAAGGTCTCGTTTACTGCGGGCGCCAACCAGTTCCTCCGGTGAGCTGAATACATCGCCGCGCAGTAACACCTCGTCCTGATAATCCACCGTCAGATGCTGTGGCTGCAACAGGGTGTTGCGGGCAACGGGGTCGGCGGCGGTAACCACCGGCTTGAGTACCTTCACCCGCACAGGCACAAATAGATCCCAGCCAGGCTGCTCATGGCATTGAAGATAAACGTGGGTATTGCGGCGTATCTCGCCTGCTCCGCGAATATCGGCCGTCAGCTTGCCCAGGCACTCGGTCAAGGGCAGCCGGGTATCGATGCTGGCGGCCTTGACTTCCAGCCGATCGCCGGGCTGTAACGGTACCAAATCGCGCACATGGTCTTCGGCATAGTGGCGAAGTTCATCATGTACCGGCCCCTGGGCGTGTACTGGCCACGGCGAAATGGCCAGCAGTAATACCGGTAGCAACCAGGGCCACCTCCTGACGTTTACCTGCGACAATGTATGCCGACACATGTTAAAAAATGGCAAGTTTACCTTAAGCATTGCTACCTCATGGCCGATAAAGCACGTAAGCTGACTTCCGTTGGTGCCGGCCTTGGACAGGCGTAAGACAAGGCGGTATAACGCAAGCAGCATAAGCACGACTCAAGCAGAATAAGCACGACTCAAGCAGCATAATCTCAACTCAAGCAGCATAATCTTACAAACAAGCATAAAACATGCCATGGTAAAGATGGAGATAAGGCAATGGCGGGGATACTCGACTCGGTAAACCAAAGAACACAACTCGTCGGTCAGAATAGACTGGAATTACTGCTGTTCAAGCTGAATGGTCGTCAAAAATTTGGCATTAACGTGTTCAAGGTAAAGGAAGTATTGCAGTGCCCCAGGCTGACCCGCTTGCCACAGCGTAACCCCATGGTTAAAGGGGTGGCCAATATTCGTGGTCAAACCATATCCATCATCGATCTCAGCAAGGCCATGGGCGGCAGGCCCGTCGAGCAGACCGATAACAGCTTCGTGATTATTTCCGAATATAACCGCTCGGTACAAGGCTTTCTGGTGAATTCGGTTGAACGCATCATCAACGTCAACTGGGAGTCGATACTGCCGCCGCCCAAGGGGGCGGGACGCCTTAATTACATGACGGCGGTGACCGAAATTGACGGTGATCTGGTGGAAATTCTGGACGTGGAAAAAGTGCTCGACGAGATCTCGCCGGTCAAGAGCGTGGTAAACGCCAAGATTCTGGAGCAGGTTTCTCATTTAAATACCGCGCAGCAAAAACCGATACTGGTTGCCGATGATTCCTCCGTGGCACGCCGTCAAATCGAGAAAACCATGAACACCCTGGGGCTGGAATGCATCATTGTCGAAAACGGCAAACTTGCGCTGAACAAGCTCAGAGAAATGGCCGCTACCGGCCCCATCAATGAACAACTGTCGATGGTGATCTCCGATGTGGAAATGCCGGAAATGGACGGCTATACCCTGACGGCCGAAATCCGTAATGATCCCGCACTGAGAAGCCTGTATGTGATCCTGCATACCTCCCTGAGTGGTGTATTTAACAAGGCGTTGATTGAGAAGGTCGGGGCGGATAACTTTATCGCCAAATTCCACCCCGATGAGTTGGCATCTGCGGTGCAAAAAGCGCTGTAATAAAAGGTGTAAACAACACAGATGAATAACTTTACCGACCAGCAGTACCGGGTATTCTGCCAGTTTCTTGAAGCCGGCACCGGCATAGTGCTGGGCGATAACAAGCAGTACCTGGTAAAAAGTCGGCTGTCTCCGCTGTTGTCTCGCTTTCAGATAGGCTCACTCGGTGACTTGCTCAGCAAAGCCATGTCGGTCCGCGAACGGGAGCTGAAAACCGCGGTCATCGACGCCATGACCACCAACGAAACCCTGTGGTTCCGAGACAGCTACCCCTTTACCCAGCTAACGGACAAGCTGTTTCCGGAGCTGGCCAGGCCGGGCAAGCGCCTGAAAATCTGGTCTGCCGCCAGTTCTTCGGGGCAAGAACCCTATTCCATTGCCATGGCGGCGCTGGAATATCAGGCCCGGCGGCCGGGTGGTTTGCCGGGGCTGCAAATTGTTGCCACCGACATTTCCACCAGCATGCTGGAACAATGCAAAAGCGGCATTTACGACAGCCTGTCACTGGCGCGCGGCTTGTCACCCGAGCGACGCAAGCAGTTTTTCACGCCCCTGGAAGACGGCAAGATGCAGTTGCAGGCCAGGGTGAGAAGCATGGTCAGCTTTCGGCCCTTCAACCTGCTGGACAGTTACCTCCTGCTGGGCAAGTTCGATATTATCTTCTGCCGTAACGTATTGATTTATTTCTCTCCCGCGAATAAGTCCAAAATTCTCAACCAGTTTGCCAACAGTCTGAATCCCGGTGGCTACCTGCTGCTG
Source organism: Oceanisphaera litoralis (assembly GCF_016907015.1). Lineage (GTDB taxonomy): Bacteria > Pseudomonadota > Gammaproteobacteria > Enterobacterales > Aeromonadaceae > Oceanimonas > Oceanimonas litoralis. The sequence goes on from NZ_JAFBBE010000019.1 coordinate 2,968, forward strand.
GGTGCCTCCGAGTCGCTCACTGGCCTGTCTGACAAGTTCGAGATGATCCGTTGCAGCCCGGGCATCATCTATCGTCTCAAATAATGTATGGCATAACTCTTGCTTTGTTTTAGGCATAACCTCGTGGCCTGCGTTTTAGCCACGATATGGCGTCAACATAACGCAAGAGGTGTCAGGTGACGATTTCCTTCGACAAAGCCTTTGGTATTCATCAACACGCCCTGGTGGCCCGTTCCGAGCGGGCCGAATTGCTGGCCGGCAACCTGGCCAATGCCGACACTCCCGGCTACAAAGCCAGAGACATGGACTTTCAAGCGGCCCTGAACCAGGCGCAGACACATCAGGGCTTCTCGCTGAACCGCACCAGTCAGCAACATTTTGCCGTTGAGCTTGCCCCCTCCGGTACGGTACAGTTTCGCGTGCCCAATCAGCCGGATACCGGTGACGGCAATACCGTGGACGTGCAAACCGAGCGTAACAACTACATGGAAAACGCCCTGCAGTATCAGGCCTCGCTGGAATTTCTCAACGGCAAGATCAGCGGCCTGCTGAAGGCCATCAAAGGAGATTCAATGTGAGCCTGTTCAAGGTATTTGATATTTCCGGCAGCGCCATGAGCGCCCAGTCGGTGCGGCTCAATACCACCGCCAGCAACCTGGCCAACGCCGACAGCGTCAGCTCCAGCATCAACGAAACCTACCGCGCCCGCAAACCGGTGTTTGCCGCCGATCTGAGTCAGGCGCTGTCTGATCGTCAGCAAAGCGTCGGCGTCAAGGTCATGGGCATAGTGGAAACCGACAAGCCGCTGCTGAAGGAATTTCGGCCCGATCACCCCATGGCAGACAAAGACGGCTTCATCTACAAGCCCAACGTCAACGTGGTGGAAGAGATGACCGATATGCTCAGCGCCTCGCGCAACTACCAGACCAATGTGCAGGTGGCCGACGCCGCCAAGCAGATGCTGCAGCAGACCCTGCGGCTGGGCAAGGGGTAACAAGGGGTAATAAGTCATGCAGGTCAATAACGATTACCTTAACGGCCTCAAATGGCAGGGCGATCAAAGTCCGGCCGGCAAGGTGGATGGCAACAGCAAGGCACAGCTGGAGCAGGAAGATTTTTTTGCGTTGCTAACCCAGCAACTGGCGTATCAGGATCCGTTCAAACCGGCCGATAACGCGCAAATGGTGTCGCAAATGACCTCCTTTTCCACCTCCGAAGGCATCAACAACATGTCTCGGCAGCTGGCCGGTCTGAACGATGTCATGACCTCCAACCAGGCACTACAGGCCTCGACCCTGGTCGGGCAGAAGGTATTGTTGCCCAGCAACCTGGGATACTGGGATCAGACCGAGCCGGTAGAAGGTGCCATTGCGGTCGGGGAGGGGGCGCAAAACGTCAAGGTGCGGGTCGAGGATGAAAAAGGCCAGTTGCTCCGTGAAATCAGCCTGGATGGCTCGAAACGAGGCAATGTGCCCTTCAGTTGGGATGGACTCAAGGACAATGGCGAACCGGCCCCGGTGGGCATATATCACTTCAAGGTCAACGGGCTGGTAAACAACAAGCGGGAAGATCTGAATGCCCTGATGTTTGGCCGGGTAGGCAGCGTCACCCTGGGGAGCGGCGAGACACCGACGCTGGTCAACCTGTCTGGCCTGGGGGGCATCCCCTTGAGTCAGGTTCTTGAAATTGCCGGTCGTAAATCGGCGTAAGGAGCAAGCATGTCTTTTAATATCGCCCTCAGTGGTGTCAACGCGGCCCAGAAAGATCTGGATGTCACTGCCAACAACATCGCCAACGTCAATACGGTGGGTTTCAAGGAGTCCAGGGCCGAGTTTGCCGATGTGTATTCCAACTCGATTTTTTCCAATGCCAGAACTCAGGTCGGGAGTGGCGTGCAGACGGCCACTGTGGCTCAGCAGTTTCATCAGGGGGGGCGGCTGTCCACCAATAACGCATTGGACATGGCCATTAACGGCAATGGCTTTTTCGTGATGTCCAACGAAAGCGGTTCGACAGACAGAACCTTCACCCGGGCCGGCGCCTTCAGCCTGGACGATCAGGGGTTTGTGGTGAACTCCCGGGGAAATTACCTGCAGACCTTCGCGGTGACAGAAAGCGGCACACCGGCGTCGCTGTCTCTGAATGCCACCAAACCGTTGCAGATACCCGAGCGGGCCGGCATTCCGAAACAAACCGACACCGTGAACGGCAGCATGAACCTGCCGGCCAAGACGCCGGGACTGGATCCTGCCGCTTTTGATCCGACCGATGCCAAGACCTACAGCTCATCCACCTCGGTGACCATTTTCGACTCGCTGGGTGAGCCTCACACCCTGACTCAGTATTTCGTCAAAAGCGGCACTGATAACGAATGGCAGATGTTCGCCTATGTGGATGGTCAAAACGCGCTGGGGGTCGTTACCGATCCGGATACTGGCAACCCTGTACTAACGGATCCGGCAGATCCAACCTCGACGACCCGGCGCACGTTGGACTTGACGTTTGATGCGAATGGCAAGATAGCTTCTCCCGACCCGGCTCGTATCGACACCATTGGCCTTGATTTCGAGAATGGCTCCGATACGGCGCAGGTTATCGACATCGGCTTCGACAGCATTACCCAGTTTTCGGCTCCCTTCGAGGTGGGCAGGCTGACCCAGGATGGTGCCACCGTGGGCCGCCTGACCAACATAGATGTAGGGCCCGATGGCACCGTGGCCGCGACCTACAGCAACGGCACCATCGAAAAGCTGGGCATAGTGGCCATGGCGCGCTTTTCCAACGAACAGGGTCTGAGCCAGATTGGCGATACCCAGTGGCGCGAGTCGCTGTTGTCGGGCGAAGCGATCGTCGGCCAGCCCAATACCGGCACCCTGGGTAAAATAGACTCATCCAAGCTGGAGCAGTCCAACACCAACCTCACCACCGAGCTGGTGGACCTGATTACCGCCCAGCGCAATTTTCAGGCCAATTCCCGGGCACTGGAAGTGAACAGCACCCTGCAGCAGACCATACTGCAGATCCGCTAACTCAAATCGTGAGGGGTAAGGAGTAAGGGGGGAGGTGGTCACCCCCTCACTCCTTACCCCTCACGGTGTTTTAATGGCATTAATTTTGCAGATTAATTTTGAAGATAATTCTGCAAAATAGTGTGTACCCTCGCTGACGTTCAGCATCAATCAGTACTTATTCGGCCACAGCGGCGACGGAGCTGAAATGGATCATTTGCTTTATATCGCCATGTCTGGCGCCAAAGAAAACATGCACAGCGTGGCCCTGCGTGCCAACAACCTGGCCAACGCCAATACCACCGGCTTCAAGGCCGATATGGAGCAGGCCCGGGCCATGCAGGCCTTTGGCGAGGGGCTGCCCAGCCGGGTGTTTGCCATGGCCGAGCGGCCGGGGCAAAGTTTTGCCGCCGGTCCCATTCAGTCCACGGGTCGGGATCTTGACGTTGCCGTGGCCGGTGACGGCTGGCTGGCGGTCGAGTCCAAAGACGGCTCCGAGGCCTACACCCGTTTCGGCAGCCTGCAGCTGTCTCCCGAGGGCCTGCTGCAAACCGGCAACGGCCTCAATGTGCTGGACGACAACGGCGGCCCCATCTTTCTGCCGCTGCCATTGGAAAAAATGGAAATCAACAAGGACGGCACCATTTTTGCGTGGCTGGAAGGCGAGCCCGCCAACGGCGGGGCCGAGTTGCAACGCATCAAGACGGTGTTGCCGGATAACGGCGACATCGAAAAAGGACTGGATGGCCTTTTTCGTCGTAAAGACGGTCAGGCCGAGGCCCCCTCGGCCCAGGTTCAGCTGATTGCCGGTGCCCTGGAAGGCAGCAACGTCAACCCGGTGGCCGAAATGACCCACCTTATCGACTTGCAGCGGCGCTTCGAAACCCAGCTGAAGATGATGAATCACGCCGAAGAGAATGACAAAGCCCACGCCCAGCTGCTGCGCATCTAAAGGAGATTGCGATGAACCCCGCATTATGGATTAGTAAAACCGGCCTCGATGCCCAGCAGACCAATATTTCGGTCACCTCCAACAACCTGGCCAACGCCAGCACCGTCGGCTTCAAGAAAGGCCGGGCCATCTTCGAAGACCTGCTGTATCAGAACATTCACCAGCCCGGAGGCCGCGCCACCGCCGACAGCAATCTGCCATCCGGCCTCATGCTGGGGGCGGGCAGCAAGGTGGTGGCCACCCAGAAAACCTTTACCCAGGGCAGCGTGCAAACCACCGACAACGCCCTGGATGTGATGATTGATGGCCGTGGCTTCTTCGAAGTCATGCTGCCCGACGGCACCACCGGCTATACCCGTAACGGCCAGTTTGCTCTTAACGAAGAAGGCACCATCGTCACCCCCGGCAACGGCTACCCCTTGCAGCCGGAAATGCAGATTCCCGACAATGCCCAGAGCATCAGCGTGGGCACCAACGGCGAGGTGTCGGTACAACTGGCCGGCCAGGCCGAATCCCAGGTGATTGGCCAGCTTATTCTGACCGACTTCGCCAACCCCGCCGGCCTGCAACCCAAGGGGGAAAACCTCTACCTGGAAACCCAGTCCAGCGGGGTGGCGCTGCAGGGCATTGCCGGGGCCGACGGCTACGGCACCGTCAAGCAGGGCATGCTGGAAACCTCCAACGTCAACGTGACCGAAGAGCTGGTCAACCTGATCCAGGCCCAGCGGGTGTACGAGATGAACTCCAAGGTGATCTCGTCGGTCGATGAAATGATGGCCTATGTGAATCAGCAGCTGTAACGGCTCTTTAAACAGGGTGACTGTAATGCGTAGCATCATGATGGCCTTGGTTCTGGGGCTTGGCGGACTGGCGGGCTGTACCAGCACCCCCTATACCCCCAGGCCGGACGATCCGGCCTTTGCGCCGGTGATCCCCAGCCTGAACGAACGGCAGCTGGAGCCCAACGGCGGCATCTTCAGGGACAACTACGCCAACAGCCTGTATTCCGACATCAAGGCGCATCGGGTGGGCGATATCATTACCGTCGACCTGGCCGAGTCTACCCGTGCCCAGAAGCGCGCCACCACCCAGCAGGGCAAAGACGCCAGCCTGAACATCAACCCGCTCGGCCTGGGTGGCACGCCGGTCAACATCGGCGGTTATCCGCTGCAGGCTTCCATGTCGAGCAGCAACGAGTTCGACGGCCAGGCCAACAGCAACCAGAGCAACAGCCTGCAGGGCAGCATCACCGTCAGCGTGGCCCGGGTGCTGGCCAACGGTAACCTGCTGGTGCAGGGCGAAAAGTGGATCATGCTGAATACCGGCGAAGAATACGTGCGCATCAGCGGCATGATACGGCCGCAGGATATCGGTGCCGACAACCGGGTGGAGTCGACCCGGGTCGCCAATGCCCGCATCTATTACGGCGGCACCGGCGACTTTGCCAACACCCAGACCCGTGGCTGGCTGGCCAGGTTTTTCAACAGCCCCTGGCTGCCGTTTTAAATTCGTGAGGGGAAAGGGGTGAGGCGTGAGGCGTGAGGCGTGAGGCGTGTAGGGTCGAATTCATTCGACCGCTGTTGACCTTGTTTTGCTCCCTCCCCTTGGCCTCGAATGGTCAGAATAACGGCGGGGTGCAACGCAAGGGGAGGGTTGGGGAGGGGTTACTGCCTGTCTCCGCCGTCATCCTGATGAACATCAGGATCTCGTTTTCAGGTTTTGTTTATCGCTTTGTTGTCAGGAGAAATACATGAAGCAGCTCACGGCTATATTACTGAGCTTCACCTTGCTGACGGGTGCCCTGATTCCCGCCCAGGCGGCCCGCATCAAGGACATCAGCTCGGTGGCCGGCGTGCGCGCCAACCAGCTGGTGGGCTATGGCCTGGTGGTAGGCCTGCCCGGTACCGGCGAGCGTAACAACGCCTTTGCCGCCCAGACCTTTCGCACCATGCTCAACAACTTCGGCATTATCGTACCCGACAACCTGCAACCCAAGATGAAAGACGTGGCGCCGGTGGCGGTGCATGCCGAGCTGCCGGCCTTTGCCAAGCCGGGCCAGACCATCGACATTACCGTGTCTGCCATCGGCGAGGCCAAGAGCCTGCGCGGCGGCACCCTGCTGCAAACCTTCTTGAAAGGGGTGGACGGCCGGGTCTATGCCCTGGCCCAGGGCAGCCTGGTGGTGGGCGGCCTGGGTGCCGAAGGCACCGATGGCTCATCCGTCATGGTCAATATACCCACCGTCGGCCGCATTCCCGGCGGTGCCATGGTGGAGCGCGAAGTAGAAAGCTCCTTCGGTCGCGGCGACACCATTACCTTCAACCTGCATCGCTCCGACTTTACCACCGCCAAACGCATGGCCGAGGCCATCAACGACGTGGTAGGCCCCAACAATGCCCAGGCGCTGGATGCCACCTCGGTGCAGGTTTACGCGCCGCGGGATCCGGGCCAGCGGGTGAGTTACCTGTCTACCCTGGAAAACCTGATCGTGGACGTGGCCGACGAAGCCGCCAAAATCATCATCAACTCGCGCACCGGCACAGTGGTGATTGGCCAGACGGTACGGCTGAAACCGGCGGCCATCGCCCACGGCGGCCTGACCATTACCATTTCGGAAAACCTTCAGGTCTCCCAGCCCAATGCGCTGGCCGAGGGCGAAACGGTAGTGGTGCCCAACAGCAACATCAACGTCGAGCAGCAAGACGGCCGCATGTTCAAGCTGGACACCGGCACCACCCTGGATGACCTGGTGCGGGCAGTCAATCAGGTCGGCGTGGCGCCCGGTGACCTGGTCGCCATCCTCGAAGCCCTGCGCCAGGCCGGCGCCATACAAGGCGAGCTGGTGATTATTTAATTGGATGTGAGGAGTGAGCAGTGAGGTCTGGTGCGATAAAGCGACACCCCCACCCAGCCTCCCCCTGGCGAAGCGCCCTCGTTATGCCTGTGGCGCCATAGCCAAGGGGGAGGAGCGGTTCGGCTCAGGCCCAACAAACCGGCGCTTTTTTGCTCCCTCCCCTTGGCCCCAGGTTGCCAGAATAACGCCGGAGTGCAACGCAAGGGGAGGGTTGGGGAGGGGTTACGGCAGGACCCCGATTTTAGACTCAGGTTTTACTGACAGCTTAACGCTTACCGCTTTGTTTCAAGGAGCAACAGCATGAAAGGCATCGACTCATTCAACAACAGCCTGCTGGTCAACGACATTCAGGGGCTGGACAAACTACGCCGGCAGGGCTTTGAGCAAGACCGCGGCAAGGCATTGGACGAAGCGGCGCGCCAGTTCGAGAGCCTGTTCACCCAGCAGCTGTTCAAGTCGATGCGTGCCGCCAACAAGGTGTTCGAGTCCAACAGCCCCATGAACAGCCGTTACACCCAGTATTATCAGGACATGCACGATCAGCAGATGTCCGCCGAACTCAGTCGCCAGGGCAGCCTGGGGCTGGCCGATCTGGTCGTCCGCCAACTGGGCGGCGAGCCCAACAAGGTGGCGCCCCCGGCCCGGCACTTCGAGCTGACCGACGTACGCCGGGTGTCCGGCAAGGTGGTGCGGCCGCCGGGGCAGAGCGCGGGCGAAGCGCCAGATACTAAACCGGACTCGAAACAGGTGGCAGAACAAGCCGCAAAACAGGTCGCAAAACAAGCCGCAGAACAGGCGCGGCCGCCACTGCAGGCCGCCGCTAACAGCCCGGATACCGTTACCTATAACGCAAGCCAGCCGTTCCGCTCCCCCCAGGACTTTGTGCGTCGGCTCATGCCCGCCGCCGTGGCGGCAGGAAAACGCCTGGGCTTGCCGCCCGAGGCCATGCTGGCCCAGGCGGCATTGGAAACCGGCTGGGGCAAGAAGATCATCGGCCAAAAAAATGGCGACTCCAGCCATAATCTTTTCGGCATCAAGGCCGATAACAGCTGGAAGCAGGCAAAAACCTGGGTCAATACCCTGGAATACGAGCAGGGCATAGCGGTAAAGGTGCAGGCGCCGTTTCGGTCATACGGCTCCTTCAACGACAGCTTCAACGATTATGTCGACTTTTTGCATGACAATCCGCGTTACGGCGAGGCATTGCAGCAAACCGACTCGCCCCGGCACTATTTCGAGGCATTGCAGCAGGCAGGCTATGCCACCGACCCCAAATACGCCGACAAGCTGAGTGCCGTTCTCAATACCGTAACCCGACTGGCATCACAAGCATAAGGACACACCATGGCTGTTGATATGTATCAAACCGGCGTCAGCGGCCTCATGGCCGCCCAGGCCCAGCTGGCCACTACCGGCCATAACATCGCCAACGTCAATACCGAGGGCTATCACCGCCAGCGGGCGGAGCAGATGACCGAAGGCAGCCTCTATGTCGGCGGCCAGTTTTACGGCACCGGCACCCGGGTAACCGATGTCACCCGACTGTATCAGCAATACGCCTTCAAGGACGTGCTGGTCAACGGCACCGAGCAGGCGGGCGCCCAGGCCTTGTATGAGCAGCTCAACTACCTGAATGGCAGCGTCAACGACATGGGCAAGGCGATGATCCAGAGCCTGGACTCGCTCTATAAAACCATCGACGCCTTTACCGACAACCCCGGCGATCTGGGTAACCGGCAGCTGTTTCTGGCACATGCCAAAGAAGTAGCGTCCGGCTTCAATACCATGTACGGCAACCTGAACCAGCAGTATTCGGTGAACAGCCAGGACATTGCCAGCCGTGCCGACCGGGTGACCGAGCTGGCGGCCGGCATTGCCGACCTTAACCAGGAAATCATGAACGCGGGGCAAAACGGCTCGCCCAACGATCTGCTGGACCGGCGCGACAAACTGATCGGCGATCTGGGGCAGGAGGTGCACATCACCACGGTGGCCGAGCCCGGCGGCGTGGTGTCGGTGCTGCTGGGCGGGCGCGATTCCCTGGTCAGTGGCAGCCGGGCGCTCGCCCTGGAGGCCAGAGCCGGCAATCCGGACCCGCAGCAGACCGAACTTTACCTGGGCACCCCGGGCCGGGCCGACGCCGCCACCCGGATAAACGGCCACGAGCTGGGCGGCAAGCTGGGCGCCACCCTGACATTTCGCGACCAGGTGCTGGCGCCCACCCTCAGCGACATAGGCCGCACCGCCATGGGCCTGGCCGACGCCTTCAACCGGGTGCAGCGCCAGGGGGTGGATATGAACGGTGTGCCGGGGCGGGACCTGTTTACCGACATCAACGCCCCCGGGGCCCGTGCCGGGCGCTTTTTTACCAGCAATACCGATGTCGGCGGTGAAGTGACCATCACCGACACCGGCAAGCTGACCGGCAGCGAATACCGGCTGGACTATAAAGACGGTGCCTATTCCATTACCGATCTCGGCTCGGGTAAGAGTACCGACCTGGTGCCCGATGCCGACGGAAAACTGAATGTCGATGGCTTTTCATTAACCCTGACCGGCACCCCCGCCAATGGCGATGCCATGCTGATCCGCCCCAGCCGCAACGGCGCCGCCGATCTGGCCGTGAGCCTGCACCAGCCCGAAGGGCTGGCCGCTTCCAGCCAGCTGATGGCCATCGCCCACAGAGACAACACCGGCACCGCCCGGCTTGGCATGCAGATAACCGATGCGGCGGGCGACGACCTGCCGACCAGGGGCGATCCCCTGGTGGTCACACTGGATGATGCCGGCGCTTATCAGGTGTTCAGAAAAAGCGATCCCGATACCTCGCTGGCCAGCGACACTCTTGACTCTGCCAATCCGGTCATCACGCTCGATGGCCTGACCATCGAGGTGTCCGGCAAGGGCGGCAGCCCCGGTGACCGCTTTGAAATAGAACAGGTCAGCGGCGCCGGCAACAACCTCAACGCCCAGGCCTTTGGCGAGTTGAAACAGAAAAAATGGCTCAACGGGGGAACCGCAACCCTGGAAGGAAGCCTCAATCAGACCCTGGTGGGCGTGGGGGGAAAAACCTATAACCAGAAAATAAAAGCCGACACCGCCACCGCCGCCCTGGCCCAGTCGCAAAACCGCATGCAGTCGCTTTCTGGCGTCAATCTGGATGAAGAAGCCGCCAACCTGCTGCGTTTTCAGCAGGCCTACATGGCCTCCAGCCGGGTGGTCTCGGTGGCCAACGAGCTGTTCAATTCGCTGCTGCAAATCCGCTAAGGAGCCCCCGTGCGCTTGTCTACCTTTCAGTTTTATCAGAACAACCTGAACAACATCACCGGCAAAAGCGGCCAGGCCAGCCAGCAGCTGGACAAACTCTCGTCCGGAGTACGGGTGCAAACCGCCGCCGACGACCCCATTGCCGCCCACGGCATTCTCGGCTACAAGCAGGAACTGAACAGCATTGCCCGCTATCAGAACAACATCAGCCTGGCCGAAAACCGGCTGCGACGGGAAGAGGGGCTGCTCACCAGCGCCGAACACCTGGGCCAGCAGGCCAAAGAGCTGATGCTAAGGGCCAACAGCGGCGCCGTAACCACGCAAGACAAGGCGGCCCTGGCCGCCGATCTGGACAGCCGCATCGACGAGTTGCTGGACTTGGCCAACAGTCGCGACGAGTTTGGCCAGTATATCTTTGGCGGTTTTCAGACCGACAAGCTGCCCTTTGTGCGCGATGCCGACGGCAGCGTCCGTTATCAGGGCAGCGGCGGTCAGCGCGAACTGGCCATCGGCGACAACGTCAAGGTGGGGCTCAATCACGACGGCCGCCTGGTCTTTGGTCAGGTGCCCAACCCCAAAGGCGAGGTGACCCTTGATTACAGCGGGCTGCAGGGAGGCGTGCGCGAGCAGACCCTGCTGGTAAGCCGGGCGACCGTCAGCGAGGCGGCCGGTTTTAATGACGATGCCCAGCCCTATACCCTCACTTTTAGAGAGAACGCCGACATGATGGAAGTGACGGTGACCGACAAGGATGGCAATGCCCTGCAGGATGAAAACGGCGACCCGCTGCTCACCCAGCCTTATCAGCCGGGGCAAAGCATTAACGCCGGTGGCATCACCATGACCCTGACCGGCGAGGCCAAAGCCGAAGACGTGATCACCCTGAACGTCAACGAGGACGATATCGACGGTCGGGGCACCCTCGGCGTGTTCGACAGCCTCAATCGTGCCCTGGGCTGGTTGCAGCAAGAGGGCAACACCGCCGGTGATCAGAGCGAGCTGGCCGATATACTCGCCGAAATGGACGCCATGGGCAGCCACTTTACCCGGGTGCGGGCCGACACCGGCATTCGCCTGCAGCGGCTGGACAACCAGAGCGCCCACCATGCCGACATGAGCCTGACCATCGACAAGGTGCGCAGCGGCATGGAAGACCTGGACTACGCCCAGGCCATTGGCGAGCTCAACCAGACCATGGTGGCCCTGCAGGCCAGCCAGAGCGCATTCGGCAAGCTGCAGGGCATGAGCCTGTTCAATTACATCTGATGAAAGGCGTGAGGAGTGAGGGGAAAGGCGTAAGGCGAACGAGACAAGGCACCGTCTTTTGCTAATCTGCCACGGGGCGTTTGCGCAGGTCGAATTTATTCGACCGCGTTAAACCGGGTGCCCCCCGCTTCGGTTGGCACCGCACTGCTCCTCCCCCTTGGCAGCGGACCAGCAGGCATAACGGCGGGTTTTCGCCAGGGGGAGGTGGGGAGGGGGTGTCGATGTTGACCGGACCGCCGAACATGCCAATATTCTGCAGCAAGCCGAGATGAAATAGATCATTTTTTAAGCCGGTTAATGTTGTCGTTAATGCGGCTCTGAATCAGCTGCAGTGTGTCTTGGCTTATATGGCCATCAAACATACTCTTCGCCTTGCGACTGAAGCCGGCAGCCACGTCACAATACCGGTCAATAACATCGGCTGCCTCACGAGAGGATAACTCGGCTTCTTTAACGCCGAGCGACAGCATGTTTTTGCGACTAACATGCAGCGCCTCTCCCATTATGTCCATCTGATGGTAACCGCCGGGGCCTTCACAAAAGGTGACGTCATACGCGGGAGCCAGGCTCCACTGGCCATTGGCCGACATGATATAGGCAAAGTTTTTAGGGTGGTCATCGCGGTTGTTGAATACCACATTGAACACAGCTCGCTCAAAAGCACTTGTTTTTTCACGCATATCATTGGTGCATATTTGAGTCGCCCGCAAAAAATTGGCGTAGTCTAATGCCCCGGGAGCTTGATAGTCAGCACCTGTAAAGGCGGCAAGACTTTGCATGGGAACTCGTATGTTGCCTTGTCGATCAAAGCGTTTGGTTGCAAACGCGGCCTGACCATTCGGCAAACTAAAATACAGGGTGTCAGGCGTATTAATACCGCACTCGCGCAAGCATGAAGAATAGACGGCTTCAATGGCACACACTTCCGGATGTTCTTCTCTAGCAGGAAACTTAATCAACCAAGCCTCTGAACCCGGTACCTCAATCGTGCTGAAAACACCATTTTCAGCACGGCGGTAGAGCAATACTTTGGGTCTTGCACCTTGCGGGGAGCCGCCCATCAGCATCAGTTTCTGCAAAAATTCTCCACCCTCGCCATCAAGCACGGTCTGTACGTCTGCCGATAATTTCTCGAGAGTCACATCTTCAATCGTAGTGGGGGCTTCTAACGAAACAGGCTTGAATGACATGGCTCCCATGGCATTAGAGCCTATATAACCTAGCCGCTCCAGCGGGCCGATGCGCGCAGAATTAAGGCCATTACGCTTGAACAGGCGATCCATTAGCAACATGCCCCACCCATCCGGCAAGGCATCATAAACCGGACCGGGTAAGTTCATTTGATGAGCAGGGAACGCCTTGCGTAACTTGGGACCCTGTAAAGGCAGAAGATAAGACGATAATTCATAGCCTTTATTGATTGCCTCATCGCTGTATTCGAACAAAATCAAAGGGCGACCGGTGAGGGCGGTGGACGAAACCAACGTGCCCCAATGCCAGCATTCGCCCCAGCCTTCATAGTAAACCTTTATTTGCTCAGCCATTTTTGGGCTTCCTCTTGGCACGATGGCGCTTGGCACCGGCTTCGTAACGGCGAACATCATCCAGGCTATCCAGTTTGGGCTTGAATAACTCTTCCAGCTCGTTAAGCCGCCCCAGCACCATCGCCACCCGGATCACCGTCTCGAAGGTGACATTCTGGCCATTTTCCAAATTGGACAAGGTGTTAACACCAACGCCGGCACGAGCAGCCACCTCTGCCTGGGTCATCTGCCGGGTCAGGCGCTCTTTGCGCAGCCGCTCACAAAGCAGTTCGGTAACCTCACTGGGTTTGGTGAATATTAAATCCATCTTAATGTGCCTTAAGTTTTCTTTTTCGACATAACACCCAATATTATAGAGTTAAACTAAGGTGCATGCCACGGTGAGGCTGCCCAACGCTGTCGCCTCCTTCGGCACGCTACGGAGATGATCCCCGTAGGCGCCCATTCATGCGGCGCAACCCCGTTGCCAGATTAAACCGGGGGCTTATCATCGGACAAAGGGCCCGCTCCGCCGACTCGCTTCAAGCACATCCATGTGACGCTCAGCACATGACATCCCTGTCATGTGATGGTCGGCTGAGCTGCTCCCTTTGTCCTCATCGAAGCTCCGGAGTCGCCTGTTGGTGATGCCAACAGCGAGCTCCTGCGTCTGAAGAGACAGCAGGGATTGCCTCAAAAGCGCCATCAGACGAATCGACATTGTGCGGCATGACACCAATGCCGCATTTACCGATGGTTTGCCTGACCGCTTACAGCTTGAGGCTTACCGCTTTCTTTTCCCCTAAAGCTCTCCCGCTTCCCGCCGATACCCATTTGTAACCGGACGGGACTTTCGGCGGCTTTCTTGGTAGTAAAGCGGCAACGTCAAAACCGCGCACAAAAAGGTTAAAGTTGTCGAAAACCCCGCCGATAACCGTATTAGTAGACACAAAAAAACAAGCAAGCACACTACCGGCGGTACGCCGGCACTGAACCCTTACGGAGATTCGATTATGGCGATTACTGTTAATTCCAACATTTCGGCCCTGACTGCCCAGCGTAACCTGAGCAACTCCAGCAATGCCCTCACCACGTCCATGGAACGGCTGTCTTCCGGTAGCCGCATCAACTCCGCCAAGGACGATGCCGCCGGCCTGCAGATCGCCAACCGGCTGAACTCCCAGGTTCGTGGCCTGGGCGTGGCGATGAAAAACGCCAACGACGGCATCTCCATTGCCCAAACCGCAGAAGGCGCCATGCAGGAGTCCACCAACATACTGCAGCGCATGCGGGATTTGTCTCTGCAGGCGGCTAACGGTTCCAACTCCAAGGGTGACAGGGTGGCGATGCAGAAGGAGATCAGTTCGCTGCAGTCGGAGCTCACCCGTATTGCCGAGAGCACTTCTTTTGGTGGAAAAAAATTGTTGGATGGTTCTTTTGGTTCACAAAAGTTTCAGATAGGTTCTAATTCCAATGAAACATTGGGTCTCAACCTTGCTTCTGTGAGTGCAGATAAAATTGGCATGAATGCGAAAGGAGTAACTGGCTCTAGCATTGGAAACATTGGCATAGCAGGTGTCCGTACATCTTCACTTAAGTTTGGTACCGGTGATGCGCTGCAGGTAAGCTTGGGCTCAAAAACTGAAAATATTTCCTTGCGCGATGGGATTAGTGCAGCGGAGCTTGCTGGCGAAATTAACAGTGTTGAAGGGTTAAGTGGCGTTGGAGCGAAAAACGTAACCGAACTGCAGATGGGAACTAATACAACTGATTCAGATACCGTTGACCTTTCCATTAATGGTGTATCCATTTTAAGTGGGTTTAGTCTTGCTACTGCTGCGGATGTAGACACTGCAACCGGTGCGCTTTATACAGAAATAGCTACTAAAACAGATGCTTTGGCTGAGCTTAAAGAACAGGGAATAACTATTACTCTCGAGAATAATAGCGGTACTACTGCGGACAACCGTATTATCATTACAGACGCGAATGGCGAAAATGTAGATATCTCCATGAGCATTACCGGTGGGTTAACAGATGGCGCTACTGCTACCATTCAGTCACGTGATGAGGATGGTAGTACAACTGGTTCAGCGTCTACAATAACTTCTGCTGCCAGCACAGCAACGGTTACAAATAGTGGTTCTTCTACCGTTACCACAACCGGTTTTGTTGATTGGAGTACTGCTGCCGTTGATAACAAACACAGTCTGTTAAATGTGAAAACGGTCAAGGATGGTACGGCTTCAGGATTTAATACTGCTGCAATCAATAATACAGCAACCCTGACTGCTGCCACGTTGAGAGGCGTTGATAAGATCGATATTGGTACCAGTGGTGGGGCACAGAGTGCTCTTGATGTGATTGATGCCGCCATTGGCCAAATCGACGATCAACGTTCAGATCTAGGTGCCTTCCAGAACCGGTTGGGCAGCACCATCAACAACCTGGCCAACGTGCGCGAGAATGCCGCCGCCGGTATGAGCCGCATCATGGACGTGGATTTTGCCCAGGAAACGGTCAACCTGACCAAGCAGCAGATACTGCAGCAGGCCGGTACCTCCATTCTGGCCCAGGCCAAGCAACTGCCCCAGGCGGCATTGTCGCTGCTGGGTTAATCGGCAACTAAAGGCCACTAAGATAACAAGGGGGCGGCGACGCCCCTTTTGTGCCACCTGATAAGATTGCAAAGCAAAGCATCGAGTGTGAACACTGAGGAGTGAGGAGTGAGGAGTGAGGAGTGAGGAGTGAGGAGTGAGGCTTTCTTTACCCCTAACCCCTAACCCCTAACCCCTAACCCCTAACCCCTAACCCCTAACCCCTAACCCCTAACCCCTAACCCCTAACCCCTAACCCCTAACCCCTAACATCATTTTTTGCTTTGTGGTCTGTGCGCGCATTCGGCGCGCTCAACAAGGAGCCATATCATGGACATACCTTCTTCCGCCCCTCGCCCTGCGTTGACGTCCGGCGAGCAGGGCACGGCAAAGCCGGCGGCACCGGCCGCCCAGGCCCAGGCTCAGGCTCAGGCCCAGGTTGAAGCCACCCAAACCGCCCAGGCGGTGCAGGCCACGGAGCAAACCCAGGCTGCAGATTTGTCGCCCGACCAGCTGGCGCTGATGGCCGAAGAGATGCAGACCTTTATCGGCAGCTTCAATCGCAGCCTGCAGTTCAAGGTGGACGAAGACTCGGGCCGTAATGTGGTGACGGTGCTGGACGGCGACACCGGCGATGTGATCCGCCAGATCCCCAGTGAAGAGCTGCTGGATGTCATTAATCGGCTGAATGAGGCCAGTGGCGGCCTGCTCGATACCCAGGCATAGGAGGCAGCACCATGGGCGATCTTAAATTACCCGGCGTCGGCTCGGGTTTCCCGATTCAGAACTTCGTCGATATTACGGTGCAGGCCGAGCGTGCGCCCAAAGAGCAGCAACTGGCACGCCGGGCTAACGATATAGAGGTGCAACTGTCCGCTTACGGCGGACTGAAAGGGGTGCTGGACGAGTTCAAGACCTCGCTCAAAAAGC
This sequence comes from Oceanisphaera litoralis, assembly GCF_016907015.1. Classification (GTDB taxonomy): domain Bacteria; phylum Pseudomonadota; class Gammaproteobacteria; order Enterobacterales; family Aeromonadaceae; genus Oceanimonas; species Oceanimonas litoralis. The sequence continues at coordinate 19,365 of NZ_JAFBBE010000019.1, forward strand.
TGGGTGAAGAAGAAGCCTTTCAAAAGCGTTCCACCAGCTTGAGCGAAAGTGGCTTCGTGAGTGCCAAGGCCGACAAGAATGCAGTGGCGGGTAGTTATAACCTGCAGGTCATTCAGCTGGCGCAAGCACACAAGTTGGGCTCGGAGGCGGTTGCACCCGATAAAGCGCTGGGCTCGGGCAGCCTCACGCTGGGGGTGGGTGATGAGTCGTTTATCGTTACTATCGATAAAGACAAAAGCTCGCTGGCCGAGGTAGCCGCCGCCATCAATAACGCCGAAGACAATAAAGGCGTTCGCGCCACCGTGATTACCGACGATGGCGGCTCGCGATTGGTCTATTTTTCCGATAAAACCGGTGAAGATAACCAGATTTCCGTTGTTGCCAGTAGTAACAATGATGGTGAAGACGGCAATAGTCTGGCCGCCCTGGGGGTGACCAATGAAATTCAGGCCGCCCAGAATGCCGAAATCACCATAGATGGCGCTCTCGTTACCAGTCAGAGTAACGAAATAAAGGATGCCATTGCCGGCGTGACCCTGGATGTTAAAAAAATAAACGATCCCGCCGGTGACAAGCCCAATACCAAGCTGACCATTGGTTATGACAAAAATGCGGTTGAAACCAATCTGAAAGGCTTTGTCGAGTCGTTCAACAAGGTGGTTAATACCATTAACCAGCTCAGCCGTTATAACCCGGAAACCGAACAGGCCGGGCCACTTAATGGTGACGGTACCGCCCGTAATCTGAACTCGAAAATTCGCCAGTTGTTGAGCGAGTCGGTAGAAGGGGCCGTGGCACCGATTAAAAGCCTGACCGATCTTGGCATTACCAGCAAACAGGACGGTACCGTAGAGCTGGATGACGACTTACTGAAAAAACAGCTAACGGATAACTTCGAAAAGGTGGGCTTGTTATTTTCATCGGAAAACGGCGTCAGCAACAAGCTGGATACCCTGATGGAAGAATTTGTGGGTAAAGAGGGCATACTGACCAACAAAAACGAATCCTTGAACGAGCAGATGAAAAAACTGGAAAAAGAAGCCGATAGCTTTTCCGAGTACATGGTGAGTTTTGAAGAGCGTACCTATAAACAGTTTTCCGCCATGGACATGGCGGTCGCGCAAATGAACCAGCAACTCAGCTCGGTGATCAGCGCCTTCGAGAACATGCCCGACTTCAGTGGTAAAAAATAATGACTCTGCTTGAAGAATTACAACAGCTGGACGAGACGCTGCTGGCCGAATTTGCCGACCCGGCGCTATTGCAGGCCGACACCATTGAACAGCGGCTGGCGGAGCGGGCCCGGTTATTGCAATCGCTTATGAATACTATGAATACTATGAATACTATGAATACTATGAATACAAAGAGCACGAGCACAGACATGCTCGATGCCGAGCAGGTGAGCGAGCTGATTGAACGCTCGCGGCGGCTGGCCCGGCAGGCAGAGTTCAGTCGAACGGTACTGGCAGAAAAGCTGGCAACAATACAAAAAGGTCGGCGCTCGGCGCGGGCCTACGGTGACGTTAAAAAAAATTAATCAGGAGAAAATCATGCGCGGCTCCCTTAAGGCCTATAAATCGGTAGCGGTAGACAGCCAGCGAGACATCGCCAGCCCCTATCGCGTAGTACAAATGCTGTTGGCGGGCGCCCTGGAGCGACTGGCCAGGGCCCGCACTGCCATAGAACAGCAAAACATCAGCCAGCGCGGCGAGCTGATCGGCAAGACCATTGCCATTATTCAGCAACTGCAGGCCTCGCTGGACATGGATGCCGGTGGCGAGGTGTCTGCCAATCTGGATAAGCTGTACGACTTCATGGTGCGCGAGCTGATGCTGGCCAACAGCGAAAGCAGCAGCGAACGGCTGGAAGGCGTCAGCCGCCTGCTGCGCGACATCAAGGAAAGCTGGGATGCCATTCCCGCCGCCCAGCAGCAGGTGCCAGCCTAAGCCAGCCGGCTGTCACTGTCGGGGCAAAAACGGGGATCGGGCATAAGGCCCGGTCCCCGTTTTTTTGTGCTCGTCATTGCCCGCCGCCGCCGTTGGCGCGGCTTTGTTCAGGCAGGCACCCGGTGTCATAATTTTGCCAGCCTTCTCGTATATTATGGGTGACAAGCTTTTGAGTTGATGGAAACACCGCCATGCTGCCCGGTAAATTGGATCCGGATCACCGATAACGGCCTGGTTGCGACCTTGTCTGTCGGGTTTTTTTGACGCTCGTGTCAGAATTACGTCTGGTATGGCTTCAAACCGGTATAGTCACGGTGCTATGCTGTGGCCCGACTCGGGTTAACCCTAGACCCAAAAATATTAATAACTAACTGAATAGCAAGGATATATACCCTATGGGCTTTAACGGCTGCGTCTTGATTATGGATCAGAACCAGGAGCGACGATCAAGGCTGGAAGCCATTCTTTCCTTCATGCAGGTGGCATGGCGCAGTGGCAGCAGGGCCGATGATCTGGCCTGGTTGGAGAGTCAGCCGCAGAATTTGACGGTGCTGGTGGGCGACATCGAGGCTTCCCTGTCGCAACTGCTGAACCGTTTTCCTCATCATGCATTTATTAGCCTCGGCCATATCGACCATATAGACAAGCTCGACAAGCAAGCGGCCGAGGCCGACAACCTGCTGGGTACCCTGAGCGAGCTGACCTATGGCGAGCTGACCGGCTTGCTGACCCAGGCACAACACTGGCAGCCGGTGCGGCAGTCCGGTGAGTGGGATGAGGGGCTGCAGCAATTGCTGATCGGCGACAGCGCACCGATGCAGGCGGTGAAGACGCTGATCCGTCAGGTAGCGGCCAAGCCGGCCAATGTGCTGTTGCTGGGCGAGTCGGGCACCGGCAAGGAAGTGATTGCCCGCGCCATTCACGCCTTGTCGGCTCAGGCCAAGGGGCCCTTCGTGCCCATCAACTGTGGCGCCATTCCCGCCGAACTGCTCGAAAGCGAGCTGTTCGGCCACGAAAAAGGCGCCTTTACCGGGGCGGTATCGTCGCGCAAGGGTCGCTTCGAGCTGGCCGAGGGCGGCACCCTGTTTCTGGATGAAATCGGCGACATGCCGTTGCCGATGCAGGTCAAGCTGTTGCGGGTGCTGCAGGAGCGTACCTTCGAGCGGGTGGGCGGTACCCGCTCCATCAGCGCCCGGGTGCGGATTGTTGCCGCCACCCATCGGGATCTGGAGCAGATGATTCACGAGCAGCGCTTTCGGGAAGATCTCTATTACCGTCTGAATGTGTTTCCTGTCGAGGTGCCCGCCTTGCGCCGGCGGCAGGACGATATTCCGGCGCTGCTGAACGAGCTGATCGCTCGTCATCGGGTGACTCACGGGGCCGAGTTGTCCTTTTCACCGGATGCCATCGCCTCGCTGCAGGCCTGGCACTGGCCGGGCAATGTGCGCGAGCTGTCCAACCTGGTGGAGCGGATGTTTATTCTGTGCCCCAATCGGGTGGTGCAGCCGCAAGATCTGCCGGCAAAATACCGGTTTCCGACTGACGCACAACTGGCCGACAAGCCCTTCGACGAGCTGGACGAGCGCGATGCGCTGTCGTCGATATTTCAGACCCATGATGGGGCCACCGAAGACGAAGCCGATTTTTTCGATTTTCAGGCCACCGACGACATGGCGCCGGAAGAGCCGGAGCCGGTGGCTCCCTCGCTGTCGCCAGAGGGCATCAACCTCAAGGCCATGCTGGCCAATATCGAGATGGACATGATTGGTCAGGCGCTGGAAGTGAACGAAGGCATAGTGGCCAGGGCCGCCGAGCACCTGGGCATGCGCCGCACCACCCTGGTCGAGAAAATGAAGAAATACGGTATTAACCGTGAGCTATGAGCTATGAGCTATGAGCTATGAGCTATGAGAAAGAGAGCGTGAGGGAAGGCGGAACAGAAAGCCTTAAGCTGCCTACCCGGCGGCCCGCATTCGTACCCGCAAGCAGATAAAGATAGACTGGCCCGTCGTTTGCATTATGATCTTCACGCTATTTAATTGACTGAGGATGAGCGGGATGGACATTAGCGCAGCCGGACTATTAACAGAGATGCAGGCCGTCAAGGGCGAACTGCAGCCGCTGACGCCAGCCAATAGCGCAGCCCCGCACCAGGATTTTTCCGCCCTGCTGACCCAGGCGGTCAACAAGGTCAATGACCTGCAGCAAGGCACCGATAGCCTGCGCACCCGCTTCGAGCTGGGTGACGACTCGGTCAGCCTGGAGCAGGTGATGATTTCGGCGCAAAAGTCGAGCCTCGCCTTCGAGGCCACCGTACAGGTGCGCAACAAGGTGGTGGAGGCCTACAAGACCATTATGAACATGCCGGTATGAGGACTTGATGGGTGGCTGATAATCCGTTGGTGAATACCGACAAATCCGCACTTGCCGCCAGTGAGGCGGGCTCTCCGGGAGCCAAAGAGCGGAAAAGCACGCCTTTCGCCCTGCTGGGCAACACCGATATTCTGCGTCAGGTCATTATCGTGCTGGCGCTGGCCATTTGTCTGGCGATGGCGGTGTTTATTCTGCTCTGGGGAAAGGAACCCCAGATGCGACCGCTGGGTATGTACAACAATCAGGAACTGATTGAAACCCTCGACTTTCTCGATGCGCAGAAGCTCGAATACACCATAGATGGCAGTACCGTGCTGGTGCGCGCCGATCAATTTTCCGACATTCAGCTCAAGCTGCGTCGTTCCGGCCTGAGCCAGAGCCCGCCCGAGGGCGATTCGATTCTGCTGTCCGACCCCGGTTTCGGCATTAGCCAGCGCCTGGAGCGGGAGCGGCTCAACCTGAGCCGCGAACGACAGCTGGCGCGGGTGATAGAGCAATACAACAGCGTGGCTCAGGCCCAGGTGCTGCTGGCCATCCCCCGGGAAAACGTCTTTGTGCGCGACAAGCGTCAGCCCAGCGCCACCGTGGTGTTGAACCTGCGCCGGGGCGGCACCCTGCGTCAGGAAGAAGTGGACGCCATCGTGGATACGGTGGCCTCGGCGGTGCCGGACATGACGCCGGGCCGGGTCACGGTGACCGATCAGAACGGGCGCCTGCTCAATTCCGGCTCGCAGGATCCGCAGTCGGCCCGTACCCGTCGTGAATTCGAACTGCAGCAGAAGCAGGAAGCCGAGTATCGACAGAAAATTGACGCCATTCTGAGCCCGGTGCTGGGCCTGGGCAATTACACCGCCGAGGTGGATGTGCGACTCGACTTCACCCGCAGAGAGCAGACCGTCAAGTCGTTCAATCCCGAGCTGCCGGCGGTACGCTCGGAAATGGTGATGGAAGACAATACTTCCGGCATGGGAGCCATCGGCATTCCGGGCGCGCTCACCAATCAGCCGCCGGCCGAGAGCGAGACTCCCGAACAGGCCGCCGGGCTGGCGCAGGAAAAACAAAATAGCGAGCGTACCCGCCGTGAATCGACCCGCAATTTCGAACTGGACACCACCATCAGTCATACCCGGAATGCGACCGGTGATGTGCGTCGGCTGACAGTATCGGTGGCGGTGGATCACAAGACCGTCAGCAACGCCGATGGCACCACGGAGCGACTTGCACTGACGCCGGAAGAGCTGTCACGCATCGACCGGCTGCTGCGGGGCGGCCTGGGCTTCGACGAAAGCCGGGGCGATGCCATCGAGGTGGTGTCGGTGGCGTTCAATCGGCCCCGGCTTGACGATATTGCCGGTATCCCTTTTTATGAACAGCCCTGGTTCTTGCATCTGGCCCGGATTCTCGGCGCCGTTCTGGTGCTGATTGTGTTGCTGCTGACCCTGGTGCGGCCCATGGTGCTGCGCCTGTTGGGCAGCGATGAAAAAATGCCGGAAGCCGTGGATCTGGATGGCCAGAACGCCTTGCTGGGCAATGACCATCTGGCGTTGCTGTCCCAGCAGGCGGAGCAGGACGACACTATGTTCGGCATCCGCGAAGGGCGTTTGCAACTGCCGGATCTGAATAAGGATGAAGATGTGCTGTCGGCGGTCAGGGCCCTGGTGGCCAACGAACCGGATCTGGCGGCGCAGGTGGTGAAAGATTGGGTGAAAGCCGATGACTGATACTCAGCAACCTCAGCAACTGATGATTACCGACGAGCAGCGCCAGCTGCTCGACAAGATGACGGGTACCGAAAAGGCGGCGCTGTTGATGCTGAGCCTGCGGGAAGAGGACGCGGCCCAGATTTTTCGTCATCTCGACCCCAAACAGGTGCAGCGGCTGGGCATGAAAATGGCCTCGGTCGGCGATTTTGGCCCCGACCGGGTGGGGGCCGTGCATCGTCACTTTATCGAGGATATTCAGCGCTTCACCAAAATCGGTGTGGGCAGTCAGGACTTCGTGCGCAACGCCCTGGTCTCGGCCCTGGGCGAAGACAAGGCCGGCCGCCTGGTCAACCAGATTTCGGCCGGTGCCGGTTCACGCGGGCTGGACTCGCTGAAGTGGATGGATGCACGCCAGGTGGCGGGTATTATTCTCAACGAACACCCGCAAATTCAGACCATAGTGCTGTCTTATCTCGATCCGGAGCAGGCCGCCGAAATTCTGCAGCTGTTTGCCGAGCCGTTGCGCCTGGATCTGGTGATGCGCATTGCCGAGCTGGAAGAAGTGCAGCCGGCGGCGCTGCAAGAGCTGAACGACATCATGGAAAAACAGTTTGCCGGCCAGAGTGGCGCCAAGGCCGCCAAGATGGGGGGCCTGAAAGCCGCTGCCAGTATCATGAACTACCTGGATACCACCGTCGAAGGGGCGCTGATGGAGGCCATTCGTGACGAAGACGAAGAAATGAGCATGAAGATTCAGGATCTGATGTTCGTGTTCGAAAACCTGATTGATGTGGATGACCGCGGCGTGCAGATACTGCTGCGCGAGGTTGGCGGCGAGCTGTTGCAGCGGGCCCTGAAGGGAGCGGATGATCAGCTCAAGGACAAGTTTCTGCGCAACATGTCCAAGCGGGCCGCCGAAATGATGCAGGACGATCTGGACGCCATGGGTCCGGTGCGGGTGAGCGAGGTCGAGCTGGCCCAGAAAGAAATTCTGGCCATCGCCCGTCGCCTGGCGGACAGCGGTGAGATGATGCTGTCCAAGGGCGGCGGAGATGACTTTATATGAGTCGTAACGCCTATTCCTCTGGTCATGGCCATCCGCCCCGCGATGACAACGCGGCCGCCGAGCACTGGCCCTGGCCGGACATGACCCAACCCGGAACCGAGCCCAAAGAGCGGGCGCTTAATATCAAGCGCCGGGCCGAGGTGGCCGCTCCCGAGCCGATAGCGGAACCCGAGCCCGAGCCGCTGACGGCCGAGGCGCTGGAAGCCATTCGCCAGGCCGCCTATGAGGAAGGCTTTGAACAGGGCAAACAGGAGGGCCTGGTTGCCGGGCAGGAAGAAGGGCGGCTGACGGGCTTGCAGCAGGGCCACGAGGCCGGCCTCAAGCAGGGGCTGGAGCAGGGGCTGGAGCAGGGGCTGGCGGAAGGGCAGGAAAAAATCGACCGGCAACTGCAGCAATGGCAGCAGCTGCTGGAACGGTTGCAGGCACCGCTGGCGCAGATGGACAAGGTGGTGGAGCAGAGCCTGGTTACCCTGGCGCAGGAGCTGGCCCGTAATCTGCTCAAAACCGAAGCCACCACCTCGCCGCAGTTATTGCTGGCCACGGTGCGTGAGGCGGTGGCGGCCTTGCCGGGCCATGAGGGCGACATCACCCTGTACCTGCACTCGGACGATATGGCCATTATCGAGCAGCATTTCGATGAAAAAAGCCGCCGCCAGCGACGGTGGGAGCTGGTAAGCGAGCCGGATCTGGCCCGGGGCGATCTGCGGGTCACAACCGCGATGTCCGAGCTGGATGTGAGCCTGGCACAGCGTATCGACGAGCTGATGGCCAACTTCCTCAAGGCCAACTGGCATCGTTTCCATGACGCTCCCTGAGCGGCTGGCTGCCTATCAGACCCGGGGCTTGATGCCGGCCATGGCGGCCAGTGGCAAGCTGACCCGGGTGGTGGGCCTCACGCTGGAGGCGGTGGGCTGTACCGCCGCCGTGGGCAGTCAGTGCAAGATTCAGACGATGTTTGGTGAAATGAACGCCGAAGTAGTCGGTTTTGCCGACGATCGGCTGTTTTTGATGCCCAGCGAATCGCTCAAGGGCGTGATCCCCGGGGCCCGGGTTACGCCGGTGGGGCAGGGGGCAGGGGTGCCGGTGGGCATGGAATTGCTGGGGCGGGTGATCGACGGCATCGGCCAGCCGCTGGACGGCCTGGGCCCCATCGTCACCAGTACCACCGCCGATTTTACCGCCCAGCGACTGAACCCGATGGCACGCCAGCCCATCGAGGCGCCGATGGACGTGGGGGTGCGCGCCATCAATGCCCTGCTGACCGTGGGGCAGGGCCAGCGCATGGGGCTTTTTGCCGGCTCGGGGGTCGGCAAGAGTGTGCTGCTGGGCATGATGACCCGCGGCGCCAGGGCCGATGTGGTGATAGTGGGGTTGATTGGTGAACGGGGCCGGGAGGTCAAAGAGTTCATCGATGTCATTCTCGGCGAAGAAGGCCGGGCTCGCGCCGTGGTGGTGGCGGCGCCGGCCGATGCATCGCCCCTGATGCGACTCAAGGGCTGCGAAACGGCACTGACCCTGGCGGAATACTTTCGCGATCAGGGGCTCAACGTGCTGCTGCTGATGGACTCCCTGACCCGCTATGCCCAGGCTCAGCGGGAAATTGCGCTGGCAGTGGGTGAGCCCCCGGCCAGCAAGGGCTATCCGCCCTCGGTGTTTGCCCGCCTGCCGGCGCTGGTGGAGCGGGCGGGTAACGGCACCGAAGGCCAGGGCAGCATCACCGCCTTCTTCACCGTGCTGACCGAAGGGGACGATCTGCAGGATCCCATCGCCGATGCGGCCCGGGCCATCCTGGATGGCCACATAGTGCTGTCGCGGCAACTGGCCGACAGCGGCCATTACCCGGCCATCGATATCGAAAAGTCGATCAGCCGGGTAATGACGGCGGTGACCACGGAGGCGCACCAGCAGCAGGCCCGTGCCGTCAAACAGGCCTATGCCCTCTATCAGCAGAATCACGACCTGATTAATCTCGGCGCCTATCAGTCCGGTGCCGACCCCCGGCTGGACATGGCCATTCATATTCGTCCCCGGCTGGATCACTTCCTGACCCAGAGCATGACAGACGTGATGGCGCTGCCCATGTGCCTGGCCGAGCTGGAAAGCATCAGTCATCCCTTGCTGAGCGCCGGCGGATGAGTCGGGCACTACGGTTATTGCTGGATCAGCTCGATGGCCAGGAACGCAAGGCGGCGGCAGAGCTGGGTGCCGCCCGGCTGCAACTGCAACGGCTGGAGCAGCAGCAGCAGACCCTGAGCCAGTATCAGCGCCACTACAGTCAGGAATTTCACCGCCGTGGCCAACAAGGTCTCAGCGCGCATCAGTTCGGTCACTTTCAGGGTTTTATCGACAAGCTGGAATTGTCTCGGCAACAGCAGCAAGCCGGCCTGCAGCAGGCCAGGCAACAGCTGGAGCAAAGCCGTAGCGCCTGGATGGCGATACGTACCCGCAAGCAGGCCATCGACAAGCTGCTGGAGCGGGAGGCCGAACGACAGCGGCTCGACAGCCACCGGCAGGAGCAGAAAATGCTGGATAATCTGGCCATCTACCGGTTTCACAAGAAGAGTATTTAACAACTGGTATGTGTTTTGCTTGTCACGGGCAGGCATCTGAGCCGGCGCACCAGGGCCATATGGCCTGATCACACTACAAGCGGGGAGTGGGCATGATGATAGGCAGGGTGACGGCCACGAGCGGAGCCGGGGCGAAGGCGGGCGGCCTGGCGGCAAACGAAAAGGGCGATACCGGTTTTGCCGAGCTGTTGGCCGGGCGGGAGCCTGCTGCCGCCGATAGCACCAGGCACAATGCCGCGAACAGTGCCTCGAACAATGCCTTTAACAATACCTCGGACACTGTCTCAAACAATGTCTCGAACAACGTCTCGAACAATGCATCAAAAAAAGTGCCCGGCAAGGCCTCCCGCGAGGAAGAGCAGGAGCCGGTAGCGGAGGATGACAAGCACCATGGTGCAGGCGAGCCTTTTCTAAGCAGCCAGTCCGCACCCGTGCAGGATCTAAAATCGGCAAACGCAACCGGTAACACCGCAGTGCACTATGGGGAAGGCTCGGCTCAGGCGAACGCGACGGCAGACACCAGCGGCGAAGAGGATGCCGCCCGGGAAGCGCTGGCAGCCAGGCAGGCTCAGCTCAAGGCGGTGCAGGCCGGGGAGACCATGGAGGCGGAAGCCACCGACCTGAATGCCGAGCGGTCCGAGCGGTCCGAACGGTCTGGACGGGCTGCCAGGCGAGAAGAGCCGGACGAGATACCGCAGACGTCCGATGAGCCGACAAGCGACTGGCTGGAACAGATAGCGCACAGTCACCGCCTGCTGCAATCCGACGGGAGCGACAGCGGCAACCCGCTGCCGCCGGCAGGCGACGGTGGCATAAACGCGAATCTGGCGTTGAACCGAGAGGGGCAGGCGCCGCTGTTATCGAACGAGCGCGCCCTGTCGCCGGATCGCCCCCTGTCCCTGCACGGCTCCCCCGAGCAGAGTGCCAGGCAACTGTCGCAGCAGGTGCAGGTGATGGTGAGCCAGAACCTGCAGGAGGCGGATATTCGTCTTAATCCGTCGGAGCTGGGCGGCCTCAGAATTCAGGTGAAAATGGAGCAGGGTGAAGTGCAGGTGCAGTTTGTGGCCAGCCATCCCCAGGCCCGGGAGCTGCTCGATCAGGCCTTGCCTCGGCTGAGAGAGATGATGAGTCAGCAGGGGCTGAACCTGAGTCAGGGCCAGCAGGGGGGCTTCAATCAGGGTGCGCAGCAGGAAACCGGGCAGGAAGCTCAATCGTCGGAAGCAGGCTCCCGTGAGGGCTTGCACGGCACCGCCGACGGCGGTGAATCTCTGGCGTTGCCAGAGGAAGCGCGAACGCGGCTGACTGCCCGTGACACCGGCAGAATTGATTTTTTTGCATGATTCAAACAAGTGATCCCTTCACTGTTCAGTAAGGATAAAGAAACAACATGGCCGATGAACTGACCATGCCGGGGGTGGCATGGTACAAACATAAACTTGTCTGGATAGCCGTCACGCTGCTGGCGGTGACGGCGGCAGGCCTGACCTGGTGGTGGATGCCCGGTGCCGAGGCACAGGTTGAAGCGTCGGTAGAGGATAATCAGGTGCACTATGTCGGTTTCTCCCGGCCCTTTGTCTTTTCCGTGCCTGCCGGCCGACGGGACCGTTTGGTGCAGGTTGAGGTTCAGTTAATGATCCGGGGCAGCGCCAATGACGGCAAGGCCAGGCGTCACCTGCCGTTGCTGGAAAGTGTGCTGCTGACGGTGTTCAGTCGTCAGAGCGCCGATAACTATCTGTCGGCCGAAGGCAAACAGCTGGTCCGCCAGGAAGCGCTGCACGGGTTGAACGCGGTATTGACGAAAGAGCTGGGAGCACCCCTGATAGAAAAGGTGCTCTTTACCGGTATCGTAATGCAATAGGTGATTCGTGAGCGATCTGTTATCTCAGGATGAAATTGATGCCCTGTTGCACGGGGTGGAGGATGTAGCGGAAGAAGAGGTCAATGATGGAAGCGGCGTTTCCATGTTCGACTTTTCTTCCCAGGATCGCATCGTTCGCGGGCGGATGCCGACGCTGGAAATGGTCAACGAGCGCTTCGCCCGGCATATGCGCATCAGTCTGTTCAACATGATGCGCCGCACCGCCGAGGTGTCCGTCAACGGGGTGCAGATGATCAAGTTCGGCGAATACGTGCATTCGCTGTTTTTGCCGACCAGCCTGAACATGGTGCGCTTTCGCCCGCTCAAGGGCATTGGCCTTATCACCATGGAAGCCCGGCTGGTGTTTATTCTGGTGGACAACTTCTTCGGTGGCGATGGCCGGTATGCCAAGATCGAGGGCCGTGAATTCACCCCTACCGAGCGGCGGGTGATCCAGCTGTTGCTGAAACTGGTGTTCGAGGATTACAAGGAGTCCTGGGCGCCGGTGATGGATGTGGAATTCGAATATCTGGACTCGGAAGTCAATCCGACCATGGCCAATATCGTCAGTCCGACCGAGGTGGTGGTGGTCAGCTCCTTTCATATCGAGCTGGATGGCGGCGGCGGCGACTTTCATGTGACCCTGCCCTACGGCATGCTGGAGCCCATTCGCGAGCTGCTGGATGCGGGGGTACAAAGCGACAAGGGTGAAAACGATTTGCGCTGGGGCAAGGCGCTGCGTGATGAAATCCTCGATGTGGGGGTGGATATGTCGGTCAAGTTGCTGGAAAAGGAGCTGAGCCTGCGCGCCATCATGGAGTGGCAGGCCGGCGATATCATTCCGGTGGACATGCCCGAGCATTTGCTGGTCTCGGTGGAGGAACTGCCCAGCTTCCGTGGCCGGCTGGGGCGGGCCGGCGAGAGCATGGCGGTGCGGATCACCGAAAAAATCAAGAAGCCGGAAACGGTCAAGACCGAGCTGAGTCATGTTACTCGCCGCGGGGTGCGAATCGACGGCGAGGCCGAACTGGAAGAACTGGAAAGAACCATTGAGGATGCATCATGAGTGATGAACAGAATGAGCTGGGTGATGCCTGGGGCGAAGCCATGGCCGAGCCGGTGACCGGGGAAGGCGGGAAAGAACAGGCATCGGCGGCAAGGCGGGTCGAGCTGGATGATTTCAATGGCGGTGACGCGGCGCCGTTATCCGGTGACGAGCGTCGGAAACTTGACGCCATTCTGGATATTCCGGTGACCATTTCGATGGAAGTGGGCCGCAGCAAGATCAGCATCCGCAATCTGTTGCAGCTGAACCAGGGATCCGTGGTGGAGCTGGACAGGCTGGCCGGCGAGCCGCTGGACGTCATGGTCAATGGCACCCTGATCGCCCATGGCGAAGTGGTGGTGGTGAACGACAAGTTCGGTATTCGGCTGACCGATGTGATCAGCCAGACCGAACGCATCAAAAAGCTGAAATAATGCGTCTGTTATCGGTATCGGTATTACTGTTGCTGCCGGCCACGGCGCTGGCGCAGGGGCCGGAAATCCGCTGGGATTCGTGGGCGCTGTCGTCGGTGCTGGTGATTGGGATGATCCTGGTCCTGGGCTGGCTGTTACGCCGGTTGCGGGGGGGGGCGCTGCTGGGCGGCAGCCGCCAACTCAAGATAGTGGCGACCCTGGCGTTGGGGCAGCGTGAACGCCTGCTGGTGGTGCAGGTGGGCGAAGAGCAGCGGCTGCTGGGCGTGACCGCCCAGCAGATATCCGATCTGGGCAAGCTTGCGCAGCCGTTGGTTGCGGAACAGGCCGGTCCCCTGCCGGCGAGGCGTCATGATGCGAAATCGTAGCGGCTGGCTGTTCATGGTGCCGGTGCTGCTGCTGGCAGGGCCGGCCATGGCCCAGCAGGGCATGTCGGCGGTGACGGTCACCACCAATACCGATGGCAGCCAGGAATACAGCCTGACCCTGCAGGTACTGGCGCTGATGACGGCGCTGTCTTTCCTGCCGGCCATGGTCATCATGATGACCTCGTTCACCCGGATCATCATAGTGCTGTCGATTCTGCGTCAGGCGCTGGGCCTGCAGCAAAGTCCCAATAATCAGGTGTTGATCGGCATCAGCCTGTTTCTGTCTTTTTTCATCATGTCGCCGGTGCTGGACCGGGTGAACGAGAATGCCCTGCAGCCGTATCTGGCGGAAGAAATCGGCTCCCGGGAAGCCCTGGCCCGGGCCGAGTTGCCGATTCGCGACTTCATGATGGCCCAGACCCGGGTCAGGGATCTCGACACCTTTCTCGACATCGCCGATATCAAGGTCGACAGCGAAGCCGAAGTGCCGCTGCGGGTGCTGATACCGGCCTTTGTGACCAGCGAGCTGAAAACCGCCTTTCAGATTGGCTTCATGCTGTTTCTGCCCTTTCTGGTGATCGATCTGGTGGTGGCCAGTATTCTGATGGCCATGGGCATGATGATGCTGTCGCCGATGCTGATTTCGCTGCCGTTCAAGCTGATGCTGTTCGTGCTGGTGGACGGTTGGAACCTGATCATGGGCACCCTGGCCAACAGCTTTGGTCTGGGAGCGGGATAATGAGTCCGGAAACCTTCGTCGACATCTTTCGCAACGCACTCTGGCTGGTGACCTTGCTGGTGTCGGCGGTGATATTGCCGAGTCTGGCCATCGGCCTGGTGGTGGCCGTGTTTCAGGCGGCCACCTCGATCAACGAGCAGACCCTGAGTTTCCTGCCCCGTTTGCTGGTGACCCTGGGCGCGCTGGCCGTAGGCGCCCACTGGGGATTCGATATGCTGATGGATTTCTTCTACGAGATGATTTACCAGATCCCGCAGGTGGTTGGGTAACCTCTTTGTGAGGGGTGAGGGGTGAGATGTGAGGAGTGAGATGTGAGGAGTGAAGCGAGGCTGTGTTTTACCCCTTACCCCTTACCCCTTACCCCTTACCCCTTACCCCTTACCCCTTACCCCTCACATCTTTAACAATGGCAGGATAGGGCGTTTGAACTACAGCACCGAGCAAATCCTGATGTGGCTGGCCGCTTATCTCTGGCCCCTGTGCCGCATCGCCGGCATGATGATGACCATGGTGATGTTCGGTGCCCAGCTGACGCCGGTCTATAACCGCGTATTGCTGGCGCTCGCTACCACACTGACGGTGGCACCTGTGCTGCCACCCATGCCCGATGTGGCGCTGTTCTCGGTCGGTGGCTTTCTGATCACCGGGCAGCAGGTGCTGATTGGCGCCGTGATCGGCCTGCTGTCCCAGTTTCTGCTGCAAACCTTCGTTACCGCCGGCCAGATCATCGCCATGCAGACCAGCCTGGGTTTTGCCTCCATGGTCGACCCGCTCAACGGTCAGTCCACCCCCGTGGTGGGTCAGTTCTATCTGATGCTGGGCACCCTGCTGTTTCTGGCCCTGAACGGCCATCTGGTGATGATTGAAGCCATAGTGCTGAGTTTCGACACCCTGCCGGTGGCGATGAATGGTTTGTCGGTGACCAGTTGGGAACATCTGGCCGGCCTGCTGAGCCTGCTGTTTCAGGCGGCGGTGGCCATGTCGCTGTCGGCCATTGTCGCCATGTTATTGATTAACCTGACCTTCGGGGTGCTGACCCGGGCCGCACCCCAGCTGAATATTTTCAGCGTTGGTTTTGCGGTCAGCATGGTGTGTGGCCTCTTTATTCTGTGGCTGACCCTGGGCGGTTTTCTGGGGCATTTTGAAAATCAGTGGCTACGGCTGCAGACGGTGATGTGCGACACCCTTAATCTGACCTGCGAGGGAGGCTGAATGGCGGAGTCGGACGGTCAGGAAAAAACAGAACAGCCTACGGAACAACGCCTTCGCCAGGCACGGGAAAAAGGCCAGATCCCCCGTTCCAAAGAGCTGGGTACCGCCGCCGTGCTCTTGAGTGCGGCGCTGGGACTCATGATGGTGGGTGATGCGCTGGGCCAGGCCATGTCGCGGGTATTCGAGCAGAACTTTCGGGTCGACAGGGCCGCCCTGTTCGACCCCGAGACCATGATGCCGGCGCTGCGTGACTCCTTGCTGGGGCTGATGTGGCCCCTGTTTGGTTTCTTTGCCATCGTGCTGGTGGCGGCGCTGGTGGGTAACAGTCTGCTCGGTGGGGTTAACTTCAGCAGCCAGGCGATGCTGCCCAAGCTGGATCGCATGAGCCCGATGAAGGGCTTCAAGCGGATGTTCGGCATGCAGGCGCTGGTGGAGCTGCTCAAGTCCATCGCCAAGGTGGTGTTTATCGCCACCCTGGCCATCTGGCTGCTGTGGGGCCAGTTTGACAATATTCTGCGCCTGAGCGATGAGACCCTGCCTGCCGCCATGGTGGGATCGCTGGAGTTGCTGCTGCACATGGGGCTGCTGCTGTGCATGGCCCTGTTGCCCATCGTCGCCATCGATGTGCCCTTTCAAATCTGGAATCACACCCGCCAGCTGAAGATGACGCTGCAGGAAATCAAGGACGAATACAAGAACACCGAGGGCAAGCCCGAGGTGAAAGGCCGTATTCGTCGTTTGCAGCAGGAAATGGCCAACCGCCGCATGATGGGCGAGGTGCCCACCGCCGACGTGGTGGTGGTCAACCCGACCCATTACTCGGTGGCCCTGCGTTATGACAAGGACAAGCCCGGTGCCGCCCCCATGGTGGTGGCCAGGGGGCTGGATGAGATTGCGCTCAAGATCCGGGAAATTGCCCGGGAATACGAGGTGCCGGTTAT
Source organism: Oceanisphaera litoralis (assembly GCF_016907015.1). GTDB lineage: Bacteria > Pseudomonadota > Gammaproteobacteria > Enterobacterales > Aeromonadaceae > Oceanimonas > Oceanimonas litoralis. Next base: position 35,620 of record NZ_JAFBBE010000019.1, read on the forward strand.
TTCGTCTCCTGCCCTGGCACGGGCCGTGTATCACTCCACCAAGCTCGACCGGGAAATTCCCGATGGCCTCTTCGTGGCCGTGGCCCAGGTGCTGGCCTATGTCTTCCAGCTTAACGCCTGGCGCAAGGGCCAGGGCAATAAACCCGTACCGCTGAAGGAAGAGCTGCCGATACCGGATGAATATCGGGTCTGATCAAGCAGCCGCTTTACTCCCTCCCCTTGGCCTCAAGGTCATCAGAACAATGGCGGAGTGCAACGCAAGGGGAGGGCTGGGGAGGGGTTACTGCAGAATATTCACATGTTCCGCAGGCTCGGTACCGCTGTCGAAGTGACACCCCCTCCCAGCCTCCCCCTGGCGCAAATCTGCCGTTATGCCAGTGGTCCCGCTGCCAAGGGGGAGGGGCAGCTCGGCGTCGATCTGCACCCTCCCCTTTGACTCGGCTTGTCGGAATGACAGCGGGGTGCAACGCAAGGGGAGGGCTGCTTACAGCCGATTGCTTACGGCTTATAGTTGGTTCTGGCCTGTTTATTGCATATTAAGCCGCATCAATCATCGGCAGTACAGCAGCGGTAATGGCATTCAAGGACAAGCTTTTACAGGCAGGACCCTGGTCCTCGTGGTTTCATAAAGGGCTGGGTACGCCCCTGCTGGTGCTGGCGGCACTGGGCATGGTGGTGTTGCCCGTTCCTGCCCTGCTGCTCGATATTCTGTTCTCCTTCAATATCTCCCTGGCGCTGGTGATCCTGCTGGTGGCGGTATACAGCCAGCGGCCGCTGGACTTTGCCGCCTTTCCGACCGTGCTGCTGGTGGCGACCCTGTTGCGGCTGGCACTGAACGTGGCCTCGACCCGGGTGGTGCTGCTGGAAGGGCACGAGGGCGGTAATGCGGCCGGTAACGTGATCGAGGCCTTCGGCTCAGTGGTGATCGGCGGTAACTACGCGGTTGGCCTTATCGTGTTTCTGATCCTGATGATCATCAACTTCGCGGTGGTCACCAAGGGCGCGGGACGCATTTCGGAAGTCAGTGCCCGCTTTACCCTGGACGCCATGCCCGGCAAGCAGATGGCGATAGACGCGGATCTGAATGCGGGCCTGATCAATCAGGACGAGGCGCGGCTGCGCCGGGACGAAGTGACCCGGGAGGCCGACTTCTACGGCTCCATGGACGGTGCCTCCAAGTTCGTCAAGGGCGACGCCATCGCCGGCATCATGATCCTGTTCATCAATATCATCGGCGGCTTCATCATCGGCATGGCCCAGCACGGGCTGCCGTTCGGCGAGGCGGCCGAAATCTACACCCTGCTGACCATAGGTGACGGCCTGGTAGCGCAGATTCCCTCTTTGCTGCTGTCGATTGCCGCCGCCATTATCGTGACCCGCCAGAATACCCGGGAAGACATGGGCCAGGCGATGCTGGGCCAGCTGTTCGATAATCCCAAGTCGCTGACCATTGCCGCCGGCATTCTGATCACCATGGGGCTGGTGCCGGGCATGCCCCATTTCGCCTTTCTGTTGCTGGGTGGGCTGGCGGCCTTTGCGGCCTGGTGGACCATCAAACGCAATGCGCGTCATGCGCAGCAAGCGGTGGAACAGGAGCAGGCACCGGCGGTGCAGGGCACCGAGATGAAAGAGCTGAGCTGGGACGATGTGGCGCAGGTGGACACCATAGGCCTGGAAGTGGGCTACCGGCTGATAAGCCTGGTCGATCAGGCCCAGGGCGGCGAATTGTTGAGCCGGATCAAGGGAGTGCGCAAGAAGCTCTCCCAGGAGCTGGGCTTTTTGATCCCCGCGGTGCATATTCGCGACAACCTGGAGCTGGGCCCCAACCAGTATCAGATCACCCTGATGGGGGTGAGCTCGGGAATGGCCGACATTTATCCGGACAGGGAGCTGGCCATCAACCCCGGCCAGGTCTTCGGACCGATACAGGGTATCGATACCCGGGATCCGGCCTTCGATCTGGAAGCCACCTGGATTGCCAAGGATCACATCGAGCAGGCCCAGAGCCTGGGCTATACGGTGGTGGATGCGGCCACCGTGGTGGCCACCCACCTCAGTCAACTGCTGACCAACCATGCGTCCGTGTTGCTGGGCCATGAGGAAGTACAGCACCTGATCGATCAGACAGGCCGCAGTCAGCCCAAGCTGGTAGAGGGGCTGGTGCCCGGCGCCATGAGTCTGGCCCTGGTGACCAAGGTGCTGCAGAGCCTGCTGCATGAGGGAGTGACCATCCGTGACATGCGCACCATACTGCAGACCCTGACCGAGTATGCGACCAAGAGCCAGGATCCGGAAGTATTGACCGCCGCCTGTCGTATCGCCCTGCGTCGTTTCATGGTGCAGGAAATAGCGGGCACCGAGCGGGAACTGCCGGTGATCACCCTGGCCCCAGAACTGGAACAGATATTGCAGAACTCCTTGCAGGCCGGCGGCGCCCAGGGCAGCGGCATCGAGCCCGGCCTGGCCGAGCGCATGCAGCAATCGCTGGCCCAGGCGGCGGCCAATCAGGAAATGGAAGGGCAGGCGGCGATATTGCTGACCTCCGGCATGTTGCGCACCACCTTGGCGCGCTTTGTAAAACACACGATTCCCAGTCTGCGGGTCTTGTCTTATCAGGAAGTGCCTGATGATCGACAAATCCGCATTGTGGCGTCTGTTGGCCAGCAGTAACAGGGTGGTAGCTTGAATGAAGATAAAACGATTTTTTGCCAAGGACATGAGAGCCGCTCTGGCCGAAGTGAAGGAGGTGCTCGGCGCGGACGCGGTCATCATGTCCAATAAAAAAGTCTCGGGCGGCATCGAGATAGTGGCGGCGGTGGATGACGAGGATACAGAGGTCGCCCCGGTGGCACGACCGCTGCGGGATGACAATGTCAGAATATCGTCGCAGGCCCGTCAATTTATCTCCCCTCTGGATGAAAAGCAGCAGTCCGAAACCCTGCAGTCGCTGTTGATGCGTGGCCGACGCGAATCGTCTCCCCAGACCCTGGCCGAGCAGGGTAGTTGGGCCGAACCCGGGCCGAAAGCCTCGAGCAAGGAGCAACGTCAGGAGCCCATATTGGGGGCGAGAGAGCTGGGGGCGAGAGAGCCGCAGGCTCAGCCCCAGTTGCATGACAGCCGCGAGCGTAAGCGCAACGAAGGAGCCAAGGACAAGGAACTGAATGCCATGCGTCAGGAAATTGCCAGTATCCGGCAGTTGCTGGAGCATCAGGTCTCGGGTCTGATGTGGCAGGAGGTGGAACGACGCGAACCGGTACGCGCCATGGTGATCAAGCAGCTGAGCGGGCTGGGATTCAGCGACGGTTTTGCCGATCAGCTGGCGATGCGGGTGAATGACAAGGCGCAGCCCCATGAAGCCTGGCGTCAGATTGAAGCGACCCTGAGTGAGCAACTGATGACCGGCGAAGACGACATCTTGCGCCAGGGCGGGGCCGTGGCGCTGCTGGGCCCCACCGGCGTCGGTAAAACCACCACCATCGCCAAGCTGGCCGCCCGCTTTTCCTCCCGTTACGGGGCCGACCAGATTGCGCTGGTGACGACCGACCATTACCGGATTGGCGCCCATGAACAGCTGCAGACCTATGGCCGCATCATGGGGGTGGTGGTCAAGCAGGCGCGCACCTATGAGGAGCTGGCGCAGGCGCTGTATCAGCTGCGCCATCGGCGGCTGGTGTTGATCGATACCGCCGGCATGGGCCAGCGGGATCTGCGGCTCAGCGAGCAGCTCGACACCCTGGTGGGGGATAAACAAATCAAGATCCGCAATTATCTGGTGTTGCCGGCCACGGCCCAGCGCCGGGTATTGCAGGAAGCGGTGGATCACTTTCGCCGCATCCCCCTGGCCGGTTGCATCCTTACCAAGCTGGATGAAAGCCTGTCGCTGGGGGATGTGCTGGACATCAGCATTCAGAACAGCCTGCCCATCAGCTATATCACCGATGGGCAACGAGTACCGGAAGACCTGCGGCTGGCGGACGCCCTCGAACTGGTCAAACAGGCATTGAGCACCATAGAGCAGCGTCGGGAGGATCCTTATTACTGGGAATCCTCCGAGTTTGATGAAGAGGATGCGCGTTTTTATGAATAATTGGTTTCAGGACCAGGCGAGCGGACTGCGACGCATGCAAAAAACAAGTAGGGTACAGGTTATCTCGGTTACCGGCGGCAAGGGGGGGGTTGGCAAAACCAACATCACCCTGAACATGGCCTCGGCCATGGCGGCACAGGGCAAGCGGGTCATGGTGCTGGATGCGGATCTGGGCCTGGCCAACGTCGATGTCTTGCTGGGTATCCGGGTCACGCGCAATCTTTCCCACGTATTGCGGGGGGAGTGCACCCTGGACGAGGTGCTGGTGGAAGGGCCTCAGGGAGTGAAGATCATACCGGCGACTTCCGGCAATCAGTCGATGACAGAGCTGTCACCGATGGAGCATGTGAGTCTGATCCGCGCCTTCAGCGAGATGCAGACGCCGATTGACATCCTGCTGGTGGATACCGCCGCCGGCATCTCCGACATGGTGCTCAGCTTCTCCCGGGCCGCGCAAGAGGTGGTGGTGGTGGTCTGTGACGAGCCCACCTCCATCACCGATGCCTACGCCCTGATCAAGATACTGTCTCGCGACCATGGCGTGTTTCGCTTCAAAATCGTGGCCAACATGGTGCGCAGCCAGCGCGAAGGCCAGGAGCTGTTCACCAAGCTGACCCGGGTGACCGACCGTTTTCTCGATGCGGCGCTCGAACTGGTGGCCTGCGTGCCGTTCGACGGCAACCTGCGTCTGGCGGTACGCCGCCAGACGCTGGTGGTCAATCAATACCCTGCCTCACCTTCTGCCATGGCGATCAAGCTGCTGGCGGCCAAGGCCCAGAGCTGGCCGGCGCCCCAGCGAGCCGGCGGCCATTTGCAGTTCTTTATCGAAAAACTGTTGCAGCCGCCGGTGGTAGAGACCCATGTCCGGGGCGAATAAGGCGCTGGTGTATGCCAGACAGCAGGGCAACCAGCTGGTGGAGCGCCATGCGGGGCTGGTACGTCGCATCGCGCATCATCTGCTGGCGCGATTGCCGGACAGGGTGCTGCTGGACGACCTTATCCAGTCGGGCATGGTCGGCTTGCTGGAAGCCGCCCGTAATTTTGACGCCGGCAAGGGCGCCAGCTTCGAGACCTTTGCCGGTATTCGCATTCGCGGCGCCATGCTCGATGAAATTCGCCGTGGCGACTGGGTGCCGCGTTCGGTACACAAAAACAGCCGCCAGATTTCCACCGCCATCGCCACCATACAGCGGCGGGAAGGACGCAATGCCAACGACAGAGAGGTGGCCGAGGAGCTGGGTGTGAGTCTGGACAGCTACTACGCCATGCTGCGCGACACCAGCAACGGCAAGATGCTGGAAATGGACGAATTTGAATCCGGTGTTGATCATCAGGCGGAGGAGGGAAGCCATGCGGGCAGTCCGTTTGACGACATGGCCAGGCAACGCTTCCTGAGCGCTCTGTCGAGTCATATCAAGACCTTGCCCGAGCGAGAAGCCCTGGTGCTGTCTTTGTATTACGACGAAGAGCTGAACCTGAAGGACATAGGCCGGATACTCGAGGTCAGCGAATCCCGGGTCAGCCAGATTCACAGTCAGGCCATGCACCGCTTGCGCGCCAGACTGAAAGAATGGAAAGAGTGAAATAAAGCCATATCCAATGACTGATGTGGATTGTGGGGCTGTTTTGCCTTTATCGTCACCCTCGCGAAGGCGGAGGTCCAGTGCCTTTGCAAGCGTTCCGTAGTTTGACCGTTCTGTGCCACAGGTTCTGGGTTCCCGCCTGCGCGGGCATGACAAGAGAAGATGCGCGGTTGTGGTTATTAAACAATCGAAATCGGGGCTTCGATGTATTTTAGTGTGCCAACAGCGCAATATACGATTCAAGTTAAGGTATAACGGGTCGATATAGTGAAGATATTTGTTCAGCGGCAGAAGGCTTGGCTGATAGGAGGAAAGGCTTGAACAAGAACATTAAAATCCTCATCGTGGATGATTTTTCAACCATGCGCCGGATTATTAAAAACCTGCTGCGAGACCTCGGGTTCAACAATACCCATGAGGCCGACGACGGCACCACCGCCTTGCCCATGCTCAAGAGCGGTGATTTCGACTTTGTGGTCACCGACTGGAACATGCCCGGCATGCAGGGCATCGACTTGCTGCGTGCCATTCGTGCCGACGACAGGCTCAAGCACCTGCCGGTATTGATGGTGACGGCGGAAGCCAAGCGCGAGCAGATTATTACCGCTGCCAAGGCGGGGGTGAACGGCTATGTGGTCAAGCCTTTTACCGCCGGCACCCTCAAGGAAAAACTCGAGAAGGTTTTCGAGCGTATCGGATAAAAAGGCATGACAATGGCACAACAGAAAGGAATGATCAGTCTGGAGCAGGCTCAGATACTGGTCGCCATGCTGGAGCGTGGCGATCAGAAGGGGGCAGACCGTTATCTTGCCGACGTGTGCATGCCCCAGACGAAAGATCTGCTCGGTGAAGTCGGGCAGTTGACCCGTCAGTTGCATGACGCGCTGCAGGAGTTTCGCAATGATCCGCGCTTGCCGGAGCTGGCGGAAAATGACATTCCCGACGCCAGAGAACGGCTGAGTTATGTCATCGACATGACCGACAAGGCCGCCAACCGCACCATGGATGCGGTAGAAGCCAGCCTGCCTATTGCAGACCGGCTCAATGACCGTATTCAACAGGTGATGCCGGGCTGGCGTGACTTGATGCAGCGCCAGCTTGAGCTGAACAAATTCAAAGAGTTGTGCTTTCAGCTTGACGACTTTCTACAGGGATCCGAGCAGGATGCCAATCAGTTGCGGCAACTGCTGACCGAGATCCTGATGGCGCAGGATTACCAGGATTTGACCGGTCAGATGATACGGCGGGTGATCAACCTGGCGCACGAGGTGGAGGCCAAGCTGGTGGCCATTCTTTCCGTCTTTGGTCGTTTGCCCGGTATGGAAGACGCCTGGGCCGAACCAAAGAGTGCACCGGTCTCGGCCATTGCTGCCGAAGGCCCCATCATCAATAAAGCGCATCGTCATGATGTGGTCTCGGATCAGGACGGCGTAGACGATCTGCTGTCCAGTCTGGGATTTTAAGGAGCGCACATGGGCTTTGAGGTAGACGAGGATATTCTGCAGGACTTTCTGGTGGAGGCATCGGAGATCCTGGAGCATTTGTCGGAGCAGTTGGTGGCACTGGAGCGCCAACCGGATGATAAAGACCTGCTCAATGCGATTTTTCGCGGTTTTCACACCGTTAAAGGTGGTGCCGGTTTTTTGTCGCTGACTGCACTGGTAGAAATCTGCCACAAAGCCGAAAACGTGTTCGATATATTGCGCACCGGCCGGCGCCGGGTGAACTCCGAGCTGATGGACGTAATACTGCGGGCGCTGGATGCGGTAAACAGCATGTTTGCCGAAATCAAGGACAGGAAGGATCCGACCCCGGCCGAGCCGCCGTTGCTCGACGCCCTGGAACGTTATTGCCAGCCCGCCAGCGACGACGAAGCGATGGCTGATACCGGGATGACGCCCGTGGTGGACTCGACCATTGCCGGTTTGAGCGAAACGGAATACCGGCAAATGCTGGATGAACTGGTACCAGAGGTAGCCGCCGGAAACCGTGCCGATATGGCCTCTGCCGCTCTTGCCGACACCGTTGCCGACACTGTATCCGTTGCCGATAGCGTATCCGTTGCCGACACTGTATCCGTTGTTGACACCGTTGCCGACAATACCCCGGCCGGCAGCGGGGATGATATTACCGACGATGAATTCGAGGCGCTGCTGGATCAACTGCACGGTGTCGGCAAGCACGGTGGCGCTCCTCTGCCGGCTGCGGCACCGCCCAGCCCGAGCTCCGGCGGCGATGACGAGATTGACGATCTCGAGTTTGAAGCCTTGCTCGATCAGTTGCATGGTGCCGGCAAGGGCCCCACGGTCACGGCCTCTGTGCCTGCTCCCGTGACGCCTCCCGCCTCCGATCCGGTAACGACGTCGGGAGCCCACATCGTGGCGGCGACGGCTGTTGCCGAGAGGGCACCGGCCAAACCGCCGGCCAAACCGCCGGCCAATCCGCCGGCCAAGTCGCCGGCCAAGGCTCCGGCACCGGATACCACGGTGCGGGTGGATACCAGAACGCTTGATAACATCATGAACATGGTGGGCGAGCTGGTGCTGGTGCGTAACCGTCTGCTCAGCCTCGATGCCAGCCATGACAATGAAGATATTTCCAAAACCGTCGCCAACCTGGATGCGGTGACCGGTGATCTGCAGGGCGCGGTAATGAAAACCCGAATGCAGCCCATCAAGAAGGTATTCGGCCGTTTTCCGCGGGTGGTGCGCGATCTGGCACGCAGCCTGAACAAGGAAATCAATCTGGAAATGGTCGGGGAAGACACGGATCTGGATAAAAACCTGGTGGAGGCGCTGGCCGATCCCCTGGTGCACCTGGTGCGAAATTCCTGCGATCACGGGGTAGAAATGCCCGGCGAGCGCGAAGCGGCCGGCAAGCCGAGGGCGGGAACCATTCGCTTGACCGCCTCTCAGGAAGGCGATCATATTCAGCTCGGCATCGAAGATGACGGTGCCGGTATGGACCCGGAAAAGCTCAAGAGTATCGCCATCAAGCGGGGTATCCTCGATGCGGACGGTGCGGCCCGCATGAGTGACAACGAAGCCTATAACCTGATTTTTGCGCCCGGCTTTTCCACCAAACAGGAAATTACCGATGTCTCCGGTCGCGGTGTGGGCATGGATGTGGTCAAGACCGGCATTACGGCGGTGAATGGTTCCATTCATATCGACTCGGAAAAAGGCAAGGGCACCCGGCTGCAGATCAAGGTACCCCTGACCCTGGCGATATTGCCGACCTTGATGGTACTGGTGGGCAAGCAGACCTTTGCCTTGCCACTGACCAACGTCAACGAGATTTTCCACCTCGATCTGACCCGTACCAGCACCGTCGATGGCCAGCTCACCATAGTGGTGCGCAACAGGGCCATTCCGCTGTTCTATCTGCAGGACTGGCTGCTGAAAGGCGAACGCCGGGCCCGCAAGGAAAAGGGGCATGTGGTGATAGTGGTGGTGGGTAACCAGCAGGTCGGTTTTGTGGTCGATGGCCTTATCGGTCAGGAAGAAGTAGTGATCAAGCCACTCGATAAGCTGCTGCACGGTACTCCCGGCATGGCCGGGGCCACCATTACCAGTGATGGCGGCATTGCGTTAATTCTGGACCTGGCGGGTCTGATCAAGGCCTATGCCCGGCGTTATGCCTGAGAACAATAAGCGAGTGCGAGGATAATCATGGCTATTCGGGTGTTGGTGGTTGATGATTCCGGTTTTTTTCGGCGTCGCGTCAGCGAGATCCTGGAGCAGGATCCGGTGCTGACCGTGGTGGATACGGCCAGCAATGGTCAGGAAGCGGTGGAGAAAGCCCGCTTGTTGCGCCCTGATGTGATCACCATGGACATAGAAATGCCGGTGATGGACGGCATTTCCGCGGTGCGAGCCATCATGAAGGCGACCCCGACACCGGTACTGATGTTTTCTTCACTGACGCACGATGGTGCCCGGGCCACGCTGGATGCGCTGGACGCCGGCGCCATGGATTTTTTGCCCAAACGATTCGAAGACATAGCCCGCAGCAAAGAGGAAGCGACCCTGTTGCTGCAGCAAAGGGTCAAGGCCATTGCCCGTCGCCGGGCCTTCATGTCGCCCCGGGCGACGGCGTCCAGCCCGCTGCGCGCCCGCTCGGCGCCGGCCGGCTCCGGCGTTGCTAGCCGCCTCGCCGCCGCATCGGTCACACCGGTCACACCGGTTGCGGCCGAGCCGGTTGTCGAGCGCCGCAGCTTGCCTCGGCGCAGCGGCAAGAGTTATCAACTGCTGGCCATCGGCACCTCGACCGGCGGCCCGGTCGCGCTGCAGAAGGTATTGACAGGGCTGCCGGCGAGTTTTCCCCATCCCATCGTGCTGATCCAGCATATGCCCGGTACCTTCACCACCGCCTTTGCCGGCCGGCTCGACGGCCAGTGCCAGATCCGGGTCAAGGAGGCGGAAGATGGTGATCAGCTGCGTCCCGGTCATGCCTATCTGGCGCCGGGTGGCAGACAGATGCTGTTTGAAGGCCGCCCCGGCGCTGTCCGGCTGCGTATTATGGACGGTAACGACAAGGTCAGTTACAAACCCAGTGTCGACATCACCTTTGCCTCTGCCGCCAAAACCTACGGTGGCAAGGTACTGGCGGTGGTGCTGACCGGCATGGGCGCGGACGGGCGCGAAGGTGCACGCTTGCTGAAAGAGCAGGGCGCCGGCGTCTGGGCACAGGACGAAGAAAGCTGCGTGGTCTACGGCATGCCCCAGGCGGTCGCCAAGGCCGGGATCGCCACCGAATCCTTGCCCTTGTCGCTGATAGGTGACGCCATCATCAACGAGATGGGCGGCTGATATGGCGCTGGCCGGACTGTTGCTGGCGCTGGTTTGTCTCACTCTTGCCCAGTGGTGGCATGGGGGAAGTCTGTGGGGGCTGCTGGACGGGCCCGCCTTGCTGATCGTCTGCGGCGGTACCCTGGGGGCGGTGATGCTGCAGACGCCCTGGCCCCAGTGCCTGGCGGCACTCAAGGCATTGACGGCCTTGGTCGGCCGGCCACCCTGGCCCTTTCACGAACAGGCCTCGCGGTTGCTGCACTGGTCGAACGAAGCACGACAGGGAGGCTTTCTGTCCCTCGAGTCTCACCTTGAACGGCATGAACTGGATGCATTTACCCGCCAGGGCTTGCAATGGCTGGTGGATGGCACCGAGCCGGCGGCGCTGGAGCGGCTGCTGGATAACGAGCTGGACCGTATCGAAGAGCAGAAAGAGCTGGAAGCCCGGGTATTCGAAGCCATGGGCGGCTACAGTCCGACCATCGGTATTATCGGCGCCGTGCTGGGGCTGATTCAGGCGATGTCGAATCTGGATGATTCCGGCCAGCTGGGAGCCGGCATCGCGGTGGCCTTCGTCGCCACCCTGTACGGGGTGGGGCTGGCCAACCTGCTGTTGTTGCCACTGGCCAACCGGCTGCGAGCCATGTACCGGCTGGAGCTGCGCTACCGGGAGCTGACCGCCATCGGCCTGCTGGCGATCGCCCGCGGTGACGGTAGCCTGTCGGTCAGCCGGCAGCTGGCCCAATATCAGGGGCAGCGTCAATGAGGCGTCGCTCCCTGGTCTCGGGGTCCTACAGTGCCGGGCTGGATCGCTGGCTGGTATCTTATGCGGACTACATGACGCTGGTGTTTGCACTGTTTGTGGTGCTGTACAGCATTCATGCCGGCAAGACGGAGTTGCAGCAGCCCATGCTGGACGGTATGCAGCAGGCACTGGTACGCCTGAGCGGCGATGCACTGCCTGCCACGGCGGCGATAAGCAGGATGGCGCTTGCTTCCGAATCTGCCGCCACCGGAACCGGCGCGCCGTTGGATGACTCCAGCCTGGCCCGTCTGCAAGCCGAACTGGAACTACGGCTGGCGCCGTTGCTGGAGCGTCGCTTGGTGGAACTTGAAAACGACGGCGACTGGTTGACGCTGAATTTTGATGGCAGTTTGCTGTTCGCCAGTGGCAGCGCCTTGCCGGGGGCCAACGCCCAGCCGGTGCTGAGTGCCCTGATCCCGGTGCTGGCGCCGGTGAATCATTTTGTTCGGGTACGCGGCTATGCGGATAACCTGCCGGTCAGCAACGAACTCTATGCCTCCAACTGGCAGCTCTCTGCCGAGCGGGCGCGGGGGGTGCTGGAATGGCTGCTTCAGGAAGGGATTGCCGCGCCGCGCCTGGCGCTGGAGGCCTTCGGCGAATTTCATCCCAGAGATCAAGAGCCGGGCGAGCGGGGGCGGGCCCGCAATCGTCGGGTCGAAATCGCCATTTCGGCACACAGATGGCAACCTGGAACCGCCTTGCCCTCACGGCCGCTGAATACGGAACAGAGCCCGATACTGCGGGTGTATGAGCTGCCCGGCGGCGGCATACGTATCGGCACAACAGCAACACAGGGCGGGGCCAAGCAGTGATTGTCTGGACAGTGGCAAATCAGAAAGGGGGCGTCGGTAAAACCACGACCGTCGTGGCGCTCGCCGGTTTGCTGGCGCAGCGCGACAAGCGGGTGCTGCTGATCGACACCGACCCTCATGGCTCTCTGACCTCCTATCTCGATTATGATATGGATGCCTTGCCGTACACCCTGTTTGACCTGTTTCAGGCAGATCGCCCGAACCGCGCCCTGTTCGGACAGGTCGCGCTGAAGACCTGTTTCGACGGCTTGACGCTGCTACCGGCGTCGATTTCTCTGGCGACGCTGGATCGCACCTCCAGCAGCCGCGAAGGCATGGGGCTGATTCTGAAGCGCCTGCTGGCAGAGTTGCAGCATGACTTTGATGTGGTCATCATCGACTGCCCACCGGTGCTGGGCGTGATGATGGTCAATGCGCTGGCCGCCTGTGATCGCATTCTGGTGCCGGTGCAGACCGAGTTTCTGGCCATCAAGGGGCTGGAACGCATGGTCAGTACCTTTGGGCTGATGCACAGGGCCAGAAAGAACGGCTTCAACTATACGGTGGTGCCCACCATGTACGATCAGCGCACCCGGGCCTCGGTGCAGAGTCTGGACAGCCTGAAGCAGCGGTATGGTGAGCGGCTCTGGCCCTCGGTCATCCCGGTGGACACCAAGTTCCGCGATGCCAGCCTGCGTCATGAACCCCCTTCCTACTTCGCCAGGGGCAGCCGGGGGGTGTATGCCTATCAGACCCTGCTGCGCTACCTGTGGCAGCTCGATGGCGTGGAGCCGGCATTATGAATCAACGACAATCCGACGCCCTCGACGATTATTTTGGTGCCCTGCTGGAAGAGAGTTCCCCTGCACCATCACCATCACCATCACCATTACCAGCCCGGCCGGTACCGGTTGCCGGTTCCGGCCCTGCCACTCTCTTTGCCGATCCGGCCGGGGAGGAGCGACGCCGGGGGCTGGAGGTTCTGCTGGCCCGGGTAGCAGAGCTGACAGAAGAGGAAAGCCTGCCGCCGCCGGTTGACGTGCCGGCTCCCGAACCGGAACGGGAGCAAATCCCCCTGTTTGTGCCCCCGTTGGCACCGGTGTCAATCGACGATCCTGTGGTGACCGAACCGGTACCGCTGACACCGCCGATGCCGATAACGACTGAAACGCCGGTGGCTGCCGAGGTGCCGGTAACCGCCGACGTGCCGGTCGTCACCGAATGGCATAATATGGACACCGAAAGCAGTTTTCAGGCCCTGTTCTTCGAGGTGGCGGGCATGACCTTTGCGGTACCGCTGACCCGCCTCGGGGGCATCCATCAGATGGCCAGGCTGACCAGCCTGTTCGGCCAACCCCACTGGTTTGCCGGTGTACTGAGCGAGCGTGAACGTCAGTTTTATGTGGTGGATACCGCCCGCTGGGCCATGCCCGGCCATCAGGACGAAGAAGAATACCGGTATCTGGTGACCCTGGGTGACAGCAACTGGGGGCTGGGTTGCCATCAGCTGAAAGGCACGGCTCTGCTGACCCGGGAACAGGTGAAATGGCGCGCTGTACCGGGCTCTCGACCCTGGTTGGCGGGCATGGTAAAAGACAAAATGTGTGCCCTGCTGCATGTGGACGCCTTGATCGGGCTGCTGGAGCAGGGCAAGAATATCGACGGACATCAGGTCTGAGCAGGCATAAGGGAAAATCTATGAACAGTCATCGCAACGTAGCGGAAAATCTTGCCGAAGGTGAGGTATTGCAGTGGGTCACTTTCCGTCTCGATAACGAGACCTACGGCATCAATGTCATGCAGGTGCAGGAAGTGTTGCGCTATAGCGACATAGCCCCGGTACCCGGGGCCCCGGATTATGTGCTGGGCATCGTCAATCTTCGTGGCAACGTAGTGACGGTGCTCGATACCCGGCTGCGGTTCGGCCTGCAGCCGGCCGAGCTGACCGACAACAGCCGTATCGTGATCATCGAGGCGGAAAAACAGGTCATCGGCATTCTGGTCGACAGCGTGTCCGAGGTGGTGTATCTCAAGTCGTCCGACATCGAAAACGCCCCCCATGTCGGCACCAGCGAAAGCGCCAGGTTTATTCAGGGCGTGTGCAACCGTGAGCAGGAGCTGCTGATCCTGGTGGATCTGGACAAGCTGCTGTCCGACGACGAGTGGGACGAGTTGGGCCAGCTGTAATGTGGCTGCAGCCGGCGTTCATACTGGCGACAGTGGCGCTGATGCTGGCCGCGGTTGCCCTGCTGGTGTCCTGGTCTATGTGGCGGCATAGCCAGCGCAAGCTGGAGGCCATGAGCCGGCTGATGCGCGAACTGACCCGTACCCGGGACAGTTACCGCAAGCAGATAGAAGAGCTGCAGGCGGCCAATATCGGCCTCGGCAACAAGGTGAGCGACCTGCATCGCCTGCAGGGGCAGTTAAGCGAGCAGCAGCAGGAGCTGGCGCTGAAGGATCCTCAGGGCAGGCTCTATAGCCGGGCGACCCGCATGGTGCAACTGGGGGCCGATATTGACGAAATCATGGCCGAGTGCGAGATGCCGAGAGCCGAAGCCGAGCTGCTTATTTCCCTGCACCGGAAATAGTTTTCCCCGCTCATTATCCCTTACCGTTCCCGATGTTTCTTTCTGCACATATGGGTGCCGTGTGTTAAACTGGCGCCCATTTTAATGGTTTGAATTATCAACGATTATGCTTGAAGCCAGAGCCTTGACCTGTGTCCGTGAAGAACGCACCCTGTTCAGCGAGTTATCGCTGAAGGTGGCGCCCGGCGATCTGGTGCAGGTGGCCGGCCCCAACGGCGTCGGTAAAACCAGTCTGCTGCGCTTGCTGGCCGGCCTGTCTCGCCCTTACGGCGGTGAGGTGCACTGGCAGGGCGAGAACATAGAGCAGCATAGGGACGACTATCATCGGGACCTGCTCTATCTCGGCCATCAGGCCGGTATCAAGCATGAACTGACCGCCTTCGAGAATCTGGCCTTCTTCCGCCGCATGCACCATGCCGACAGTAGCGCCAATCTGTGGGAGGTGCTGGCCATGGTGGGCCTGGCCGGACTGGAAGATCAGACCGCCGGCCAGCTGTCTGCCGGCCAGAAACGGCGGGTGGCGCTGGCCCGGTTATGGTTGGGAGGTCCCCGGCTATGGATTCTCGATGAACCCTTCACCGCCATCGACAAACACGGTGTCAGGGTACTGGAGCGACTGCTGCTGGACCATACCGACGCCGGCGGCATGGTCCTGATCACCACCCACCAGGATCTCTCTCTCTGTGCCGACCGGGCTCGTACCCTGCAGCTGACCCCCTATCAGGAGGAGATGGCATGAGATCCATGTTTACCGGGGTACTGCGTCGCGAATTGGTGTCGGCCCTGCGCCGGCGGGCCGATATCCTCAATCCCCTGTGGTTTTTCGTTATTGTCATTACCCTGTTTCCGTTAGGCATAGGCCCCGAACCGACGCTGCTGGCGCGTATCGCCCCCGGCATCGTCTGGGTCGCGGCGCTATTGTCGTCGCTGCTGGCGCTGGAGCGATTGTTCAAAGACGATTTTATTGACGGTACCCTGGAACAATTAATGCTGATGCCCTGTCCTCTTGGGGTACTGATGCTGGCCAAGGTATTGGCGCACTGGTTGCTGACCGGGTTGCCGCTGCTGCTGCTGTCCCCCCTGGTGGCCGTGTTGCTGAGCCTGGACATGGTGGCCTTTCAGGCCGTGTTCTGGACCCTGTTACTGGGCACGCCGATCCTGAGCCTGCTCGGTGCCATCGGGGTGGCGCTTACCGTGGGCATCGGCAAGGGGGGCGTGCTGTTGAGCCTGCTGACGTTGCCGCTGTATATTCCGGTACTGATTTTTGCTACCTCGGCCATCGAGGCGGCGGCCTTTGGTGCGCCGTACGACGGTCAGCTGGCGATTCTGGCGGCCATGCTGGTGGGCAGCATGACCCTGGCGCCCTTTGCCATCGCCTCGGCACTGCGAGTCAGCGTCAACTGAGAATATGGTGTCTGTATGGTGTCTGCATGGTGTCTGCATAGTGTCCTGAAAGAGGAATTTGGGATATCTTGGGCCCTTGTTTAACCAAATACCTGTAAACAATCTTCAATACAAAAAAGGTCTGTGAGCAACATGTGGAAATGGTTACATCCCTACGCCAAGTCGGAGCAAGCCTATCGGCTGGCCGGCCTCTGGTTACCCTGGTTTGCCGTGTTCAGTGTGGTGTCCTTTGTCATTGGCCTGGCCTGGGGGCTGGCCTTTGCGCCGGCGGATTATCAGCAGAGTGATGCCTTTCGCATCATCTATATTCATGTGCCCTCCGCGATTCTTTCCATGGGCGCCTACTCCTCGATGGCCATCGCCGCCTTTATCGGTCTGGTGTGGCAAATCAAGACCGCCGACATGGCGGTGGCGGCCATCGCGCCGGTGGGGGCCGTCTTTACCGCCATCGCGCTCTTTACCGGTGCCGCCTGGGGTAAACCCATGTGGGGCGCCTGGTGGGTGTGGGATGCGCGCCTGACGTCCGAGCTGATACTGCTGTTTCTCTATCTGGGTGTTATCGCGCTTTATAACGCCATTTCCGACAAGGTGCTGGCCGGTCGTGCCGCCGGCATTCTGGCGCTGGTGGGGGTGATCAACCTGCCCATCATTCATTATTCGGTGGAATGGTGGAACACCCTGCATCAGGGCGCCAGCATCACCAAGTTCGCCCGGCCGTCCATTTCCAACGACATGCTCTGGCCCCTGTTGATCATGATACTGGCCTTCACGTGTTTTCTGGGGGCCCTGACCCTGATGCGGCTGCGCAATGAATTGATCCGGCGTGAGTCCCATCGTCCCTGGGTGTTGAAACTGGCGGAGGAACAGGATGAAATTTGATAGCTGGTCCGCATTCTGGGCCATGGACGGCTACGGCTTCTATGTGTGGCTGTCTTTTGGTCTGACCATTTTTGCCTTGCTGGCACTGGTGGTGTCGACCATGACGACCAAAAAAAGCCTGCTGCGTGCAGTGAAACAGAAACAGGCCCGGGCGGCCCGCCGTAAAGCCGCCCAGAAGTTGGAGAATACCTTATGAACCCGAGACGTAAAAAACGCATGACCCTGCTGTTGGCGGTCGTGATCGGATTATCGGTCATGACCGGGCTGGTGCTCTATGCCCTGCAGCAGAATATTGACCTCTTTTATACCCCCACCGAGCTGGTGCAGGGCAAGGGTGAGGCCAAAATCAAACCGGAAGTGGGCCAGCGTCTGCGCATCGGCGGCATGGTGGTACCGGGCTCGGTCAGCCGGGATCAGCAAAGCCTTGAGGTCAGCTTCGATCTGGTGGACGCCGGTGGTGAAGTGATCACCGTTGTCTTCGACGGCATACTGCCGGATCTGTTCCGGGAAGGGCAGGGCATAGTGGCCCAGGGCCACCTGGACGATGCGCGCACCATCACCGCCTTCGAGGTACTGGCCAAACACGACGAAGAATATATGCCGTCGGAACTGGCCGAAGCGCTCAAGGGAATCGAGCACATCAAACCCGAATATTCCCCGGAGCAGCTTAAAGGAAGCCGGTCATGATCCCAGAAATAGGGCAATTTGCCCTGATCCTCGCCCTGGCGGCGAGCGTGATACTCAGTATTTACCCCTTGCTCGGGGCCGCTCGCGGCAACGTCAACATGATGTTGCTGGCGCGCCCCCTGTCCTACGCCATGTTCGGCTTTCTGCTGCTGTCGTTCGGCTGCCTGACCTGGGCCTTTATCGACCACGACTTTACCGTGCTCTATGTGGCCTCCAACTCCAACAGCCTGTTGCCGCTGGAATATCGCATTTCCGCGGTATGGGGCGCCCATGAGGGCTCTTTGCTGCTGTGGGTGCTGACCCTGGCCGGCTGGACCGCCGCCGTGGCCCGCTTCAGCCGGGCGCTGCCGCTGGATGCGGTGGCCCGGGTGCTGAGTGTGATGGGCATGATCGGCGTCGGCTTCCTGCTGTTCGTGATCGTGACCTCCAACCCCTTCGAGCGCACCCTGCCGTTTTTTCCGGTCGATGGCCGGGATCTGAACCCGCTGCTGCAGGATCCGGGGCTGATTTTCCACCCGCCCATGCTCTATATGGGCTACGTGGGCTTTTCGGTGGCCTTTGCCTTCGCCATCGCTTCCCTGATGACCGGCAAGCTGGATGCAGCCTGGGCGCGCTGGTCGCGCCCCTGGACCATGGCCGCCTGGATTTTTCTGACGCTGGGCATAGCACTGGGCTCCTGGTGGGCCTATTACGAGCTGGGCTGGGGCGGTTGGTGGTTCTGGGATCCGGTGGAAAACGCCTCCTTCATGCCCTGGCTGGCCGGTACGGCGCTGATCCACTCGTTGGCGGTAACCGAAAAACGGGCCACCTTCAAGGCCTGGACGGTACTGCTGGCGATCATGGCCTTTTCACTGAGTCTGCTCGGTACCTTTCTGGTGCGTTCCGGGGTGCTGGTGTCGGTGCATGCCTTTGCGTCGGACCCGACCCGAGGGCTCTTTATTCTGGTGTTCCTGATGCTGGTGGTCGGCGCCTCCTTGCTGCTCTACGCCATCAAGGGAGCGGAAGTCAAAAGCCACGGCAAGCATGAGCTGGCCAGCCGAGAGAGCATGCTGCTCGGCAATAACATAGTGCTGATGGCGGGGCTGGTGGTGGTGCTGATCGGCACCTTGCTGCCATTGGTGCACAAGGAACTGGGCCTGGGCAGTATTTCCATCGGCGCGCCCTTCTTCAACAGCCTTTATGCCTGGTTGATCATTCCCTTTGCCCTGCTGCTGGGCGCCGGCCCCCTGTTCCGCTGGCGCCGCCAGAGCATGAAGGAAATCAACGGCAAGCTGCTGTTTGCGGCGGTGGCCAGTGTGGCCATCGGGGCCTTTCTGCCCTGGTATTTTGCCGACAGCTTCGAAGTCTGGGCGGCGGTCGGTCTGGGTCTGGGGGCCTTTATCGTGATCACCAGCCTGCAGGAAACCTGGGTTCGCTCCACCCATCGCCATTCATTCGGCGTGGGGGTACGCAAGCTGGGTAACAGCCACTGGGCCATGTTCCTCGGCCATATCGGCCTGGCGGTGACCATCATCGGCATCAGCTGCACCCAGCTCTACAGCATAGAGCGGGACGTGCGTATGTCTGCCGGTGACAGCGTGACCTTCTCCGGTTACACCTTTACCTTCGAGGGTACCCGTCGGGCCGACGGCCCCAACTACGAAGGCTTCAAGGGGGTGATTGGCGTCAGCAAGGACGGCCGCGTGCTGCCCAGTCTCAAGGCGGAAAAGCGGCTCTATCTGGTACAGCGCATGCCGATGACCGAAGCGGCCATCAGCGCCGGTTTTACCCGGGATCTGTATGCCGCTCTGGGTGAAGAGCTGGATGATGGCGCCTGGGCGGTACGGCTCTATTACAAGCCCTTTATTCGCTGGATCTGGTTCGGCGCCCTGCTGATGGCCGTCGCCGGTGTTATTTCCATGGTCGACAAACGCTACCGTTTCGGTGGTAAAACGCCGCAGGAGGCTGTATGAACCGTCGTGTACTGATTCTGTCCATCCCGCTGCTGATATTTCTGGGGGCCTGCATTTTCCTGTACAAGGGCTTGTATTCGGATCCGCGTAAGCTGGAGTCGGTCTTGCTGGACCAGCAGGTGCCCGAGTTTGCCCTGACCTCGTTGCAGAACCCGGAGCAGCAGTTCAGCCGGGACATTTTCACCGGCCGGCCCATGCTGCTCAACGTCTGGGCCACCTGGTGCCCGACCTGTTATGCCGAGCACGAATACCTCAACGAGCTGAAGGCGAAAGAGGGTATCTATATTGTCGGCATGAACTACAAGGACGAGCGGGAAAAGGCCCTGCGCTGGTTAAAAAACCTGGGCAATCCCTATGCCATCGACCTGTATGATCCTCGCGGCATGCTGGGGCTGGATCTGGGCGTTTACGGTGCTCCCGAGACCTTTCTCATCGACAGCCAGGGGGTGATCCGTTACCGCCACGTGGGCGATGTGAACGAACAGGTATGGCAGCAGACCCTGAAACCCATTTTCGAGCGGATGGAGTAAAGCGATGCGTTTATGCTCTGTGCTGATATTACTGGCAGGCTTATGGCTGCCGCCGGCCATGGCTGCCATCGATGTCTATGAATTCGACTCCCCTCAGCAGGAAGAAGCCTTCCGCGAGCTGACCCGGGAGCTGCGCTGCCCCAAGTGCCAGAATCAGGACATTTCCGACTCCAATGCCGAGCTGGCCAAGGATCTGCGCGAGAAGACCTACAGCATGTTGCGCGAAGGCAGCAGCAAGAAAGAGATCATCGATTACATGGTGGCCCGCTACGGCAACTTCATTCTCTACCGGCCGCCGGTCATGGCCTCGACCCTGATCCTGTGGCTCGGCCCCGTGCTGGTGATGCTGCTGGGACTGGTGATCGTGCTGGTACGGACGCGAAAAAAATCGCGAAACAGCGCAGCCGGCGCCGATAGCACCTTGAGTGAGCAAGAAAAACGGCGCCTGGCCGACCTGCTGAACAAAGACAAAGAGAGCTGATATGACCTTATTCTGGATCGCCAGCGGCCTGCTGACGCTGCTGCTGGCACTGGTGATAATACTGCCCCTGACCCGAGGCCGGGCCGAGTCCAGCCATAGCCGTAACCAACTCAATACCCGGTTGTATCGGCAACGGTTGCAGGAGCTGGAGCAGGACCGGGACCTGGGTCTGCTGGACGAGGGGGAATCGGCGGCCCAGGAACTGCAGAAAAGCCTGCTGGATGATGTGGTCCCCGAAACGCGGCAAGAGTATCGTCACGGCATCTGGTTATGGCTGCCGGCGGTATTGATAGCGGTGGCCGTGGCCTATGCGGGCTACTGGCAGCTGGGCGCCTATCCCAAGGTGGTGCAATGGCAGGATAATACCGCCCGCCTGGGCGAGTTGTCGCGCAAGGTACTGGTTGATCCCGATGGCGAAGTGACCGAGCAGGACATGATGGATCTGATCCAGTCGTTGCGGACCAAGTTGCATCGGGACGGCGATGACTTCCGTGGCTGGTTGCTGCTGGGTCGCCTGACCCTGGAAATGCGCGACGGCGAAACCGCTCGTGATGCCCTTGAAAAAGCGCTCAAGCTGACCGATAACCCGGATATGGTGATAGTGCCTTACGCCGAGGCCCTGACCATGACCGGCGAAGCCCTGCGCGCCGAAAACCTGATCAAGCAGGTGCTGGCAAGGAATCCGGATAATCTGGAAGCCTGGTCGGTGTTTGCTTTCATGGCCCTGCAGCAGGATAACCTGACCGCGGCCATCGCCCGCTGGCAGCAGATTCTGCAGCGTATGTCGCCGGATAGCCCGCGTTATGCGATGATTGAACGTTCGGTGGCCTTTGCCGAGCAACGGCTGGCAGAAACCGACCAGGCCCCGGTGACCGGCCCGCGCTTCGAGGTAGAGGTGAATACCGCCAGCGCCGTGCCTTATCATCCGGGCGCCGCGCTCTTCGTGTACGCCGTCGATGCCAGTGGCGGCGAGATGCCGCTGGTGGCCCGGCGTATCGAGCGACCCTCGTTTCCGCTGACCATTACCCTGTCCAATGCGGACGCCATGGTGGCCGGCAACAACCTGAGTGGACGGGATGCGGTGGTGATCAAGGCGCGAATTGCCCCCAGCGGCAACGTGACCGATGCCACCGACGCCTGGGAAGGTCGCAGCGGCGTACTGAGCACCGGTGAGGATAGTCAGCTGTCCATCTTCATCGATACGCCCTTGTAAGACGGTCGGACAGGCCTGTCTGTCCGTCATGAGCGATATTAAATAATAACAAAAGCGATAAGGCCTGATTATGTGGCGAACATTGATAGTGACCGCGAGCATGACCCTGGTCGGCTGTGCCGCCCACGAGGGCGTGGAGGTACCACGCACGAATGATCCTTTCTCACCGGCAGTACCGGCCGATTATGCCAGGGCAACGGCCAATGATGCTCGTGACCCTTTCGAGCCGGTCAACCGTGCCTCCTGGGTCATCAATTACGATGTACTGGATCCCTATGTCGTACGCCCGGCGGCCCACGCCTATGCGGATTATGTGGCCAAACCGGTCAGAGACGGGCTGCAGAACGTGGTGCTCAATCTGGAAGAACCGGCCAGCTTCGTCAACCACCTGGTGACCGGCGATTTTACCGGCGCCGGTACCAACCTGGTTCGCTTCGGCGTCAACAGCACCGTCGGGGTGCTGGGTTACTTCGACGTGGCGGAAAAAATGACCCTGCCGCGTCGTTCCAAGGATTTCAGCCAGGTGTTGGGGCAGATGGGGATTGGCGACGGACCTTTTCTGATGTTGCCGGTGCTGGGGCCGACCACCCTGCGCCAGCTTTCCGGCGACATGGTCGACAGCCTGTATTTTCCCTACGACGTGATGAGCCTGGCCCTGCGCACCGGAAAATGGACGCTCGACGGCCTCTATCAGCGCAGCGAGCTGATAGAGCGTGAGCCTATTATCGATAATGCCCTCGATCCTTATGGTCTGACCAAGGATCTCTATCTGCAGTATCAGGATACCAAGGTAGGCAAGGAATTCGAGCCCGCCTCGGACGAGGAGCTGGAAGCCTTCATGGACGAGATTGACGGGTAAAAGAAAGCGTTAAGCGATCAGCTGGAAGCCGTAAGACAAATCATTGTTTGCTGCAGATGCCGGGTTTATCCCGGCTCTTTAGTGTTGGTTTTTAGCTTTTAGCTGATCGCTGACGGCTTTGTATTCAGGGTTTTCCGGTAATACCGCCGCTGACGATAAAGGTGGTCATCTTGCTGGCGGCCACATCCAGCAGCTGGATCTTGTCCTTGTCCACCAGGATGAGGTTGCCGGCAAAATTATAGGACTGGGGCAGGTAGACGGCGACCTTGCCCGGCAGACCGAAGGCGTCCATGTCTTCCCGGGTGATAAAGCCCAGCAGCTGTATCTCCCCATTCATCAGGCTGACCGCCACCGGTTTGTTGAATTTTTTATTATCCCCGATCAGCGAATTGAACAAGTCGCGTAGCGAGTTGTAGAGCAGCTTGACCAGGGGGATGCGGCTCAGCACATTGTCGAACAGCGACAGGAGAAAACGACCGAGATAAAAAGAGGCGAACATGCCGGTCAGTATGATCACCGTCAAGGTCAGCAGGCCACCGGCCAGATCGGCAATCCAGCCCGCCTCCAATGCCGGAAACACCAGTTGCAGTCCCGATCCCAGGGCCGAAAACAGGGTTTCGTTAAGCAGGTTGAAAATCAGATAAACCAGATACACCGTCAGTACAAAGGGCAGCAGGATCAAGAGACCCTGAAAGAAAAAACGGAGAAGTCGTTGCATCACCAGGCTCCAGTAAAAGGGGCGGCATCATGGCAGATCCGCAGAGGAATAACAGCTGAAATCAAGGGCACAGTGCCAGGCGACGTCGTGCGGCCGCAAGGGGGCAGTCGGCGGCAAAGGCTTGCTGGCTCTTTTATAGTCATTTGGCCCTCACAATACAAAATAACCGATTTTTGCACGACATCAGGCTTTGCAAGGCGGTCCGGCCTTGGTAAGGTGAAAGTGGTTGCGTAAGAAAGAAATAACCCGAAGTCAAACCCGATGCGGTTTTTCTTTCTATTTGGTTGTAATGATTTATTTACAGGTGAGGTTGTCATCATGCAGAAAGATACACTGAATAATATCCATATTCGATCCGAGAAGGTGATGATCACCCCGGCGGAGCTGAAAGCCAAGTTGCCGATCTCCGGCGAGGCATTGTCTTTCATCGGCCAGGCCCGGCAGATCATGTCCGATATTATTCAACGCAAGGATCACCGCCTGCTGGTGATTTGCGGTCCCTGCTCCATCCACGATATCGACGCAGCCAAAGAGTACGCAACCCGCCTCAAAAAACTGCATGATGAGTACAGTGACAGCCTTTATATCGTGATGCGCGTCTATTTCGAGAAGCCGCGCACCACCGTCGGTTGGAAAGGCTTTATCAACGATCCTCACCTGGATGGCAGCTTCGATATCGAGCTGGGCCTGCACAAGGCCCGCGAGCTGCTGTGCTGGCTGGCCGAGCTGGAACTGCCGCTGGCCACCGAAGCCCTGGATCCCATCAGCCCCCAGTATCTGGCCGAGCTGTTTTCCTGGTCGGCCATCGGTGCCCGCACCACCGAATCCCAGACCCACAGGGAGATGGCCTCGGGCCTGTCGATGCCGGTGGGCTTCAAGAACGGTACCGACGGCAACCTGGGCACCGCCATCAATGCGCTGAAGGCGGCGGCCGAGTCTCATGCCTTCATGGGGATCAACCAGGAAGGGCAGGTCGCCTTGCTGGTCACCCAGGGTAACCCGGACGGCCACGTCATACTGCGCGGCGGCAAGCAGCCCAACTACGACTCGGTCAATGTTTCGCTGGCCGAAAAGGCGATGGTGAACGCCGGGCTGGCCCCCAGCCTGGTGGTGGACTGCAGCCATGGCAACTCCAACAAGGATTACAGCCTGCAGCCGCTGGTGACCGAGAACGTGGTGCATCAGATCCAGGAAGGCAACCGGTCCATTCTCGGCATCATGCTGGAGTCGCACCTGCATGAAGGCAACCAGTCCAGCGAACAGCCGCGCAGCGAAATGCGTTACGGGGTGTCGATTACCGATGCCTGCATCGACTGGGACACCACCGCCGAGCTGCTGAAACATTGTCATCAGCAGCTGGCCGCGCCGTTAAAGGCCCGACTGGGCTGAGTGCCACGGCTTTGTTACTACCTGAGTGTACCTGAGTGATTGAATAGAGCCGCCTGACGCCTCGGGGCGACTGTCCCCGTCGACGGTTCACAGGCATAATGGAGCACCGCGTCCGGGAAGGGCCGGTGCTTTTGTAATTGGGATGGGACCAATGATAGATGAATTAGCAGTCCTGCGGGATCAGATAGACGAAGTTGACCAGCAACTGGTTGAGCTGTTTGCCCGCCGCCTGAAACTGGTGGCGGGAGTAGGGGAAGTCAAGAGCCGCCAGGGGGTGCCGATTTATGCGCCCGACAGAGAGGCGGCCATGCTGGCCCGCCGCCGGGCCGAAGCCGAGGCGCGAGGCGTGCCACCGGACTTGATTGAAGATGTGTTGCGTCGGGCGATGCGCGAGTCTTATGCCAGCGAAAAAGACACCGGCTTCAAGTGCATGAACCCCACACTGGGCAAGGCCGTGGTGATCGGCGGGGCCGGTCAGCTGGGTGCTCTGTTTGCCCATTTGCTGACCCTGTCCGGTTATCCGGTCGAGATCCTGGAAAAAGACGACTGGGCGCACGCCGACCAGCTGCTGGCAGACGCGGGTCTGGTGGTGGTGGCGGTGCCCATCGATCAGACGGTGGCGGTCATAGAGCGTCTGCCCGAGCTTCCCGCCGACTGCCTGCTGGTTGACCTGACCAGTATCAAGGCCGAGCCGCTGGCGGCCATGCTGAAGGTGCACGCCGGCCCCGTGCTGGGATTGCACCCCATGTTCGGACCCGATGTGTCCAGCTTGGCCAAACAGGTGATCATCTACAGCGAAGGCCGTGGGGGCGAGCAGCATGAATGGCTGCTGGCCCAGATGCGTATCTGGGGCGCCCGCCTGCAGGCGGTGAGTGCCGAAGAACACGACAAGGCCATGAGTCTGGTGCAGGCCCTGCGTCACTTTACCAGTTTTGCCTACGGCGCCCACCTTTGTGCCGAGCAGGCGGATCTGACGCAACTGCTGCGCCTGAGCTCGCCCATCTATCGGCTGGAGCTGGCCATGGTGGGCCGTTTGTTCGCCCAGGATCCTGTGCTCTATGCCGACATTATTCTGTCGTCACCCGGCAACCTGGAGATGATCCGTCGCTATCACAGCCGCTTCGGCGAGCTGCTGGCGCAGCTGGAGCAGGGCAAGCGTGACGCCTTCGTGCAGCAGTTCTCCACCGTCAGCGAATTTTTCGGCGACTACGCCGACACCTTCCTCAAGGAAAGCCGCAACCTGCTGGCGCAGGCCAACGACAGCCGCCATCATGCGGATTAAGCGTGAGGTGTGAGGAGTGAAAGGTAAGGTGTGAGGGACAGACTGGCGCCAAGCTTCAAGCACGGCGCCCGTTTTGCTCCCTCCCCTTAACGTCGAATTTGCAGCAATGACGGCGGGGTGAAAGGCAAGGGGAGGGCCGGGGAGGGGTTACTGCAGTATATGCGCATGTTCCGCAGGTTCAGAGCCTCGGCCGAAGCGACACCCCCTCCCAGCCTCCCCCTGGCGATGATCCGTAGCCGTGTCTGTCAATCCGCTGCCAAGGGGGAGGGGCAGACCAGCGCCATGTGCGGACCGGGAGCCTGCCTGCTCTCCTCACCGTTTACCCCTCACCCCCCCTCACATCTCTTAATCCTGATACAGCCGCTGGGCCAGTTGCTGCAGCGGCGCCATGTCGTCATCTTCATTCAGCGTAAGACAAAAGCCCTGGATGCCGGCGCCTTTCAGGGCCTGGCCCAGTTCGGGCAGCAGGCTGTCCTGGCCCGGCAACTGGCTGAGCAGCGGCAGGCGGCTCTGTTGCTGCAGGCGCAGCAAGTCTGGCAGGGAGCGACTCCGGGTGTCGAGCAGCGCCAGCTGCTGGTTACCCTCGGTCAGTATCTGTTCGGCCTCGGCCAGGGTCTGCTCCGGCTTGTCTCCCAGCGGCAGCAAGACCGGACGGGTGCTGCGACCGGCGGCGGTCAGCAACTCGTCGCGTCGGCCCTCGATGGGCTGCAGCAGCAGCAGGTCGAGGGACTCCGCCGCCCTGCTCAGCTGTTCCGGGGTGTGAACCAGGGTCATGGCGGCCAGATCAAACTGGGCGGCAACGTCACGCAACTGCTGCAGGCGCTGTTGTTGCTGACTCGTGTCACCGGTTCCGAAACAGGGGGCCGCCAGCACCTGGCCACCGTGCTCTTTCAGACGACGCGCGGCTTCCTGCAAGGCGGAGCGCTCGGGCCAGGTCGCCAGCATGGCCGCCAGCAGCGGCTCCTGAGGACTCATGTAAAAGCGGCCGATCTGCAGTGGCATTCCGGTGCCGTTGTCGGCCTGCTTGCGGGGCGGCGGTGTCAAGGCGCCGCCGTTACCCTGGCTCAGTGCCCGGGAGGGAATCCGGGTCGGCGCCACCTCGGCACTGGGATAACAGCCCAGTATCTTGATGAAGCGGACTATGTCCTTCAGCTCTTTCAGCGCCGCCTGCATCTCGTCACTGTTGACGTTGGCCGCCACATCCACGTAGAACATTTCTTCCCAGGGATTGCCGATAATGGGGCGGGATTCGAGCTTGGTCATGGTGATGTGATGACTGCGCAGCACCAGCAGGGTTTCTACCAGGGCACCGCTCTGCTGGCCGGTCGACATGATGAAGCTGGTTTTGGCGGGGATCTGCGCGGCCACTTCCACCGGCTTGCGCGCCACCACGATAAAGCGGGTCATGTTCTGCTTCTGGTTGGCCAGGCCGCGTACCAGGGGCTTGAGGCCGTGCAGTTCGCCGCCGTCGGCGCTGCCCATGGCACCGATGTCGGTTCGTTTGAGGTTGGCAACCAGCTCCATGGCGTTGGAAGAGGCGGCACAGAATTCGACCTTGACGCCCGGCAGTGTCTTCAGATACTGGGAACACTGCTGATACACCTGAGGATGGGTGTACAGGGTTTTCAGCTTGCTGACGTCGGTGTCTACCGCCACCAGCAGGCAGTGCTCTATCGGCTGGGTCAGCTCGCCGACGATGGACAGGCTGGTGTGCTGCATCAGATCGAACACGTCGTTGATGGCGCCCGAGCTGGTGTTTTCGATGGGCAGAATACCGTACTGGGCCTGACCGGACTCGACGGTATCGAAGATCTGCTGAAAGGTTTCGCAGTTATGCTCGACCAGGGTGGCCTGAAAGCGGGACAGATACTTGCGGGCGGCCATGTTGGAGTAGGAGCCCCGCAGACCGAGAAAGGCCACGCTGATGGCCGGCACTTCATCCTGGGGGTTGAGCAGGTCCTGCAGCAGCGCCTGCTGGGACAGCACCGAGTCTTCGATGATGGTGTGATAGAGCCGGGTGACGTAATGGGCATCCAGACCAAGCTGACGGCCCTGGTTGATCAGCTCCACCAGCAGCGCCTGCTCCCGTACCTGATCCCGAATCGGCCTCGGGTTTTCCAGCTTGCTCCGGGCCACTTCCAGACTCAGGCCCTTGCGTTTGGCCAACAGGGTCAGCAGTTCCGTGTCGAGGCGGCTGATGTGGGTTCTGATCTCATCCAGATTCATGAATTTGGCTTCCCTTGTACCTAAAAAAGTGTCACCTAATAAAAAAGCCTCCCGGTGGGAGGCTTGTCTGTTTGTCTTTCGTTTATCTCTTGCCAGACCAGATGCCGCCCCGTTTATGATTCAAACAAGCAGGATGCAAAAAAGAAGTGAAAGAAAAACAGGGAAACGGACATGACAGTTCTCAACCTTGATAAATACCCTGATAGAAATACTGAAAAGCGGCGGCGAGGGCAAGCCTTTTCCGGGAATTTTTGGCCGAGCAGAAGGGATTGGCCGGCAAAAGGCGATAAATGGTCGTTTTTGCCATTTACCGCCTGGCGTTCGGTGTCGAAACCGGGGTGGACATCGGGAGCCAGGGGCTGGCTCCCGGGAGGAGGATTACTCCGCTTCTTCGCTTTCGCTTTCACTTTCGGTGATCGGCTGTGGGGTCTGGGTGCGCTGGGCCAGCGGCTTGTCGGCATAACGGTTCAGCTGGCGCTCCAGTCTTTGTCCCAGTTCCTTGATGGCGGCGTACAGGTTTTCATCTTCTGCCTGGGCGAAAAGGGTATCGTTGGGAACACCTGCGGTCGCTTCTACCAGATAGTTTTGTCCTTCTTTCTGAATGATGACATGGGGGCTGATCAGCGCAACCTGGCGCCGGTTCAGCTTCGCGAAGCGACTTTCAATCCGTTCACGAATAGCGGGAGAGATGTCGATAACGTTGCTGGTAATGGTAATGGACATATGGACCCCCTGAGGTGTTTCTGTGTTGGTGTACCGTTTCAGCCTACCCTGACAGTAGTTTAATGTCGTGACCCTGATCAACTTTATCGGGCCTGTCGTTCGCTGCGGCCAAAATCTGTGATCGGGTCGCCGCTGCCACCAAAAAGCCCTTGTCAGGGATGGGTAACCGGGGCCAGACTCGATCGGATAAGTTGTTTTATTCACTCCTCCGATACCGGTTTCTGCCGGTATCGCTACGGCCTGTGTTGTCTTGCTGGGTTGTCATGTGGTGTTGTCTTGTTCAGGCGGAGCCGGGCCCGGCCCGGCGCAAAAAGAGAATTTATCGCCCCCCATTGGCAGTGTTGTCACTATTCCTTAGGATGGTTCTCTATCGTTATCTGGGGGAGTGCACCGTGAGAGGCTGGTTTGGAGTGGGATTGCTGCTGTTAAGCCTGGGGGTGAGCGTTCAGGCCTCGCCGTTGCGCGATCAGTACCGACAGGCCGAGCAGGCGCTGAAAAAAAACGACCTGGTGCTTTATGAACGGCTGCGCCAGGGGCTGGATGCGTATCCGTTGACGGTTTATCTGGATTATCAATATCTTGACGAGCGGATGCAGCAGCTGACCAGAGCCCAGATTGTCCGGTTCATGACGCGCTATTCCGACTCCCATCTGGCAAGCCGGCTCGAACGCCGTTATCTGTTCCGACTGGCGCGGGAGCAGCGCTGGCAGGAATTTCTGGCATTCTATCCCGCCCTGCCCAACAGTGTTGAACTGCAGTGTGCGCACTACAGAGCCAAGTGGGTAACGGGAGACAAGGCCGCGGCCATCGCCGGTGCCGAGCGGCTGTGGCTGCACGGCTATTCCCGCCCCGAACTCTGTGACCCCCTGTTTGACGCCTGGAGCAGCGCCGGCGGCCGTAGCGATGAACATATCTGGCAGCGGATGCTGCTGGCATTCGATCATCGTCAGGATGGGTTGCTCGGCTACCTGGGTCGTCAGTTGAGTTCATCTGCCAAACCGGCAGGAGACTTCCTGCTGTCTCTCGACAAGGATCCCGAATTACTGGCCGGCTCCCGGTTACTGGTTGCCGGTTCGGCTCGCCACAAGGCGGCACTGGCCAGGGCACTGTCTCGCCTCGCAGACACCAAGCCCGAGCTGGTGATGAGCCTTTATCCCAAATACCGGCGTCAGTCGGGCTTGAGCCAGGAGCAGGTGACCGGCATAGAGCGGCAACTGGCCCGGCGCCTGATGTTCAATCGTACCCGGGATTATCGCAACTGGCTCGACAGCCGCCTGCCGGTGGTGGGCGATGCGGATCTGTTCGAGCTGCGGGCCCGGCTGGCCATCTGGGAGCAGGACTGGCCCGGTCTTTCCGGCTGGATTGACCGGCTGCCGGAGGCGGCACAGCAGGACAGCCGCTGGCAATACTGGCGGGGCCGGGCGTTGAAGGCCCGGAACCGCCATGACGAGGGCGACAAGGCCTGGCGGCAGGCGGCCCAGCATCGGGATTACTACGGCTTTTTGGCGGCGCAGCAGGGGCGGCACGACTTTTCACTGCAAAAGAAACCCCTGGTGCCGGTACCCTCCTTGAGTCAGGCCCGTCGGCAATGGCCGGCGCTGCTGCGGGTAGAAGAGTGGCTGGCATGGGGAGACAACACCGCCGCCCGGGTCGAGTGGTATCACCTGCTGGGCCGGGTCAATGAAGCCGAAGGGCTGGCGCTGGGTAGCCTGGCCCTGAGCCGGGGCTGGTACGACAAGTCCATCGTGGCCAGCATTCAGGTGCGCGCTTGGGATCACCTGGACTTGCGTTTCCCGGTGGTCTACCGGGAACTGTTCCAACGCCAGGCCCGCCGCCTGGGAGTGGATGAAGCCACGCTGTTTGCCATTGCCCGTCAGGAAAGCGCCTTTTATGAACAGGCGCGTTCGCCGGTCGGGGCCGGTGGCCTGATGCAGCTGATGCCGGCCACCGCCAGGGAAACCGCACGCAAGCACGGTATCAGCGCTTATCAAAGTCCGTCCGACGTCTATCGCCCCGAGGTGAACGTGCAGCTGGGGTCCAGCTACTTCAAGGAGCTGCTGGAGCGCTATGGTAACAACCGGATCCCGGCCATTGCCGCCTATAATGCGGGCCCCTCCCGCATCAATCGCTGGCTGAACGACAGTGGCAGCCGCCCCATGGATGTGTGGGTAGAAAACATTCCCTATCGAGAAACCCGGGGTTATGTACAGAACGTGCTGGCATTTTCGGTGATTTATCAGGACATGCTGGGGCAGAAGAAAACCTTTATCAAACCGGCGGAGCTGAATCATGTCTACTGATCTGAGCATTGAGTCAAGCGTTGCCATCGTGGGGCTGGGCTGGCTGGGCGAGCCGCTGGCGAAGACACTGCAAGCCCGGGGCTGTCGCGTGGCCGGCACCACCACCACCGAGGCCAAGGCCGAACGGCTGCGCCGAGAGGGCATTGACGCCCTGGTGTGGGATATCAACGAGCCCCGGCCGTCGGCCTGGCCCGTTGAACTGGCGGCACAGACTCTGGTGCTGTGCGTGCCGCCGGGCAAGGTAGACGATTATGCCGAGACCCTGGGGCGGGTGGCCAGGCTGGCTGCCAAAGCGGGCGTACAGCGGCTGCTGTTTACCAGCGCCACCTCCGTCTATGGCGGACTCGGGCGCAAGACAGAGGCGGATGCCGCGCCGGACTCGGCCCGGGGGGAGCGCATGCTGGCGGCAGAGCAGGCGGTACGCCACAGTGGCATACCTCGGGTGCTGTGTCTGCGGCTGTCCGGTCTGGTCGGCGGCAACCGGGAGCCGGGGCGTTTTCTGGCCGGACGCCGCTTCGAGGGCGGCGACGAGCCGGTCAACCTGGTGGCGCAGGAAGACCTGCTGCGTTTTATTCCCGCCATTCTGGCCCGGCACGACTGGCCGGAAGTGCTCAATGCCAGCGCGCCGCATCATCCCGGTCGGCGTGAATTTTATACCCGGGCGGCCGAGCTTAGCGACCTGCCGCCGCCGCAATTCGGCGGCGGCGGCGAGGGCAAGTGCATCGACGGCAGTGGCCTCAGTCGCTGGCTGGGTCTCGACTATCGGGTAACGGACTGGTTTGACTGGCTGGCAGCGCGTAAGGCGCGGGGCTGAGCAAGGGCGCCATGGCACTCCGACCTTCATAACACCCCTTTTCAGATTGAAAATTGCGGCCGGCGAGCCGGCTGATTATTATGCCCACTTTATTTGTCCGATAGGAGACCTGAACGCGATGACCGATCAACAAACCCCGAGGGGAGAACTGCTGTTGCGCACCATGGCCATGCCGGCCGACACCAATGCCAATGGCGATATCTTCGGTGGCTGGATCATGTCGCAGATGGATCTGGGGGGTAGCCTGCTGGCCAATGAAATTGCCCTGGGAAGGGTGTGTACCGTGGCCGTGGGCGACATGACCTTTGTGCGCCCGGTGCAGGTGGGCGACGTGGTGTGCTGCTATGGCGATGTGGTCAAGGTGGGCCGTTCTTCTATTACCATCAACGTCGAGGTTTGGGTCAAGCCGGTACTGGTACCGGAAGCAGGCCCCCGCTACCGGGTGGCCGGCGCCCAGATAGTGTATGTGGCCATCGACGAGAACGGACGCCCCCGTGCAGTTCCCCAGTTGACCTGAGCGGGGAGGGGTGAGAAGTAAGTGGTGAGGGGTAAGAGGTGAGGAGTAAGTGGTGAGGGATGAGGAGTAAGAGGTGAGGGAGTTTACACCTCACGGTTAACGCCTCACCCCTCACGCTGATTCATTACCCGGCGTTGGCCGTTACGATCAGACTCTGTCCGGCGCGCAGGCTGTTTTTGTCCGTCAGCTGGTTCCAGCGCAGCAGATCGGTAATGCTGACACTGAAACGGCTGGCGATGGCCGAGAGGGAATCCCCGGACTGTACCCGATAAACCCCATCAGCAGACGATGGATCCCCGGCACCGATCGCCCTGGGCAGCATCAGTGTCTGGCCTACCCGAATCGTGCTGCCGCGCAGGTTGTTCGCCTGCCGGATGGCTTCGATACTGGTGCCGTTGCGACGGGCGATTCTGCTGAGACTGTCACCGCCTCGAACCTGATAGCGCTGATAGGACTTGCGCTCCTGCTCGGGCAGATCGGCCATGGCTATTTCGAAGCCCTGGGCATGGGCCACCGGCACCAGTATTTCGGCGTTGCGTACCGGCGAAGTGGCGGAACGCTTGAATGCCGGGTTCAGCTGCTTGAGCTGTTTGCGGTTCATGCCGGCCAGGTCGGCCGCCATGTTCAAGTCGACCTGACCTTCCACTTCCACTACCGCCAGCTGTGGCCGGTTGGGCACCGCCGGCACTTCCATACCATAGTGGCCGGGTTGCTTCAGAATATCGGCCAGAGCCAGCAGCTTGGGCACGTACTTCTGCGTTTCCTTCGGCAGCGACAGCGACCAGTAGTCGGTGGGTTTGCCTTGGCGACGATTGGCTTTCATGGCGCGTTGCACCCGGCCTTCGCCCGAGTTGTAGGCGGCCAGTGCCAGCACCCAGTCGCCATCGAAGAAACCGTTCAGGTATTCCAGATAGTCGAGCGCGGCCCGGGTCGAGGCCATGACATCGTAACGACCGTCATACCAGCTGTCGTAATGCAGCCCGAACTGCTTGCCGGTGCCCCGCAGCATCTGCCACAGGCCTGCGGCGTGGCCATGGGAATAGGCACGCGGATCGAAGGTACTCTCCACCACCGGCAGCAAGACCAGCTCCATGGGCATGTTCCGTTTTTCTATCTCTTCCTTGATGAGATAGAGAAACGGTCTGGCTCGTTCGGATACGGAACGCATATATGTCGGGTGCTTGAGGTACCAGTTCCGCTGGGCCACGACTCTGGGGTGATCCAGGGGCATATCAAGTTGCATGTTTGCAGCCAGGTCGCGCCACAGATCCTGCTGTTGCGCTTCGGCCGGCTGGTGCTGCTGCCGCTTGGTTGATGAATGGGATACGGTGCTGTAAGCCTGGCCACGGTCGGTGGTGGTTTTGCTTTGTATTTTCAGCGACGAATAGGTCGCTGACTTGGGGTAGAGCGGGCGGTTCGCCTGCTCTCCAGCTACTTCCTGATGGCCATAGGGATGTCGAACCGAATCGGCCGACACCGCCTGGCAGCCCGCCAGGAGCAAGGCACTGGATAATAAACAGAGTCTTCTCATGGTGTCTGCGTCTCACAAAAAACGGCGGCCAGTGTATGCTTTGTGAGCAGCTTAATCAAGTTCGTTAAAAATCGTCCTTCCAGCGCCTAAGTGCAGCGAATACATCGATGTTCTCGATCAACTCCGCTCCTTCATGGGCCTGAGCGGCGGCTCTGACCCCCGCCAGATGGGCGCGCAGGAAGACATTGACGGCTTTTTCCAGGCCGATGGAACTGGGCAAAGTAGGTACCCCCTGCTGGCGTGATTTAGCCACCTTTTGCAGGTATTTCTTCAATTCGGGGTTATTTGGCTCTACAGCACGGCAAAAGGCCAGGTTTGCCTGAGTGTACTCGTGGGTACAATACACCCGGGTGTCATCCGCCAGGGCGGCGAGGCGGGAAAGAGACTGGTACATCTGAGAGGGTGTGCCTTCGAACAGTCGGCCACAACCGCCCGAAAACAGGGTGTCGCCGCAAAACAGCAACGGCTGGCCCTGAGGCACCTGGTCCCGAGGAGCAGGGGAAGCAGCAAAGTAGGCGATATGACCTAGGGTATGACCGGGCACCGCCATCACCTCGAGTTCCAGCCCCAGCTCGGGGAGGGACACGGCGTCGCCGTCGTTCAGGGCAATGCTGCCGGGGGCCGGCAGCCGCTCGGCGGCCGGGGCATACACCCGGGCATGAGGCCACTGGGCCAGCAGTGCCTGGACCCCACCGGTATGATCATGATGGTGGTGGGTGATCAGCATGGCCTCCAGCGTCAGCCCGCGCTCGGCCAGCACCCGCTCGACCGGTGCCGCCGCGCCGGGATCGACCACGACCGCATGGTTGTTATTCGTTATCAGCCAGATATAGTTATCCTGAAACGCAGGGATGGGACTAACGTTAAGCATGGTACTGTCCTTATTGTCATATTCTGCAATAGCTTATCAGAGGCGCGATGAAATCAGCCAGTACGGTTGTCGCACCGGCCGCTTGGCAACGACTGTTGCGCGGCCGTCATATAGCCGAACAGTTGCAGCTGCGCCTGGACGAGTGGGCGCCGTCGCTGTTCGGGTTTACCCTGCTCAAAGTCGACGCCCTGAGTGCCGCCCTGTCGCTGGACCGGAGCCGGTTGCTGCATTCGGTGCTGATGGGGCAGTCCGGCTTTGACGGGATGGAACTGCAGGGCAATGCCACCGCCATGCCCTTTGCCCCGGGTAGCCTGGATGCCTGCCTGCTGGCTCATGTGCTGGATTACAGCAAACATCCCCATGCCATATTGCGCGAAACAGAAGTGGTGCTGCGCGACGATGGCTGGCTGATCATCGCCGGTTTCAATCCCTACAGCAGCGCCGGGCTGGCCCGTTTGTTGCCGGCAGTGCGCCATCGGCTGCCGCCCTGGCGGCGAATGCTGGCGCCGGGGCGGCTCGAAGACTGGCTAAAGTTGCTGGGCTTTGAGGTGCTCGAGCGCAATTACCTGAGCCTGACCGGCCTGCTCGAGTTTCCTCTGCTCGGTCAGTGGCGCCACCGGTACTGCCCCCGTTTTTGCCCGTCGCTGGCGGCGGTCTATATCATACTGGCGCGCAAACGGCGCTATCCGCTCACGCCCATCCGCCAGCTCAAACCGGCATCCGGGGCCCTGCAGCCGGGCATGGCGCGTCAGCGCGAATAGCCGGTGTCGTCGTGGTTGGCGTCGTTCAGGGCGGCCTCTCGGGCGAGATCGTCACAGCGTTCGTTTTCCGGATGGCCCGAATGTCCCTTTACCCAGTGCCAGGTTACCCGGTGGCGCTGACAGAGTTCATCCAGCCGTTTCCAGAGATCGACATTTTTTACCGGTGCCTTGGCGGCGGTTTTCCAGTTATTGCGCTTCCAGCCGGTAATCCACTGGGTAATGCCCTGACGTACATACTGACTGTCGGTGGTCAAATCCACGGTGCAGTCGTCGCTGAGGGTTTCCAGTCCGGCAATGGCGGCCATCAGCTCCATGCGGTTGTTGGTGGTTAGGCGGTAGCCGCCGCTCAGCTCTTTGCGGTGCTGTTTGTAGACCAGCACGGCGCCATAGCCGCCCGGGCCCGGATTTCCCAGACAGGAACCATCTGTGTACATTTGAATCTGTTTCATCGTTATCCGTGTTGGAACAAGCAAACCGGAAGTCTGCCACAGCGCGGCGGCGCTCACCAGCCACCCGCGCGATTGTGCCAATAACGGCAATGCCACCTTGAGCCCGGTGGCGTTGGCAGTGGCAGTTATTTATACTGGCCGCCGAATTGAGTGGAGAATTTTGATGAGCCAGCAAAGTCACCAGCGGCAAATAGTGCTGGATACAGAAACCACCGGTATGAACATGGATACCGGCCCCCATTATGTAGGGCACAGGGTGATTGAAATCGGCTGTGTGGAAGTCGTTAACCGTCGCCTGACCGGTCGGCATTTTCACGTTTATCTCAAGCCGGACAGAAAGGTGGACGAAGAAGCGATTCGGGTGCACGGCATTACCGATGACTACCTCGCCGACAAGCCGCCCTTTTCCGCCAAGGTCGACGAATTTCTGCAGTTTATCGACGGCGCCGAGCTGGTGGCGCACAACGCGCCCTTCGACGTCGGCTTTCTCGATTATGAACTGCAGTTGCTGGGGCGGCCCGAACGCATGGCGGCCCTGTGCAAGGTGACCGATACGCTGGCGCTGGCGCGCAAGCTATTCCCCGGCAAGCGCAACAATCTGGATATATTGTGCGACCGCTACGGCATAGACAACGGTCACAGAACCCTGCACGGCGCCTTGCTGGATGCGGAGATCCTGGCCGACGTTTACCTGCTGATGACCGGTGGCCAGACCAGGCTCAACCTGCAGAACAGTAACGACCAGCAGGGGGATGCCGGCGGCATCCGTCGCCTGAGTGCCAACCGGGCGCCGCTGACGGTGATCCGGGCCGGAGAACAGGAGCTGCAGGCCCACGAGGCCAGGCTGGATCTGGTGATGAAAAAGGGAGGCAGCTGCCTGTGGCGCGGAGAATAGGCGCCTTCTTGTTCGCACTGCCGTTGCTGTTGGCGATAACGGCGAGCCAGGCCAGTGAGCAGAGCGCCCGCTGGCTGAGCAACACCTTTCGCATCGATCCGTCCATATCTTCCGTCACCCTGATCATAGAGCGGGAAGCGGCAAGCCCCCCTGCGGTGCTGATCCGCCCCGATGGCAGCAAATATTACTCTCATCGGCATCCGGATGACGTCAGCTGGGCAGCAACCGACAGTCGGGATGTAATTACCCTGTGGCAACCGGAGCCCGGTCCCTGGCAGGCGACCGGAAAAATCAACAAGCACAGAGGTATCTCACTGTACAGCGTGTTCGATTTGGATGTGGCCCCCTTGCCGGAACGGATTTTTCAGCAAGAGGTGCTCAAGCTCGGCGCCGAGCTGAGGCACAATAATACCCGGCTGGACGCCAATTATTACCTGAAAGGCTTGTCTCTGCGGGCGCAACTGATGGAGCCGAACAGCAAGGGCACATCGTCTTTTGCCCCAACGCCGCTGGTTATTGGCGACTTTACCGATGACGGCACCGGTCTGGATGACTACCCCGCAGACGGCAAGCTGACGGCGCAACTGCTTATCGACACCTTGCCGGGAGAATATCTGTTTCAGGCGCAAATCAGCAATCGGGTGCTGGCGCGCACTCACGAGCAACCGGTGCTGGTTTATCCCATGCCGCTCACGCTGGCGTTCTCTACGCCGGAGGAAGACGGCAACTGGCAGCTGGACCTGACTCCCGGAGGCGACCTGGTACCGGAGTCACTGGTGGTAAAAGGGGAGCTGACGACACCGGCCCAACAGACCATTGCCGTATCGGGTACCGGCAAGCACATTCGATTGCCGGACGCCACCGAACCCGGTAATTACTACTGGCAGGGACACGCTTTCGCCACCACCCGAGAGGGACGCGACGTTCAGCTTGCTCTGACGAAGCAGCTGCTCAGGGTCAGCCCACCGGTGAACCTGGCGGCAGTGGAGTTCAAACGGACAGACGGTTTCTCGCTGAAGCAGCTGCTGGCGGCCATGTTGCTGCTGACGGCCTTGTCGGCCGCCGGTTGGTTTTTATACAAAAAAATAATCAACAGGCGGAAAAACAGCCTGGAACAGGCAAGTTAACCCGGTATTATCGGGGGTGGTGGATAATAAATGGTCGAATGGCGAAAAAGAGGTTATTTCGGTCTTGACCGCCGCTTCGGACGGCTCTATTATCCCACCCGTCCGAAGCGAACAGCTTCAGGCACCGGAGCGGTAGTTCAGTTGGTTAGAATACCGGCCTGTCACGCCGGGGGTCGCGGGTTCGAGTCCCGTCCGCTCCGCCAAATTCAAAGCCCCAGCAGCAATGCTGGGGCTTTTTCGTGTTGGCTGCGCCGGACTTTCTGGATGAAGTCGTCGCTGCGCTTCTCCACCTTCAAACGCGGTGCGTTTGCCACTCCGCCAAATTCAAAGCCCCAGCAGCAATGCTGGGGCTTTTTGCTTTCTTTCCTTCAGTAAATTCATCCTTTCCCATTTTGTCAAACGACCCCTCGTGACCAGACCGTGACCATTTTGTGACCCGAACCTAGTGTTGACCGAAGGTCAAAGTGGCTGAATGTCGATGCGTGCTCCTTATTCACTTACAGATACAAGCTGACTAAGTAACCGTTCTATTTATTAGCTGTTCTATAGAGGGCGAATGGAGGGGGCCCTCCACTGACACTGATTCAAGCTTTTAACGATTAACTCAAACATAGCCGCCTTATGGTAGGATTACCCCCAGTAAATCAGGGTAGGCGAGAGTCGCTTTACCCTGTACCCACTCCCAGTATTAGCGAATAGCGTTGCACATGACTAGCGCATGAAAAATGAGCATTTAAACAAGGTAACAACATGGATCATAGCGTACATAACAAACTGATTTCTTTTATCTGGAACATTGCCGACGACTGTCTGCGAGATGTGTACGTGCGTGGTAAGTATCGAGACGTTATTTTACCCATGGTGGTGCTGCGTCGCCTGGACACCCTGCTGGAACCAACCAAGCAAGCGGTGCTGGGCGAAGTCCAGTTTCAGCGTGCAGAGATGGATGCCATCGAGCTGGATGACGAGCCGCTTAAGGCCGCATCGGGCTATGTGTTCTTCAACACTTCCAAATGGACCTTGAAGTCGCTGTTTAACACGGCGACCAACAACCAGCAGATCATGTTGGCCAATTTTGAAGAATATCTGTTGGGCTTTAGTGACAACGTAAAAGAAATCATCGAATGTTTTAATCTGCAAACACAAATCCGCCACATGGCCGCCAAACAGGTATTGCTGGATGTGGTCGAAAAGTTTGTTTCGCCCTACATCAACCTCACCCCCAACACGGTTGCCGATCCCGACGGTAACATGATGCCTGCGCTCACCAACCTGGGCATGGGCTATGTGTTTGAAGAGCTGATCCGCAAGTTTAACGAAGAAAACAACGAAGAGGCCGGCGAGCACTTTACCCCCCGTGAAGTGATTGAGCTGATGACCCACCTGGTGTTTGACCCGGTGAAAGACAGCCTGCCACTGACCATGTCGGTGTATGATCCCGCCTGTGGCAGTGGCGGCATGCTCACCGAGTCGCAAAACTTTATTGAAGAACGCTATCCCGCTGCCAACCGCGATATTTACCTGTTCGGTAAAGAAATCAACGACGAGACTTACGCCATCTGTAAGTCGGACATGATGATCAAGGGCAATAACCCGCAAAACATCAAAGTGGGCTCTACCTTGTCGATCGACGAGTTTGCATCAGACCGCTTCGATTTTATGCTGTCTAACCCGCCGTATGGCAAAAGCTGGGCCTCGGAACAAAAGCACATTAAAGAGGGGGCCGAGGTCATAGACCCGCGCTTCAAGATTAAATTAACCGATTACTGGGGTGTTGAAACAGACTGTGATGCCACGCCGCGCTCCAGTGATGGCCAGTTATTGTTCTTGATGGAAATGGTCAGCAAGATGAAGTCGCCAAGCGTGAGCCCGGCCGGTAGTCGTATTGCCTCGGTACACAATGGCTCTAGCTTGTTTACCGGCGATGCGGGGGGCGGCGAGAGCAATATTCGCCGCTACATTATTGAAAACGACATGCTCGATGCCATAGTGCAGCTGCCCAACAACCTGTTTTATAACACCGGCATTACCACCTACATCTGGCTGCTGAGTAACAACAAGCCGGCAGCGCGCCGTGGCAAGGTACAGCTGCTGGATGCCAGTTTGTTATTCCGTAAACTGCGCAAAAACCTCGGCAATAAAAACTGCGAATTTTCCCCCGAGCACATAGCACTAATTACCCGCACTTACCTGGATTGTGCCGCCATAGAGCGCCAGCTGGATGACAATGACGAGCCTATGGGCTTGGCCAGCAAAGTCTTCCGCAACGAGGACTTTGGTTATCACAAGGTCACTATCGAGCGGCCCGACCGCCGCAAGGCGCAATTTAGCGCCGAGCGACTGGCCGGGCTGCGCTTCGACAAGTCACTCAGTGAGGCAATGCAGTACTTGTATGACGAGCACGGCGATGACGTATACCAGACCAGTGGTTATGGGCCCGAGCAAAAGCAAAGCTTATTAAAGTCGTTAGAAAAAGACATCATGAAATGGTGTGAAGAAAACGACATAAGTTTGAATAATAAAGCCAAAACCAGGCTGCTCGATGTGAAACACTGGCGGTCGCTGAAGGCGCTGCATGAAACCGCCGAGCAGTTAATGGCCGCCATTGGCGGTGCTGAATTTAGCGACTTCAACCTGTTCAAGAGCCAGGTCGATGCAACGCTTAAAGCCAACAAAATCAAGCTCTCGGCCAGCGAGAAAAACGCCATTTTAAACAGCGTGAGCTGGTATGACGAAACCGCCGAAAAAGTGATTAAAAAGGTGGTTAAGCTCGGTGACGATCAATTGGCTGACTTGCTGGAGCGCTACGAGTGTGCAGAAGCCGACTTGCCGGACTTTGGTTTTTATCCTCATTCAGCGGTACAGGTTGGCAAGAAAAGCGGTAAGGCAAACGAATATATTACCTACGAAGCCAGCGCCGACCTACGCGACAGTGAGTCTATTCCGTTAACCGAGAGCATTTATCAGTACTTTTTAGATGAAGTTCAACCCCATGTGAGTGAGGCCTGGCTGAACCTGGATTCGGTAAAAATCGGCTACGAAATCAGCTTTAACAAATATTTCTATCGCCACAAACCGCTACGCTCACTTGAAGCCGTCGCTGCCGACATTATTTCGCTGGAGCAAAAAGCCGAAGGCTTGATTGCGCAGATCCTGGGCGTGAGCAGCTTTAATGCCGCCGTTGAACAGGTTCAGGGCTAAGGGGCACACTATGATGAAGTTATCGGCAATGCCCACGTATGAGGCGTATAAGGATTCTGGCGTTGAGTGGTTGGGGGAAATTCCAGCACACTGGAGTATTATTCGTTTTCGCGACTTTTTTAAGTTCGGAAGAGGGTTAACCATAACGAAGGAAAACTTACAGGATGAGGGCATACCTTGTGTCAGTTATGGAGAAATTCATTCAAAATATGGGTTTGAAGTAACTCCCCAGAAACATTATCTTAAATGTGTTAGCGAAGATTACTTAATTAAAGGCGCAAGCTCACTGCTGAATAAAGGAGATTTTATATTCGCAGACACGTCTGAGGATATTGAAGGCTCTGGAAATTTTTCGCAACTGATAACTGATGATGTTGTGTTTGCTGGATACCATGTAGTGATATGCAGGCCAATAGGGGAAGGGAATCACCGTTATCTTGCTTACTGCCTAGACTCTGTTTCTTATAGGAAACAAATAAAACAGCAGATAAAGGGTGTAAAGGTTTACAGCATTACTCAGTCCATATTGAAAAACACTAAAATATGGCTGCCTAAGTTAGAAGAACAAACCCTAATCACCAATTTTCTTGATCAAAAAGCAGCCCAGATCGACGAAGCGATTGCCATTAAAGAGCAGCAGATTGAGCTGATAAAAGAGCGCAAGCAAATCATTATCCAGCAAGCCGTTACCCAAGGCCTTGATCCCAAAGTGCCGATGAAAGATTCGGGCGTAGAGTGGATAGGGCAGATCCCAGAGCATTGGGAAGTTAAGCGACTTAAATATGTGTTGAAGGAGCGTAGTGAACGCTCTAAAACTGGTGAAGAACCATTATTTATGGTCAGTCAGGTACATGGACTTGTTGTGCGCGCAGACTTCCATGAAAAAGCTGCCGTTGCAGCTAGCAATATTGATAATAAAATCGTTCATAAAAATGATTTAGTATTCAATAAGCTTAAAGCTCACTTAGGCGTTTTCTTTAAAAGCAATATAGACTATCAAGGCTTAGTCAGTCCAGATTACGCCGTCTACAAGTGCGAGGATTATATTGTAGATTCTAAATATTTAGAGCTACTTTTCAGGCACCCCTCTTATATTGCACAGTTTGTTGTTAGAGCAACAGGTGTCGTTGAGGGGTTAATACGTCTTCATTCGTTAGTACTTAAGCTTGATTTTCTATTAATAAACAACAAGATGACATTACTCCAGTACAGGGTAAATACTCAAGCCCAATTGCAGTAAC
>NZ_JAFBBE010000020.1 GCF_016907015.1 Oceanisphaera litoralis
CTGATGGCGAAGTTTTCTTACTACCTGTCTCAGCACCGCTTATACAAGCGGATCTTCGGTATTATTTGAACAATAAAAATGAGGGGATTCGTAAGCCATTAACATCAAAACCCCAGCAGAAATGCTGGGTTTTTCTCGTTATGGCTGGCCTAGCCGGCTCATACGCGCCTTCGCTTTCAAGTGCCGGGCTTCTGCTACTCCACCATTACAGAAAAGCCCTGACATAAGGTCAGGGCTTTTTTCTTTTTCTGTAGTTCCTATACCAATCCGACTGGTATTGCTCAGGCGGTATAGTGGCCCCAGTTGATATCGGTGAGTGTGGTATTGATATCGAAGATTTTTGTCCGGATCTCGGTGGCGCCCATCGCCGCCACACGCTGGCTGTGCATCTGGGCATATTGATCGGCAAGTGCCTTGTCGGTAAAGACATAGATACCACCTGCTTCGCCGGTTTCGGCATTTTCCGTCCAGATCTTGGAGATGAAGCCGGGCTCCTGATTAATGGAATGGGCCAGCTCCCGGGCTCCTGCAGTGAGAGCATCGCCCATCATCTCTGTGGGGAATTTGAAATCGATTTGCAATACAGCGGGCATGGTTTTCGGTTCCTCAGGTAACGATGGTCTTGCCCTCGATAATGGCAAATCGGCACCTGGCCGACAAGTACCATTATCGTGAGAGGATGATGCAGGTCTGCAACCGAGGCCGGCCGGTATCCCACGCCAGGACAAGCAGCGGCCATACGCTTATGCCGCCCGGGACCATCATTCATCTCCATATTCATGCTCGATACCATCACCATCACCGTCAGGGCATGCAGGGAATCACGCCGCTGAGTGCCGGTTTCGGGAAGCAGGCGGCATAAGTAATCTTGCGTAACAGGTGTGGATACAAGGGTTGGTTTGCCTTTATCGTCACCCTCGCGAAGGCGGGGGTCCAGTGTCTTTACAGGTGAACCGCAGTCTGAAAATTCTGCGCTACAGGCCCTGGATTCCCACCTTCGTGGGAATGACGACTGAACCACTCCTGTTATGCGGTATTACTTAGAGGAACACCGTTCTTCATGTCGGACGCTGATCATCTGAACGGTGGTCTCGGCTGATGAATTATTTTATTTCTTCGTAGGGCAGGCCGACGTAGTTTTCCGCAATGGTCTTTCTTCCGGCTTCCGAGCCGACGAAATATTCCAGTTCGGTCTGCTGCATACGCTTGGTGAAGGCGTCGTTTTCCGGGAAATCATGCAGCATGCTGGTCATCCACCAGGAGAACCGCTCTGCCTTCCAGATCCGGCGCAGGCAGATTTCGGAGTACTTCTCCAGCAGTTCGGTACGGCCTTCCTGATAGACCTTGACCAGGATGCGGTACAGGGTGTTGACGTCACTGGCGGCCAGGTTCAGCCCCTTGGCGCCGGTGGGCGGGACTATGTGGGCGGCGTCGCCGAGCAGGAACAATTTGCCGTACTGCATCGGCTCCACCACAAAGCTGCGCAGCGGCGCTATGCTCTTCTCCAGAGACGGACCGGTCACCAGCTTGGCGGCCTGCTCGGCGGGCAGGCGGCTGCGCAGTTCATCCCAGAAGCGTTCATCTGACCAGTCTTCCACTTTTTCAGTCGCCGGTACCTGTACATAATAACGGGTGCGGGTGGAGGAACGCATGCTGCACAGCGCGAAACCACGCTCATGACGGGCGTAGATCAGTTCATCGTGCACCGGCGGGGTATCGGCCAGCAGGCCCAGCCAGCCGAAAGGATAGACCCGTTCAAACTCGGTGAGTACCTCGGCGGGAATCGACTGGCGCGATATGCCATGAAAACCGTCACAGCCGGCGATATAGTCACAGTCCAGGCGATAGCTTTCACCGTCT
Source organism: Oceanisphaera litoralis (assembly GCF_016907015.1). Lineage (GTDB taxonomy): Bacteria > Pseudomonadota > Gammaproteobacteria > Enterobacterales > Aeromonadaceae > Oceanimonas > Oceanimonas litoralis. The sequence continues at coordinate 1,861 of NZ_JAFBBE010000020.1, forward strand.
TTTTCAAAGGTGATATAGGGACTGTCGCTTTTCATGTCATGGGGTTGGACCTGGTCGGCCTGATAGATGGATTTGGCGCCACAGGCGTCGCGGGCGGCCATCAGATCGCGGGTGACTTCGGTCTGGCCATAGACCATCACTGTCTTGCCCCCGGTCAGCGCTTTCAGGTTGATATGCTCCAGCCGGCCATCGAGTGCCAGCTCAAAACCGTCGTGCACCAGGCCTTCGGCATCCATCCGTTCACCGACACCGGCTTCGCGCAGCAGGTCAACCATGCCCTGTTCCAGTACCCCGGCACGGATGCGGCCCAGTACGTATTCCGGTGTCTGGCGCTCGACAATCACATTGTCGATGCCCGCCCTATGCAGCAACTGACCCAGCAGCAGGCCCGCGGGGCCTGCACCAATAATAGCGACTTGTGTTTTCATTTCTTTCCTCCATGCCGGTTGAAACCGGTTATCCCGATGTTTCTTGTTTGTATTTTTGGTTAATATTGGGTGAATGAACAGGGACTATTGGTGATTATAGTTGGACTTTTTTAAACTCCAGGAGAGGGTATGGGTGGCGAAATACCGATTTTTAAGCTCTACGGAGAGCTGGGTCACTGGTTGACTCCCGATCTGTTGCACTATGAATCCATCGCCCAGCGCAGCAGCCTGCATGACTGGGAAATCAAGCCACACCGGCACAGTGATCTGTACCAGTTGCTCTATGTACAGCAGGGCCAGGCAGAGCTGTATATAGAAGGGGAGACCCGTGTCGTTGAGGGCGGGGTACTGCAGTGGGTCAGCCCCCTGTGTGTGCACGGTTTCCGCTTTTCCAGGGATGTGCGTGGCGCGGTACTGACCCTGGCGACGCCTCTGGTTTCCCGCTTCGAGCAAGCCATGAACATGCCGCTCGCCTTTGGCAGTGCGTCGCTCAGCCTGCCGATAGCAGAGGACAAGGCGTTTCTCGATTTCGTGTTTAGCTCATTGGCGCGGGAGTACGGCCATCATGGGACGGGCAGGGAGCTGGCACTGGAATCCTGGATCACCCTGTTGCTGACCTGGCTGCAACGGCGCAGTATCGAGCTGGATACCTTCAGTGAATTGCGCTCGAAGGGGCATGTCTATTTCGCCCGTTTTTCCGGGCTGGTCGAGCGCCATTATCATGAACAATGGTCGGTGCAGAAGTATGCCGCCAACCTGGGGATTTCGGTGGTGCGTCTGAACTGTCTCTGCCAGCAATTGGGCAAGCAGACGGCGTTGCAGTTTATTCACCAGCGCTTGTTGCTGGAAGCGAAGCGAAACCTGATCTACACCTCCATGACCATTGCCCGGGTCTCCGACAGCCTGGGATTCAGCGAGCCGGCTTATTTTTCACGTTTTTTTCGCCGACTGACAGGCCGTTCACCCAATGAATTTCGGCAGGCCGGGGTCGGGCAGTTGTCAGGCAAGGTCGACAAGGCCGAATCATGACATGCTGCCGGTAAGGGGGGCGGGGATCGGCCGTGAAGATAGCCGATACCCTGTTTGAGAGCACAGCAGTGGCGACGCGTGGCCGCCGCTGCCGGGGTTATGGGGTGAATGGGGTGAATGGGGTAAATGGGGTAAATGGGGTAAATGGGGTGAATGGGGTGAATGGCCGGCATGGTCCGGCCATTGCAGGTCAGGATTCAGCGTTCGAAAAACGCCAGCGCCCCCGTGACCATGGCCGCCATGCCGGTGATCAGTGAAGGCTGGCGATCCGGCGCATAGTAGGGCGAATGGGGCATGGGCAGTTGCAGCATGCGCTCGGCGGCCCTGTCTCCGGTGGTGGTTTGCCAGTTTTCCGGGGTCGCGGCACCGATAAACCAGTAGGCATAGGGGATATCCTCTCCGCCAAAGCCACCGGCGGCGGCATTGCCGAAATAGGGAAAGTCCTCACTGCCGCCCAGGCGCTTCATCTCGAAGAGCTGCCCGGCGCCGAAGAAATCCCCATGGGCCTGGCGCAGCCGGGCCACCGTGGCCGCGTCGTTGTTCATGGTGATGGTTTCGGTCAACACCCGGTATTCCGCCGGTCTGGGTGAGCGGCCCGCCTGGCATTCGGCATCGATGATACGCTTGATCGCCGCTATTACCTGATCATGCACCTCGTCGCTGAAGCTGCGCACATTGATTTCCAGCTCGGCGCTGTGCGGGATCACATTGCCCTGGGTGCCAGCCTGCAGCTTGCCGACCGTGACGATCACCTGTTCGCTCGGCTCCACTTCGCGGGAAACAATGGTCTGCAGCCGCACCACCGCATGGGCGGCGATCACCACGGGATCGACCGTTTGTGCCGGCATGGAGCCATGGCCGCCGTTGCCGTGTATGGTCACCCCCAGGGTGGTGGCGGCGGACATGGTCTGACCGGCCAGGTGGCCGACCATGCCGGACAATGCCGGCATGTTGTGCTGTCCCAGGATCACGTCGGGACGGGCGAAGCGCTCATAGAGACCATCGGCCAGCATGGCCTGGGCGCCGCCGAAAATCTCTTCCGCCGGCTGATGCACTATCATCAGGGTGCCCTGCCAGTGCTCCCGCAGGGCATGGAGTACGGCGGCGGCACCGGCCAGGCAACTGGCGTGCAGATCGTGGCCACAGGCGTGCATCACGGGGATACCCGCCTCGGTCTGCTTGCAGCTGGCATAGTCCAGCCCGGTCTGTTCGCGGATGGGCAGGGCATCCATGTCACCCCGCAGCATCACGCAGGGGCCTTCGCCATTGCGCAGCAGACCGACCACGCCGGTCTTGCCCACGCCGGTGGTGACCTCGTAGCCCGCCTGTCGCAGCTGCTCGGCCAGCTTGCGGCTGGTTTCAAACTCCTCGAACGGCAGCTCCGGATGCTGGTGGATGTCCTTGTACAGCCGTTCCACGCCGGCATAGACCTGGTCGATGGCGCCGCTAATCAATTCATTGATATGCATACCGTTACCTTAAGCCTTGGGTGAGACGGTGTGTGTCTTGCCGCTAATCAGCAACTGCAAGGTGGTCACCACCAGCAGGTTCAGGGCTATGCCCCAGAATCCCGGATGAAACGCGAAGGGGGAGGGCAGAATGAACTGATACAGCAGGGTCAGGGCACCGCCCAGGGCGGCGCCGGCCACCACGGAGCTCTTGCGCAGGCTCGGTATAAAGAGGGCACCGACCACCATGGGCATCAGTTGCAGGATAAGGCCGAAGGCGCCCAGCAGCACGGCCACCAGTGAGGCGGGGCTGTAGATGGCGAACAGATACCCCAGCAGGGACACCACCAATACACTGATCTGGATGGCCCTTACCACGGTTTGTTCCGAGGCATTGCGCAGTACCGAAATACAGAGAATATCGCGCACCGCTATGGTAGCGGCGGTATGCGCCAGGTTGGCACCGGTCGACATGGCCGCCGCCAGCGCACCGGACAGCATAATGCCGGTGACCCAGGGAGAAAGATCCAGCACCTCCATCACCAGCTTCAGCAGTACCTCATCGGGTTTGGCCAGAGGCGCATCGGCGAAGGTCAGTATGCCGGCAAAGCCAACAAACAGCAGCGGAACCAGCAAATAGGCGAACAGCGGATAGAACACGCTCACCTTGCGCAGGGAGTAGGCGCTGTCGGCGGTATAGAATTTCATGAACAGATGTGGCCACATGGCGCCACCGAAGGCGCTGACCAGGATGGCGGTGCTGAAGGCGCCCCAGCCCATGACCCCGGTGGAGCCGGGCATCACCAGGTATTCCGGCATCTGCAACTGGATTTGCTCGAACATGGGGCCGACGCCGCCAAACAGGTTATCGGTGACCACCCAGCCGAGGAACCAGGCAATGCCCACCATCATGACCCCCTGCATCAGGTTGGTCCAGCCGATGCCGCCCAGGCCACTGCAGTAGACATACACGGCCACTACCAGGAAGGCGATCAGCGAGCCCAGCCAGAAGGGGACCAGGCCGCCGGTCGCCGCCTGAAACAGCATGCCGGCACCGGCAATCTGAATGGCCAGATAGGGAATAAAGGCCACCACGCTGATGATACCGGCGAAGGCCCCCAGGCTCTTGCTGTTGTAGTGGTGGGAAATCATGTCGGCCTGGGTCAGGTAGCCGTGCTGCTTGCCCAGCTCACGCACCCGGGGGCCCATGATCCAGATGATGATGGGCACCAGGCTGAGGTAAGCCAAAATATAGAGGGCGGGAGCGCCGTGCTTGTAGGCCCAGCCGGGGGCCCCGAGGAAGGCGAAGGCCGAGAAGATTTCCGCACCCAGAATAAAGAACAGGATCACCACACCCACGTGACGGCCGCCGGCCACATATTCCTCCAGGCTGGAGCCGGTGTTCTTGGTGCGGGCCCGTAGCCCGACCCACAGCACCAGCGCCAGATAGGTCAGGGTGATCCCGGTAACAATAATCGAATCAGACATCACGCTTGCCTCCATGCACCTTGATAAAGGCCACCAGCAGGCCGGCGAACAGCAGGAACATCCACAGGATGTACCAGAAGAATAAAAACGGCAGACCCAGCACTGTGGGTTCATAGCGGTTGGCGATCAGGGCACCGGGCCAGATCATGGCCAGGGTACAAAGCACAAAATGCAACCCTATCCAGTAGTTGCTTCGCATACGGCATCTCCTTTGCGAGGTAATTTTTAACATGCAGGTGTTTTTTAACATGTAGGTAATATTATTGACCTTGCCAGTGAAGGTAACGTTAAAAAATGGATACATAAAATAGTAAATAAATATATAGTCCATGCCTTTATGGTATACCTTGCATGGGTAAAGTATGCCTTGGTGGCAGCAAGAGGGGAGCAGGAACCAATGGATTTTCGCCAGTTACGTTATTTTGTCGCCATCGTCGAGGAAGGCTCCATCTCCGCGGCCAGCCGCCGGGTGCATATCGCCCAGCCGGCACTGACCCGTCAGATCCATGCCCTGGAAACCGATTTGGGGAGCAGCCTGTTCGAGCGCGGCGCCAAGGGCATCAGCCTCACCGTGACCGGCAGGGCCCTGTACGAAGAGGCAAAGCAGTTGCTGGCAACCAGAGAGAGGGTCATCGCCCGCATCGGCTCCCTGAGCCAGGGGGTCATCGGCAAGGTGACCGTGGGGGTAACGGTGGCGCACCTGTGGGTGCCGGGGATCAAACGGGTGCTGTCCGGTTTTCGGGAGCGCTACCCTCGGGTGGCGCTGGAGGTGTTTCCCTTGTTGTCCGGCCCTCAAAGCGAAAAGCTGAAAGACGGCTCCATCGACGCCGGCTTCCTTTATATGGAGGACAACCGACCCGATTACCTGAAAGTCCGGAAGTTTCACCGGGATAACCTGGTGCTGGCGGTGCCCGAACAGTCTCCCCTGGTCAGCGCGCCGCCCGAGACCGTCGCACAGCTGAGTCGGTACAATTTTGTCTGGGGACCGCGCAGTTCCTCGCCCGTTTACTATGACCGTCTGCTCGCCTACATGCACCAGCTGGGCTTCTATCCCAGGGTGGTTCAGCTCGGCGCCGACAATGTCACCATCCTCAGCCTGGTGGCCGCCGGGCTGGGCATCTCCATTGTTCCCGGTGACTGTAAATGGATATCGCCGCCCGGCGTGAGATTTATCGAGATGCCGGAGCTGGCGCTGTGTGACATGTCGGTGTCCTTTGCCTGGAACACCCACAATCATTCCCCGGCCCTGCAGAACTTTATCAATACGGTACTGGAGTGCAGTCAGGATGAAAGCGTGGGCGGTTAACGGCCCGACATGAGCGGGCCCGGCCCGGCTCAGAAAATCTTGGTGAAATTGACCCGGAACAGCTCGCCCTGAGGGCCGTTCTTGACCTGATATTCGTTCAGGTAGGCGGCGGATACGCCCAGGCCCAGGCCGGGCCAGAAGTAGCCGGCTTCCAGGCCCATGGCATGTTTCTGCAGTTTGGCGTTGTCCTGGCCCTCGTCGTTTTCGAACTGCCAGCCGTCGTAGCCGACCAGACCCAGCTCGATGCCGTTGTCCAGACGCTTGCCCAGGCCCCATTCCACCAGCCAGCTGTCGCCCTGATCCAGCCCTTGCTTGTTGTCGCCGTTGATCTCGTAACGGGACAGGGCCGAGAAAGACCAGCTCTTGGCGGTATCGAAATGATAGGTGCCGCCCAGGGTGATCATCACGCTTTTGTAACCCAGGCCGGGGTCGGCGGGCTTGGAGCTACTGGCGTTGTCGAACCAGAGGCCGGAGGCAAACACCGCATCCCACTGCTGGCCGTGCCAGCCGAGGATCACCGGGCCGACAAAGATATCCCCCACCCCGCTCTCGGAATTGTCGATACCGGCGATATTGAAGTCCAGCGAGGTATGCTGGATCGGAATAATGGTCTCGAAGCCGTAGTCGGCATTGAGAAACTTCTTGTCGGTAATATGGATAATACGGTTGGCCAGGGCGGTCACCGAGCCGGTGTTGCTGCCGGGCAGGGCCTTGCCATTGTTGTCGTTGAGCTGGTCGATCTCGTACCGCACCGTATAGCCGCGGTAATAGGTACCGGGCGGCGGCGCGGAAGCGCCCCTGATCCCTTCTATACCGGGCACATAGTGGCCGTTAACGGCCAGGGCGGCACCGGGGGCAAGCAGCAGGGCGGCGATGAAACAGCGGCTCTTGTGACGGCCTTGTTCACTCGGTGAATAGGCGGGGCTATGAGTCTTCATAGGCGTTTCCTTACTGTGTGTTGTGTTGAGCATGCCTCCGGCATGCCGTTCTTTGTTGTAATAAATTGTTGTAATAAATGGTTGTAATAAGTTGTTGTAACAAGTCGTTTAAACATGTGGCTTAAATCAGGCCCAAAGCCAGTACCGGAAAGGCGATCAGCAGCATTAGTCGAACCAGATCCGACAGCACGAAGGGAAACACGCCCTTGTAGATATGGCCGATAGGCACTTCCGGTGCCACGCTCTTGATCACGAACACGTTCATGCCCACCGGCGGCGTTATCAATCCCAGCTCCACGGTGATCACCGCAACAATACCGAACCATACGGGATCGAAGCCGGCATTGAGGATCAGCGGCATCACTACCGGCACCGTCAACAGCAGCATGGCGAGGCTGTCCATCACGCAGCCGAGCAGTACGAACAGTAGCAGTACGGCAAACAACACCGCATAGGGAGAAAGCTGCCATTCGCCAACCAGATCGACCAGGAAGAAGGAAATACGTGATACCGACAGAAAATAGCCGAAGATTTCGGCACCGACAATCATGAAGAAAATCATCGCCGACAGTGCCAGGGTTTCCGATACCGCTTCTTTTAGCCCTTGCCAGCGCACGCCGCGCAGCAAGGCGATGATCAGGGTAATAAAGGCGCCGATGGCGGCGGCTTCGGTGGGGGTAAAGAAACCGCTGTAGATGCCGCCGATGATCAGGCCGAATACCAGCATGAAAGGAAGGAAACCCCGGGTGTCCAGCAGCTTTTGCTTCCAGCCCGTGACATTGCCTGGCCTGGCCAGGTGAGGATAAAAGTACACCAGTAGGGCGATGGTCGAGCAGTAGAGAACGAGTCCCAAAATACCGGGGAGCAGGCCGGCGATGAACATGTCACCCACCGATTGCTCGGTGATCAGCGCATACAGCAGCAGGGCGATGCTGGGCGGGATGATAATGCCCAGGGTGCCGCCGGCGGCCAGGGTGCCGGTGGCGAGGGAGTCGGCATAGCCGTGTTGGCGCATTTCCGGCAGAGCCACTCGCGACATGCTGGCGGCGGTCGCCACCGAGGAACCGGAGATGGCGGAAAAGGCGCCGCAGGCGGAGACCGAGGCTATGGCCATACCACCGCGCCAGCCGCCGAACAGCGAGCGGGCGGCATTGAACAACTCTTGCGACATACGCGCTTTGGATGCCAGTACTCCCATCAGCAGGAACATGGGAATGGGGCTGAAGCTGTAGTTACTCAGAGTTTCAAAAGGGCCGGCTTCCAGCAGGGCAAACGCCGGTTCGAAAGCCACGATCAGGCCGAAGCCGACCAGCCCGGTCAGAGCCATGGCCAATGCCACCGGGCAGCGCAGGGCTATCATCACCAGCATGCCGACCAGGCACAGTAATCCGAGAATGGCGGGGTTCATGAATGGGCCTCCTTGACGATGTCATCCTGATGGGAACCAGGTTGTGGCTGCTGAAAAAGGGTGGCCTGGCCGGCGAGCAGACCGCGGGCTGCCAGCATGGCCAGGGCCAGGGCGGCGACATAATAGATGTTGGACAGAGGTAACAGCAGATCCTGGGTCAGCTCACCGGTCTGGGTGGCGGAATGGGCCGCTTCAAAGAAGCGCCAACAAAGGGCGCCGCCGAGAAAGCCAAAACAGATGGTGTAGCCGCCGGTAAAGAAACGTAGCCTGGTCTCGTCCATCTGCTGAGTAAACAGATCGACCACGATTTGTCCCTTGTCCACCGCGTGGGGAAAGGCGAACAGCATGGAAAACAGCAGGCTGAACTTGACCAGCTCGATGCCGCCGACAAAAGTCAGATCCAGGCCGCCGGCGGTCACGGCAAACAGCGCCCTGGCCGCCACGTCGGCCACTACCACCAACATCATGAAAATAATCAGCACACCGGCAAGCCGATACATCAGCAGGGCGATAAAGTCTGCTATTCGTGTCAATACAGCCATTTCATACTCTCCTTGTAATTATGACTGACAGCGGTTGCTGAGCTCTCGGGCACGCTGATAGACATCACGAGCGGGCAGGCGGCGTTTTTCCAGGCCCGACAGATATTCCTCGGTAGCCTGCTCGAACACCGGCTGCCAGAGGCTGTTATCCGCGCCAGTAATGTCATGATTATCGGCCACCGCTTCGGCTCGCCCGGCGTTGTCCAGGCCATCAAATACCTGGGCCAGCTTTTGCGACCACTCCTGCCCCGAGTGCTGCTGGAGCACCTGCTTGAGATCTTCCGGCATGGCGTTGTAGACCTGCTTGTTCATGGTGACCATGAATGACAGAGTGTACAGGTTGACTTCACTATGATGGGTGGCCTGTTCGTTGGTGCGGAACACTTTCATGGCTTCCCAGGGGAAGGCTACGCCATCGAGCACACCGCGCTGCAGGGAAGGATAGGTTTCGGGGGCGGGCATGCCGACCGGCTGGGCACCCTGAGACTCGAGCAGTTGGGCGACGACGGTGGTGGGGCGGCGAATTTTGAGACCGGCCAGATCTTCGGGCTTTTCAATCGCCTTTTCACGGGTGTGCAGGTAACCGGGGCCATGGGTAAAGAGGTAGAGCACCTGGGTGTCCTGGTATTCTTTGGCGATCAGCCCCTCATCAAACAGTGACTGTAGCACGCAGGAACCGTGCGCCGCCGAATCGGCCATGCCCGGCAGTTCTACTATCTGGGTCAGAGGAAAGCGGTTGGCAGTATAGCCCTGCACGGTGGCGGCAATGTCGGTGATGCGCATCTTGACGCCATCGTAGCTCTGGGCCGCCTTGGTCAGGGTCTGGGCCGGGTAGAAATCCACCTTGATACGACCATCGGAGGCGGTCTCCAGTGATGTTGCCCAGTCTTCAAACCCCTGGTGCACTCCCGAGCTGGCCGGCCAAAAATGGGAAAACCGCAGATTATAGTCGGCGGCATGGGCGGCGGCGGTGCCGAGCAGCGTGGCCAGGGTCAAAGTTGCAAGTTTATTCATGGGCTCACCTCTATGATGGTGGTTGGCAGCGTCCTTGCGATTACCGAATAACTGCAAACCTATGAAACAATTACATCTCACTTGTGAAACAACATTAAAACAAAGGGGCGGGGAGGAATAATGAATAATCGGCCCTTGCTTATATCGGTTTCGATATGGTTAAGGGCCGAAGGCAGGGAGCGGGGAAGATCAGCGGATGAACAGCAACAGTACCGAAATGGTGATAAATGCGCTGATTGTGGTCAGCAGCAGGGTGCCGGCGGCGAAATGGCGATGGCCATACTGGCTGCCGAAGATGGGATAGATGCTCATCATCGGCATGGCGGCCAGCAACAGCAGCGCCAGCTGCAAATCAGGGTTGAAGGGCGGCAGCAGCCAGATCATCAGCCCCACCAGCAGCGGGTGGGCGATCAGCTTGCCGGCCAGAACCGGCATCATGCCGCCCACCTGCCCCCTGAGCGGGCTGCCCACCAGGGAGGCGCCGATCACGAACAGGGCCACCGCCGCCGAGGAGCGGCCCAGCATGTCCAGGGTGGTGGTCAGAGCCGGGGGCAGGCGCAGCTCAAGCAGGGCGAACAGCAGGCCGACGAGAATGGCGATGATCATGGGGTTGCGCAGTACCCGTTTGGGCAGGGTCAGCAGCACCTGACCCAGCGACTGGTTGCCGTCGCGCGAGGAGTAAAATTCCAGCAGCGCCATCGACAGCGGGATGATCAGCAGGGCCTCGACCAGCATGGCCAGGGCCAGGGCCTGACCGGCCACGCTGTCGACCACCTGCAGCAGCACCGGAAAGCCGAAATAGGGGGTATTGGGCATCACCATGCCCATGGTCTTGAGCGAGGCCAGCACCGGCTCCTGCCGCCATAGCCGGAACCCCAGCAGCCCAATCCCCATCAGCAGCAGCGAGCCCAGGCCATAGGCCAGCATAAAGCCGGGATCGATGACGTCCTCTATTCGCATCTTGCTCAGGGTGCTGAGGATCAGCCCCGGCATGGCAAAGTAGAGGACAAAGCGGCCCAGGCCGGGAACGGTCTCGGTGGGGATAATGCGCCAGCGGACGGCGCCATAGCCCAATCCTATCAGCAGGAAGATGGGGGCGGTAATCGATAGTATGGCCAGCAAGGCAACTCCTCTTATGTGTAATCGGTTCAGTGGTCGGTGGCGGCCAGTATATCCTCGAACCAGGTGGCGGTGGCACCCCCTTCGAGCAGGCTCTGTTGCAGGCTGGCCAGATCGAGGGTGATGCCGCTTTGTTCGGCGATCAGTGCAAACAGGTGGCGCTCACCACCAATGGCCTGTTTGCAGGCGGCCTTGACCAGCTCGGCCGCCTGATCCCGCGGCATCTGCCGGGCCAGGGCGAAGGTGGCGGCCTCGGCAAAGATAACCCCATTATAGAAGGCCAGGTTGTCCTCCATCCGGTCGGTGTTCACCACCAGGTGAGCGAGCGCCTCTTCGGCGTGCCGCAGGGCCACTGCCGTGCTCATCAGCATGCCGGGCAACACCAGCCACTCCTGGGTCCAGGCGCTGCCGCTGCGTTCATGCTCCTGCACCATGGCCTGGTGCATCTGCCCGACCTGTCCCGCATTATGGCGCGCCATGACCACCAGAATCTCGGCATTCACCGGGTTGCATTTCTGGGGCATGGTGGAGGAGCCGCCCCCATTGGTGAAGCTGATTTCACCGACCTCGGTCTGGCTCAGCCACAGCCAGTCCTGGCCGAGCTTGCCCAAGCTGCCTGTGGTCAGGGCCAGCCAGTCGGCCAGCTCCACCAGGCTGTCGCGCTGGGTGTGCCAGTTGCGGCCGGGGGCCAGCCCCAGTCGCTCGGCCAGCCGTTCGGCAATCCGTGGGGCCTGTTCCCCCATGGCGGCCAGGGTGCCGACCGCGCCGGCCAGCTGCACCTTGAGCAGACGCGGTTTAAGCTGTTGCAGCCGCTCCTGCTGGCGCAGCAGCGGGGCCAGCCAGTTGGCGGCCTTGAAGCCGAAGCTCATGGGTACCGCCTGCTGGGTACGGGTACGGCCGGCGATCAGGGTATGGCGATGGGCCCGGGCCAGTCGGGCCAGCCGACCGATAACCTGGGTCAGGCCGGCTTCATAGTGCCCCAGCAGCTCCCGGCAGTTCAGGACCAGGGCGGTATCGACAATATCCTGGCTGGTGGCGCCGAAGTGTACCCAGCGGGCCTGTTCGGCGGGCAGGGCCTTTTTCAGCGCCGTGATCAGGGCCGGAACAGGCACCCCGGCGGCGGCGGTGCCGGACGCCAGCTTGATGGCGGGCAATTCCAGTTCGGCGGCGGCCCGGGCGATGGCCTCGGCGGCGTCGACCGGGATCAGGCCGCAGTCGGCCTGGGCCAGGGCCAGCTCGGCCTCGACATTCAGCATGGCGCGGATCTGGGCCTCATCGCCAAGCCAGCGGGCGGCGTCCGGATGGGACAGCAGCTCGCGGAACAGGGCGGAATCAAAAGGAGAAATGGAAAACATGGCAGCCTCGCTGTACGGATGATGGCGGGGTTAAGGGTATCGTGCGGCGCACCTGGCGCATAGGGATACCGACGCGAAAAACGACCTGACGATGGGCGGAGGTGGGCACGAGGCTCCCGCCCGGGCGGGAGCCTCGTCGGCATGGCCGGCTCATCCCGGGCATGCCGATGCCTGCACCCCGGTCGCCAGCATGATGGCCGGGGTGCAGGCTGGGTGGTGAGGTTAGTCCCTATACATCGAAGAACACGGTTTCCTGCGGGCCCTGCATGTGAATATCGAAGCGATATTCCACCCCGGTGGCGGTGTCGGCACGGTGGGCGATCAGGGTCTGGCGCCGCTCGGCGGGCACCTTGTTCAGCACAGGGTCCGCCTCGTTGGCCGCGGCTTCATCGGCAAAGTAGATGCGGGTATAGGCATGGCTCAGCAGGCCACGCAGGAACACCACCACTGTGATAAAAGGCGCATGACCATCCTGGGCCGCACCCGGCTTGACGGTATCGAAGCTGAAGCTCTGATCGGTGCTGGTGCCGGTGCCACAGCGACCAAAGCCGAGGAAGCCGTCATCCAGCGGACGCTCGGCGCGCTGGTCGAGCGGATGCTTGAAGCGACCGGCGGCGTTGGCCTGCCAGATTTCGATCATGGCATCGTCCACCCGCTCACCCTGGCCGTCGAATACCTGACCGGTGATGCGGATGCGCTCGCCCTTTACCTCGCCCTGCACCAGCTGACTGCCGGCAATCTGGGAAAAGGGGTAGTGATATTGCTGGGGGGTCAGGCCATAGGCGAAGTAGGGACCGACGGTTTGCGACGGGGTTTGTTTCATGGTCATGGCTCAGGCCTCCACTGGGGTGGCGTTGATGCCACGCAGCACAATATTGAAGATATAACCCAGGGCAAAGCCCTCTTCGGTCACCTCCAGCGAGAAGTCGCTGATCAACCGGTCACGGGCTGCGGCCGGGGTGCTTTCGAAGATGGGGTCATACTCCAGCAGGGGATCGCCGGGGAAGTACATCTGGGTCACGATGCGGGTGGCGATGGACGGCCCGAACAGGGAAAAATGGATATGGTTCGGACGCCAGGCGTTGGGATGGTTGCCCCAGGGATAGGCGCCGGGCTTGATGGTGTAGAATCTGTAGCGGCCCTCGGCGTCGGTCAGGCAGCGGCCCGAGCCCAGGAAGTTGGGGTCCAGCGGTGCCTCGTGCTGGTCGGCCTTGTGTACATAACGACCGGCGGCGTTGGCCTGCCAGATTTCGACCAGAGTATTGGCCACCGGCTGGCCGAATTCGTCGAATACCTGGCCGGTCACCACGATGCGCTCGCCGAGGGGCTCGCCGTTGACCTGGCCGTTTTTGGTCAGATCGTGATCCAGCGGTCCCAGCACTTCTGGGCCGAAGGCCGGGCCGGTCAGCTCGGCCAGCTCGGGGTCGATCTGGATCAGGTTCCGGGAGGCGCCCCGCTGGATGGATGACTTGTATTCCGGCGAGAGGTAGGCGGGATGGCTGGACCAGTCCCTCTTGGTGATGCTGCTCATGCTCATTGTTCCTCTTGGTTTTCGAGTTCGTTATAGACTTCCTTGGCGATGCGGAAGGCGGTATTGGATGCCGGCACGCCGGCATACACGGCGAGGTGGAGCAGGGTTTCCTGCACTTCCGCCTTGCTGGCGCCGGTATTGCGGGTGGCGCGAATATGCATGGCCAGCTCTTCTTCATGCCCAAGCGAAGCCATCAGCGCTATGGTCAGCAGGCTGCGATCCCGCTTGCTGAGACCGGGGCGGCTCCATACCGAGCCCCAGGCGCCTTCGGTGATAAAGGTCTGGAAGGGCTCGTCGAAGACACTCTTGTTGGCATTGGCCCGGTCCACATGGGCATGGCCCAGTACCGAGCGGCGCACCGCCATGCCCAGGTCAAAACGATTCGGCGGGGCAGTGCGTTGGCCGATAAAGTCGGTGATCAGCGCCGCCAGCGCCGCCGGCTGCTCGACGCAGGGCAGATGCCCGGCATTGTCTATGATGGCGAAACGGCTGTTCGGGATCAGCTCGGCGGTGCTTCGCACCAGCTCCGGCGGGGTGGCGCCGTCCTGATCCCCGACCAGGCACAGGGTCGGCTGGGTCAGACGAGCGGAACTGTCGGTCAGATCCGCATCGCGGATGGCGGCACAGGTACCAATATAACCTTCCATCGGGGTACGAACCAGCATGTTGCGCCACAGGGCCAGCTCAACCGGCTGCTGGCGGCGGAATTCGGCGGCAAACCAGCGCTCCATGACCGCATCGGCGATAACCTCGATGCCCTGGCCGCGGATGCTATTGATGCGATCGTCCCAGCCCTGAGCAGGGCCGATTTTGTGGGCGGTGTCGCACAGAATCAGCTGCTTGACCAGCTCGGGCCGGCGGGAGGCCACGCCCTGGGCGATGATGCCGCCCACCGACAGGCCGCACAGGGCCACCTGATCAAGCTGGAGTGCATCGAGCAGGCCAATCAGATCATTGATATGATCATCGATATGATAAGGGGCCGGCGGACAGGCCGACAGGCCATGGCCGCGCTTGTCGTAGCGCAGGAAACGAAAATGGTTGGCCAGCAGGGGAAGCAGAGGCTCCCATACCCGCAGATCGGTGCCCAGGGAGTTGGAAAAGACCAACAGGGGCAGATGGCTCGGTCCTTCCAGTCGATAGTGGAGCATGACTCCATTGATTGCCAGGGTCTGTGTCATGATGCTTGCCTGTGTTGGCTACGGAAAATACTAAGCTTAATGTTGCTTAAAGTAACGGTCGTGTAAAATAAGGTTTTATCGAATTGATATATCGAAAACGGAATGGTTGTTGGGTGCTTCAGTTTGTACCCTGTCCGGAGTAGAATACCGGCGTAGAATAAGAGGTACTATTCATGCTGCCTCATCATCATGCATATCGTTTTCGATATGCATGACGGCAAAAAATTCATTTTTAACCGGCACTATTAATAATTAGTCTGGAATAACATTGATATAACATATTGCTGCCGGTTCCGGGGCATACATGTTTACTGGCAGAGAATCCCGTGACCCGGGGGTCAACGGATACCGTTATTCTCTGCAAGCCGGCAGTCTGCTACTGCTGATCCCAATTTAAAGAAAGGATGTTTTATGACTACCAGTTCTTACCAGAACCTTGAGCTGCAGCCGTTAGCCGGTCAATGGCGGCCCGGGCGCGCCGAGCGCAAGCTGCAAGTCGTTAACCCTTACACTCAGCAGCCCCTGCTGGAGCTGAATCTGGCCACCAGGGAGGACTTGGACGAGGCCTTTGCTGCCGCGCGCGAGGCCCAGAAAGGCTGGGCGAAGATGGCACCGGCGGCGCGTGCCGCGGTAATGCTGAAGGCGGTGGCTATCTTTGATCAGCGCAAGGACGAGATCGTCGACTGGATCATCAAGGAGTCGGGCAGTACCCGCATCAAGGCCCAGATCGAGTGGGGTGCCGCCCGCGCCATCACCCTGGAAGCCGCCAGCTTCCCGTCACGGGTGCATGGCCGCATTCTGCCGAGCGGTGTGCCGGGCAAGGAAAGCCGGGTCTACCGCAAGCCCCTGGGCGTGGTGGGCGTGATCAGCCCCTGGAACTTTCCCCTGCACCTGACCCAGCGTTCCGTGGCTCCGGCCCTGGCTCTGGGTAATGCGGTGGTGATCAAGCCGGCCAGCGATACCCCGGTCACCGGCGGCCTGCTGTTGGCACATATCTTCGAAGAAGCCGGCCTGCCTGCCGGCGTGCTGAGCGTGGTGGTGGGCTCCGGTGCCGAAATCGGTGACGCCTTCGTCGAGCACCCGGTACCGGGCTTTATCTCCTTTACCGGCTCCACCGAGATCGGCCTCAACATCGGTCGCCTGGCCACTGGCGGCAAACACCTCAAGCACGTGGCCCTGGAGCTGGGCGGCAACAGCCCCTTCGTGGTGCTGGCCGATGCGGACGTGGAGCAGGCGGTCAGTGCCGCCGTGGTGGGCAAGTTCCTGCATCAGGGCCAGATCTGCATGGCCGTTAACCGCATTATCGTGGAGCAGCCGCTGGCCGAGGAATTTACCCGTCGCTATGCGGAGCGCGTCAAGGCGCTGCCTTACGGGGATCCGAGCAAGCCCGACACCGTGGTGGGCCCGGTGATCAACCAGAAGCAGCTGCAGGGGCTGCTCGTCAAGATTGAAACCGCCAAGGCCGAAGGGGCCAGCGTGCTGGTGGGCGGCGAGCCCGAGGGCAATGTGCTGCCGCCTCATGTATTCGGCAATGTTACCGCCGACATGGAGATCGCCCGGGAAGAAATCTTCGGCCCGCTGGTGGGCATTCAGGTGGCTCGCGACGAGCAGCATGCCCTGGAGCTGGCCAACCAGAGCGACTACGGCCTGTCCAGTGCCGTCTTTACCGGCAACCTGGAGCGGGGCGTGCGCTTTGCCCAGGGCATTGAGGCGGGCATGACCCACGTCAATGACATGCCGGTCAACGACGAGCCCAACGCGGCCTTTGGCGGCGAAAAGAGCTCCGGTCTGGGCCGTTTCAACGGCGAGTGGGCCATCGAGGAATTCACCACCGATCACTGGATCACCGTGCAGCACGAACCGCGTCGTTATCCGTTCTGAGTTTCACTGAGCCCTTCCCCCGGTGCGCCGGGGGAGCATATGGCTTGACCCAACAAATAAGCAAGGAGCATCCAAGATGTCAGCGATTCGTTCCAAGGCAAGATCCCTTGCCGTTGCCGCCTTGGCACTGCCGGCGGCCCTGACTGCTTTTTCTGCCAGCGCCAGCGGCGATGGCCAGTGGAAAGGCGGTGAGCATGTGTACCAGAAGGTCTGTGGCCACTGCCATGAGACCAATGGCGAAATCGGCCCGGTACTGGCCGGCCGCGGCCTGCCGCCGGCCTATATCTCCGCCATCGTGCGCCAGGGCTTCCGGGCCATGCCGGCCTTTCCCGCTTCCTTTATTGATGATGCCTCGCTGCAGCAGGTGGGTGAATACATTCAGCAACTGCCGGCCCCGGCCAAGGAGTAAGCATGACTATTGAACGTCGTTCCGTACTCAAGGGGGTCGCGTTGGGCGGTCTGGCCGGCCTGACCCTGGGCCGGGCCGGTCTGGCCAGTGCCGGCCCGGTCGCCAGCGACCCGGCCGGCAAACCGCTGCTGATGCTGGTGAGCGGCGCCGAGGCCGAGGCCGCCTTTGCCGCCGGTGTGCGGGCCAACCCCGCCGGCCAGGACGCCACCCTGCTGCGCACCGACAGCGACATGGAGTTTCTTTCCGAGCTGCAGCAGCGGCTGCACGGCGCCCGGGGCGAGCGCATCATCGGCCTGGTGGATGACGCCAGCGGCACTCTTATTCTGAGCCTGGCCCGCAGTGCCGGTGCCCGCCTGCACTGGTCCGGTCAGCATGTGACCGAGCATGGCCAGTCGCGCCACCGGCTGTCGGTGACGTCCGAGGCCGGCGCCTGCATCGGCCAGTTTGCCTCCCTGAGTGACGGCTGTGATCGGCCCTCCGCTCTCACCGAGCAGACCCTGGCGGCGGGCACCCAGTGGGCACCGGCGCTGGCCTTTGCCCTGGCCTCGCCGGAGCCGGGTCGTCGTTACCTGCGCGCCGCGCCCCCGGCCCGTGCCGCCATTCCGAATGGCCACTATGTGTCATTTTCCATTGAGACCTGAAGGATACCCATCTCATGAGTGAACAAGATTACAAGGTATTGCCCCGCGATGTTGATCAGGGTGAGTTCCATCAGGCCATCGAGAAGTTCCGGGCCCTGCTGGGTGACGAGAACGTGCTGGTGGAAGACGCCCAGCTCAAGCCCTACAACAAGATCATGATGCCCAGCGAGGACGCCGAGCATGCGCCCTCCGCCGCCGTGACCGCCACCACGGTCGAGCAGATCCAGGGGGTGGTCAAGATCTGTAACGAACACAAGATCCCGGTGTGGACCATTTCCACCGGCCGCAACTTCGGCTATGGCACCTCGGCGCCCCATCATCGCGGCCAGATCATCCTGGATCTGAAGAAGATGAACAAGATCATCGAGGTGGATGCCGATCTGGGCACCGCCCTGGTGGAGCCGGGGGTGACCTACCAGCAGCTGTATGACTACCTGCAGGAAAACAACATTCCGCTGATGCTGTCGTTCTCGGCGCCCTCGGCCATTGCCGGCCCCCTGGGTAACACCATGGACCGGGGCGTGGGCTACACCCCTTACGGCGAGCACTTTCTGATGCAGTGCGGCATGGAGCTGGTGCTGGCCAACGGCGACATTTACCGCACCGGCATGGGTGGCGTGGAAGGCGACAACGCCTGGCAGGTATTCAAATGGGGCTACGGCCCGACCCTGGACGGTATGTTCACCCAGGCCAACTACGGCATCTGCACCAAGCTGGGCTTCTGGCTGATGCCCAAGCCGCCGGTGATCAAGCCGTTCGAGATCCAGTTTGAGGAAGAGACCGACATCGCCGAGATCGTCGAGTTTATTCGTCCGCTGCGCATCAACCAGGTGATCCCCAACTCGGTGGTGATCGCCGGTGTGCTGTGGGAAGCCTCCACCGCCGGGGTGCGTCGTTCCGACTACACCAGCGAGCCGGGCGCCACCTCCGACGCCATCCTCAAGCAGATCCAGAAAGACAAGCACCTGGGTGCCTGGAACGTGTATTGCGCCCTATACGGCACCCCTGAGCAGGTGGAAGTGAACTGGAACATCGTGACCGGTGCGCTGAAACAGCTGGGCAAGGGCAAGATCGTCACCGAGGAAGAAGCCGCCGGTACCGAGCCCTTCACCTACCGTGCCAAGCTGATGTCCGGCGTGCCCAACCTGCGGGAGTTCGGCCTGTATAACTGGCGCGGGGGCGGCGGCTCCATGTGGTTTGCACCGGTCAGCCAGGCCAAGGGCAGCGAGTGTGACAAGCAATACGCCCTGGCCAAGCAGATCCTCAACAAGCACGGCCTGGACTATGTGGGCGAGTTCATCGTTGGCTGGCGCGACATGCACCACGTGATCGACGTGCTCTATGACCGCACCAACCCGGAAGAAACCAAGCGCGCCGATGCCTGCTTCAACGAGCTGCTCGACGAGTTTGAGAAGCGCGGCTACGCCGTGTACCGGGTCAACACCCGCTTTATGGATCGGGTGGCCCAGAGCTATGGTCCGACCAAGCGTCGCCTGGAGCACACCCTGAAGAAGGCCCTGGATCCCAACAATATCCTGGCCCCGGGCAAGTCCGGTATCGATCTGGACAAGTTCAACGACTGGTAAGCCGACAAACAGGGTGTCGCCCGGCACCCTGTCATAACAAACGGCCGGCACGGCAGGATATCCCCCTTTGGGGTGGAACGCTGCACCGGCCTTTTTTATGTCCGCAATAGGACTCATTCGAACTGCAAAGAGGGTGGCTCGGGTAGCCACCGAACCTAAAGGAACTAGCATGATGAAAGGAACCCTTAAGCCCCTGTTGATGGCCCTGGCGCTGGCCGGCCTGGCCCCCACCGCTGCCCTGGCCGAGAGCCGGCCGGCCACCGCCGCCGAGGTCAAGGAGCAAAGCCAGACCCATGTGGTGATGTTGGGCACCGGCACGCCGACCCTGCATCACAAGCGTGCCGGCCAGGCCATTCTGGTGGTGGTCGACAAGCAAATGTACCTGTTCGACGCCGGCCCCGGCTTTGTGCGCAATTTCGAGGCCCTGTCGGGTCGCGACTTTATGCCCCCCTATACCCAGTTCGTCAACGAATCCGTTTATGGGGCCATCGACAAGGTGTTTATTACTCACCTCGACTCGGATCATGTGCTGGGCCTGCCCGAGCTGCTGCTACGCCCCTGGGTGCTGGGCCGGGATCAACCGATGAAGGTGATAGGCCCCAAGGGCACCGCCCAGCTGGTTGAACATTCCCTGAAAGCCTTCAAGGAGGATATCGATCATCGCCTGTACGGCACTCAGCCGGCCAACGCCAATGGTTACAAGGGCGAGGTGACCGAAATCAGCGAAACCCAGATTGTTCATCAGGACGACAAGGTGACGGTCAAGGCGTTCCGGGTGCCCCACGGCAGCTGGGATGCAGACATGTCCTTCGGTTATCGGGTGGAAACGCCCACCAGGACCATCGTTATCAGCGGCGATACCCGCAAGGACGAAGCCAACTATGAGCACTTCAGGGGGGCGGATATCCTGATCCACGAGGTGATGCACGAGGGCGCCATCTCCCGCATGCCGCAAGACTGGCAGAAGTACATGTACCACGCCCATACCAGCACCCGCCAGTTGGCCGAGATCGCCAAAGAGGTCAAACCCGGCCTGCTGGTGATGAACCACCCGCTGTTCTTCGGCGCCACCGACGAAGACATGGTGGCGGACTTGGCCAAGCACTACGATGGCAACTTTGTGCTGGCCCAGGATCTGGATATCTACGAATAAACCGGTTGGTGTCGGTATTGCAGAAAATTGCAAAAAAAAAGGGCGCCTGGCGCCCTTTTTCTGTTCAGCCGGGTCTGTTATGACCGTTTTATCCCCAGTGTCGCCTACCTCTACTTATTTGAGGCCGGTTTTGTGAACGATGCGGCTCAGCGCCATGCTGCCGGAATGGCCGGAGGGGGGCTACGGTAGCCGACTGGCGGGTCAATAGACCCTAGTTTCTGGGTATCCGCCCGCTGGCCCGCTCGATATTGTCCCGGTAGCTCTGCAGCGTCTGCTTGATCCGCTCGCCCTGGGTCCTGGCACGGGTACTGGGTACGACCACGGTCAGCGAGTAGTAGCCCAGATAGGTATCCAGGGGTACGGCAAAGGAGGACAGGCCCTCGATGTATTCGTCCTGCTCCACGGCCACGCCGCAGGCCTTGATCTCCTTGAGTTGCGCAAGCAACGCCTCCCGGGACAGGGTGTGGGGGGTGAAGGTGTCCAGAGTCGCGGGCAGCAGGGGCTGCAGCGTGGCCTCGGGCAGCTCGGCCAGCAGCACCTTGCCACTGGCGGTGGCAAAGGCCGGGACATTGATGCCGAGGGGAAACACCACCCGCAGTTCCCGCTCCGCCACAATACGTTCCAGCGCATAGGTCTCGCCGCCGACCAGGGACGTCAGACAGGTGGTCTCCTGCAACTGTTCCGAGAGGGTCACCAGATGAGGCCTGATCAGGGAAATAATGTCGGTCTGGGCCTGATGGATCAACTGGCCGAGCGCCGGACCGAGCCGAAAGCCGCCGCTGGGACCGAGCCCTTCCACCAATAATTCCTCTTCCAGGGCGCTGATAATGCGCTGCACGGTCGAGCGCGGCAGGCCCACAGTCTGGGCAATGCCTCCGAGGCTAAGGCCCTGAGGATGGCTGCCCAGGGCCCGCATGATGGCGCCGGCGCGGGCGATCACCTGGATCCCTCCCTGCTGTTTGCCCGTGCTTTTTTCCGGCTTGCTCATTCCCTTGTTTTCTCCTTGGCGCTTGTGTGTGGATGCCGGAGCGACACCACCTCATGTCAGGGTATCACTCATGTCAGGGTAGCACTCTGGCCAGTAGACCAATTATCCCCAATCCATCGCCGCGCAGGCAAGTCGCGTTATTGCATCGAGGTATCGCACCGAGGTATCGCATCGCGGATATTGAAGGCGTAACCCTTGGTTTGGTGTACCGCAATAAGATACACTGTATCGCCTTATGATTCATTGGCTGAAGTTCGTGATATTTCGAGACCATCAAAAAGAGAGCAAGCAGATGAAGCTCAAACGATATTTGCATACGCAACGTGTTTTTCCCCTGGCCGCCTTGTTGCTGCTGGCCGGTTGTGGCGAACCGCCGCAGGCCGCCGGCGCCGACGCACCACCGATGCCGGAAGTCGGCGTCCACCTCGTGCAGGCACAGCCGTTGACCCTGACCACCGATCTGCCCGGGCGCACCAGCGCCTACCGGGTGGCCGAAGTCCGCCCGCAGGTATCCGGCATTCTGCAGCGGCGACTGTTCACCGAAGGCAGCGAGGTCAAACAGGGGGAGCCGCTGTACCAGATAGATCCGCGTACCTATGAGGCGCGCCTGGCCCGCGCCGAGGCCAATTTGATCACCGCCGAAAACCTGGCGAAGCGCTATGAGCGTTTGCTGGAGACCAACGCGGTCAGCCAGCAGCAGTACGACGACGCCATGGCCGCCTGGAAACAGGCCCAGGCGGAAGACCGGGTGGCACGCATTGATGTGCAGTACACCAAGGTGCTGTCGCCGATCTCCGGGCGTATCGGCCGCTCCGCCGTGACCGAAGGCGCCCTGGTTACCGGCGGCCAGGCCCAGGCGCTGGCCACCGTGACCCAGCTCGATCCTATCTATGTGGACGTCAACCAGCCCATCACCCGGCTGCTCGGCCTGCGTCGCGCGCTGGAGTCCGGGCGCCTGCAGCAAGTGGGAGAAAACCAGGCCGAAGTCAGCCTGACCCTGGACGACGGCAGCCAATACCCCCTGTCGGGCACCCTGCAATTCTCCGAGGTCAGCGTCGACCCGACCACCGGTTCGGTCACGCTGCGAGCCGAGTTCCCCAACCCCGATCGCACGCTGCTGCCGGGCATGTTTGTCCATGCGCAGCTTAAGGAGGGCACCCGGGAGCACGCCATCCTGGTACCGCAACAGGCGGTGAGCCGGGATTCACGCGGCATTCCCAGCGTGTGGGTGGTCGGCCCGGACGATACCGTCGAGCAACGCGAGGTAGAGACCCTGCGCACCGTCGGCAACGCCTGGTTGATAGGCAAGGGCGTGGCCGATGGCGAACGGGTGATCACCGAAGGCATCCAGCGGGTGCGTCATGGCATCAGGGTGCAACCGGTGGCGGCAAAGAACGTCAGGCTGGTGGCCGGGTTCGGCGATGACACCGATGCCGTGGTCAATTAAGGAGCAACCGAGACATGTCACGTTTTTTTATAGACCGGCCGATTTTCGCCTGGGTGCTGGCCATCGTTACCATGCTTGCCGGCGCCCTGTCGCTGATGAAAATGCCGATCAGCCAGTACCCCAACATCGCCGCCCCGGCGGTGTCGATCCAGGTCTCCTACCCGGGCGCCTCGGCGCAGACCGTGCAGGACACTGTGGTGCAGGTGATCGAACAGCAGCTCAGCGGCCTCGACGGCTTTCGCTATATGTCTGCCGAGAGCAACTCCGACGGCAGCATGATGATCATTGTGACCTTTGAGCAGGGCACCGATCCGGACATCGCCCAGGTACAGGTGCAGAACAAGCTGCAGCTGGCCACGCCCAGGCTGCCCGAGGAAGTGCAGCGTCAGGGCCTGCGGGTGGTGAAGTTTCAGCAGAACTTCTTCCTGGTCGTCGGTCTGGTGGATACCAGCGGCAAGATGACCGACTTTGATCTCGGCAACCTGATCGCCTCGCAGTTGCAGGATCCCATTTCGCGCATCAACGGCGTGGGCGACTCCCTGCTGTTCGGGTCGCCGAATGCCAT
This sequence comes from Oceanisphaera litoralis, assembly GCF_016907015.1. GTDB lineage: Bacteria > Pseudomonadota > Gammaproteobacteria > Enterobacterales > Aeromonadaceae > Oceanimonas > Oceanimonas litoralis. The sequence goes on from NZ_JAFBBE010000020.1 coordinate 25,318, forward strand.
GCGCATCTGGCTTGACCCGGCCAGGCTCAACAGTTACCAGCTGACTCCGGGCGACGTGGCCAACGCCATTCGCGAACAGAACGTGCAGGTCTCTTCCGGCCAGCTCGGGGGCCTGCCGACCCGCAGTGGGGTGCAGCTCAACGCCACCGTACTGGGCAAGACCCGCATGACCACTCCGGAGGAATTCGAGGAGATCCTGGTCAAGGTCAATGCCGATGGTGCGCAGGTGCGGGTCAAGGATCTCGGCCGCGTTGAACTGGGCGCCGACAACTTCGCCATCTCCTCCAAGTACAAGGGGGAATATTCCGCCGGCCTGGCCCTGCGTCTGGCCAGTGGCGCCAACCTGCTGGGCACCGTGGACGCGGTCAAGGCAGTCCTGGAACAGCAGCAAGCCAACCTGCCACCCGGCGTCGAGATCGTCTATCCCTATGACACCACACCTGTGGTGGAAGCGTCGATCAAATCCGTGGTCATCACCATCATCGAAGCGGTGGGCCTGGTTTTCCTGGTGATGTTCCTGTTCCTGCAAAGCTTCCGCGCCACCCTGATCCCGACCCTGGCGGTGCCGGTGGTGCTGCTCGGCGCCTTCGCCCTGTTGCCTTTTTTCGGCATGAGCATCAACGTCTTGACCATGTACGCCATGGTGCTGGCCATCGGCCTGCTGGTGGACGATGCCATTGTGGTGGTGGAAAACGTCGAACGCCTGATGCACGAGGAAGGGCTGTCGCCACTGGAAGCCACGCGCAAGTCCATGGGCCAGATCACCGGCGCCCTGATCGGTATCGGCCTGGTGCTGTCGGCGGTGTTCGTCCCCATGGCCTTCTTTGGCGGCTCGGCCGGCATTATCTACAAGCAGTTCGCCGTCACCATAGTGTTGTGCATGGGGCTGTCGGTGCTGGTGGCGCTGATCTTTACCCCGGCGTTATGCGCCACCATTCTCAAGGCGCCCACGGGAGATGCCTTCCACGAGAAGAAAGGCTTTTTCGGCTGGTTTAACCGCACCTTTGATCGCGGCGCCACGCGCTTTCAGCGGGGGGTGGGCGGCATGCTCCGGCATCGTGGCCGTTACCTGCTGGCCTTCGTGCTGATCACCGCCGGCACCGGCTATCTGTTTACCCAGATCCCCAAGGCGTTCCTGCCGAATGAGGATCAGGGCCTGATGATGGCGGAAATCCGCATGCCGGCCAACTCGTCCGCCGAGCGCACCGAGGCGGTGCTGGGCGAAGTGAGCGACTACCTGTTGAAGGATGAGGCTCACCTGGTCGAGCACGTGATGACCGTCAACGGCTTCAACTTCGCCGGGCGCGGGCAAAACTCGGGCCTGGTGCTGATTGTGCTCAAGGACTGGGCCGAGCGTCAGCAGCCGGGCCAGGACGTGTTCAGCCTGGCCGAGCGTGCCAATGCCCGTTTCGCCAGGATCAAGGACGGCACCGTCATGGCCTTTGTGCCGCCGGCGATCCTCGAAATGGGCAACGCCATGGGCTTTGACCTGTTCCTGCAGGACAACGCCGGCCTGGGCCACGCGGCGCTGATGGACGCACGCAACCAGTTCCTGCAACTGGCCAACCAGCACCCCATGCTGAGCGCGGTGCGCCCCAACGGCAAGGATGACGAGCCGCAGTTCCAGGTCAATATCGACGACGAGAAGGCCCGCGCCCTGCAGGTCAGCATCGCCGCGATCAACGAAACCATGTCGGCGGCCTGGGGCTCTATGTATGTCAACGACTTCATCGATCGGGGCCGGGTCAAGCGAGTCTACCTTCAGGGCGAGGACATCGCGCGGATTGCGCCCGAGGACTTCGACAAGTGGTATGTGCGCAACGCCCTGGGCCAGATGGTACCCTTCTCCGCCTTTGCCAGCGGCGAATGGGTGTATGGCTCACCCAAGCTGGAGCGTTACGGGGGTATCTCTGCGATGCAGATCCTCGGCGAGCCGGCGCCCGGCTACAGCACCGGCGACGCCATGCTGGCCATTGCCGGGATCATGCAGCAACTGCCGCCGGGCATTGGCCTGAGCTACAACGGTTTGTCGTATGAGGAAATCCAGACCGGCGACCAGGCACCCATGCTTTACACCCTGACCGTGCTGATCGTGTTCCTCTGCCTGGCCGCCCTGTACGAGAGCTGGTCGGTGCCGGTGTCGGTGATCCTGGTGGTGCCGCTGGGCATTCTCGGCGCCGTGGCCGCCACCCTGGCGCGGGATCTGACCGCCGATGTCTATTTCCAGATCGGCTTGATGACCACCGTTGGGCTGTCGGCTAAGAACGCCATCCTGATCGTCGAGTTCGCCAAGGATCTCTACGAGCGGCAGGGTATGCCGCTGGTCCAGGCCGCCGTGGAAGCCGCCAAGTTGCGCTTGCGGCCGATCATCATGACCTCGCTGGCGTTTACCTTCGGGGTGCTGCCGATGGCGCTGGCCAGCGGTGCCGGGGCCGGCAGTCAGCACTCGGTGGCCACCGGGGTGGTCGGCGGCATGATTACCGCCACCGTGCTCGCGGTATTCTTCGTGCCGCTGTTCTACGTGATAGTGGTCAAGCTGTTTGAAGGGCGCAAAAAACCGCAACCCGTTGTCGCGCAATCCGTTGCCGAAGGAGAGACTATATGAGGCTCAAGACACTGACCGTGGCGCTCGCCCTGACCCTGGGCGGCTGTACGCTGATGCCGGAGTATGAGCGCCCGTCGGCGCCGGACGACTGGCCGGCGGGAGCGGCCTATGAGCAGGCGCAATCAGGCGGCGCCAGCGCCGCCGACCTGGGCCGGGAGTCGTTCTTTCTCGACCCGGCGCTGCGCCAGCTGGTTGACCTGGCGCTGGACAACAACCGGGACCTGCGCCAGGCCGCGCTGAACGTCGAGGCCTACCGGGCGCTGTATCGCATTCAGCGTAGCGAGCTGTTGCCGACCCTGGAGGCGGGAGGCAGCGGCGTTCGTCAGCGCCTGCCGGACGATCTGTCGCCGACCGGCGAGGCCGGGATCCAGAGCCAGTACGACGTATCGCTGGGTCTGTCCTACGAGCTGGACGCCTTTGGCCGTATCCGCAGCCTCAGCCGGGCGGCGCTGGAGGAGTACCTGGCCACCGCCGAGGCGCAGCGCAGTGTGCACATCGCCCTGGTCGGCGATGTGGCCATCGCCTACTTTACCTGGCGCACCGACCAGGCCCAGCTGGCGCTGACCGAGGCGACCCTGGAGAGCTACCGGCACAGCCTGGCCCTGATCAGCGACAGAGCCGACGCCGGTACCGCCTCGGAGCTGGATGTACGCCAGGCGCGTACCCTGGTGGATCAGGCCCGTACCCAGAAGGCGCTGTATACCCGGCGTGTGGCGGAAGACGCCAACGCCCTGCGGCTGTTGCTGGGCACCGGCATTCCGGCGGCGCTGCCGGAGAGTGACCAGCCGGGCGTGGAGTTGCTGGCCGAGTTCCCCGCCGGCCTGCCGGCGGATCTGTTGCTGCGGCGGCCGGATATTCGCGCCGCCGAACACCGCCTGCTCGCCGCCAACGCCAATATCGGCGCGGCCCGGGCGGCGTTCTTTCCGCGCATTGGCCTGACCGGCGCGGCCGGCACCGCCAGCAGCGATCTGGACGGCTTGTTCGACGGCGGCTCCGGCACCTGGAGCCTGGTGCCGCAGATCAACCTACCGATCTTCACGGCCGGACGGCTCAAGGCCAACCTGGACTACGCCGAGCTGCGCAAGGATATCCATGTCGCCGCCTACGAGCAGAGCATCCAGGCGGCCTTTCGTGAAGTGGCCGATGGCCTCGCCGCCCGTGGCACCTACGGTGAGCAGGTACAGGCGCAGAGTGATCTGGTCGACAACAACCAGGCCTACTATCAGCTGGCCCGGCAGCGCTACGACGAGGGAGTGGACAATTACCTGACCGTGCTCGACGCCCAGCGCCAGCTGTTCGCCGCCCGGCGCCAGCTGCTCAACGACCGCCTGCAACAGCTGAGTAGCGAGGTCGGTCTGTACCGGGCTCTCGGCGGTGGTTGGGACTCAGCCGGCTAGCATTGCCGCTTGCTGCTTGCCATAGTGGTCATGGTGGTCATGGTGGCCACTATGGCCACTATGGCCACGATAATCAGGGCCGCAGCGTTGCTGCGGCCCTTTGGCATCTCTGTACCGGGGATACCCGGCCGCTCGCTGGCTGTCAGCCCATCTTGTTGCCGATGGCGGCGGCCGTGCTGCGGATGCTGTTCATGAACATCTGTACCGCCGGGGTGGGCAGGGTGTCGGCCCGGGTGGTCAGGCCCACGGGCCCCAGGGTTTCCCGCGTATCCAGCGGCAGCTCCATCATCTCGCCTTCCTCGATTTCCCTTGCTACCACCCCCCGGGAGATGATCCAGACGGCATCGGTCTGGCGAAGATATTCCTTGCCGAAGGAGTCCGAGATGGTTTCAGTCCGATCCGGTGGCAGGCCCACGCCCCGGGAGAGCAGGAAGCGCTCGGCCGAGGCGGCAATAATGGACTCCTTGGTGGGAAACAGCACATTGAAGTGGCGAATGTCCTGAATATTGAAGGGCTGGTTGCGCAACAGGGGGTGTCCGGGGCGAACCACGAAGGTAATACGCTCTGAATAAAGATGCTGGAACGACAGGCCCGTCATCAGTTCGGGCTCGGCCAGCCGGCCGACCACCAGATCCAGCTCGCCGACCCGTAACTCACTCAGCAGCAGGGTATTGGGGCCTGAGCTCAGGTTGAGGGTCACCTCCATCCCGGACTGCCGAAAATGGCTCACGGCGCCCGGCAACACGCTGGCCGCGACCGTGGGCAGCACGCCAACGCTGATGCGCAAGCTGCCCTTCATCTGGGCCTGAATGATGCTGTCGGTGCCTTCGCGCAGGGCGGACACGCTGGCACCGGCATATTTCAGGAACAGCTCGCCATACTGGGTGAGCTCCAGGCCTTTCTTGCTGCGATCCAGCAATTGTACTTCCAGCATCGCTTCCAGTTCTTTCAGCTTCTTGGAGACCGCCGGCTGAGTCAGCGACAGCACATCGGCCGCACGACTGACGCTGTTCTGACGCGCGACTTCGATAAAGCACTGCAGGTGCCGGAACTTGATTCGATTCTCTATCATCTTTGTCTCACTGAAGTCCGAACGAACCGTTCGCTATTTGGGAGTATCGAAGGATGGCACGGGCTTGAGTCGTTCACGACCGATGCCGTTTGGATAATGATCTTTCGCATCGGGCTATTATGCCCAATGCGAAAGAGGGTGAACATCTCCTTATTTACACTGGGCATTTACACCGGGCGCGGGTTCCAGTAGGGGGCACCGCGATATCGGCGGTCTGGTCCAGATCGGGTTCGGCCAGGCCCGGCTCCTTCAGCGCCAGGGGGGCGCCGAGGGACGCGGCGAAGTGGTACAGGCCGCCGCGTCGGCATTGTCGTCGGCATTGTCGCCAGCGGTATGGGACAACGGTATGGGACAACGGTATGGGGCAACGGTATGGCAGCATGGCCGACCGTTGTCTTTACGCCTGGGGCGTGGCTCGCCAGTAGAAGAATCCCGCCTTTTTTCTCAGTACGGTGGCCGAAATATGGGTATCGCAGGGTTGCTCCGCCAGCCCGTAGCATACATGCAGCGGCAGCAGATGCTCTTCCCGCGGGTGACAGAAGCGGGCATGGGGGGCCTGCTCCCATTGGGCCAGGCGCCGGCCTCGTTCCGTTTCGCTTATCTCGGTACTCGAGCAGGTTTGTTCCAGCCAGTCTTCGAAGGCCTGGTTGCCGGCCTGGATGTCGGGTGTGTTGGGACCAAAGAAGGCCCGCATGTTATGGAATGAAAAGCCGGAGCCGATAACCAGCAGCCTGTCGTGCTTCAGTGTCTGCAGGGCCCGGCCGATGGCGAGGTGGGTCTCGGCATCCATGTTGTTCACCAGTGACAGCTGCACACAGGGAATGTCCGCCTGCGGGTACATCAGCTTGAGCGGGACGAAATGGCCATGATCGAATCCCCGCTGGGCATCGAGTCGGGCCGGGAGCCCGGCCTGCTCCAGTGCCTGCTGGATCTGCCGCGCCAGGGCCGGCTCGCCGGGGCAGGGATAGGTGATCTCGTAGGACTCGGGCGGAAAGCCGTAGTAATCGTAGATCAGCGGCGGCTTGGCCCCGGAGGTGATGGTGGGGACGGACTCTTCCCAGTGGGCGCTGATAACCAGGATGGCGGAGGGCTTGCGCAGTGTACCGGCGAGCTCGGTGAGGGTGCTCACCAGCTCGCTATGGTCGGGATCCCCCAGCAGGGGCATGGGCCCGCCGCCGTGGGAGATATACAAAACATCGATATTCGCATTCATGATGGTGGTTGCTCCAGTTCGGGGTGGCCGCCAGTGACGGTGACGGCGCTTACAGCTCGCCGGGGCCCGCCGGCACTATACCGCCGGGATTGAGCGCCTTGATCGAGTAGTAGCCGGCCTTGATATGATCAAGCCGCACCGTATCGGCAATGCCGTCGAGTGCCAGTATCCTCTGCATATAGGCGTGCAAGGCGGGCATGGCGGCCAGGATATTGCGGTTGCACTTGAACAGGCCGTGGTAGGCCGCATCAAAGCGTACCAGAGTCACGAACAGGCGCACATCGGTTTCGGTCAGGCCGTCGCCGAACAGGAAGGCGCGGCCGTCGGACAGGCGGGACTCCAGCCTATCCAGGCAGGCAAAGACCTTGGCATAGGCTTCTTCGTAGGCTGGCTGGCTGGACGCAAAGCCGGCCTGATAGACGCCATTGTTCAGCTCCCGGTAAAGGGTGTCGTTCAGGGCATCGATCTCGGTGGCCATGGCCGGCGGATACAGATCCGGGCCTTGATTGACGATGCGCGAGAAGGCGTTGTTGAGCATGCGCATTATATCCGCCGATTCATTGTTGACCAGGGTGCCGGTCTGCTTGTCCCAGAGTACCGGCACGGTGGCGCGGCCGGTAAAGTTCGGGTCGGCGCGGGTATACAGCTCATGCATGTAACGGGCGCCGCTGGGATCGCGCTCGTCGGCGCCGGGAAAGCCGCCAAACTGCCAACCCTGCTCGGTCAGCCGGGGATTGACCACAACTACCTCGATCACCTCGTTCAGCCCTTTCAGGGCCAGGACCATCAGCGCCCGCGAGGCCCAGGGACAGATGTAGGCAACATAGAGCCGGTAGCGCCCTGCCTCTGCCTTGAAGCCGCCGGTGCCGGTGGGGCCGGGTTGACCATCCGGGGTGACCCAGTTCCGAAACGACGAGGTCTGGCGAATGAATCGCCCCTGCTCGTCTTTTGCCTGTACCGGTTGCCAGTTTTCTTGCCAGATGCCATTGACCAGCATGATGCGGTTGCTCCTCTTGCAGCAGCACCCCCGGGTGGGGGTGCCTTCGATATTCTAGGTGGATAGGGCGATAGGGAGCCAGGTGCCGTGATTAGCTGCCCGGCATCTGCCTTCAGCCCTTGCTGCCGGCGGTACGCGCCAGTATTACATTATCCAGGGCCAGCTTGCCGGCGCCCTGAATCGCCAGGGCCAGGGTCACGGCAAACAGGCTCAATGCATACTCGTAGCCGTTGTTGGACATAAAGAGGCCATTGCCGATGTGGACGCTGAAGATGGCCACCAGCATGGTGAAGGCGGTGACCAGGGCCGCCGGGCGCGTCAGCAGCCCCGCCACCAGTGCCAGGCCGCCGAAGAATTCGGCACCGCCGGCCAGCAGCGCCATCAGGTAGCCCGGCGCCAGGCCGATGCTCGCCAGCCACTGGCCGGTGCCTTCCAGGCCATAACCGCCGAACCAGCCGAACAGTTTCTGGGCGCCGTGGGCGGCCAGGATCAGTCCCACCGGTACCCGCAGAACCAGGGCGGCATAGCCGCCGCGAGAAGCAAGCAGCGCCTTTGAGAATGGCGTATTCATGATAATCACCTCTACATATGTGTTGTTGGTTATCCCTGAAGCCCCTCCCCAGGTGATGGGTTCACTCTACTATCGCCAAATAAAAAGACTAAGATGGTCTGCGTTGATTAATTATAAATGTTTCGTTGATAATAGGATTTCCCACACCGGAGTAGCTTATGGATCGTATCGATGCGATGCGTGCCTTTGTCACCGTCGTGACCGAAGGCTCCTTCACCCGTGCCGCAGACCGACTGGCGCTGTCACCACAGCTGGTCAGCAAACAGGTGGCCCGGCTTGAACAGCACCTGGGCGTGCGCCTGCTCAACCGCACCACCCGCAGGATACACTTGACCGAAGCGGGCCTGCGCTATCAGGTGCGGGCGCAACAGCTGCTGAATGATCTCGACGACATGGAAAGTCAGCTCGGCGATCTGCATACCCAGGCCCAGGGACTGCTGCGCATCAGTGCGCCGGTTTCCTTCGCCATCCGGCACCTGGCCCCCCTGATCAGTGACTTTCAGCACGCCCATCCCGCCGTCGGTATCGATTTGCAGCTGAACGATCGCAAGGTGGACATTGTGGAGGAGGGGTTCGATATCGCCCTGCGCATTGGCCACCTGAAAAGCTCGTCGCTGATCGCCAAAAAGATAGCGCCGGTACGCCTGGTGATGTGCGCCTCGCCCGGCTATCTGGCACGGCACGGTACGCCCCGGCGCCCGGAAGATCTCGGTCACCATCGTTACCTGCACTACAGCTACATGGAGCAGGGCGGGGGCAAGGCACTGAACCGATGGCTGCACCAGGGCGAACAACACAATTACCTGACCAGCAATAATGGCGACGTGCTGGTGGCCGCGGCCATCGCCGGCGCCGGCATTGTCCTGCAGCCGACCTTTATTTCGGGCCAGGCGATCCGGGAAGGCAAGCTGCGCATTGTCCTGCCGGAGCATGAACCCGAGCCGATGGCGCTGTATGCGGTGTTTGCCCACCGCCAGCTGATGGCGAGCAAGGTGCGGTATTTTGTCGATTATATGGAAGGCTACTTTGGGGAGCCCCCGTACTGGGATCGGTTCAACGGCTGACTATGCCGGGCGTGCGCCTTCCCAGGCGCGCTGCAGCAGGGCGCGCAGGCCGTCGCGTTCCACCGGGCGCGGGTTCCAGTAGGGGGTCTGCACCGCGATATCGGCGGCCCTGTCCAGATCAGGCTCGACCAGGCCCAGTTCCTTCAGCGCCAGGGGCGCACCAAGGGCAGCGGCGAAGTCGTACAGGCCACCGCCCACGCTGCCACCGAACAGGCCGGCCACCGGCGACAGGGCCTCGGCCGCCGCCTCGGCATTGTAGCCGGCAGTATGGGGCAGCAGGATGGCGTGGGTCTCGGCATGGGGCAGGTTGAAGCTGCCGCCCAGGGTGTGGCACAGCTTGTGGTGCAGTGCCATGCCGACGGTGCCGAGCACGGTGCCGCACAGCCAGGCCCCGTACTGGGCGCCACTGCGGGCTTCCAGATCTGCCGGGTTGGCGGCAATGCCGGGCAGGGCGTCACGCAGGGCGCGAATGCCTTCCACCGCCATCAGCGAGGTGATGGGGTTGCGGTTTTTAGCATAGAGGCCTTCCACCGCATGGGCCATGGCGTTGAGGCCGCTGGTCATGCTCATGTTCACCGGCAGGCTCAGGGTCAGCTCGGGATCGTAGAGCACCACCTCGGGCAGGATGGAAGCATGGCTGACCGTGGTTTTGACGCCGTCTTCGGTCTGGCCCAGCACGGGTGTGACTTCGGAGCCGGCATAGGTGGTGGGGATCACCAGCTGAGGCGCGTTGTTGCGATAGGCGATGGCCTTGCCGAGACCGATGGTGGAGCCGCCGCCGAGGGCCACCACCCCATCGGCCCCGCTGTGGGCATAGGCCTGCATGGCGTCATCGGTCACCGCCACCGGGGTGTGCATGGTGGCGTTGGCATAGACGCCGGCAGACAGTTTGCCCAGCTGTTCACTCAGGCGTTCGGCGTCTTCCCGCTGAAAGGGCGTGGCCAGCACCAGGGCCTTGCGTACGCCCAGTTGCTCCAGCTCCTCGGCAACCTGGCTCAGGCAACCGGGGCCGAACACGATACGGGCGGGGTTGATGTTGTAGGTAAAGGGTTTTGTCATGGTGACCTCTTTTTTATTCCATTCGGACTTGATGCGTTACGCCACCCGAGCCAGGGCCTTGTCGGTCAGGCCTGTCACTTGCGGAAGGAAGGCGGCTGAAGCGACAGGCCAGGGGCGTGCGGGTGCGCCCCGTTGAGTCGGGGGTCAGCGGGGCTGGCTTAGCAGCTGCTGTATTTCGCCAAAGCGTTGTTGTTCAAGCCGGCCGAAACCGGGCTGTTTTCTGGCTTTCAGGCGATTGAGCATGGGAGTGCTGATACCGCACAAGAAGCAGGCCAGGGTGTGGTTGCTCAGCGGCTGTGGGCTGTCGGCCTGTAACGCCCGGCACCAGTGCTGCCATTGCTCGCTGGCGGGCAACGGCGGACGTTCCGGAACGGGCAGCCGGGCAGGCTGACCGGCACAGACCGAGCAATGGCCACACTGCTCCGGGGCCAGATGATCGGCAAAGTAAGCGGCCAGTCGATGGCTCAGGCAAGACTCACTCTCGAAGAAGCCGAGCATGTCGTTCAGGCGGGTGATTTCGCTTCGCTCCTTCTGCTGGAACAACTGGTGCAGCCGGCGGGTTTCGGTCTGCAGATCGAAATGCTGCTGAAGCACCCGATAGACTTCGATCATCTGCTTGCTTTCCAGGCTGATCCAGCCTTGCTGGTGCAGGTAATCGAGCGCACTGATCACCCGTTTTCTCTCGCCGCCGTCCTGCTGCCAGATGGCCTCAAAGTTGACCTGACACCAGCTTCTGGCCAGAGGGGATCCATTGAATACGGCGGTGAGAAACGCCTGACGTTCGGGATTGAACCCGCTCAGTATCTCCTCGCGCGATTTGATGAACTTGAAGCGATAATCGGCAAAATAGCTGTATTGTGGCTCGATAATTCGATTTATCTCCAGGTAGACCAATAGGGTTTTCAGCGGCAGCAGACGGATGTTGGTACTGTTGGACAGCCGCAGCGGCATCAGCTCCCACTGCTCGCCGGCCTGCTGCAGTTCATGCAGCAAGGCCTTGATGGCCTCCGGCTCCGGCGTATCCCCGTAGACGAAATTTTCCAGTACATTGAGCCCGGCCTGGTTGCCGAGCAGGATACACTGCGATGGCTGGCCGTCACGACCGGCGCGGCCTATTTCCTGACTGTAGTTTTCGATGGATTTGGGCAGGTCATAATGGATTACCCGACGGATATCGGCCTTGTCTACGCCCATGCCAAAGGCGATGGTGGCGACGATACAGGGGACGGCTCCCGCCATAAAGGCCTGCTGCAGCTGACGACGCCTGTCCTGATCCATGCCCGCATGATACGCTCGGGCCTGAATACCGGCTGCCGCCAGTCGTTCGGCAACCCGCTCGGCGGTGTGTTGCAGGGTGACATAAACGATGCTGGGCAGGGTGGGATCTTCACGTAGTTGCTCGATCAGGACCGGCATTTTTTCCGCTTCACTAACCGGTATGACTTCAAGGTGCAGGTTGGGCCGGTAAAACCCGGTGATGACCACGTTTTCCCGAGACAAGCCGAATTTTCGCTGCATATCATCGATCACATTCGGGGTGGCGGTGGCGGTCAGCAGCAGCACCCGGGGGATATCAAGCTGTCGGCAATAGTCCGGCAGCTTGAGGTAGTCGGGACGAAAGTTGTGACCCCACTCGGAAATGCAGTGTGCTTCATCCACCACCAGCAGAGAAATCGGTATCTGGCCGATAAACTGGCGAAAGCGCTCGTTTTTCAGCCGTTCGACCGAAATCATCAGTATCTTGATACGCCCCTCGCGCACATCCTGCATGATCCGGCGGCTTTCTTCCCAGCTCTGGGTAGAGTCGATACTGGCGGCAGGAATATTCTTCTGTCGCAGAAAGGCCAGCTGATCCTGCATCAGTGCCAGCAGGGGAGAAATCACCAGGGTCAGCTGCGGCAACAGCAGCGCGGGTAGCTGATAACAGAGTGACTTGCCCGAGCCGGTGGGGAAAATCGCCGCCGCCGAGTGGTCGGCCATCAGGGTGTCGATCACCTGTTGCTGGCCGGGGCGCAGAGAAGAAAAGCCGAAATGCCGTTGCAGGGTCTGGAGTAGAGTCATTAAGCAGGTGCCTTAAAAAACGATATTGATAGCCTGGACTGACGTCATGGCTTTGGCAACTGTAACTACATGTAACTACATGTAACTACAGCGCCGAGCGCCAAGTTAAACATGGGCGGTATTTTTTGTGGTTTGTCGTCGCCCTGATGAACATCAGGATCCCGGAGTTTTGAATGAGACTAAAAAGATACCGGGGCAAGCCCGGTATGACTGCCGAACGCCCGGTATGACTGCAGAAAGTCCGGTATGACTGCAGAAAGCAAAATACCGAATTGGGGGACTGTCTTGTGTATAGCGTGGCGCCGGGCGCTTTCTTCGCTTGTTAAAAAACCATGAAATCCTGGTGGAACGACTTTTCGCAGTAGTTGCAGCGAAAGCGGACCTGGCCCGCGACGGCGCGCACCTTGAACTTGCTGGTCACAGGTTCGTTATGGCTGATGCAGTTGGAGTTGGGGCAGGAGAAGACGCCTTCTACCCGCTCGGGCAGCTGCAACTGCAGCTTTTTCACCACTTCGAAGTCTTCGATCAGGTTCACGGTGGCATCCGGCGCAAACAGCGCCAGCTGGTTGGCCTGGGCGGCAGACAGGCGGGTATTTTCCACCTTGATGATGTCCTTGGCACCCAGCGCCTTCGACGGCAGGTTCAGGCCCACTGTGATCTTCTCGTGAGTCTGTACCAGGCCGAACAGTTGCAGGATCTTGATGCCCTGACCGGCGGGAATATGATCGATCACGGTACCGTTGTGAATGGCTTCGACTTGCAGTTGGCTCTTGTTCATCATGTCTCTCACAGGCTCTCGTTCAGCACCAGGGCAAGCAGGGCCTGGCGGGCATAGACGCCGTTTTCCGCCTGCTCGAAATAATAGGCATAGGGAGTGTTGTCCACCTCGGCGGAGATTTCGTCGATACGGGGCAGGGGATGCAGCACCTTGAGGCTGTCTTTGGCACCGTCCAGCACCTCGGGGGTGAGCACGTATTTCGAGGCCACATGCACGTATTCGGTTTCGTCGAAGCGCTCCTTCTGCACCCGGGTCATGTACAGAATGTCCAGTTCGTCCATCACCTCTTCCATGCTGTCGCGGAGCTCGAAGTTGATGCCTTTTTCGGTCAGCTCGTCACACAGGTAGTCGGGCATGGCCAGCGCCTGGGGCGCGATAAAGTAGAACTTGCAGCCAAACAGACTCAGCGCCTGGGTCAGGGAGTGTACGGTGCGGCCGTACTTGAGATCTCCGACAAAGGCCACCGTCAGTCCCTGCAGCGTGCCCTGGGTTTCGTAGATGGTAAACAAATCCAGCAGCGTCTGGGTGGGATGCTGATTGGCGCCGTCACCGGCGTTGATCACCGGCACCGAGGAAAACTCGGCGGCCAGCCGGGCCGCGCCGTCCTGCGGATGGCGCATCACAAAGGCGTCACTGTAGGAGCTGATGATCTTCACCGAGTCGGCGAGAGTCTCCCCTTTTTTGGCCAGTGAGGTGCTGCCGCTGTCGGAAAAACCGATAACGCCGCCACCCAGGCGTTGAATGGCGGTTTCAAACGACAGTCGGGTTCGGGTGGAGGCTTCGAAGAAGCAGCTGGCCACCACTTTATGCTTGAGCAAATCGGGACGAGGATGGGTCTTGAGCATCACGGCGGTGTCGATGATCAGTTCCAGCTCGGCGCGGGTGAAGTCGGATATGGAGATTACATGCTTTTGATATAGGGGGTTTGCCATCAGCAACGCTCTTTAAGGTGTAAAGTGAAGACCATAAAAAAGCCCCTGAACGGGGCCATTAGAGCTAACTCATTGCAAGCGCCGCCGTTTTCACGACGTGCGGGTGTAAAAACAGCCTGACGTTCGGGTACAGAAACGAGCATTTATTCCATTCACTCCGGGCGCTTGCAAATCAGGCAGATTATAGAGAAATGTGTGCCCAAAGCAAAATCCGGCGAGTGCAGCAGCCAGGGCGGTGAAAAGATAAGCGAACGAACCGATGGCTGCGAAAAAGCGCTTTACCTTTAAAGGGCTATCGTTATAATTCGCCTCGTATTGCAGGGGCGTAGTTCCAATTGGTAGAACAGCGGTCTCCAAAACCGACGGTTGGGGGTTCGAATCCCTCCGCCCCTGCCAACTTCTTCTCGAAAAGCCAGCCTAACCGCTGGCTTTTTGCGTTATGGAGTATCTATGACGCCGTTACAAGCACAATTAAGGCAATTGTTGAAACTGCCCACCTGGCGCTGCGCGCATCCCGAGCGACTTCCTCATGCGCCTGCTCCCCCCCCCGAAATGGCAGAAGTGCTGCTGGTCACCGGGCAGGGCAAACTGCTGCCGCCTTTATTAGGCACCGATCTGATGCAGGCGCTGTCGCTGAATGAAACCCAGCTACAGGTGATGGATGAAGCCGCCTGGCTGGCGGCCGGCATGCCGGCGGCGAAGGCGATGCTCGGGCTGAGCCTGACCGGGGATACCACCGCCTTCCACTGGCATGGCAGCCTGCCGTTGACGCCCTCTCATAAACGCGAACTCTGGAGCCGCTTATGCAGCCTCTGTTTCGCCCACTGAGTGCCGATGATCTGGACGCCATGCTGGTGGTGGAGCAGGCGGCTCATGTTCATCCCTGGAGCCGGCGCCTGCTGGCCGACAGTTTCGGTGAGCGTTACATTACCGGCTCTCTCTGGTTACCCGAGCAAGGGCTTAAGGAGCGGCTGCTGGGCTACTTTATTGCCGACCGTATCCTGGATGAAAGCACCCTGATGAACATCTGCGTGTCTCCCGGGCAGCAAGGGGGCGGGCTGGGTCGCCAGCTGATGGAACATTATCTGCGCCTCTGCGAGCGGCAGGGTCTTACTCGGCTCTGGCTGGAGGTGAGAGAATCGAATATCGCTGCCCGAGCCTTGTATCTTTCCTGCGGATATGTGGAAAGCGGCCGCCGCCGACATTACTATCAGGGCATCACCGGGCCTGAAGATGCCATCATGATGAACAAGTGCTGATGAACAAGCGCTGATGAATAAGCAGCCCGACTGCTTCTATACTCAAATGCAAACACTCTTTCTGCAAGGATGAAGAATGAGAGGCTCATGGATTTGCCTGCTGAGTACCTTATTGCTGTGGTCACCGCTCTCTCACGCCAATATCTACCGTTATCAGGACGCCAACGGCATGGTGCACTATACGGATAACCAGTTGCGTGCGGCCAGCCATTCGAGCGCCCATCAGGATGCGATTAACCGCGACGGTGTGCTGGTGCGGGTGGTCGAGAAAAAAGACGGTCACTATTTTTTCGCACTGAATCGGCTGCCCACCCAAACCGAACTGACGTTTCGCTTCACCCAGGAAAAGAACGTCAGTATTCCCGACCAGATGCAACAGGTGATCAGGCTGCCCCCGCGGGAAGAAAGGTTTATCGGCAAACTGGCCGCCCAAGCAGCCGGTGACTGGCGTTACGACTATGGTTTTGCCTACAGCAATCACGCACTGAGGCCGGCCGGCAGCGACCGCAAGGTGCAGAAAATCGCCGGCTCCACCCTGATACCATCCAAGACTGTCTTTAACCGCTCATTACCGCCATCCACTTTGTCCGCAACGATAGATCTGGCTTCGCCGGTCGCCGGACGCTACCGGGTTACTCAGGGCTTTAACGGCAAGTTCAGTCATAACAAGCCATCCAATCGCTATGCCCTGGATATCGCCCTGCCGATAGGTACCCCGCTTTACGCTACCCGGGACGGCGTGGTGTTGGTCGCGGTGGATCATCATGTGGGAGGAGGCCTGAAGGCAAAATACCGGGGCAAGGCCAACCATTTGCGACTGCGACATGCGGACGGCACCATGACGCTGTATGCCCACCTGCAAACCGGCTCGCTGCAGGTGAAAAAAGGCGACAAGGTAAAAGCCGGGCAACGGGTAGCGGCGTCCGGCCACACCGGTTACAGCTCGGGCCCCCATTTACACCTGGCGGTACAGGTCGATCATCAGGGGCGAAGGGAGTCTATCCCCTTTACCCTGCAAGGCAGTTACCCCATCGCCGGACGCTGGTTGCAGGCCAATGAGTGGGGTGATGAGTAGGGTGGTGAATAGGGTGGTGAGCAGTGTAATATGCTGAAATGTGGTTTGGCGTTATATAGGGTTCTTTTCCGGTATTAAGACAATATAAAGGGTGTCGGGTTTTATTGTTGAAGTTAAAAACTGAAATTCAACTTGATGTTGGATTTTTATGTTTTAGTCTTCGGCTGGCAACGCGAAAAAGCAGTTGATTTCTCCTTTTTGCTGTGGCCTTTTACTTTCTTTTTCGCTTTAAAATCAAAGTAAAAAGTCAGGAAAGCAAGATGAAAGAGTTAGTCGGTGTGGCAGATGAGGCTCCTCGTAGCATAAGTCACTACATGAGAGTACTGGGGCCGGGGATTCTGGGGGCCGCGGCCGCCATCGGTGGTTCTCATCTGGTGGCATCCACCCAGGCCGGTGCCATTTACGGCTGGCAGCTGGTGGGATTGATCCTGCTGGTCAACCTGATCAAGTATCCTTTCTTTCAAATCGGTGCCCGCTACACCATGGCGGCAGACGAGACCCTGATCCAGGGCTATGATCGCATCGGCCGAGGCTATCTCTATCTGTTTACCGTGCTCAACCTCTTTGCCTCCGTGGTCAGTACCGCCGGGGTGGCCATGTTGTGCGGCAGCATACTGGGGCTATTTATCGGCGACAGCCTCAATGTGACCCAGCTCAGCATGATAGTGCTGGCGGGCTCTCTGGCCTTCCTGATCACCGGTCATTACAAGACCCTGGACCGGGTGACCAAGTGGATTATCGTGGGGCTGGCTATCGCCACCGTGACCGCCGTGTTTATCGCCTTGAATCAAGGTGGCGTGGCGCAGCCCGATTTTGTCTCGCCCAGCCCCTGGAATCTGGCCTCGGTGGGATTTCTGGTCGCGCTGATGGGCTGGATGCCGGCGCCTATCGAGCTGTCGTCCTGGAACAGCGTCTGGCTGCGCCAGAAGAAAAAAAATCTGGGTGGCGCGCTGGATTACAAGGACGCCCTGGTCGACTTCAACGTGGGCTATGTGACCTCTACCCTGCTGGCGCTCGCCTTTGTTGCTCTGGGCACCCTGGTGCTGCATGGCAGCGGTGAAAGCCTGGCGACCTCGGGCATTGCCTTCGCGCATCAGCTGGTGAACGTTTATGCCGGCGTCATGGGGGAGTGGAGTCGCTGGCTGATTGCCCTGATTGCCTTCCTGTGCATGTTTTCCACCACAGTGACGGTGCTCGACGGTTACAGCCGGGTGTTGAGTGAATGTTGCGTACAGTTTGGTCAGCCACAGGGCAGTGACGCCACCGGTAACGGCAGCCGTTATACCTATCCCGTTATGGTGGTGATGGGGATTGTCGGCGCCCTGATCGTCATGTTCTTCAAGGGAGCCCTGCTGGCGATGCTGGAGTTCGCCATGATTTCGGCCTTTATCAGCGCCCTGGTCTTTTCCTGGTTGAACTACCGCCTGATGGCGTTGCCGCGGGTGCCGGAGCAGTATCGTCTGGGGCGCGGCATGAAGGGCCTGAGCTGGGCCGGCATCCTGTTTCTTGCCGGTTTCAACCTGCTGTTCGGTTACTGGTATCTTTTGGTGAAATAACCGACGTGGTTAAAACATGTTTGCGGGGGCCTCTGGCCCCCTGTTTTTTTCGCCGTCATTTCCGTGCTCGCCCTCGCTTAATCCCCCGCTTAATCCCCCGCTTAACCCCTCGCTTAACTCCCCGCCAGCTTGCTTGCCGATAGATGATATGTTAGTGATTGAAAGCCATAGCCTATTAAGCCTCGAGGAAAGATCGATTAATCTTTTGGCTAAAGAGGCAGTATAGTGCTGGTGGTGTTGTCGTTTTCTTGTGCTATCTCCTTATCTTGTCACGCTTTTTGGCAATAAATATCGAGATTTCGATGTTTGCAGCATTAAAAAATATCAAGGCGTCGTTTTGGACTGGCCAGATAAGGCATCCCCGGGCTGGACTGCGTTATTCAGCCTGAAATAATCAACGGCAAGGCTGCCTGAAGTTGAAGGAACAGCTTGTCCCAAACCGGATACGCCTCGTTTATCCGATGCGATATCAACATTAATCAGGGATTTATTATGTTAATCGGGATTCCAAGGGAAACGCTTGACGGCGAGACTCGGGTGGCGGCGACCCCCAAGTCGGTCGAACAGTTACGTAAACTGGGTTTTGACGTCAGTATCGAACAGGGCGCGGGCAGCAAGGCCAGCTTTGACGATGCCGCCTATGAGGCGGCCGGCGCCACACTGGTCGCGGCCGAACAGGTCTGGCAAGCCGCCATTATCTACAAGGTGAATGCCCCCACCGCCGATGAAATCGAGCGGCTGCAGGCAGGCACCACCCTGGTCAGTTTCATCTGGCCGGCGCAAAACCCCGAGTTGGTAGAGCAGCTCAGGAACAAGGGCGTCACCGTGATGGCCATGGACATGGTGCCGCGTATTTCCCGCGCCCAGTCGCTGGATGCCCTGTCTTCCATGGCCAACATCGCCGGTTATCGTGCCGTGGTGGAAGCCGCCCACGAATTCGGTCGCTTCTTTACCGGTCAGATCACCGCCGCCGGCAAGGTACCGCCTGCCAAGGTGCTGGTGATTGGTGCCGGTGTGGCCGGTCTGGCCGCCATCGGTGCCGCCGGCTCCCTGGGTGCCATAGTGCGCGCCTTCGATACCCGCCCCGAGGTTAAAGAGCAGATTAACTCCATGGGTGGCGAGTTCCTGGAACTCGACTACGAAGAAGACGCAGATTCTTCCGACGGTTATGCCAAGGAAATGAGCCAGGCCTTCATCGACGCCGAAATGGCGCTGTTCATGGCTCAGGCCAAGGAAGTCGACATTATCATCACCACTGCGCTTATCCCCGGCAAACCGGCACCCAAGCTGATTACCGCCGAGATGGTGGCGAACATGCATCCGGGCTCGGTGATCGTGGATCTGGCGGCGCAAAACGGCGGCAACTGCGAGCTGACCCAACCCGGCGAGCTGTTCGTGTCCGATAACGGTGTCAAGATTATCGGCTATACCGACCTCAACGGTCGGCTGCCGACCCAGTCTTCCACCCTGTACGCCACCAACCTGGTCAACCTGGCCAAGCTGCTGTGCAAGGAAAAAGACGGCAACATCAAGGTCGACTTCGACGACGTGGTACTGCGCAACATGACGGTGGTCAAAGACGGCGAAGTCACCTTCCCGCCGCCCGCCATCAGCGTGTCTGCCGCCCCCAAGGCGGCCGCTCAGGCACAGCCGAAGGCCGAACCTCACGCCAGGCAGCCCAGTAACCTCAAGTACTATCTGGGGGGCGTGGGCGTCTTGCTGTTCGCCTGGCTGTCGGCCGTGGCACCGGCGGAGTTTCTGTCTCACTTCACCGTGTTCGTGCTGGCCTGCATCGTGGGGTATTACGTGGTGTGGAACGTGTCGCACTCGCTGCATACGCCTCTGATGTCGGTGACCAATGCCATATCGGGAATTATCGTCGTGGGCGCCTTGTCTCAGGTAGGGGCCGGTGGCTTTGTCAGTTTTCTGGCCTTTGTGGCAATACTGATAGCGTCAATCAACGTGTTTGGCGGTTTTACCGTGACACACCGTATGCTGAAGATGTTTAGGAAGGGCTAATAAAAATGTCACAAGGACTTGTAACTGCGTCTTATATTGTTGCCGCCGTGCTCTTTATTCTGAGCCTGGGTGGTCTTTCCAAGCAGGAATCGGCCAAGGCCGGTAACTGGTACGGTGTTGCAGGCATGGCGATTGCCCTGCTGGCCACCATCTTCAACCCCGAGGTCACCGGCCTGGGCTGGATCATCGTGGCCATGGCCATCGGTGCCGCCATTGGTATTCGTTTGGCGTTAAAGGTCGAAATGACCGAAATGCCGGAACTTATCGCCATCCTGCACAGTTTTGTCGGTCTGGCGGCGGTATTTGTGGGTATCAACACCTACATCAGCCACGGCGACATGACCGGCGCCATGCTCAACATTCACAACACCGAGGTCTTTCTCGGCGTCTTCATCGGTGCCGTTACCTTCACCGGCTCCATCGTCGCCTTCTGCAAGCTGCGCGGCCTGGTGTCGTCCAAGCCGCTGATGCTGCCGCACCGTCACAAGCTGAACCTGCTGGCGGTGGTGCTTTCGACCCTGCTGCTGATCTGGTTTGTACAGGTAGAAGGCTCGACTTTCGCCCTGCTGGTGATGACCCTGATTGCCCTGGCCTTTGGCTGGCACCTGGTCGCCAGCATCGGCGGTGCCGACATGCCGGTGGTGATCTCCATGCTCAACTCCTACTCCGGCTGGGCGGCGGCGGCGGCGGGCTTCATGCTGTCCAACGACCTGCTGATCGTCGTCGGTGCCCTGGTGGGTTCCAGCGGTGCCATCCTGTCTTACATCATGTGCAAGGCGATGAACCGCTCCTTCGTGTCCGTCATCGCCGGTGGCTTCGGCTCCGACGGTGCCGTGAGCAGCGGGGGGGAGGAAGAAGACGGCGAATACACCGAAGTGAACGCCGAAGACGTGGCCGAGATGCTGAAGAATTCCAGTTCGGTTATCATCACTCCCGGCTACGGCATGGCGGTGGCGCAGGCTCAGTATCCGGTGGCGGAACTGGTGTCCAAACTGCGCGCGGCCGGGGTGACGGTGCGCTTCGGTATTCACCCGGTGGCGGGTCGTCTGCCCGGGCACATGAACGTCCTGCTGGCGGAAGCCAAGGTGCCCTACGACATAGTGCTGGAAATGGACGAGATCAACGACGATTTCAACGATACTGACACGGTACTGGTGATTGGCGCCAACGACACGGTCAACCCGTCTGCGGCAGAAGATCCGGCCAGCCCCATCGCCGGCATGCCGGTGCTGGAAGTGTGGAAATCCCAGCAGGTAGTGGTGTTCAAGCGCTCCATGAACACCGGCTATGCCGGGGTGCAGAACCCGCTGTTCTTCCGCGAAAACAGCGTCATGCTGTTCGGCGATGCCAAAGACAGCGTGGACAACATCCTCAAGGCGCTGTAATCGGTTGGAAATGACGTAAAACGGTAAAAAAGGGAGCTTCGGCTCCCTTTTTGTGATCAGAGCCTGCCGTTACCAAGATTGCCATCGATCGATCCGCCGATCCGCCGATCCGCGCCGTCGGACCGCAGCAGCTTGCCAGTGGCCAGCCAATCCTTTATTTTTTAATGTTTTATGAAAGCTGGAGTGAATACGATGACGAGCTGGCGTGGCGTATTGCCGCTCACCCTGCCGGTGATGATGGGCTATTTGCCACTGGGCGCCGTGTTTGGCGTGCTGTGGATCGATGCGGGGCTCAGCTGGTACTGGGCTCCCTTGATGAGCATTATCGTTTACGCCGGCGCCCTGCAGTATCTGGCGGTGGGTATGCTGGCGGCGGGGATTGGCTGGATCGATCTGGCGGTGGCCTCGCTGCTGGTCAACTTTCGCCACCTGTTTTACGGCCTGTCGCTCTATCATCTGCTGCCCAACGGCGTGATTGGCCGCCCCTATTTTATCTTCGGCATCACCGACGAAACCTATTCCCTGCTCAGTGCGCCGGGCCAGGTGAACGACAGCAAGACGGCGCTGCTGGTGGTGCTGTTCAACCAGAGCTACTGGGTGCTGGGCACCCTGGTCGGCATCCTGCTGGCGCGCGGCTTGCCGCCGGGGTTACAGGGGCTGGACTTCGCCCTGACCGCCCTCTTTACCGTGCTGGCGGTGGAGCAAATTCGCGCCAGAAAAGACTGGGGGGCCGTGGTGCTGGGACTGGGGGCCGCCGGGGTGGCGGGTGTCTGGATAAGCGAGTACTTCCTGCTGACGGCATCCGTGATGCTGGTGCTGGTGTTGCTGGCCTGGCCCGAACAAAAAAGGAGGGAGTCCGCTCATGGCTGAACTGGATTATCTGTTGGCGGCGCTGATCATGGCCGCAGTCACCTTTGGCCTGCGCGCCTTTCCCTTCGTGGCGCGGGGCTTTATTGCCCATCACCGGCGTATCCAGGTGCTGGGGCGGCGCCTGCCGGTGGCCATGATGGTGCTGTTGACCCTGTACGCCATGGGGGTACACAACTGGAGCAGCCCCGCCGACGGCCGCGCACAGATGATGGCGGTGGCCGTGGTGGCGGTGCTGCAATGGTGGCGGCGGCAGGCATTGCTCAGCATTCTGGCCGGCACCCTGGTGTATATGACGCTGATGAATGGCTGGTTCGGGCTCTGATCCGGGCCCGTTATCGGCTATAATCCGGGCCCCCCATTTTTTGGACTTGTGATCATGACCATTACTGTTTCTTTTCGTGCCCGGCTGCTGGGCCTGGCGACTCTGTGCCTGAGCACCCTGATACCGGCGCAGGCCGCGCCCTTCGTGTTTACCGCCATTCCCGATCAGGACGAGCGGCACCTTACCGAGCGCTTCGGAAAGATAGCCGATTACCTGACCGACAAGCTGGGTGTGGAAGTGCAATACATACCGGTGAAGAGCTATCCGGCGGCGGTGAGCGCCTTTCGTAACGATCAGGTGCAACTGGCCTGGTTCGGCGGCCTGACCGGGGTGCAGGCCCGCGAGCTGGTACCCGGCAGCGAGGCCATCGCCCAGGGCAAGGAAGACACCGAGTTCGTCAGCTACATCATCGCCCACAGCAGCACGGGTCTGACCGAAAGTGAGCAGTTACCCGCCGAGCTGGCCGGCAAGCGCTTTACCTTCGGCGACAAGGGCTCCACCTCCGGTCGGCTGATGCCCGAGTTCTTCTTGCGTCAGCACTTCGGTCAGGCACCGGAGCAGCTGTTTTCCCGGGTTGGTTTTTCCGGTGACCACAACAGAACCATCAGTTTGGTGCAGTCCGGTGCCTTTGAAGTGGGCGCGGTCAACTACGCGGTGTGGGAGGCGGAAAAAGCCAAGGGCAATATCGACGACAGCAAGGTCGGTGTTATCTGGGCCACGCCGAGCTATCCCGACTACCAGTGGAGCATTCGCGGCGATGTGAATGCTCGCTTCGGTGATGGCTTCAAGGAGAAAGTACAGCAGGCATTGCTGGAGATGACCGATCCGGCGTTGCTGGCGGCCTTTCCCCGCTCCGGCTTCGTGAAAGCCGATAATGACGACTATGCCCCCATTCGCGATACCGCCGTGGCCATCGGCATCATGGATCCCGCCCGGTAATGAACACGGATGCCAGCCTGTTTCGGTTTCAGCAGGCGTCGCTGGGTTATGCAGGCAGCCCGGTGCTGCGCGAGCTGACGCTTGAGCTGCGTCGGGGTGAAAAAGTGGCCCTGCTGGGCGAGTCCGGCACCGGCAAGAGCACCCTGCTGCGTCGGCTGCGCGAGCTGCGCCCGGCCGAGGTGGCTTGGTGCCCGCAGCAACCGGGGCTGGTGCCCGTGCTGTCGGCCTTTCACAACATCTACATGGGGCGGCTCGAACGCCATCCGTTCTGGTACAACCTGGCCAACCTGGTGTGGCCGCTGGCAGGCCCGCGGGCGGAGATCGCCACTCTGGCGACCCGCCTGGGGCTCGGCGATCAGCTGTGGCGGGCCACCGAGCAGTTGTCGGGCGGCCAGCAGAGCCGGGTCAGCCTGGGCCGGGCCCTGTATCAGGAAAAGCCCATCTTCATCGGTGACGAACCGGTGTCGGCGTTGGACGAGCACCAGGCCGACGAACTGCTGCGGCTGGTCTGTGGTCAACACGAGACGGTGGTGCTGGCGCTGCATAACGTGGAGCAGGCACTCACTCACTGCACTCGCGTGGTGGGGCTGAGCGAGGGGCGGCTGGTACTGGATGCGGCCACCGACGCGCTGACCGCGGCGCAACTGCACACCCTGTACCGGCATCACTGATGGCTTTTTTGTTGCCCGGGGCTGGCTCTCGGGCCCACCCCGCGCGGGCCATGGTGCACGGCAGCCTGCTGTTTGTGCTGCTGGTCCTGTTGTGCCTGCCCTGGGCCGATTTGTCTGTTACCGCCGTGGATCCCTGGACCGAGCTGTCCCGGCTGGGCGCCGGTTTGCTTATGCCTGTGCTGCCCGACATGAGCATCCTGGTGTCCGCCGTGGCCAATACCCTGGCCTTTGCCTTGCAGGGGGTGGCATTGGGTGCCGTGCTGGGACTCTTGCTGGCGGCCGGTTATCGCCGTGGCGGCATTCGCCGACTGGCGGCGGGATTGCGCGCGGTGCACGAGTTGTTCTGGGCGCTGCTGTTCATTCAACTGCTGGGACTGTCGGCCCTGGCCGGGGTGCTGGCCATAGCACTGCCTTATGCGGGCACCTTCGCCAAGATTTTTGGTGAGCTGTTTGAAGAGGCGGATCCGGCGCCGGAGCAGGCATTGCCACCCGGACCGGGCTGGTTGTCCCGCCTGGTGTATCTGCAATTGCCGCTGTGCTGGCGGCAGATGGCGACCTATACCGGCTACCGGCTGGAGTGCGGCATTCGCAGCTCGGCGGTGCTGGGTTTTATCGGCCTGCCGACCCTGGGTTATCACCTGGAATCGCTGCTGCGCCAGGGCTATTACGACGAGGCCGCCAGCTTCTTCTATGCCCTGGTGCTGATCATCGCCACCCTCAAATGGTGGCTCAGGCCCAGGCTGGTGCCGCTGTATCTGCTGGCGTCCCTGTGGTGGCTGCCGCCGCTGGCCAGCCTGAACTGGGCGCTGATGGCGCGCTTTTTTAGCGAAGATATGGTACCGGCTCCCGTGCGCATCGGCGATTGGGCCGGGCTCTGGCCCTGGTTACAGGGGCTATGGCTGCAGCAAATCGGCCCCGGCCTCTTCAATACCCTGGTGCTGGCGCTATTGGCGCTGCTGGTCACCGGTGTGTTGGCGTTGTTGTGGTTTCCGTTGATTTCACGACGCTTCGGCAACCGCCTGACCCGCACCGGCAGCCACGGCTGTCTGGTGTTGATGCGCTCCTTGCCGGAATACCTGCTGGCCTTTATCGGCATGCTGCTGCTCGGCCCCGGCATGTTGCCAGCCATTGCCGCGCTCAGCCTGCACAACGGCGCCATTATAGCGCACCTGCTCGGGCATCATCTTGATACCCTGAGCCTGCGAGAAGATGCGCCCCGGGGGCTTGGCCTGTACTGCTTCGAGGTGTTGCCCCGCCTGTATCGGACCTTCATGGCCTACAGCCTGTATCGGTTCGAAAACCTGATCCGGGAGACCGCGATTCTGGGTATGCTCGGCATTCCCACCCTCGGTTTTTTCATCGACTCGGCCTTCAGTGAATTCCGCTTCGACCGGGCCATGGTGCTGTTGCTGGTGTGCGCCGGGCTCAATATGCTGGTGGACTCCCTGGCCCGGCGCCTGCGTCGTCGTCTGCATCTGAGCAGTCGGGCCGACATGCTTTAAAGCACCAGGCCACCGTCTATTTTCAGGACCTGGCCGGTAATGTAACGGGACCGGTCGCCGGCCAGAAACAAGACACCTTCGGCGATATCCTGCGCTTCACCCAACGCGCCCAGCGGAATGCGGGCGGTCATCTTCTCGAGCACTTTTGCCGGCACCGCCTGAGTCATCTCGGTATTGATGAAACCGGGGGCGATGCAGTTGGCGCGGATCTGGGCGCCACCATAAACGAACTCTTTCGCCCAGCCCCTGGTCATGCTGATGATGCCGCCCTTGCTGGCCGCATAGTTGCTCTGGCCTATGTTGCCATCGGTTCCCACCACCGACGAGATGCTGACGATGCTGCCTTTTGCCTGCAGCTTCATCAGCGGCAGCAGGGCCCGGGTCACCATGAAAACGCCCTTGAGATTGACGTCCAGCACCTGATCCCAGTCGGATTCGGTCATTTTCTCGAGCAGGGCGTCGCGGGTAATGCCGGCATTGTTCACCAGCACATCGACCCGCCCCTGTTCGGTCATGATGCGGCTGTTCAGGGCGCTCAAGGCGTTGGGGTCGCAGACATTCAGGGTAATGGAGGTAATATTGCCGTAGTTGCCGATCCAGTCGTCTGCCGGGGCCATGTTGATGTCGCAGGCATAAACCCGGGCGGCACCCGCGTTGGCCAGGGTTTCGCTGATGGCCCGGCCCAGGCCTCTGGCGGCACCGGTGACGACACAGATTTTTTCATTCATATCAAGATTTGGCATATTCATGCTCGGGTATCCTTAAATGAGTGGGATGGTCCCGTTGGCACTGCAGCGGACCACGACATGGATCCTAGCCCTTTTTGTGCGCTGCATTGTTAATTTATTCTTAAATAATCTAAATTTTACGCTAAATATAAAGATTTTAGTTGATAGCGCGAGCTTATTATTTTGCTTTGCGGTATTGGTTGGAGCCTGGTGACCCGAGTGGATGGCTAGGTCGTTTTGCTTACTGGCCGTTCCAGGCGGCGATCATGTCGCGTTCTTCATCGGTCATCCTGGTTATGTTACCCAGCGGCATGTATTTGCTGGCCACCACCTGCTTGACGTGATCGGCCTGCAGTGTTAGCTGCTCTTCCGAGTCCAGCACCACGCCCAGGGGGGCGGCGGCAAAGCCGGGCTGAGTCGGATTGACCGCATGGCACTGCACGCAGCGGTGTTCCATTATGGTCAGCACCTGGGCCGTGGTCACCTCGGGGGTGCTCTGCTCGGTACCCATGGTGCTCGCTTCACCGCCCCGAGACGGGGTTGCAGCGGGGGTTACCGTCTTGGGAGCGCCGGGGGCACCGAACCATGCCGCGATCAGGATCAGCACCACACCGGCGATGGGATAGCCGGGACGGATGTGACCGGCATGCATCAGCACGAAGTACTGACGGATCAGGGCGCCTGCAAAGATGAACAGGGTCATGATCACCCAGGACTGCGGGTGGGTATAGGTGAAGGAGTAATGGTTGCTCAGCATCAGCAATACCACGGGCAGGGTGAAGTAGGTGTTGTGTACAGAGCGCTGCTTACCACGCAAACCGTCAATCGGGTTCGGGGTTTCACCGGCCTGCATGGCGTTTACCATGCGGCGCTGGCCGGGAATGATCCAGAAGAAGACGTTGGCAGACATGGCGGTGGCCATGACGGAACCGGTCAGCAGAAAGGCGGCACGGCCAGAGAAGATATGGGTGCTCAGGTAAGCCACCACCACCATCATCACGGCCACGGCAATACTCAGAATACCATCACGGCTCATGTTGGGGCTGATGCGCTTGCACAGCTCGTTATACACAATCCAGCCCAGCAGCAGGAAGGCCAGGGCGGCAAGGTTGGCCTGCCAGCCAACCATGTTGGCGGCCCATTCCCAGGGGCTGTTGGCGTTAACCAGGTAGAAGCTCGGCTTGGTCAGATACAGCAGGGTGAAGAGACCAAAACCGGACAGCCAGGTGACATAAGACTTCCAGAAGGACCAGTGCAGCTTGTTCGGCAGTTTTTCCGGGTTGGTGGCGTATTTCTGGTTGTGGTAGAAGCCACCACCGTGTACCGCCCACATCTCACCGTAGACGCCTTTTTTACTGCACTCTTCGTCTTTCGGCGGTCTCAGACCCTTGTCGAGCATCACGAAGTAGATGGACTCACCCACCCAGGCGATGGCAGCGATGACGTGCAGCCATCTCAGCAACAAGTTACCAAATTCCAGCAGATACGCTTCCATGATGGGCTTACCCTCCCTGTTTCATCTCAGGTTAGCCTTCGGGAACCCTGTGCGCCTGAAATTGCGCGACCCTGGCCCGCAGCAAGCGATGCAGCGGCGCCGGGGAAAAATCGGCATCGAGCCGGTTCAGCACATGGGCCAGGCTTTCGAGGGTCGACAACGCCTGACCGCCGGGTCCCTTGCGGATGGCGTAGGCGCCGGCGGGCGCCCGGCTGAAGCTCAGGGCCGGCAGCTGTCGTAGCCAGGGATTGAGGTGCAGCAAGCGGCGGGTCTTGCGCCAGGTGCCGTCCAGTACGATCAAGCCGCCGATATCGGCCATCGGCAGCGCCACTCCGGCGCTATCCAGGTCCAGTGCCTGCTCCGATGGATACAGCAGCCACCAGCGTCCGCTGGCCGGTGGCGGCAGGGGAGCCAGGTGTTCGGTGATGGCCAGTTGCATGTCGGGTAATGCCAGCCGCAACAGGGGCACAGTGCTCTTGGCGTGTTTGGCTTCCAGCGGATGCTGCAGTATCAGCACGGGCAAGGGGCAGGGCTGGGGCGAAACATGCGCGCACAGGCAGGCGCTCTGGGGAAGGCTGCAGGCGTGGCAGTAAAATCGAGACATGATACGGCGGGCTTCATCGATGCAAAAGAGCATGATAACGGCAAGCCGCTCCGGGATGAAGACCGGTGCAAAAATCGTCATTTCGGGTGGGCTGAACGTAACTGTCGATTGAGGATCCGCCCCGGATCGGGGACAATGGCTGCCGTTTTATCTGTCGTTCCCCGAGCGAAGCGCCGACCGTTGCCCTTTGCTCCTTCACCAAAGTAGAAGAAAGCCGACCATGTCATCACCGCAATTCCAGCAGGAAGTCGCCAAGCGCCGCACTTTTGCCATTATCTCGCATCCGGATGCGGGTAAGACCACCATTACCGAAAAGGTGCTGTTGCACGGGCAGGCCATTCAGACCGCCGGCACCGTCAAGGGCCGGGGTTCCAACCAGCATGCCAAGTCCGACTGGATGGAAATGGAAAAGGAACGGGGCATCTCGGTCACCACCTCCGTGATGCAGTTCCCCTACAATAACTGCCTGATCAACCTGCTCGACACCCCGGGGCATGAAGACTTCTCGGAAGATACCTACCGTACCCTGACGGCGGTGGACTCCTGCCTGATGGTGATCGACGGCGGTAAGGGGGTAGAAGACAGAACCCGCAAGCTGATGGAAGTGACCCGGCTGCGCGATACCCCCATCGTCACCTTCGTCAACAAGCTCGACCGGGATATTCGCGATCCCATGGAACTGCTGGACGAAGTCGAGACCGAGCTGAACATGATGTGCGCGCCCATCACCTGGCCCATCGGCAGTGGCAAGTGGTTCAAGGGGGTGTATCACCTGCACCGTGATGAAGTGATCCTCTACCAGCCGGGTCAGGGCCATACCATACAGGATGTGAAGATCATCAAGGGGCTGGATAACCCGGCGCTGGATGAGGTGATGGATGAAAAAGAAATTGCCGACTTGCGTGAAGAGCTGGAACTGGTGCTGGGCGCCGCCACCGAATTCGATCACGAGCTGTTTCTCCGTGGCGAACTGACGCCGGTCTATTTTGGTACCGCCCTGGGCAACTTCGGTGTGGATCATGTGCTGGATGGTCTGAGCACCTGGGCGCCGGCGCCCATGCCGCGACCCACCCAGGAGCGTGAGGTGAACGCGAGCGAAGAGAAGTTCTCCGGTTTCGTGTTCAAAATTCAGGCCAACATGGACCCTCGCCACCGGGATCGCATCGCCTTCATGCGGATCGTGTCGGGCAAATACAGCCAGGGCATGAAGATGAAACACGTGCGTCTGGGCAAGACCATCAGTATTTCCGATGCGGTGACCTTCATGGCCGGCGATCGGGAGCGGGCGGAAGAAGCCTTCGCCGGTGATATCATCGGCCTGCATAACCACGGCACCATCCAGATTGGCGACACCTTCACCCAGGGGGAAGACATCAAGTTTTCCGGCATTCCCAACTTCGCCCCCGAGCTGTTCCGTCGCATTCGGCTGCGGGATCCGCTCAAGCAGAAGCAGCTGCTCAAGGGCCTGGTTCAGCTGTCGGAAGAAGGGGCGGTACAGCTGTTCCGTCCGCTGGACAACAACGATCTCATCGTCGGTGCCGTGGGTGTGCTGCAGTTTGAGGTGGTGGTGGCACGACTGAAGTCCGAATACAACGTGGACGCTCTCTACGAATCGGTCAACGTCTCTACCGCTCGCTGGGTATACTGTGATGACGCCAGAAAGCTGGACGAGTTCCGGCGCAAGGTGTCGAACAACCTGGCGCTGGATGGCGGTGACAACCTCAGCTACATAGCGCCGACCATGGTCAACCTGAACCTGGCCCAGGAACGTTACCCGGATATTCAGTTCAGCAAGACCCGCGAGCATTGATCACTTAGCTCCCGATAACAGCCCCGGCCACAGTGCCGGGGCTTTTTTATTTCTGAACTGCGGTATAACGGTTGTGAAGCGGCTATCGTCTGTGGTTCTGCTCCGGAATACACCTCGGTGATGGGGTATTCTTGATCTGAATCTGAACCGACTCTGGAATAGCCTCATGCACCTCACCGACAGCCACTGCCATTTCGACTTTGCCGCCTTCGATGACAACAGGCCCGCTCACTGGCGTCGGGCACAGGCCGTTGGCGTGCGCCGGCTGGTGATACCGGGGGTGGAAGAGGCCCGGTGGCCGGTATTGCCGAGGCTCTGTGCCTCGCTGCCCGGTGTTTACTATGCACTGGGTCTGCACCCCTGGTGGCTGGCCGATGCTTCTGCCGACTGGCACAAAAAACTGGCACAGGCGCTGGACCGTGCCGACGAGCGTTGTGTGGCCCTGGGCGAGATGGGGCTGGATGCCCATCTCGATCTGGCGCCGGGCGAACAGGAGGACGCGCTGAATGCCCAACTGCGGCTGGCCCGGGATCGATCGCTGCCGGTGATACTGCATAGCCACAAAACCCACGATCAACTGCTGAAATGGCTGCGGCGCACCCCGCCGGTGGGCGGCGTGCTGCACGGTTTTTCCGGCTCTTTGCAGCAGGCCGAGGCGTTCTGGAAGCTCGGCATTCACCTCGGCGTCGGCGGCACCATCACCTATCCAAGGGCCCATAAAACCCGGCAGGCCATCGCCGCCATGCCGGTAGAGGCGCTGGTGCTGGAAACCGATGCCCCGGATATGCCGCTGTGCGGCTTTCAGGGCCAGCCCAATCATCCGGCGCAACTGCCGCGGGTATTGAGCGCCCTGGCCGAATTGCGCCGGCAGGAAGAAACTACCCTCGCAGCGCAACTCGAACACAACGTATCCCGGCTGTACGGCTGGGTCTGAACCCGGGCCCAAGCCGCCTTTGTTCTGAACGCCATAATGTTATTGGTGTTTTCTCGATTATTACCGCCGGTTCCCTATTCTGTAGTCAATGAATTCGTATAAGCTAACTCGAATGAGACTGACTGCCGGGCTAGGTGTGCTGGAGCCGCCTGTCCTGGCTATCACGGAACGAGAAGGATAGAGATATGACCTTGATCATGAGCCTGGTGGGGATGGGGGTGCTGGTGCTTATTGCCATCCTGTTCTCGAACAATCGCGCGGCCATTCGCCTCAGAACCGTGGGCGGCGCCTTTGCTCTTCAGGCCGGGCTGGGGGCCCTGGTGCTGTATGTGCCGATAGGCAAGGAGATGCTGCAGTCTCTGTCGGCCGGCGTGACCCGGGTGATTTCCTACGCCAACGCCGGCATGGACTTTCTGTTTGGTGGCCTGGTGGGAGAGGCGGCCTTCAGCAGCGGCCTGGGCTTTATTTTTGCGCTGCGGGTGCTGCCGGTCATTATCTTCTTTTCTTCGCTTATCGCCGTGCTCTACCATCTCGGTATCATGCAATGGATTATCCGGATTCTGGGCGGCGCCTTGCAGCGGCTGCTGGGCACCTCGCGCACCGAATCGCTGTCGGCCACCGCCAATATCTTCGTGGGCCATACCGAGGCACCGCTGGTGGTGCGCCCCTTTATCGCCAACATGACCCACTCCGAGCTGTTTGCGGTGATGTGCGGCGGCCTGGCTTCGGTGGCCGGCTCTGTGCTGGCCGGTTATGCGGCCATAGGGGTACCGATGGAATACCTGATTGCCGCTTCCTTCATGGCGGCGCCGGGCGGCCTCTTGTTCGCCAAGTTGATCATGCCCGAAACCGAAAAGGTCGAGACCGATGAATTCGAGATCCCTGACGAAGCACTGAAAGCGGACAGGCCCGCCAATATCATCGATGCCGCCGCCATCGGTGCCGGCTCCGGTATGCAGCTGGCGATGAACGTGGGCGCCATGCTGCTCGCCTTTATCGGCCTGATTGCGCTGATCAACGGCCTGCTGGGCGGGATCGGCAGCTGGATGGGCATGGACAGCCTGAGCCTGGAGCTGCTGCTCGGCTGGTTATTCTCGCCGCTGGCCTTTCTGCTCGGCATCCCCTGGGAAGAAGCCATCATTGCCGGATCTTTCATCGGCCAGAAACTGGTGCTCAACGAATTCGTCGCCTATATCAACTTCGCCCCCTATCTCGGTAACGAACTGCTGGTGGAAGGCACCGGCCAGGCCATGTCCGAGCATACCAAGGCCATTATCTCCTTCGCCCTGTGCGGCTTTGCCAACCTGGCTTCGGTGGCCATTCTGCTGGGGGGGCTGGGCGGCATGGCGCCGGGTCGCCGACACGACATCGCCCGTTTCGGCCTCAAGGCGGTGCTGGCAGGCACCCTGTCCAACCTGATGTCCGCCACCATCGCCGGCTTTTTCCTGTCGTTGGCGGGAATGTAACCGGTTAACAGTGCAAACAACCGTCCCCGGATGACGGCAGGAGTGAACATGACCGACATCGCCTTGAAAACAGCCGCCCATCAGGCCCTGAGCCTGATGGACCTGACCAGCCTCAACGACGATGACACCGATGAAAAGGTGGTTGCCCTGTGCCGGCAGGCGGTGACCCCCTTCGGCACCGTCGCCGCCGTTTGTGTCTATGCGCGCTTTATTGCCGTGGCCCGTCAGGCTCTGCGCGAACTGGGGGCCGAAGAGAGGGTCAAGGTCGCTACCGTCATCAACTTTCCCCACGGCGATGACGATATCGACGGTGCCGCGCGGGCAACCCGCGCGGCGGTGGCGGCCGGGGCCGACGAGGTGGATCTGGTGTTTCCCTGGCGTGCTTTGCTTGCCGGTAACGAACAGGCGGGACTGGTGCTGGTACGGGCCTGCAAGGCCGCCTGTGGCGAGAGCACACTCAAGGTGATCATCGAAAGCGGCGAGCTGAAGACGTCCGGCGTGATCCGGCGTGCCGCCGAGCTTGCCATCGAGGGGGGCGCCGACTTTATCAAGACTTCCACCGGCAAGGTGGCGGTCAATGCCACCCTGGCGGCGGCCGAAGTGATGCTGAAGACCATTCGAGACTCGGGCAGGGAAGTCGGCTTCAAGGCTGCCGGCGGAATCGGTAACACCGAAGCAGCGCAAGACTATCTGCAACTGGCTGCCGATATCATGGGGCCGGACTGGATCAGCCCCCGGCACTTTCGCTTCGGAGCCTCCAGCCTGCTGAATAACCTGCTGCAAACCCTGGGCGCCGATGATGTAAACACGCAAGCGACCGGCTACTGAGCCGGTCTTGATAACGGTAGGCCGGATGTGAAGCCAGGCCGATGCAGACGTTTGATAACGAGATGTCACCAGGAGACAGAATGAAACGTGCAATGAAACGTGCAATAGTGCTGGTACTCGACTCCTTCGGCATCGGCGCCGCCGCCGATGCCGCCGCCTTCGGTGACGAAGGCGCCGATACCCTGGGCCATATCGCCGCCGCCTGTTACCGGGGCGAGGCCGCAGCGGCTGGTAACCCGGGCAGACAGGGACCCCTCAGCCTGCCCAACATGGCCCGGCTGGGTCTTTTTCATGCCCATGCGGACAGCACCGGCCGGGTGGCCGAGGGCGTAAGTCTGCCGAACGAGGTCGCAGGCAGCTACGGCTACGCGCAGGAACTGTCTTCCGGCAAGGACACCCCGTCCGGCCACTGGGAAATGGCCGGGGTGCCGGTGCTGTTCGACTGGGGCTACTTTCTCGAACCCGAGCACAGCTTTCCCCCCTCTTTGATCGAGGCGCTGCTCGAACAGGCGCAACTGCCCGGCATGCTGGGCAACTGCCATGCCTCGGGCACCAGCATCCTCGAACAACTGGGCGAAGCGCACATCAGCAGCGGCAAGCCCATCTGCTACACCTCGGCCGACTCCGTGTTTCAGATTGCCGCGCACGAAGAACACTTCGGCCTGGAGCGACTCTATCGGGTGTGTGAAATTGCCCGCGAGCTGCTGATGCCCTACAACATAGGCCGGGTGATTGCCCGGCCCTTTATCGGCGAAAGCGCCGCCGACTTCGCCCGTACCGGCAACCGGCGGGACTACAGCATAGCGCCGCCGGCCCCGACGGTGCTGCAGAAGCTGGTGGAGGAGAAACACGGCCAGGTGGTGTCCATCGGCAAGATAGCCGATATCTTCGCGCATTGCGGCATCACCCGGAAGATCAAGGCCACCGGCCTGGACGCCTTGTTCGATGCCACCCTGGCGGCGCTGGCTGAGGCCGGAGACAGGACCCTGATCATGACCAACTTCGTCGACTTCGACTCCAGCTTTGGCCATAGACGCAACGTCGCCGGCTATGCCGCCGAGCTGGAGGCCTTCGACCGCAGTTTGCCCGAGCTGCTGGCGCGACTAGAGCCCGATGATCTGCTGATCATGACGGCGGATCACGGTTGCGACCCCACCTGGCCGGGCACCGAACATACCCGCGAGTATGTGCCGGTGATCTGCCTCGGCGGCGGCCTCAGGCCCGGCTCCCTCGGCAGGCGTGACACCTTCGCCGACATCGGCCAGAGCCTGGCCCACTACTTCGGCACCAGCCCGATGGACTACGGCACCTCGTTTTTGTAATGCCTACCGGAGCAAACCCGTGGGCTGTTCACACCTAGAACAAAGGGAGCAGTCAATCTGCCCACATGCCTAGGCGCCAGTGTGAGCGTTGGGATTCGCTTCGCTCATCGCCAACCTACGGCCCTGTTCACACCAAGAACAAAGGGCTTTGTGCCTGCCAAGCAGAAACAGAAAAGGCGCCCGCAGGCGCCTTTGTCATTCTATGGCCGTCACGCTTACGCGTTGTCTTCCAGACCGACGATCAGCCAGGGCGCATTGTCCTGGGTCAGATCGCGTTCCAGATGCCATACCTCGCGGATGTCCTGCTCGACGGCTTCGCTGCTGTCGCGATAGCGACCGCTGAACTGGATGCTGACCTGGGCCTGATAAGAGGTGTGATCGGCACGTACCAGCTCGGCATCCACAAACATTACCTCGGTGTGCTGGTCACCGGTCAGCGTGGCGCGTTGCTGGCTCAGCTCGGCAAACAGCTCGGGGGAGACGTATTCGCGGATCTTCTCCAGATCGTTCTGGTTCCAGGCTTGCTGCAGGGTGCGGTAGTGCTCGCGAGAGCCCTGTAAAAAGGCCTGCATGTCGAAGCCCGGGGGCAGGTCGAAGGGCACATCGCTGGGCGCGAAGCCGGAAGCGGCGTTGTTACTTGTTGTAGCAGACTGACCGGCAGCGGACTGACCGGGAGCATTAAACGGCTTGGGTGCTTCAAACTGCTGAGGGCCGTTGTAGGCCGCTCTGGGGGCCGGCGTCTTGTTCTTGCGCAGGGCCTTGAACACCATGAAGCCGGCAAAGGCCAGGCCCGCTATCATCAGGAAGTCCATGATCTGGAAGCCTTCGAAGGCGCCGGAGCCCATCAGCCAGGCCAGCATGCCGCCGGCCAGCAGGCCGCCGAGCAAGCCGCCCATCAGACCGGATTTTTTCGGCTGCTGGGTCTGGCCGGCGGTGTTTTTACCGGCGGTTTGCTGCTGGGCAGCCGGCTGGCTGGGGGCGGTTTTGAAGGATTTGCCGGCAGAACGGCTGCCGCCGCCCATTTTACGGGCCTCGGCATCAAAGGCGGTGGCGGTGAGGCCGACCGCGAAAATCAGGGTAAAGAGGGCAAGAAATTTACGCATTATCGCTTCCTTGGGTGACAGACTAGCCACATCCTAAAGCAGCGACATGTTATGTCAACTGGTGATTAAGCAAGCCAGAGTCCGCCTGACGTGGCGAACCGCAACAGGGGAGGTGGCGCCGGTCATTTCGGGGCCATGACGCAGTACGGCAGAGACATGACATCGACCTGGTATCGAGATTGCGTGGCGATTGCCGAGCGCAGAGACAAGAATGGGCCTTTCGGAGCCGATGAAAAATCCTGATAATAGCCCTTTGCCGAATCAGAGATAGAACCGATGAGCGAGAAAACCGTCACCAAAGCCGATAAGGCCGTTGCCCAGCTGAAGATGGCGCCTCATTCCTTTGAGGCGGAACAGTCCGTATTGGGCGGACTGCTGCTGGATAACAACGCCTGGGATCGGGTGGCGGAAAAGGTCTCGGAGCCGGACTTTTACAGTCGGCCGCACCGGCTTATTTTTCAGGCCATGCAGCGCCTGAGTCAGCTCAGTAACCCCATCGACTTGATCACGGTGCAGGAAGAGCTGGAACGACACGAGTCGCTGGATACGGTGGGCGGCTTCTCTTATCTGGTGGAAATAGCCAAGAATACCCCCAGCGCCGCCAACATTGGTGCCTATGCCGACATAGTGCGCGAGCGGGCCGTGGTACGGGAAATGATCTCGGTGGCCAACGAAATTGCCGAGGCCGGCTTCGATCCCCAGGGGCGTAACTCCACCGCGCTGCTGGATCTGGCCGAAACCAAGGTGTTCAAGATTGCCGAAAGCCGGACCAACGCCAACGAGGGCCCCCAACCGCTGCGGGTGTTGCTGGAAAAGACCATAGATCGCATCGAAGAGCTGTATAAAAATCCTCACCAGGGCATTACCGGCGTGTCTTCCGGCTACTCGGATTTGGATAAAAAAACTGCGGGCTTCCAGTCTTCGGACCTGATTATAGTGGCAGCTCGACCTTCTATGGGTAAAACGACTTTTGCAATGAACCTTTGCGAGCACGCTGCACTGACAAGTGACAAACCGGTGCTGATATTCTCCTTGGAAATGCCATCTGAGCAGATTATTATGCGGATGCTTGCTTCCCTGGGACGTATCGATCAAACCCGCATACGTACCGGGCAGCTGGATGATGAAGACTGGGCTCGCTTGTCTTCGACCATGGGCATGCTGCTGGAAAAAGGTCAGCTCTATATCGACGACTCCTCCGGCCTGACACCCACCGAAGTGCGCTCCCGCGCCCGGCGCGTGGCGCGAGAACACGGCGGCATCAGCATGATCATGATCGATTACCTGCAATTGATGACGGTGCCCAGTCTGTCCGATAACCGGACGCTGGAAATTGCCGAAATCTCCCGCTCGCTCAAGGCGCTGGCCAAGGAGCTGAAGGTGCCGGTGATCGCGCTGTCCCAGCTTAACCGAAGCCTGGAGCAGCGGGCCGACAAGCGGCCGGTCAACTCGGATCTGCGGGAATCCGGCTCTATCGAGCAGGATGCCGACTTGATCATGTTTATCTACCGGGACGAGGTCTATCACGACGACAGCCCGGAAAAAGGTATCGCCGAAATCATCATCGGCAAGCAACGGAACGGACCCATAGGCAAGGTTCGGCTGACGTTTCAGGGGCAGTTTTCCCGCTTCGATAACTATGCCGGGCCGGATTTCGATGATGACTATTAAGGAGCAGAGATGGATGCACACGGGGCGGTGGCCCGCATCAGTCTGGAAGCCATTCGGCATAACCTGCAGGTAGCCCGGCAGCTGGCCCCTACGGCCAGGGCCATGGCGGTGGTGAAAGCCAATGCCTATGGCCACGGCGATCTGACGGTGGCGGCGGCCCTCAAGGACGACGCCGACCTGTTTGCGGTGGCCCGGTTTGAAGAAGCACAAAAACTGCGTGCCGGCGGCATTCGCCAGCCGATACTGCTGCTGGAAGGGTTTTTCAACCGGGCCCAGCTTGAATTCTCCGCACTTAATAATTTCCACCTCTGTATTCACCAGTTTGCCCAGCTCGAGGCACTGGAGCAGACGCCGCTGGCGGCACCGGTGACGGTGTGGGTGAAAATAGACTCGGGCATGCACAGGGTCGGTTTTGCTCCCGAGCAGGCCGACGAGGTCTTTGCCCGGCTGGCCGCCCTCGCTCAGGTGGTGCAGCCGGTGAATGCCATGACCCATTTCGCCCGGGCCGACGAGCCCGAGCAGCAGGCGGTAACCGAGGCGCAGATTGCCCGCTTCAAGCAGGTGACCGCCGGCAAGGTCAAGCATACGGCCCTGTGCAACTCAGCCGGCGTGATCGCCTTTCCCGATGCCCACGCCGATTATATCCGCCCCGGTATCATGCTGTATGGCATCACGCCGTTCGGCGACCGGCAGGGCACCGATTTCGGCCTGCGTCCGGCCATGAACTTCACCACCAGCCTGATTGCGGTGCGCGAGCACAAGGCCGGCGAGCCGGTCGGTTATGCCGGCTCCTGGGTCAGCCCGAGGGATACCCGCATCGGCGTCATTGCCGTCGGTTACGGTGACGGCTATCCGCGCATGGCCCCATCCGGTACACCTGTGTTGGTCAATGGTCGTCGGGTCACCCTGGCGGGTCGGGTATCGATGGACATGGCCACGGTCGATCTGGGGCCGGATGCCACCGAGCAGGTGGGGGACGAGGTGCTGCTGTGGGGCGAAGGCCTGGCGGCGGAAGAAGTGGCCCGGCATGTGGGGACCATCGCCTACGAGCTGGTCACCCGCATGACGGCACGGCCCCGACTCGAATACATCGACTAAGCGGCGGCAGACGTAAACAGGCCGGGCCTCTGAGCTATGCAGCTAGAGGCCCGGCCTTTTTTGTCTCTACTCGTTTTTTACCCGATTTACTTTGAAGGCTTGGCGCCGCGGTGATGAATAAACTCGCCCTTGGCCGGGTTCCACTTCATATAGTACCAGGGGGTATCGGTCTGCCAGACCGGAAAGGTAATTTCAACCTGATTGTCTTCGTAGCGGTAGAGCGAGGTATTCAGGTTAACCTCACTCGCCAGCAAAAAAGCGACCAGCAAAACTAAAAACCATTTGAGCAGTGTGCCCATCGTGCATCCTTGTCGAGATGGAGTGAATTAACTATATCAGCAGTTATCAGCAGTTTGCAGGTTTTTCCGCCTGACATTGGCGGCAGCGACCATGGGCTTCGATGGACTGGCTGGTGATGGCGAAGCCGTGCAGTTGTGCCTGTTGCTCGAACGCATTATTGATGGCCTCGTCGTGCAGCTCTATGACCTGGCCGCACTGGGTGCAGATCAGCAGTTGCATGGGGTGATGCTCGGCAAAGTGATCGCAGAACAGAAAGGCGTTCAGCGACTCCACCTTGTGTACAAACCCCTGAGCGAGCAAAAAATCCAGCGCCCGATACACGGTGGGCGGCTTGGCGTTGGGTTCCAGCTCCTTGAGCCGGTCCAGCAGATCATAGGCGCTGACCGCACCTTTGTGCCCGGCCATCAGGGTAAACACATGGCGGCGGGTGGGAGTAAAACGCACGCCGCGCTGCTGGCATAATTGCTCGGCACGCTCAAGCTGATGTTGGATGGACATAAATGATGATGTTCCTCAATGGCTTCTGGTCGCATATTAACACAGCCGGATCTTCCTTCCTCCGATCAAGGTTGGGTCTGTGCACCAGCTTGGGTATAATGCGCGGCCCTGTGTTCAAAAAGTCATCACTTACATGAGTCATTATCCCAGCGCCCGCTTTTCCGTTGCCCCCATGTTGGACTGGACGGACCGTCACTGCCGTTATTTCCATCGTCTGCTTAGCCGTCATGCCCAGCTGTACACCGAAATGGTGACCACGGGTGCCATATTGCACGGCAAGGGTGATTATCTGGCCTTCAGTCAGCAGGAGCACCCGCTGGTGCTGCAACTGGGCGGTAGTGATCCGGTGGCGCTGGCCCGCTGTGCCACGCTTGCCGAACAGCGCGGTTATGACGAAATCAACCTCAACGTGGGCTGCCCCTCGGATCGGGTGCAAAACGGCATGTTCGGTGCCTGCCTGATGGCCGAGCCCCGGCGGGTGGCCGATAGCGTGGCCGCCATGAAGGCGGCGGTGGCCATACCGGTAACGGTGAAAACCCGTATCGGCATCGATGAGCAGGACAGCTACGCGTTTCTCTGCACCCTGGTGGACGGACTGGTGGACGCCGGGGTCGATGCCCTGGTGGTGCACGCCCGCAAGGCCTGGCTCAAGGGCCTGAGCCCGAAGGAAAACCGCGAAATTCCGCCGCTCGATTACGAGCGAGTGTACCGGCTCAAGCGTGATTATCCGGGGCTGACCATAGCGGTGAACGGTGGCATCAAGACCCTGGATGAGGCAACACGGCATCTGGCGCAGCTGGATGGGGTCATGCTGGGGCGCGAGGCCTATCAGAATCCCTATCTGCTGGCGCAGGTGGATGCCCGGCTGTTTGGTGATGAACGCGAGGTGCCCAGCCGCCATCAGGTGGTGCGCAACCTGCTGCCCTATATAGAGCAGGAACTGAGCCGGGGCACCTATCTCGGCAGTATCACCCGTCACACCCTGGGCATATTTCAGGGATTGCCGGGCGCCCGCGCCTGGCGGCGTCACCTGAGCGAAAATGCCCACAAGGCCGGTGCCGGCATCGAGGTAGTGGAGGCGGCCATGGCCAAGGTGCCGGAGTCGGTACCCGAGGCGGAGCTTGACTGCAGTTAAGGGCTTCTTGGCTGATCATCACACTTAAGTAGTGCCGTATAACAGAAGTGGTTCGGTCGTCATTCCCACGAAGGTGGGAATCCAGGGCTTGTAGCGCAGAACGTTCAGATTGCGAGTCGCCTGCAAAATACTGGACCCCCGCCTTCGCGAGGGTGACGAGAAAGGCAAACCAGCCCCAGAATCCACATCAGTTATGGGATATTACTTAAGTAATCAGGCATAACTTATGTGGAAATCACTCCCAACCCCCTTGAGCAGAGTTGATACTTCATTTACTAACTCGTCTTTGCTCCAGGAAGTGAAGCTGCGCCAGTGATATTTCGCTTGTTTCCACAAGATTTCGATCAGATTTAATTCCGGGCTGTATGGCGGTAGATAAAGCAGCACAAACTGATGCTCATACAGCCATTTCTCCCGTATCGAGGGGGCGATAAAATGATGGATGGAGGGTAAGCGGCTAATTAACCCCATCTTCCCGCGCTAACGTCGTTGCGGCACGCTACTCCTCTCAACAAGAGGAATGGCAATGACCCCACAGCAAAAACGTCAGTACTGGCAAGCCCAGTTGCAAACCCAGGCA
Source organism: Oceanisphaera litoralis (assembly GCF_016907015.1). Lineage (GTDB taxonomy): Bacteria > Pseudomonadota > Gammaproteobacteria > Enterobacterales > Aeromonadaceae > Oceanimonas > Oceanimonas litoralis. The sequence goes on from NZ_JAFBBE010000020.1 coordinate 66,237, forward strand.
GACAGTGGCCTCAGCAAAGCCGCATTCTGCCAGCGCGAGGGACTCCGTCCGTCAACCTTTTACTATTGGGCCGGTAAACTCAAGGCGCCTGATACTGCTCGGCATCACACTATCCATCCGGTGCGGCTGTCTGAGCCGCATTACCAGGCACATCACCTGACCTTGACCCTGCCCAACGGCTGCCAGTTGGCGTTTCCGGCCGCGCTGGAACCCGATACCCTGCAACGTTTCGTGGCCGCCTTGCGATGACTCCACGCGGCGACATCTATCTGGTGGCCGGCGCAACCGATATGCGCAAGTCGATCGACGGCCTGGCATTGATTGTCAGCGATGTGCTTGAACTCAACCCGCTGAGCGAGGCCTGGTTTATCTTCTGTAA
>NZ_JAFBBE010000021.1:0-1780 GCF_016907015.1 Oceanisphaera litoralis
TCAGTACACCAAAGGACTCGGAAAAAGCATCAAGGCTCATGGTCGGGCTCCCAAAAGGGAGTATAAGATCACAAGTCGATCAGCAGGTCAAATTACCCGACATTGGTTATAAAACGTTCGTGATCTTACCCTGGGAACCGGGCCCGGGATCTTTTGCTTTACTGCGTTATTTTTCGGGAAAACTCCGCCAGTGCGAGATCCGCCAGTGCGAGAAAGGTGATCACAAGCGCAGTTTTTCGGCAACAGCCTGGTGTCTGGCACCCCGTACCGGGCAAGACGGACTCTGTTTTCGGGCTGGGGCGGCTTTATCAGTAAGAGGGAGTTTTGTCTCTGCAAGGCAAGGATGCTACACCCGGATGATTAATAATACGGCGGAGCCCGGTTGGAGCATGATGCAATTCATGGTGACCTTTCTCGAGTATTATTACTCCTCTGTAAAAATCATTTGCTTCCGCCCCCATTCTCACCGACGCTCGACCTAGATACAATGGCTGCATATGCCACATATATTGTAACGGCAGTGCACTGTCTGCCCGTTATACTGAATCGGTTATCGCACTGCCTCTCACTGGAGAATCTAATGGATATGATCAAAACCCGTGCCGCTGTCGCCTGGGAAGCCGGCAAACCGCTGAGCATCGAAGAAGTGGATTTGATGCCGCCGCAAAAAGGCGAAGTGCTGGTGCGTATCGTCGCCACCGGTGTGTGTCACACCGATGCCTTTACCCTGTCCGGTGATGATCCCGAAGGTATCTTCCCGGCGATCCTCGGTCACGAAGGTGGCGGTATCGTCGAGGCGGTAGGCGAGGGCGTGACCACGCTGGAAGTGGGCGATCACGTTATCCCGCTGTACACCGCCGAGTGTGGCGAGTGTAAATTCTGTAAATCCGGCAAGACCAACCTGTGCCAGGCGGTACGCGCCACTCAGGGCCAGGGTCTGATGCCCGACGGTACCACCCGCTTCTTCAAGGACGGCAAGCCGATCTTCCATTACATGGGCTGCTCCACTTTCGCCGAGCGCACCGTGGTGCCGGAAATCTCCTTGGCCAAAATCAGCAAGGAAGCCCCGCTGGAGAAGGTCTGCCTGCTGGGGTGTGGCGTGACCACCGGCATGGGCGCGGTCAAGAACACCGCCAAGGTGCAGGAAGGCGATACCGTGGCGGTATTCGGCCTGGGCGGTATCGGTCTGGCGGTGATCATCGGTGCCGTCATGGCCAAGGCCAGCCGCATCATTGCCATCGACATCAACGAAGACAAGTTCGATATCGCTCGCAAGCTGGGTGCCACCGACTGCATCAATCCCAATGACTACAGCAAGCCGATTCAGGACGTGATTGTCGAGCTGACCGACGGCGGCGTGGACTACTCCTTCGAATGTATCGGTAACGTCAAGGTGATGCGTTCCGCGCTGGAATGCTGCCACAAGGGCTGGGGCGAGTCGGTCATCATCGGTGTGGCCGGTGCCGGCCAGGAAATCTCCACCCGTCCGTTCCAGCTGGTCACCGGCCGGGTATGGAAAGGCTCCGCTTTTGGTGGTGTTAAAGGCCGCTCCCAACTGCCGGGCATCGTTGAGCAGTACCTGAACGGCGACTTCGAACTGGATACCTTCATCACCCACACCATGGGTCTGGAAGACATCAACCACGCCTTCGACCTGATGCATGAAGGCAAGTCGATCCGCTCCGTTATTCATTTCGACAAATAAAACCGCTTCCTGTAGTAGCTGCTTCAGCTGCTAAATCCTGCGAAGCAGGATCTGGTGCACAGGTTCGCCCTGGGC
>NZ_JAFBBE010000021.1:1877-34572 GCF_016907015.1 Oceanisphaera litoralis
GGCCACCAAATGTTGTGCGCAGCTGTGCCGGGGCCAACATACAGCACGAATGTAGTAGCTGCTTCAGCTGCTAAATCCTGCGAAGCAGGATCTGGTGTACAGGTTCGCCCTGAGCCACCAAATGTTGTGCGCAGCTGTGCCGGGGCCAACATACAGCACGAATGTAGTAGCTGCTTCAGCTGCTAAATCCTGCGAAGCAGGATCTGGTGCACAGAGCAACATGAAACATCGGCGCAAAGATATCGCTCTGCGATATTGCAGGATGTGGCTACGCCACATTGCGAAGCTGAAGCATCGCCTACAGCAGTGCCTACAGATGTGCCGGGGCCAACATACAGCACGAATGTAGTAGCTGCTTCAGCTGCTAAATCCTGCGAAGCAGGATCTGGTGCACAGAGCAACATGAAACATCGGCGCAAAGATATCGCTCTGCGATATTGCAGGATGTGGCTACGCCACATTGCGAAGCTGAAGCATCGCCTACAGCAGTGCCTACAGGTGTCTTTTTGTTTAAAGGAGCTTCCATGCAAATTGTTCAAGAACAAAAATGCTTCGGCGGTCGTCAAATTCGCTACCAGCACGACTCCAATGTGCTGAATTGCAGCATGCAGTTTTCTGTGTTTCTGCCGCCCCAGGCGGAGCAGAGTCCGGTGCCGGCCGTGTACTGGCTGTCGGGTCTGACTTGCAGCGACGAGAACTTCTCCAGCAAGGCGGGCGCCCAGCGGGTGGCGGCCGAACTGGGGCTGGCGCTGATCATCCCCGATACCAGCCCCCGTGGCGAAGGCGTGAGTGATGATGAAAACGCGGCTTACGACCTGGGGCTGGGGGCCGGCTTCTATGTTAACGCCACCCAGGCGCCCTGGAAGCAGCATTACCAGATGTACAACTATGTGCTGAGCGAATTGCCGGCGCTGGTCGAGGCCGAACTGCCGCTGTCTGGCAAACGCGCCATCAGCGGTCATTCCATGGGCGGTCACGGCGCCCTGGTGCTGGCGCTGCGCAATCCCGAGCGGTTTGCGTCGGTGTCGGCTTTCGCTCCGATTTCCAACCCGGTCGATTGCCCCTGGGGTCACAAGGCATTGGGTGCCTATCTGGGTAACGACCGGCATGAATGGGCCCAATACGACGCCAGCCTGTTGCTGAAAGAGCATGGCTGCACACTGCCCATGCTGGTGGATCAGGGCGAGGCCGACAACTTCCTGGCCGAGCAGCTCAAGCCCCAGGCGCTGGCTCAGGCCGCCGAGCAGGCCGGTGCGGATCTCACCCTGCGCCTGCAGCCCGGTTACGACCACAGCTATTACTTTATCGCCAGCTTCATCGAAGACCATCTGCGTTTTCACGCCGAGCATCTGGCCAGTCACTGAGTTTTCAGGCCCGGTCTGTCCGGGCCTCAGACTTGCCTGTATTCCTCTGGATTTCTGTCGTCATTCTCGCGAAGGCGGGAATCCAGTGCGGCATGCCATAGATCTCCGCCTTCGCGAAGATGACCGATTCAGAACAGTGGCACCATGAGTGATAACGATGACTCGAAGTCGGCCGATTATTTCATCGTCACGCTGCCAGGCTCCGTATTTACTGGCAAAGGTTCCCCCTGTCCTGATCCACCGCAACGAATCCCTTCCACGCTTCGGCTAAGCTGAATCCATAAGTTTCATTGGACGCCGATATGCCGAAGTTTCCCCGTCTTATCCTGTTGCTCAGTTGCCTGTGGCTGACCGGCTGCGAGCCGTCGGAGGACGAGCGCTGGCTGGGTACCCTGGAGCGAGATCGCATCGAGCTGACTGCCACCACCGCCGAACTGGTACTGGAGCAACCGGTGGCCGAGGGCGAGCGGGTAACGGCAGGCACCCTGCTGCTGCGGCTGGATGATGCCCGACAACGGTTGGAAGTGGATCGTCAGCAGGCCCGGCTACGCCAGGCCGAGGCCGGGTTGGCGCTGTTGCTGGCGGGAGCGCGGGAGCAGGATATCGAAACGGTGCGGGCCGAACTGTCTCGACAGCAGGCGCGGCTGCCGGAAACGGAACGCAATCTGGAGCGTATCCGCCAGTTGGCGACCCGCGGGCTGGCCAGCCAGGCCGAGCTGGATCGGGCGTTAACCGAGCTGGCTCAGTTGCAGGCCCGTATCGAGGGCGATAGTCAACGACTGGCAAAGATCGTGGCTGGTAGCCGCGAGGAAGAGATCGAAGCGGCGCGTGCCGAGCGGGATGCCATTCAGGCCGAACTGGCGCTGGCTCGCTACCGACTCGATGAACTGACCATTCACGCCAGCCGTCCCGGCATACTGGAAACCCTGCCCTATCAGACGGGTGACAGGGTGGCACCGGGTGCAGTGGTCGCGGTGTTGCAGGCACAGGGCGCGCCTTATGCCCGCATTTATGTGCCGGCCAGTGGTCGACTGGGGCTCAAGATTGGTGATTCATTTCGGGTCTGGGTTGATGGCATAGAGGCGCAGTATGAGGGGCATTTGAGCTGGATTGCCACCGAGCCGGCCTTTACGCCTTATTACGCCCTGACCGAGGGGGAACGCAGCCGGCTGATGTACCTGGCCAGGGTGCAGTTACCGGAGGACGCAGTCAGCTTGCCCTCCGGCGTGCCCGCCCAGGCCTTGCCGGAGGAAAATCATGACTGAGCTGGCCATCCATACCCGCGGGATGACGCGAAAATTCGGCGATCTGGTGGCGGTGGATCAACTGGATCTGACTATTCCCGCCGGCACCATCTTCGGCTTTCTCGGGCCCAACGGCAGCGGCAAGTCCACCTGCATTCGCATGCTCACCGGCCTCTTGCTGCCCAGCGCCGGCGAAATGACGGTACTGGGGCTGGCGATGCCCGAACAGGCCGAGGCCTTGCGCAGCCGGGTCGGCTACATGACCCAGAAGTTCTCGCTCTACGAGGATCTGTCGGTGCGCGAAAACCTGGAGTTTATCGCCCGGATCTACGGCCTGAATGCGAAAGACACCCGGGATCGTCTGCGCGAACTGCTGGGTACCTATGAGCTGGCATCTTTTGCCGGTCGTTTTGCCGGCACCCTGAGCGGGGGGCAGAAACAGCGGCTGGCGCTGGCCGCCGCCACCCTGCACAAACCGGATCTCTTGTTTCTGGACGAGCCGACCTCGGCGGTGGATCCGGAGAACCGGCGGGACTTCTGGGAGAAGCTGTTCGATCTGTGCGAGGCGGGCACCAGCATACTGGTGAGCAGCCACTATATGGACGAGGCCGAGCGCTGCCACGGCCTGGCCATTCTGGAGAACGGCATCAAGCGCGCCGACGGCTCGCCGGAACAGCTGATGAACGGCATGGGCGTGACCGTGCTGGAGGTGGCAGTCCCCAGTCTGCGCGAGCTGAAAAACCGCTTGCTGGCGCTGGATGAGGTGCGCTCCGCCGCCCAGCTGGGACTGAGATTACGGGTACTGGTGGACGGTACCGTCGCCGATCCGGTCGGTTGGCTACGCCAGCGCCTGCCGGAGCTGGAGTCCGGCGCCGAGATTAACCGGGTGCGGCCCAACCTGGAAGACGTATTTGTCAGCTGCACCGGCACAGCCAGCGGGGGTACACAGCCATGAGCGACAGGAGAAAGCCATGAGCAGGCTGCGGCGCATCAAGGCCATCACCCTCAAGGAGTTTCGCCAGTTGTCCCGGGACAGGCTCACCTTCGCCATGGTGGTGATGGTGCCGTTGCTCCAGCTGCTGCTGTTCGGCTATGCCATCAACACCAAGGTGCGGGATATTCCGGTGGCGCTGGTGGATCAGGCGGCGACCGGTCAAAGCCGGGAGCTGGTGGCCCGGATGGGGGCCAGTCAGCTGGTGGTCTTTACCGAGCGCTTTACCCAGCCACACGAGGCCGAAGCCGCCATTATCGCCGGCAGGGTGCGGGCGGCGCTGATCCTGCCCTCCGATCTCGAACGACGCCGGCAGGACGGCCGTCCTCGGGGCCAGTGGCTGGTGGACGGCACCGACACCCTGATTGCCAGCGCCATACTGCAGCTGGCCAGCCTGCCGGGCGATCCAGAAATCAGCCGGCCCCAGGGCAACTTTGCGGTGACGCTGTTTTTCAATCCGGATCGGCGGGCGGCGGTGAATATCATTCCGGGCCTTATCGGGGTAATACTCACCATGACCATGGTGCTCTTTACCGCTTCGGCCATAGTGCGAGAGCGGGAGCGAGGCAATCTGGAGCTGTTGATCACCACACCGGTGACGCCGATGGAGCTGATGATCGGCAAAATCATTCCCTACATCTTCGCCGGCCTGGTGCAGCTGGTGATCATCCTGAGTCTGGGCTTCTTTATCTTCGCGGTGCCGCTCAACGGCAGCCCGCTGCAGTTGCTGCTGGCTACCCTGTTGTTTATTGCCGCCAGCCTGGTGCTGGGGCTGGTGATTTCCACCCTGGCCAAAAGCCAGCTGCAGGCCATGCAGATGACAGTATTTGTCTTGATCCCCTCGATTTTGCTGTCCGGCTTCATGTTTCCCTATGAGGGCATGCCGGTGGCGGCCCAGTGGCTGGCCGAAGGGCTGCCCGCCACCCACTATATGCGCCTGGCCAGGGGCATACTGCTGCGCGATGCCGACCTGCTGGCATTGGCGCCCGATGCCCTCTGGCTGGCCGCCTTTACCCTGCTCGGCCTGGCCCTGGCGGCCCGACGATTCAGAAAGCGACTGGATTAGTTGTTCGCCCGGTTCTACGTCTGCGCCATTGGCGCCAGCCGATAAAGGCGGCACCCAGCATCAGCATCATCAGCACCAGCCAGGCCCACAAGGAGTCGGCACCCGCCAGACTGGCGGCCACTGCCGGTACCACAAAGATGCCGCTGCCCAGTAACGAGGTAGCCATCATGCCGGTGCCATAGCCCAGCCCCACTCTGTGTTCAAACCCCCATGTTGTTTCAATTCCGTGTGCAAGAGTTTTGGTATATTAGCGCCAAACAATGCCAATGAGGCCTGGTACCATGATGCTTGAGCGCGGCAACCCGCAGCCTCTGGTGCGCGCCTACTTCGCCCTCAACTATCAGGTGCGCCAGTGCGAACAATATGCCGAGTCACTGCGTGCAGTGCCCGAAGTGAAACTCTGTTACACCATCAGCGGAGAAACCGACATGCCGGTTTACGTCGGGGCCGCTTCCATGTAGCGGCCGGGCGCCATTCGCCATATCATCGAGCACTGTCCCCATATCAAGACGGTGCGCACGCACATGATACCGGGCTAGATGATCAACCCTTTTTGCCGAGGCGGCACATGCAGATATTTCGGGCGCACTGGCTGGCCCCCTGGTTCAATCACCCCTTTCTGGCCACCGAACCGACCGGTGAGGGGCTGGTGCTGCATCTCAAACGCGAACGCCATGCCCTGAGCTGGTCCGAGCTGGGCGCACCGCCGCGGTTGGCACAGGGGCGGCGGCTGTATCGGCTGCGACTGCCCTGCACCCAGGGCGATATAGAACTGGGCTGGTTGCCGAAAACGGTGGCCGAGCCGCTGTGCGAGGCCATCACCCTGGGCTGGTTTCGGCATCATGCCGGGCGAGTGCTGCCGCTGGCCGAATCCTGCCTGGCGCTGCTGGAGCTGGGGTATCTGCGAGCATCCCGCTGGCAACAGCTGAAGCAGTGGTTGCGGCAGGAGTCGATCGACTGGCGTCTACATGTGCCGCCCGCCGCCCTGAGCGACCGGGAGCGGGCCGCCTTCGAGCTGGTGGCGACCCTGATGACGGCAGATGAAGGCTGGCGGGAGCAATGCTGTCGGGATTACTGCGAGCAGGCGCTGGCCGAGTACGGCGCCTTGTTCGACGGGCTGGAATCCCATCCGCTGACCGAGGCCCAGCGGCTGGCCTGCGTGGTGGACGAAGATCACAACCTGGTGCTGGCCGGGGCCGGCTGCGGTAAAACCAGCGTGATGACGGCGCGGGCGACCTTCTTGCTGGCCTCCAACCAGGCCCGGGCAAGCGAGCTGCTGTTGCTGGCCTTCGGCAACGAGGCGGCGGCGGAAATGAGTGAGCGGCTGGCGCGTCGGCCGGAGACCGCGGCGGTCAAGACCAGCACCTTTCATGCGCTGGGGTTGATGATACTGTCGCGGGTCGCGGGCAATAGCCCGTCGCTCAGCCCATTGGCGCAACAGGAAAGCACCCGCATCACTACCTTCGCCCGCTGGCTGGAGCAAGACTGCCAGCAGGATGAAGACTACGGTGCCAGACTGCATGACTGGCTGCGGCGGCATCGTTTTCAGGTGGTGCCACAACCGGATTACCGGCGGCTGGCGCGGGAATGGGCGCCGCTGGTGGCGGCACTCAAGCTCTACGGCGAGCCGGAGCCGGAGGAACTGCCCCCGGCGCTGGCCGAACAGCTGACTCTGGTGCGCCCGCTGTTGCACCGTTACCAGCAACATCTGGCCGAGCAGGGTGACATCGACTTCGACGACATGATAGAGCAGGCCACCGAGCTGGTGCGTCGCGGGCGATTTTCGGTGCCCTGGCGGCATATTCTGGTGGACGAGTTTCAGGATATTTCCGGACCCAGGGCCGCCCTGCTGCAGGCATTGCGCGATGCGGCTCCCGGCCTGTCGCTGTTTTGCGTGGGGGATGACTGGCAGGCCATCTATCGCTTCAGCGGCGCCGATGTGTCGCTCACCACCCGCTTTGCCGACCACTTCGGCGCCAGCCGGATCACCCGGCTCGACAAGACCTTCCGTTTCAACAATCAGATTGAAAAGGTGGCCAGCCGCTTCGTGACCCGCAACCCGGCACAATTGCCGAAGACGCTCGGCACCCACCAGCGCAGCGATTCGCCCTGCGTGCACGTGCTGCCGGTCGACAACGACAGCCAGATGGACGTGGTAACCCGGTTGCTGGGCCAGATTGCCGCCGAGCGGGCCCATGCCTCCGTGTACCTGTTGGCCCGCTTTCGCTTCAGCCTGCCGGACGAGTCACAGCTGGCCGGCTGGCGCCGGCGCTTTCCCGGCCTCCAGCTGGAGGCCCAGACCCTGCACGGCGCCAAGGGCAAGGAGGCGGATTGCGTCATCATGCTGGGGTTGAGTCGGGGCAAGTTCGGCTTTCCGCCCGAGCAGAGCGGCTCGGCTCTGCTGGAGTTGCTGCTGCCGGAGGCCGAAGCGTTTCCCCATGCGGAAGAGCGCCGGCTGTTTTACGTGGGCCTGACCCGGGCCCGGCAGCAGGTGTTTCTGCTGGCCGACCGGCAGATTCCCTCTGTCTTCGTCAAGGAACTGCTCGAAGGCGGCTACCCGGGTGTCAGCCGTTGGCAGGGGTAGCCCCTTCGGGGTTTTGTAGCCGGCGCTTTAGCTGCCGGAGCAGACGACGCCAAGTCTGCGGATCTGGCGTCACCTGCGGGTTTGCGCAGCTGAAGCAGCGCCTACAAAAAACCACGAAACCCTGTAGAAGCCTGCTTCAGCTGGCTGGTAGCGCGCAGCGGTACGCCAAAAAACACACCGCGCAGCTGAAGCAGCGCCTACAGCCCACTCCGACATTGGCGTTGTCGTTTTTTCGCCTGTCATCTTTTCTTTACATACATCCCGCCCTATGTCCGCTCGCGCCTGCCCCCGCTCCTATACTTAACAAGGCAACATTACCGGGAGGAGGGCGTCATGGCGGCAAGCAACGACAAGGGCGTGTGGGACAATCCCATGGGTACCGATGGCTTCGAGTTTGTGGAATACGCCTCTAGCCAGCCGGATCAGTTGGCCGAGCTGTTCGAACGGCTGGGGTTTGTGGCCATTGCCCGCCATCGCAGCAAGGCGGTGACCCTGTATCGTCAGGGCGACATCAACTTTATTCTCAATGCCGAGCCCAACAGCCGGGCCGCGGAATTCTCCCGCCTGCATGGTCCCGGCGCCAATGCCATGGCGTTTCGGGTCAAAGATGCGGCTGCGGCCATCAAGGAGTTGGCGGCGCAGGGCGCCACTGTGGTGGAGTCCGGTGCCGGCCCCATGGAATTGCAGATCCCGGCCATCGAGGGCATCGGCGGCTCGCTTATCTATCTGGTGGATCGCTATGGCGACCAGAGTATCTATGATGTGGACTTTCGCCCCCTTCCCGGCGTGAGTCCGCGTCCAAAAGGCGTGGGCCTCACCTATATCGATCACCTCACCCACAATGTGGCCATGGGCCACATGGATCTGTGGGCCGGGTTCTATGAAAAGCACTTCAATTTTCGTGAAATCCGTTACTTCGACATCGAAGGCAGGCTCACCGGCCTGCGTTCCCGGGCCATGACCAGCCCCTGCGGCAAGATCCGCATTCCCATCAACGAGTCATCGGACAAACAGAGCCAGATCGAAGAGTTTCTGCGCCAGTACAAGGGGGAGGGCATACAGCATATTGCCCTGGGCACCGATGATATCTACCGCACGGTGGAAACCTTGCGTGCCGGGGGCATGAGCTTTATGTCCACGCCGGATACCTACTATGAAAAACTCGATGCCCGCCTGCCGGGGCACGGGGAGGATCTGACCCGGCTGCAACAGAACCGGATCCTGATGGACGGGGCGCCTGCCGAAGGCCAGGGCCTGTTGCTGCAGATCTTCACCGACACGGTGATCGGGCCCATCTTCTTCGAAATTATCCAGCGCAAGGGCAACGAGGGTTTCGGCGAGGGCAACTTCCAGGCGCTTTTCGAGTCCATCGAGGAAGATCAGATCCGCCGGGGGGTGCTCAGAGAGGGCGACGCCGGCTGAATTTGGGTGATGTCATCAGCATAAATCTGATTTTTCCAGTGATTTCCATTTTTTATCTTAGCCAATAGTGGCAAAATAGCAGGACATACTGTCAGCTAATCTTTACACCCGTTGTGAGGGAGAATAGCTGACATTTTTTTGTGTCCAGTAACAGGAGTAGCAGTTTCCGTGGCGGAGAATCAGCAGCAGGCGGGCAATCCGGCCCAGTGGTCCAGCCGTTTTGCCTTTATCATGGCGGCGGTCGGCTCGGCGGTAGGTCTGGGTAATATCTGGAAGTTTCCCTACATTGTCGGTGAAAACGGCGGCGGCGCCTTCGTGCTGGTCTATCTGGCCTGTATTGCCGTTATTGGTCTGCCGATCATGATTGCCGAAGTGATGCTGGGCCGGCGCGCTGGCCACAGCCCGATCGGCACCATGGCGGCGGTGGCCCGCGCCGAGGGGCGCAGCCGTGGCTGGCAGGGAGTGGGCATCATGGTGACCCTGACGGCCTTTATCATCCTGTCGTTCTACAGCGTGATCGCCGGCTGGACCCTGCCTTATATTCTGCGGGCGGTCGGCGGTGGCTTCAGCGGTATAGCGGCGGAAGAGTCCGGCGCCCTGTTCGACGGCCTGCTGGCCTCGCCGGGCCAGTTGCTGCTGTGGCATACGGTGGTGATGGGACTGACGGTGCTGGTGTCCGCCGGCGGCGTGCGCCACGGCCTGGAGCGGGTCATCACCAAGCTGATGCCGGCGCTGTTCGTGCTGCTGCTGATCCTGGTGGGCTACGCCATGACCTCCGGCCACTTCGGCGAGGCGGTCACCTTTCTGTTCAAGCCCGACTTCTCGGCGCTCACCGCCGAGGCGGTGCTGGTGGCCCTGGGACATGCCTTCTTTACCCTCAGCCTGGCCAGTGGCGCCATGATGGCCTACGGCGCCTACCTGAAGAAGGAGGTGCCGATCGTGCGTACCTCCATTACCGTGGCCCTGCTCGATACCGGCGTGGCGCTGCTGGCGGGGCTGGCCATTTTCCCCATCGTCTTTGCCTATGGCCTGGCGCCGGGTGAAGGCCCGGGCCTGATCTTCGTGACTCTGCCGGTGGCCTTCGGCCAGATGCCCGGCGGCAGTTTCTTCGCCACCCTGTTCTTCGTGCTGTTGCTGTTTGCCGCCTGGACCTCGTCCATCTCCATGCTGGAGTCGCTGGTCAGCTACCTGAACGAAAAGGGTGTGAGTCGGGTCAAGGCGGCGGTGGGTGGTGGCCTGGTGGCCTGGCTGGTGGGCATTACTACCGTGCTGTCACTCAATGACTGGTCCGGCTTTGCCCCGCTGGGCATGTTCGAGCGCTTCGAGGGCAAGACCCTGTTCGATCTCTACGACTACCTGACCGCCAACATCATGATGCCGCTCGGCGCCCTGCTGACCGCCATCTTCGTGGGCTGGAAGATGAAACCCGAACACTCCGCCGTCGAGCTGGGCCGCTGGCACCGGTTGTGGTTCCCGGTGGTGCGCTACCTGTCGCCCATCGCCGTGCTGATCGTGTTCTATTTCAATCTGAGATAAGGTCAAAACAGTGCCGCTGCGTGCCACATCGCAGTTGAAGCAGCGACTACAGGAGCGGTGGTGTGGTTTTTGGGGGCAGGTCTTGTAGGCACTGCTTCAGCTGTGCAATGCCTTCAACCTGAGATAAGGTCAAAACAGTGCCGCTGCGCGCCACATCGCAGCTGAAGCAGCGACTACAGCTTAAAGCCCGTACCGCTCTATCTTCTTCAGCAGGCCCTGGCGCGACAGCCCCAGGGCCTGGGCGGCGTGGGTACGGTTGTGGTCGAATTTGGTCAGAGCCTGGCTTATCAGGGTAATTTCCAGTGCCCGGACCTGGGCGTCCAGGCTGTCGCCGGGCCGGGCGGGGCTGTGTGCGCTTCCACCCTGGGCATCCGGGTAGAGCAGGGCTATGTCTTCCAGGGTGATGATGCCGTTTCTGGCGATGGCGGCCACGCTGTCGAGGGCGCTTTTCAGCTCTCGCACATTGCCCGGCCAGCGGCGTTGAATAAACCAGTTGAAGGCGGCGGTGTCCGGGTGCAGCGGCGCCCGGTTACCGCTTTGGGCCTGCAGCTCCAGAAAGTGGCTGATCAGCAGGGGTATGTCCTCGGGTCTGTCGTCCAGCGGCCGGGTCTCGATATTCACGCCCTTGATGCGATAGTAGAGATCTTCGCGAAACTCTCCGCTTCTTACCTTCTCGGGCAGGTCTGCATTGGTGGCCGATACTAGCCGCACGTCGATGGTTTCAAGGACCCGACCGCCCACCGGGTAATAGCTGCCTTCCTGCAGCACCCGCAACAGCTTCACCTGCATCGCCAGCGGCATTTCGCCGATCTCGTCCAGAAACAGGGTGCCGCCGTCGGCCAGCTTGAGCAGGCCGTCGCGGGCCTTGTCGGCACCGGTAAAGGCGCCTCGGGTATGGCCGAACAGCTCGCTTTCCAGCAACTCGGCGGGAATGGCGCCGCAGTGCACCGAGATAAAGGGGCCGGCGGCACGATTGCTGAGAGCGTGCACCGCCTTCGAGATCACCTCCTTGCCGGTGCCCGAAGGGCCTGTGACCAGAACCCGCACGTCGGTGGGGGCGATGCGGCTGACCAGGGCACGAATGCCGTTCATCGACGGCGAGGCGCCAATCAGGGTCTCCAGCCCCTGCTGACCGCCTTGCTGGTATTTGAGGCTGTTGAGCTCGCGCACCAGCCGGTGTTTGGTCAGGGCGCGTTTGACCACCACCGCCAGCATGTCCGGGTCGATGGGCTTGGCCAGAAAGTCCCAGGCGCCCTGGCGCAGGGCTTCCAGCGCCAGCTCGCGCTCGCCATGACCGGTGAGGATGATCACCGGCCGGTCGATGAAGCGGGGCAGGGCCGCCAGGGTATGCTGCGGATCGAAGTGGGGCGGCAGCGACAGGTCGAGCAGGATCAGATCCGCATCGAAGTGCGGCAGCTTGGCGCCGAGCTCGTCCAGACTGGCGCCGGTTTGCACCTGATAGCCTGCCGCCTCCAGCCACTGGGCGCTCAGGGTGCGAAAGGCGGGTTCGTCGTCAATCAACAGGATGCGGGGTGGGTTCAACATGAGCTGTCCTCGGGGAAAAAGAGTTCGAAGGTGACCGGCCAGCCCAGATCGCTGCGATGGCGAATACGGCCGCCGTGGGCATCCAGGATCCGGCGCACGATAGAGAGCCCCAGGCCGCTGCCGCCGCTGCGTCGACCGACGAAGGGACGAAACAGGTGGCTGAGCATGTCGTCGGCTATGGCCGGGCCGTTGTTGTGCACCCGCACCACGCCGGGCCGGTCACCGGCTTCGATGCGGATCACTCCGTCGGGCTGATTGCGTACGAAAGCCAGGGCGTTGTCGATCAGGTTGACCAGCACCTGTTGCAGTCGATAGGCATCGGCCTCGATGCGGGCATCCTCGGCCAGGGCGCACTCGAAACGGGTATGCTGCCAGTCGAACTGGGGGCGCAGACTGTTGATCATGGGCACCAGCGCGACAGGCTGGCGCTGCACCTTGATGTTGCCGGAGTAGGCGAGCATGTCCGAAATCAACCGGTCGGCGCGCTTGAGCTGGGTCTGGATCATGGTCTTGCGCTCGGGCTCCAGCCCGGCGGAGGCCATGGAGATGATATTGAGCGGGTTGCGCAGCTCGTGGGCCATGGCCGCCGACAGGCCGCCCAGCTCCACCAGATGCTGCTCCGACAGCCGCTTGCGCTCGGTTTCGGCCAGTTGCAGCGAACGTTCCAGCAGGCTGCAGCGGGTGGTCAGCAGGGAGGCGAACACCTCGGCCGCCAGCCGGAGTCCGGGCGTTACGTCCTCGAAGCCCTGCAGCCGGGAGTGCCAGCCCTGGTGTTGATGGCGGCAGATAATGCAGGGGCCTTCGGTATCTTCGATACCGGAAGGGCTGTCTCCATGCAACAGCAGCCGTACCCGTACCGGCTGGCCCATCTGGCGGGCCAGCAGTTGCTCCGCCGCCGCGCTCAGCTCGCTCCAGTGGCCGGCCTCGGCCAGGCGGTTGAGCCAGATATCCAGCAGTTGTTCATTCAGCTGGCTGCCGGGATAAATCAGCCGTTCCACCAGCTTGCTGACCGGCCGATACAACGCCAGCGCCAGCATCAGCAGCAGCATGGAGTAGAGCCACAGCTGCCACTTGGGCACGTTGGCCAGCGCCTGCATGCCGAACTGACCGGCCATGGAGCTGAGCAGGGCAATCAGCCCCATCACCAGCACCGTCATCAGTATCCACAGCAGGGCCCGGTTGGCCCAGGCGTTGACCTCCAGCATCTGGTAGCGCACCACCCCATACACCAGCAGAACCACATAAGTCGGCAGCAGCAGCATGGGCCAGGGATACCAGTAGAGGCCGAGGGAGGGGAAGATGAAGCTGGTGGCCAGCCAGAGGCCCCAGGCGCCGGCGGCGAACATGGCGGCGATGGAACGGCGGCGGTTGCCACTATGCACACGCCAGCCCCACAGCAGGAGGGCGTGGGCCAGCACCCCGACGGCGATGGTGTAGGCGATGTTGAACCAGCCGGCACCGCTGAACACAAAATAATGGCTGAAGGGACCGAAGGCGATGATGTCGCCGCCGCCCAGGGCCAGGCTGGTTCCCATCACCAGCAGGGCGGCCAGATAGAAGAGGCCGTGTCGGCGGGCCAGGCGGTCCAGCCAGCGTCTTTGCCCCGGCCCCTGATTGACGAAGCCGATGGCGAAGTCGAGGAAGAAGGTGGGCATAAAGGGGTTGGCGAGGATCAGCATCTTGCCCACTCCTTCCCAGCCATAAAACACCGAGACATGACCGCTGCACCACAGCGCCATCATGATGCCGAAACCGGCCAGTGCCTTCATGCTGCGTCGGCGGCGTGCGCGCCAGAACAGCCAGGCCGATACCAGCAGGGCACAGCCACCGGTGAGCAGCATCATCAATTCAAAAGCCAGATCCAGTGCCATAAGACTCCCGTGTGTAAACCCAGTTGTGTAAAACAGACATGTAAACATCGTTGACACTTTAGCGAGGGTGGACTGTAAACCAGGTTGTCAGTCGGGGCAAATTTCGGGCGCTTTATTGATCCAGACCAAGGCAGCTGCAGGTTTTCTAATTTATGGCATGGTTTGTGCTTTACCTAGTAGTCAAGAGATCAACCCTAGCATCAGCCAACCGGATTGAATCCGCACTGGAGAGAGAGTTTTATGAGCATGACCGCCCTGGTACTGGAATTTTCTACCCTCTTTATCGTTCTACTCTTGGCTACTCTGCCTGCAGCCGTTCACCGCTTTCAACGTCGTTAAGGAGACATCATGGAGTTAGATGCTGCCATTTTGTCGCGGATTCAGTTCGCCTTTACCATCAGCTTTCACATTATCTTTCCGGCCATCACCATCGGCCTGGCCACGGCCATCGCCATCTGGGAAGGCCTGTGGCTGAAAACCCGTAACCCGGTTTACTTCCAGCTGGCCAAGTTCTGGATCAAGCCCTTCGCCATTACCTTCGGCATGGGGGTGGTCAGCGGCATAGTACTGTCTTACGAGTTTGGCACCAATTTCTCCCGTTTTTCCGAACTGGTCGGCCCGGTACTGGGGCCCTTGCTGGCCTACGAGGTGCTGACCGCCTTCTTCCTGGAAGCCGGCTTTCTCGGGGTCATGTTGTTCGGTTGGCAGCGGGTGGGGGAAAAGCTGCACTACTTTGCCACCTGCGTGGTGGCGCTGGGCACCTGGATTTCGTCGTTCTGGATTATCGCCGCCAACTCCTGGATGCAGACCCCGGCAGGTTATGAAATCGTGAACGGTCGCTTCGAGGTGGCCAGCTGGATGGAGGTGATCTTCAATCCCTCCATGCCCTATCGTCTGACCCACATGCTGCTGGCGGCCATGCTCAGTGCCACCTTCGTCATCGGTGGTGTCAGCGCCTGGTATCTGCGCAAGAACCGGGATCAGGCATTTGCCCGCAAGGGATTGTCGATGGCCTTGTGGGCGGCGCTGATCCTGGCCCCGGTGCAGGCGCTGGTGGGCGACTTTCACGGCCTCAACGTGAAAGAGCATCAGCCGATCAAGCTGGCGGCAATGGAAGGTATCTGGGCCGAAAAGGAAAGCGGCGCGCCGCTGCTGCTGTTTGCGGTGCCGGATATGGAAAATGAAACCAACCATTTCGAAATCAAGATCCCCAAGCTGGCCTCGCTGATCCTGACTCACGAGCTGGACGGTGAGCTGCAGGGGCTGAAATCGGTGCCTGCAGACGAACGGCCCTATGTGCCGCTGGTGTTCTATTCTTTCCGCGTCATGGTGGGGCTGGGTGTGTTGATGATTGGCGCCGCCCTGTGGGGACTCTGGTTGCGTCGCCGAGGCGGTGGCTTCGAAAGCAAGCCGTTTCTGCTGCTGATGACGCTGATGATCCCTTCGGGCGTCATCTCGACCCTGGCCGGCTGGTATGTGGCGGAAGTGGGGCGCCAGCCCTGGCTGGTACATGGCCTGGTACGCACCATGGAGGTGGTAACGCCGCTGCCGGTGGAGCGAGTGCTGTTCTCGCTGACGCTGTTCGTGCTGACCTACAGCCTGCTGTTCTGCGTGTATCTCTATTTCATGGCCAAGCTGGTCCGCAAGGGGCCGCCGGACATGGCGCGACTGGAACAGCACATGATTGGCGTCAATGCGCCCGGCTTTGCCCTCGCCTGGGTGAAGAAACTGCAACACCAAGTGGTGGAGGATTAACATGGATCTGGCGCTGTTTTATTATTTATTGCTGGGCTTTGCGGTGCTGATGTATGTGGTGCTGGACGGGTTCGACCTCGGCCTCGGCATTCTCTATCCCTGGTTCGGGAGTGAAGGCGAACGGGATCACATGATGCGTTCCATCTCCCATGTGTGGGACGGCAACGAAACCTGGCTGGTGTTTGGCGGCGTGGTGCTGTTTGCCGCCTTTCCCGCCGCGTATGCAGGTATTCTGTCGACCCTGTATACCCCCATCATCATCATGCTGATCGGGCTTATCTTTCGGGGCGTGGCATTCGAGTACCGCTTCAAGTCGCACCGCTCCAAACCCTGGTGGGACAGGTCCTTCTTTCTCGGCTCGGCGGTGGCGACCTTCTGCCAGGGCACCATACTCGGCGCCGTGGTGCAGGGCGTGGATGCAGGTCAACCGGGGGCGCTGGACTGGCTGACGCCGTTCAGCGTGTTCACCGGTTTTGCGTTGATGGTGGGGTACGCCCTGCTGGCCTGCTGCTATCTGGTGATGAAAAGCCGGGACAGGATCATGGCCCGCGCCGCCCATCTGGGGCGCAAGCTGGTGCTGACCATGATGGTGATCCTGGTGATCGTCAGCCTGTGGACCCTGTACGCCAACACCGAGATACGGGCTCGCTGGTTTGACGGCATCAACTTCCTGCTGCTGTTACCGCTGCCGTTGCTGAGCGGCCTGTTCGGCTGGCTGCTGTATCGGGATCTGGATGGCGAACCCCACGAGACCCGGCCCTTCTGGCTGGCGGTCGGACTCTTCATTCTCGGCTTTGCCGGCCTGGTGGTGGGCCTCTTCCCCTATCTGATCCCGCATCAGCTGACCCTGTGGCAGGCCAGCGCCCCGGATTCCAGCCTCAGGTTTCTGCTGCCGGGCATTTTCATCTTTCTGCCGCTGATCTGCGCCTACACCCTGTGGGGTTACCGCATCTTTTCCGGCAAGGTCGAGGACTTCGAAGAGGGCTACTGATGGCAAACAACAACAACAGCAACAACAACAAGGGCTGGCTGTGGTTTGCCGGCTTGTATCTGGCCGGCGTACTGGCCGTGACCCTGGCGGGCATGGCCATCAAGCTGGCCTTCGGCATCTGATATAAAAAAGGCTCCTTCTGGAGCCTTTTTGCTGCATGAAATAAATATCGCCGACCAGGCTCGGGGGATTGTTTATTTTATGGTTAGGGTGTTAATTAGGGTGAAGCGGATAAAGAGGGGGGCGGCATCACGGCGTTAGCGGTGCGCCCATTCAGCGTTATTGCCTATCTGGCCCCGACACAGTGACGGGGCACGCAGCGGGAGAAAAACGGATGCCTGATAGAGTGAACAGACCCGTGGTCGGCATCATCATGTGCTGTCAGCCGGTGAAGGGTCATCTCTCTCATACGGTGCAGGATAAATACCTGAATGCCCTGCTGGATGCCGGTGCGATTCCACTGCCATTGGTACACGGTCTGCTGCAGGATGACGCTTGTCTGCAGCAGATACTGCCGCTGCTGGATGGCATACTGCTGACCGGCAGCCCGAGCAATATCGAGCCTCAACACTATGGTGAAACCGGCGACGAACCGCATGTGGATCCGGGGCGTGATCGCCTGAGCTTCCTGTTGATCGATGAGGCCCGACACCGGCAGATGCCCTTGCTGGGCATCTGCCGTGGTTTTCAGGAACTGGTGGTGGCCACCGGTGGCAGCCTGCATCGGCGGCTGCATGAAAGTGGCCGCGATTTCATGGAGCACAGGGAAAACAAGGAGCAACCTCAGTCGACACAATATGGCCATGCCCATGGGATCACCCTCGAGCCGGATAGCCTGCTGGCCAAACTCGCTGGTGTCAGCGAGTGCCGGGTGAACTCTCTGCATATGCAGGGGGTGAAGACGCTGGGTGCCGGAATGCGGGTGGAAGCTTGGGCGCCCGATGGCCTGATTGAAGCAGTCAGGCTGGCGGAGCATCCCTTCGCTGTCGGTGTGCAGTGGCATCCGGAGTGGCAGAGCCGGGATAATCCCCTGTCGCGTGCCCTGTTCGATGCTTTTATCGGCGCTTGCCGCCGGTATCGACAGCAAAAATAATCGTGGCTGTCCGGTAAGCTCACCGCATACCGCATACCGCATACCGCATACCGCATGCAGGCAGAGCATATCCGGATGCCGACACCCCTTTTCAGCGATAACAGGGAGAAGATGATGGACTACCGAGACAGAGTCTACTGGGCAGACAAGGCCGATGCGCTGGCGATAGAGCACCGGTTGTTTATTGCCGGCGAATACCAGGAAGCCAGAGGCGGTGAATCCTTTACCCGCATCAACCCGGCCACCGAGCAGCCGTTGGCCGAAGTCAGCCGGGCTCAGCAGGCGGATGTAGACGCAGCCGTGGTGGTGGCGCGCCTCAGCTTCGAGTCCGGCGTCTGGTCCGAGGCGGGCCCGAGCCGGCGCAAGGCGGTGTTGCTGCGTCTGGCCGAGCTGATGGACGAGCACCGGGAAGAGCTGGCGCTGCTGGAAACCCTGGATACCGGCAAGCCGATTCGCCACAGCCTGCGTGATGATATTCCCGGTGCCGCCCGCGCCATTCGCTGGTATGCGGAGGCGGTGGACAAGGTCTACGGTGAAATAGCGCCTACCGACCCCCGCGCCCTGGCGCTGATCAGCCGCGAGCCCATTGGCGTGGTGGCGGCCATAGTGCCCTGGAACTTCCCGCTGTTGCTGGCCTGCTGGAAGCTGGGCCCGGCATTGGCGGCGGGCAACTCCGTGATCCTCAAGCCCTCCGAAAAATCGCCGCTGACCGCCATTCGGCTCGGCGCCCTGGCCCGGGAAGCCGGCCTGCCCGACGGCGTGCTCAACGTGTTGCCCGGTCTGGGTCACGAGGCGGGCAAGGCACTGGCACTGCATCAGGACGTGGACTGCCTGACCTTTACCGGCTCTACCGGGGTGGGGCGGCTGCTGATGGAGTATGCGGGTCAGTCGAACATGAAACGGGTCTGGCTCGAAGCCGGCGGCAAGAGCGCCAACCTGGTGTTTGCCGACTGTCCGAGCCTGGCCAGGGCGGCCAAGGCCTCCGCCGCCGGTATCTTCTATAACCAGGGACAGGTGTGCATCGCCGGTACCCGATTGCTGGTGGAAGAGAGCATCAAGGACGCCTTCATGGCCGAACTGAAAAAGGCCGCCGAGGCGTTCAAGCCGATGGATCCGCTCGATCCCGAGTCAGTCATGGGCACACTTATCGATGCCGATCATCATGGCAGCGTGTGCCGTTACATCAGCGAAGGGCTGGATCAGGGCGCCGTATTGAGCCTGGACGGTCGCGGTCAGAACGGCAACTTCATGGGACCGACCGTGCTGGAGCAGGTCAATCCGCACATGAGGGTGGCGCAGGAAGAAATCTTCGGCCCGGTGCTGGCGGTGACCACCTTTACCGATGAGGAAGAAGCGGTCCGCCTGGCCAACGACAGCAAATACGGTCTGGGCGCCGGGGTCTGGACCTCGGATCTGCGTCGGGCCCACCGGCTGGCGCGCAAGCTCAAGGCCGGCTCGGTATTCATCAACAACTACAACGACGGCGACATGACGGTGCCCTTCGGCGGCGTCAAGCAAAGCGGTAATGGCCGGGACAAGTCATTGCACGCGCTGGAAAAATTCACCGAGCTCAAGACCACCTGGCTGGCGCTGGATTAACCCCTCACGCAGAGCGTCATCCTGACGAAAGTCAGGATCTTCTTGCAGAAAGATACCGGGTCAAGCCCGGTATGACTCAACGATGGGTCAAGCCCGGTATGACGAAACGATGGATACCGGGGTAGACACAAGAGGACTTTTTGACATGGAGCACGTCAACAGCTATTACGCAGCATCGGCCAACCGGCATGAATGCTGGCCGCAACTGACCGAGGATATCCGCTGCGATGTGTGTGTGGTCGGCGGCGGCTACACCGGGCTTTCCACCGCCCTGTTTCTGGTCGAGGCCGGCTTCGACGTGGTGCTGCTGGAAGCCAGCCGTATCGGCTTCGGCGCCAGCGGCCGCAACGGCGGTCAAATCGTCAACTCCTACAGCCGGGACATCGGCGTCATCGAATCCCGTTACGGCCAGGAGACTGCCCGCATGCTGGGCAGCATGATGTTCGAGGGTGGCGACATCATTCGCAGCCGCATCGAGCAGTACCAGATCGAGTGTGATTACCGTGCCGGCGGACTTTTTGCCGCCCTCAACAAACGGCAGCTGGAAGCGCTGCGCGGGAAAAAAGCCGACTGGGAGCGTTACGGCCACCAGGATCTGGAGCTGCTGGATGCCGGTCGGGTGCGTGAAGAAATAGACACACACGCCTATGTGGGGGCGCTGCTCGATCATCGAGGCGGTCATCTCCATCCGCTCAACCTGGCGCTGGGTGAGGCCGAAGCGATCCGCAAGCTCGGCGGCCGCCTCTTCGAGCAGTCGGCGGCCGTCGACATCCGGCACGGCGATCCGGCGACGGTAGTGACCGAAAAGGGTAGGGTGGAAGCCCGTTTCGTGGTGCTGGCGGGCAACGCCTACCTCGGTAATCTGGTACCGACACTGGCGGCCAGGGCCATGCCCTGCGGCAGTCAGGTGATCGCTACCGAACCCCTGAGCGAAGCGCAGGCGTTACGCCTGATCCCCAACCATTACTGCGTGGAGGACTGCAACTACCTGCTGGACTACTTCCGCCTCACCGGCGATCGCCGGCTGATCTACGGCGGTGGCGTGGTGTACGGGGCCCGGGATCCGGATGACATAGAGCGACTGGTTAGGCCCAAGTTGCTGAACACCTTCCCGCAGTTGAAGGGGGTGAAGATCGATTATCGCTGGAGCGGCAATTTCCTGCTGACCCTGTCGCGCCTGCCCCAGTTCGGGCGGCTGGAGCCCAATGTCTATTACATGCAGGGCTACAGCGGCCACGGGGTGACCTGTACCCATCTGGCGGGAAAATTGCTGGCGGAGCTACTCAAGGGGCAGGCCGAGCGGTTCGACGCCTTCGCCACACTGCCCCATCTGCCCTTCTTCGGCGGGCGTCGTTTTCAGGTGCCGTTCAGCGCCATGGGGGCCCTCTACTACAGCCTGCGCGACAGGCTGGGCGTGTGACAACCCCCTATGGGGAGCTTGAAGCCTGAAGAGGGAAGAGGGAAGAGGGAAGAGGGAAGAGGGAAGAGGGAAGAGGGAAGAGGGAAGAGGGAAGAGGGAAGAGGGAAGAGGGAAGAGCAGGCTGGAATGAGCGTAGCGAATTACAACCCGTGACCCGACAGCTGACAGGTTGGGACTCGTGCCTCGTCCCAACCTACCACTACGCCATCGACTCCGGCCTGCACCGGAGTGACGAATCTTCCGTCTTATGGCACAAGCAACTTATCGGT
Source organism: Oceanisphaera litoralis (assembly GCF_016907015.1). Lineage (GTDB taxonomy): Bacteria > Pseudomonadota > Gammaproteobacteria > Enterobacterales > Aeromonadaceae > Oceanimonas > Oceanimonas litoralis. Next base: position 22,628 of record NZ_JAFBBE010000021.1, read on the forward strand.
TCTGGCCGCCATGATGAAGTCGTTGCGGTGCAGTCCATTGATGGCGTGGGTCCACCAGGTGACGGTGACCTTGCCCCATTCCAGGGTGATGGTGGGGTGATGAAACTCGCTTTCCGCCAGCTCGGCCACCTTATCGGCAAAGGCCCAGGCCAGCTTGAAGTTCTTGAATTTGAATTCCCGCTCCAGCAGCCGCACCCCGTCCCGGGCTTGTGGCGTCCAGTCCGGCAGGTTTTTCATCAGCGCGGCCAGCTCGGCATCGCTGACTCTGGGGGCATCGGCCCGGCAGGCCTCGCACTGTTGTTGGGCAAGTTCGGTCATGTTTACTCCTTTAACTGGCGTTTTTTCCGGCTGGAAAGGTAGGGGGAAACAGCCCCAGGCCGCGGGCTTTTTGCACCTCGGCCATGATGTCCATGTCGGCGATGGCAAAGAGATCGTCGATGGCGTCGAGTACATAATAGATGGGCTGCATGATATCGATGCGATAGGGAGTACGCAGCACGTCCAGTATATCGAAGGGACGAAAATCGGGTAGGTCCGACTCGAACACATGACGGGTTTCGCCCGGTGAAGACAGGATGCCGCCGCCGTAGATGCGGCGACCGCCGGGGGTGTTGAGCAGGCCGAATTCCACGGTAAACCAGTACAAGCGCGCCAGAAAGCCCCGATCTCTGGGACTGGCGTCGCGCCCAAGCTGGCCGTAGGCATGGGTAAAGCGGGCGAAAGCCGGGTTGGTGAGCAGGGCGCAGTGGCCGAACAGCTCGTGAAAGATGTCCGGCTCTTGCAGATAATCGAGCTCTTCCCGGCGGCGGATAAAGGTGGCGACCGGAAAACGCCGGTTGGCCAGCAGCTCGAAGAAGCGGTCGAAGGAGATCAGTGCCGGCACCCGGCTGACCTGCCAGCCGGTGGCGGGCTCGAGCACCCGGTTGATGTCTTCAAGCTGAGGAATCCGGTCGCGAGGTAGCGCCAGTCGGGCCAGACCCGTCATGTATTCATTACAGGCCCGGCCTTCCACGCACGCCAGCTGGCGCTCGATCAGGGTGTGCCAGATGGCATTTTCTTCACCGCTGTAACGGATAACACCATCCGGGTCCGGCTTGCGGGCCACATATCGGGTCGCGTTCATCGGGCATTCCCATTTTCCAATCAATCTCAATCTCAATCTCTAATGTAGAGAGACGGCAGACGATTGAGAAGGGAAGCTGCCGAGCCGGGTTTACAGTTACTGTAACTATAAGTTTACATCTGGCGGCTGTTTGACCGTGGTCGGTTCTACGTCGAATACCTGGGCCAGATAGGCCAGATAGCCGGGGTCTTCGCACATGGCCTTGCCCGGGCTGTCCGACAGCTTGGCTACCGCCTGACCATTACAGCTGGTCATTTTGAGCACTATGTTGATGGGCGAATGGCTCATGATGTCGTTGGTCAGGTGGGTGCCGATACCGAAGGCCGGACGACACTGATGACGGAATTGCCGATACAACTCCAGGGCGCTGTGCATGGTCAGACCATCGCTGTAGACCAGGGTCTTGCTGCGTGGATCTATGTTCATACGGCGATAATGGGCCAGGGCCTTTTCGGTCCATTCCACCGGGTCGCCGGAGTCCTGGCGCAGACCGTCGAACAGCTTGGCGAAGTAGAGATCGAAGTCGCGCAGAAAGGCGTCCATGCCCACCACATCGGTCAGGGCGATGCCGAGCTGGCCCCGGTATTCGTGTACCCAGGCTTCCAGCGCCATCTTCTGGCTGTCGATAAGCCGGGGTCCCAGCGCCTGAAAGGCCTGCATGAATTCATGGGCCAGGGTGCCGACCGGTTTGAGCCCCAACCGCCGGGCCAGATCCAGGTTGCTGGTGCCGGCAAACTGTACCGGTAATTGCCGTGCCAGCTCGGTCACCACCTCTTGCTGCCAGGCGCGGGAATAACGACGGCGGGTACCGAAGTCGGAAAAGCGAAAATCGTCGTTATCCGGGCATGCCTGCACCAGGCTGATTTTGTCCTGCAGCCGAGCCCTGGCGGCCGACCCATCGTGGCCGGGATCATGGCGCCGACAATAGACCTCGCTGATGATGGCCAGCAAGGGCACCTCAAACAGTATGGTGTGCAGCCAGGGTCCCTTGATGTTCAGCTCCAGCTCGCCCCGGTGGCAGCTCAGGTGGATAAAGCGCCTATCCAGCCGGAACAGCCGCAAAAAGTGAATGAAATCGGACTTGATGTATTCGAGCTGGCCCAGATAGGCGAGCTCGTCTTCGGTCAGGCGCAGCTGGCAAAGATGTTCGATTTCGGCTTCGATGTCGTCGACGCAGTCGCTGAAGTCCAGTTCGGTATTACGGCTGCGAAAGCGGTATTCCACCTCGGCGGCCGGGTACTGATGCAGTACCGTCTGCATCATGGTGAACTTGTACAGATCGGTATCGAGCAGAGAGCGGATTACGGGCTCAGTCATCGGCCTGCTCCAGTTGGGCGCTGTCATGCACGAAATGAGCGCCGTGCTGGAGCATCTCGGCCATGGCATGTCGGCTGGACGCGTCGTCCACGCCGCGAATGGCGGAGCGGTTCACCACCACGTTGAAGCCGGCGTCCAGCAGTTGCAGCACCGTATGGCGCACGCAGTAATCGGTGGCGAGGCCGCCGACCAGTACCGTGTTGATCTTGTTACTGTGCAGAAACTCGATAAGTCCGGTGCTCATGCGCCCGGCCAGGTCGTGATAGCAGGCGCCGTAGGGGTGCATGTCCGGCTCCACGCCTTTCCAGACGAAAAAGTCATAGTCGGCCGGGTGGGGAAGACCGTCCAGCAGCTCGAAGCCCCGGGTGCCGGGCACCGCGTGGCGGGGCCAGCGAATATCCATGTTGGCGCCCTCTATGGGGCTTAACGGCGGCCGCTTGTCGCTACTGACCCACAGCGCCCGGGGCGAGTGAGCATCCTTGGAGCCCAGGCGGTAGTCGGCAAAGGCGGCCTGGCGATTAAGCTCATCGGCAATGGTATCGCCGCCGGGCACCGGCAGCTCGTCCGGGCAGGCCGGGGTAAAGGTATATTGAGCATCGATATCCAGGCTGGCGACCCGGTTTCTGGCGGGTAACTTCATACGTCACCTCCTATGTTAAGTGTGGACCTTTGGCCCTTCTGCCGCAGTGTATTAGTATTGTTTTTGATTGAGTCTAGGGGGAATTTGGTTCAGTATCGCCCCATCTGGGGTATCTTCCCCGTTATCAGCCCAAAGGTGAACAACATGAGCGATAGCCACCAGCAAAATTACCAGCGTTTTCTCGATGAAGTCACAGCCAACCGGGTAATGTGGGGGCTGCGCTTCGGCGATGAGTGGGTCGTTTGCGACTCGTCCGAGTTTGAAGATACCGAAGTGATGCCGGTATGGTCTACCGAGAATGAAGCCAAAGTGCAGTGTGTGGATGAATGGGCCGAGTATGAACCCTTCGAAATCACCTTGGCCGAATTTCTCGAAGTCTGGGTAGAAGACATGTCCGAAGACGGCGTACGCATAGGTCCCAACTGGGATGCCGAGCTGGACGGCATCGAGCAGGACGTGCTGGAACTGGTTAAAGCGCTGGCCTGATCGAATACTCCCTTGGGTTAACAGCCTGCCCGGCCTAGCCGGGCAGGCTGTTTTTATTTCTGCCGCCACCCGGATTGTCAGTCTGGCGAAAAATCTGGCTTAATAGCCAGTCGATACCCGACCAGATAGAGGATCTGATGTCAGCCTTGTCTCCCTATGCCGCCTATCGGCAGGCGATTGAATCCGGTTTTAAAGATGACGCGGCCCAGCACAGGGCCGCCGAGTGCCTGGAGCGCTGTTATCGGCAGTTGCAGGCGGGTGAGTCGGAGATTACCGGCATCTATCTGTGGGGGCCGGTGGGGCGGGGCAAGACCTGGTTGATGGACCGCTTCCACCTGAGTCTGACGGTGCCGGCGAAACGACAGCATTTTCATCACTTCATGCGTTGGGTACACAAGCGGCTGTTTCAGCTGGGTGGCACCGAAGACCCGCTGACCGTGCTGGCCCGGGAGCTGAGCGCCGAGACGCACGTCTTGTGTCTGGACGAGCTGTTCGTCAGCGATATCGGCGATGCCATGCTGTTGGGCCGCCTGTTGCAAGCGCTATTCGAGCAGGGACTGGTGCTGGTCAGCACCTCGAATCAGCCGCCCGACGGCCTCTATGCGGAAGGCTTTAATCGCGAGCGCTTTCTGCCGGCGGTCGCGGCCATGAACCGTCATATGCAGGTGCTGAGCGTGGACGGCGGCGAGGATCACCGGCTGCATCCGGGGCAGCAACAACAGCGCTACTGGGTAAAGCAGCCGCAGGCACTGGCGGCGGAATTCGCGACCCTGACGGTGGAGGAGGGGAGCACCAGGCCATTCACGCTCGGCCACCGCCAGATAAGGGTGGTGCGGCGTGGTAATGGAGTGCTCTGGTGTCATTATCGCGACCTGTGCGAACAGCCGCTGGCGGCGCTGGACTTCATCGAGCTGTGCGACCGTTTTCATCATATTCTTCTGGGCGAGGTGCCGAGCCTCACCGGCAGCCGGCAGCAAGCGTCCATTGCCCGCGGCACAGAGGACGGCGTTACCCAGGTAGCGGCAGGAGATCGCCAGTTGCCGGCGTTGTCCCGGCAGGACGACGGCGTGCGCCGCTTTATCGCCCTGGTCGACGAATGCTACGACCGCGGCATTCCGCTCTATATTGACGCGGCTGTGCCGTTGAATGAGTTATACCCCCAGGGGGCGCTGGCCTTTCCCTTTCGTCGCACCCTGAGCCGACTGCAGGAGATGCAGCTGCAACGGTTTGGCGAGTGAGTGGTTTCACACCTCACACCTCATGGTCGGGGCGGATAGTTGCGCAGCAGTTCCGCGACCTGCTGTTCTATGCGGCGGCGGCGCTCCATGCCCTTGATGTTGTCGGCGGGAAAGGCCCTGGGGTGTTTGCTGCGCCACAGTACCCTGCCGCTGTGCGCTTGTGTCAGCCACAGCTCCAGTCTCTGCTGCCGCACGGCGCCATAGACCCTCTCCTCATCATCCCACAGGTTCCCATGGCGGGAGAACATGCTTGGCGTTGTGGTCAGCAGCCGGGTTTCCTGCAGCAACCGGTAATGCAGCCATAGCGAGGCCTGATCCGGCGTGGTCAGGCGCAGGCCGCGTGCCGGCAGCATGGCCTTGGCCGCGGCACCGATGCGGGCGCCATCCAGCGAGTGAACATCACCGGATGGTGCCAGTGCCACGCTGGTAAAAGCGCGAAAATCGGTGTCTTCGGCATAGTCGTAGGGGGCGGCGCAACCGCTCAGCAGCAGAGTCAGGGCGAACAGGCGAAAGATGAAAAAGATGAACATGAGCAGAACTCCGATCGGGAGTGATAGCTTATTTACTCCCGATCGGGTCGAAAAGGCAAGGGCTGCCGCAGGCTATTCTTTAGCCGCCTTGGCACCGGAATCTCGCAAGAAGGAAGAGGTGGATTGCTCGCCGAGCAACCGGATATCCACCTGCTGGTGCGGTATCTTGATATCGTGCCGGCGCAGCCGGTTCAGCAGCAGATTATGCAGTTCATGGGTCATGGGCATGCGATGGCTCATGTCTTCCACATAGACCCGTACCTCGTAGACCAGCGCCGAGTCGGTCAGCTCCACCAGAAACACCTCGGGCACCGGGTTATCCAGGATCCGCCCACATTCGCCGATGGCTTCGTTGATGAGGAGCTGTACCAGTTCGACATCGGCGTCGAGCCGTACTCGCACCATCAGCCTGACCCGGGTAATGGCGTCGGACAGCGACCAGTTGACGAACTGCTCTGTGATGAAGGCTTTGTTCGGCACTATGATTTCGCGTCTGTCCCAGTCCACTATGGTGGTGGCTCGGGTCTTTATTTTGGACACGCTGCCGGTCAGATCGCGGATGGTCACGGTGTCGCCGATACGGATCGGTTTCTCGAACAGTATGATCAGGCCGGAAACGAAATTGGCGAAAATCTCCTGCAGACCAAAGCCCAGGCCCACCGACAGCGCCGCCACCAGCCACTGGGTTTTGGACCAGTCGATGCCGAGCATGGCGAAGGTGGTGAAGGCACCGATTATCAGCACCAGATATTTGGAGATGGTGGTAATGGCGAAGCCGGTACCCGGTGACAAGTTCAGGTGCTGCAGCACGCTGAGCTCCATCAGGCCGGGCAGGTTGCGGGCGGTGATCGAAGTCAGCACCACCACGAACAGCGCAATCACCAGATCCTTGAGCGAAATGGGCACCAGGGTGTCCTCTCCGGCCAGGCTGCTGGACACCTGCCATACCTCTATGCTGTCGAGGAAGCTGAAGGCGGTATGGATCTCGGACCACAGCAGCATCAGGCTGAGCAGATAGCCCAGCATCAGCGCCGAACGCAGCAGCCCCAGCGACTGGGCACTGATGATGTCCAGGTCCACCTCGGCCACGGCGGCGGCTTCCGCCTCCGGACTGGTCGGCGGCTCGGTGAGATCTTCCTTTTCCTTGCGCTGGGCCAGTATCTCGGCCCGCCGGGCCTTGGCCCGCTCGAAGGCCAGCCGCCGGCGCTGGATCAGCATCCAGCGGCGTACCAGGTTGTAGAACATCAGAAAGCCCATCCCCACCAGCACCGAGATTTCCAGCTGGCGCAGCAGGGTATGGGCGGTGAACAGATAGCCCATGATGGTGGCGACGAGGGCCAGCAGGGGCGATATGATCAGCAGCCCCCACAGCAGATGGTTTACCAGGGTCAGGTGTTCCTGCCGCAGCGGCGACACCAGCAGCGGCAGGTCTTCCCGGTACAGGCGCCAGGAAAACAGACTGGTCAGCAGGCAGATCAACATAAAGCCGAGCCGGCCCAGGGTGTCGTAGAGGGAATACTCCCGATATGCATCGGCGACATAAAACAGCAGCAGGGCGGGCAGCAGCGCCAGCATCAGGGTCTGGAACTGGCGCCAGACCCGGCGCACCCGATCATGGGGCAGGTTGAAGTGTACTATCAGCAGCCCTTTGCTCATCATCAGGTTGCCGACGAACAGCAGAATGAACACCGGCAGCATCAGCTGATGCAAGGCATCCGCCAGGGCGATGACCACCTGCGGGGCCCAGGGCGAGTCGATTGCATTGCCGAGCAGCGACAGCAGGGCCGGTATCGGCATGGCGGTCAGCAGACTCAGCAGCAGGGTATTGAAGGTGTAGTCGTATCTGTCCTGAGTCACGTTGCCGATATAAGGGCTGATTTTTTCCAGATAGCTGCGCAGGCTGCGGCGGCTCAGGATCCACATATAGACCACCAGCAGCGAGCTGAGACCATAGAGGGTCAGGCTGGCACCGCCTTGCTGCAGCAGTGTCTGGGGCAGGGCGGTCCAGGTCGAGAGGGTCAGCAGCCAGCCCAGGGTTTCCATCAGCGCGGCCGGAAACTGGGTGCCGATGGGACGCAAGTCCGGCAGCCAGAACAGGCGCTCGTCGGTGAGGGCGCGAATCTCCTGCAACTGGCTGTTTTGCCGGCTGTAGGCGACTTTCAGGCGGGTCTGTTCATGGATTTGATTGTCGGTGGCGCTGATCAGTCGCTCCAGCAGCCGGCGTTGGGTGGTCAGCAGTTCGTCGATCTGCATCCGCTGTAATGCGGTGATGCCCTGAGCCTTGTCGCTCAGCAATAACTCGGTACGGTAGCTGTTGTTTCTCAGGTTATCGAGTGATTCCTGATAGCCGTATTTGTCGACCCGGCTTTGCACGATGCGGGCCTCGAGCTGAGGCAGGGAATAGGGAGGGGGCAACTCGCTCAGGCGGGTACGCAGGTTTTCGCCGAAACCGCGGCTGACCTGCAACCACTCCAGCTGTTCCTTGAGGTTGACCTTCATGTCGGCCAGTTCGGAGGCGGCCCGCTCTACCGCCTGATATTCCAGCTGCAGCGATTCCACTTCCCGGCTTTTTTCACTCAGTAGCCCGGACAGGCGCTGGTTGGCCACCTGTTGTTCGGCCAGCAGCAGGGAGTCGGTTTCCACTTCGTCCAGCAGCCGATCACTTTCGGCAATGGCCGCTTCCGTGGTGGCGCGGCGCAATTCGTTCTGGCGCTGCTGCAGGGCGTCGATGGTGACGTCCAGATCCTGTATCTGGCGTTGCAGTATGTCCAGCTTCAGCCGGTTGATGCTGTCTCTGTTACCGGAAGACAGCTGTTCCAGCTCCAGGGTCTGGATCCGTTGCTGCAGGCTCTGTTCCCGCGCCATGGCGAGGATGCGAGTGGCCGTTTGCTGTTGGCCCTGAGTCTCGGAAAACTGCAGCTTATCCAGTGATTGCTGGGTGTTACGCAGTTGCTGGCGCAGATCGTCGAGCAAGTCGTGCAGGCCGCTGTTGCTCAGCTCCTGCAGGTTGAGGGCATTGTTCAGCTCTTCACGCTGGCGCCTGAGTTCGAGCCGCCGGGCCTGCACATCCACCAGTGCCTGCTGCACCGCCTCTTCATCCAGTTGGGGAATATGACCGGTATCCGTCGGCTTGAGTCTGGCCTGCTGTTGCTCCAGCTTCTTGAGCTCGGCCGGATACTCATCCATGAATTTCTTGAGATCCCTGGCCTGTTGTTGATAACGATCGCCTTCGCGTACCAGCTGCAGGGCCTGGTTATAATCGTCGCGCAGCTTCTTCAGCTCGGATCTGTCACCTTCGGGTACTTCCGACAGCAGGGCTTCGATATCGGCAACGCTCTGATCGGCCAGCAGCGGGACGGGGAGGAGTAAGGCTAGCAACAACAGGATGGGCGCGAACACGGTTGGCTCTCAACAAAAAGAAAATTCAGGCCGCGGCACCGGTTGGGCCGCGGCTATTCAGGTTAATCCTGATTCAGTCTGCCAAACTCGGTTCCCATACGCGTAGGGGTACCGGGCAGCAGGTGCTCGGACAGTGTAACCTTGCCGGGAGCAAACAAACAGACGACGGTACTGCCCAGTTTGAAGCGACCCATTTCGTCGCCCTTGGCCAGGCGAGGGGCGGTGGCCGGGTCGTAATCCCAGCGCTGAATCCGCTTGCCGGTGGGTGGCGTTACTGTACCCGCCCAGAGGGTTTCGATGCTAGCCACGATAGTCGCCCCTACCAGCACCAGCGCCATGGGGCCGGCGGGAGTATCGAAAATACACACCACCCGCTCGTTGCGGGCAAACAGCTCGGGCACGCGGGAGGCGGTCAGCGGGTTGACCGAAAACAGTTCGCCGGGCACGTAAATCATGGTTTTCAGCACGCCATCGACCGGCATGTGAATGCGGTGATAGTCCTTGGGCGCCAGATAGATGGTGGCGAAATCGCCGCCCATGAAGGGCTCGGCCAGCGCCTTGTCACCACCGAGCAAGGCCCGGGCACTGTAATCGTGGCTCTTGGCCTGGATGATGCGACCCTGTTCGATGGACGCGAGCTGGCTGATGGCGCCGTCCACCGGCATGGCCAGCACTTCGTCGCCGTCCACCAGTGGACGGGCGTCTTCTTTCAGGGCGCGGGTAAAGAAGTCGTTGAAGCTGGCATAGTTGGCCGGATCTTCATGCCGGGCTTCGCTCATGTCCACCCGGTACTGGCGGATGAAACGACGGATCAGCCACTGACTGAAGTTGCCGCCCTCCATCGCGGCCAGATGGCCCACGAGGCGGGACAACAGATGCTTGGGAAGCAGGTATTGCAGCAGAATTTTCAAATGGTCTGTCATGATGGTTCCGAAAAATGACGGGGATGATAATCAGGCGTCGGGATGATGGCGACTGGGTTTGTCGGCCATGGCATCCATGATGCGCATATAACTCTCGAAACGTTCGGGATGAATGCGTCCCTCTTCTTTCGCCTGCTGCAGCAGGCAGCCGGGGTCGGTGCGATGCTTGCAGTCGCGAAAGCGGCAACCGCCGAGGTATTCCCGAAATTCGCGGAAACACCAGGCCACTCGTTCCGGGGCCAGGTGCCACAGCGAGAATTCACGAATACCGGGCGAGTCGATCAGCGAGCCACCGGACGGAAAATGGTAGAGCCGGGCCGTGGTGGTGGTGTGCTGGCCCAGACCGGAGTTGTCGGACACGGCACCGGTGACGGCCTCTACTTCGGGCATGACCGCATTGACCAGCGAGGATTTACCCACCCCGGACTGACCGACGAAGATGCTGGTGTGATCTTTAAAGGCGTTTTTGAGTTCTTCCAGGCCTTCGCCGGTATCGCAACTGACCAGCAGTACCTGATAACCGATATCGCGATAGCGCTGCAGCGCATGTTCGGCCTGTTGGCGCTGCTCGGTGCTGAGCAGGTCGACCTTGTTCAGCACTATCATGGGCGGCATCTCGACGTCTTCGGCCGCGACCAGATAGCGATCGATGACGTGACAGCTCAGTTCGGGCAACACCGAGGACACCAGTACTATCTGACTGATATTGGCGGCGACCGGCTTGATGCCGTCGTAGAAGTCGGGGCGAGTCAGCACGGTCTGCCGGGGGTGTACCGCTTCCACCACGCCGCTGATGCCCTGAGTGGTATCGAGACCCGGGCGCCAGACCACGCGATCGCCGGTGACCAGCGACGACAGGGTACGGCGCATGTTACAGCGGTGAACCTGTTGTTCGCTGTCTTCGATGTCCGCATGCTGACCGAACCGGCTGATCACCAGCCCATCCTGCTGGGGGCCGAGCTGACTGTCGTCAATGGTGTCTGCGGGCTTGCGCTTGAGACGACGGCTGTGATTATCACTGACCCGCCGCTTCTGGCCTTTGCTGAGTTTTCTTCTCTTGGTCACGATATCCTCGAACCTGTTTTCATTGCCGGCTATGATACACTTTCCCGTTGGAACTTGTCCCTATTGCCACCGAGCTTCGAGAGATAACATGAGCCAAAACGCAGAAAACCTGGTCTGGATCGATCTGGAGATGACCGGCCTGGAGCCGGATGAACACAAGATTATCGAAATCGCCAGCATCATCACCGACAAAGAGCTGAATATACTGGCCGAAGGGCCGGTGTTGGCTATCCATCAAAGCGAGGCCGAACTGGCCAAGATGGACGAATGGAACGTGCGTACGCACACCGGCTCCGGGCTGGTGGCGCGGGTACAGGCGAGCAAGGTGACCGAAGAAGAGGCGGTGGCACAGACCCTGGCGTTTTTGCGTGAATGGGTGCCGGAGCAGGCCTCGCCGCTGTGTGGCAACTCCATTGGTCAGGATCGGCGTTTTCTGGTGCGGCACATGCCGGTGCTGGAAGCCTTCTTTCACTACCGCAATGTGGATGTCAGCACCGTCAAGGAGCTGGTGCGTCGCTGGCAGCCGGCCTTGCTGGAGCAATTCACCAAAAAGGGCAGCCATCAGGCACTGGACGATATTCGCGAGTCCATCGCCGAACTGCAGTTCTACCGGCAGACGGTGTTCAAGATATAAGCGCCTCTTACTCTTTTGCCGATGTTTTCGCCAAACGGAATACAGGTGAGAAAAAACTCTTGCATTCGATCAATCGGCTCGTATAATTCGCCTCCCGTAGCCAGTCGCAATTGTGAAGCAAGCTGCTGATTACTACAGGTTAAACCAGAGTGCGGGACTAGCTCAGCTGATAGAGCACAACCTTGCTGAAGTTGATGAAGGTCGCGACGCAGCCCCATGCACAGAGTTAGAAGATTACTGCGGGAATAGCTCAGCTGGTAGAGCACAACCTTGCCAAGGTTGGGGTCGCGAGTTCGAATCTCGTTTCCCGCTCCAAGTTGAAAGCATGGGTTACCAGACCGGTGTTTTAAGAAGTTAAGAAATGTTTTGCGGGAATAGCTCAGCTGGTAGAGCACAACCTTGCCAAGGTTGGGGTCGCGAGTTCGAATCTCGTTTCCCGCTCCAAATCAAGACGATATTGCTACCAGAGCGATATTGGGTACTAAGAAAGTTATTGCGGGAATAGCTCAGCTGGTAGAGCACAACCTTGCCAAGGTTGGGGTCGCGAGTTCGAATCTCGTTTCCCGCTCCAAATCAAGACGATATTGCTA
>NZ_JAFBBE010000021.1:34670-63042 GCF_016907015.1 Oceanisphaera litoralis
TACTAAGAAAGTTATTGCGGGAATAGCTCAGCTGGTAGAGCACAACCTTGCCAAGGTTGGGGTCGCGAGTTCGAATCTCGTTTCCCGCTCCAAATACAAAAAAACCGACCATCAGGTCGGTTTTTTTGTATTTGTCTCTCCAGCAGATATTTGCCCGACGGCAAAATCAAGAACAGATCATCAGCGGGCGTGTTTGGGCATGCCCTTGTCCACCGCCCGGATCAGCCGTTCCGTCTTGCGGCCCACCTGCGCCAGTGCTGCCCGCTGTCGGTCCAGCGCCCAGTCGATATGCTCCCGTACCACCTCATCTACTGCTTCCTGTTCCCGTTTTTGCTCCAGGGCGTCGATAATGGCCGGGCTTGGCGGGGCATTGCCCAGCGCGATGGCGATATTGCGCAGCCAGCGCCGGTGGCCGATGCGTCGGATGGGACTGCCTTCGGTCTGCTTGAGGAAGTGGGCTTCGTTCCACTCGAACAGTGCCAGCAACTCGGGCGCATGCAGGTTGTCGCGGGCGGCAAAGTCCGGCTCCCGGCTGGCATCGGCGAAGCGATTCCAGGGACAGATCAGCTGGCAGTCGTCACAGCCGTAGATGCGATTACCCATCAGTGGACGAAGCTCTTCCGGTATGGGACCGTCCAGCTCTATGGTGAGATAGGAAATACAGCGGCGGGCATCCACCACATAGGGGGCGACGATGGCACCGGTGGGGCAGGCGGTGATGCAGGCCACGCATTTGCCGCAGCCTTCTTCCACCGGCTGATCGACGGGCAGGGGCAGGTTGACCAGTAATTCGCCGAGAAAGAAAAAGGAGCCCTGCTGACGGTTGAGCAGCAGCGAGTGCTTGCCGGTCCAGCCCAGGCCGGCCTTGGCTGCCAGCGGTCGTTCCAGCACCGGCGCCGAGTCGACGAAGGGGCGGGCAACCAGCTCGCTGGCCCGCAGTTCGATTTTATCGGCCAGTTTCTTCAAGCGCTGGCGCAGTACCTTGTGATAATCCCGCCCCAAGGCATAGCGGCTGATGTAGCCATGATCCGGGCTGCTCAGCACCCGAGCGATGGCGGCCTGCTCCGGCAGATAGTTCATGCGCACCGAGATGACTCTCAGGGTGCCGGGCAGCAGCTCGTGCGGGCGGGCTCGCATCATGCCGTGGCGGGCCATATAGTCCATTTCACCGTGATGGCCCTTGTCCAGCCAGTCGGCCAGCAGCGGCTCATGCTCGGCGAGATCGGTATCGGTAATACCGGCCTGGTCAAAGCCTAGCTCTGCTGCCCAGAGCTTGATATCGTGAGCCAAAGTCTCAAAGTCGGGAGCGGTCATGGGCATTATCGGTCTGGAAAAGCCTCACAGCTTAACACAGTCGCTGTGGACAGCGGAGCAGATCCGGGTCGGAGAGCGGCAGGCGGCAGCGTCCTGTGGTATGGCGATGTTCGAACTGATGACCCGGGCGGGGCTGGCGGTATTCGAACTGGCCCGGGCCCGCTGGCCCCACGCCCGGCACTGGTGGGTGTTTACCGGCGGCGGCAATAACGGCGGTGACGGCTATGTGGTGGCCCGGCTGGCTCGGGCGGCCGGTATTCGGGTGCAACTGGTGCAAATGGGTGACCCCGGGCGGCTGAGCGGTGATGCGGCCACCGCCCGGGATCATTACCGGGCCGATGGTGGTGCCATCGAAAGCCTGAATGCATTGCAGGGCACACCGGATCTGATCATCGATGCCTTGCTCGGTACCGGTCTCAGCGGGAACGTAAGGGAAAGCGCCCTGGGTCATATCCGGCAGATCAATCAAACGCAAGCCCCGGTATTGGCGGTGGATGTGCCCTCCGGACTCTGTGCCGATACCGGCCGCATACTGGGTGCGGCGGTCGAGGCCGGCGTGACCCTGTCTTTTGTCGGCTTGAAACCCGGTTTGCTGACCGGGCGCGGGCCCGATGTCACCGGCCAGGTACTGCTGGCGAGCCTGGGCATTCAGCCCCGCCTGCAACAGACACCGGTGGCCAGCCTGATGCAGTGGGAGCCGTTGCGCCGGCAATTGCCCCGGCGCCGACGCGGGGCCCACAAGGGGGAAGCGGGCCGCTTGTTGGTGGCCGGCGGTAATGCCGGCATGAACGGCGCCATTCGCCTGGCGGGTGAGGCGGCGCTGCGTTGTGCCACCGGCCTGGTGCGCCTGCTCAGCCATCCGGAACATGCACATCTGCTCAACCTGCAACGGCCCGAGCTGATGACGGCGGTTTTTCCGGAGTGTGACGACTGGCACTGGGGGGATGCCCTGGTGCTGGGGCCGGGGCTGGGGCGAGATGCCTGGGCCCGGGGCCTGTTTGAGGCGGCGTATGAGGCCGGGATTGCGGCAAAGCTGCCCATGGTGATTGATGCGGATGGGCTTTGGTGGCTTGCCCGTGGTCGAGACGAGTTGCCGTTAACCGATAACCGGGTGCTGACGCCCCATCCGGGTGAGGCGGCCATGCTGCTGGGCTGCAAGACGGCCGAGGTAGAGGCGGACAGGCTGGCGGCGGTGCGGGCCATTCAGCAACAATATGGTGGTGTGGTGGTATTGAAAGGTGCCGGCTCGCTGATCGCGGATGAGCAGCATGTCAGATTATGTCATTATGGCAATCCCGGCATGGCCTCGGGCGGGATGGGCGATGTGTTATCTGGTATAATCGGCGCCTTTATGGCCCAGGGACTGACGCCCATTCATGCTGCCTCGGTGGCGGTGTGTCTGCATGGCCTGGCCGGTGACAGAGCCGCCACCGATGGCGGTATGCTCGGGTTATTGGCATCGGATTTATTCTCTCCACTCAGAAGTCTTATCAATCAAGATGATGAACATGACAACAAACACTCTGACCCTGACGCTTGCCGATGAGCAAGAGACACTGGCGTTGGGCAAAAAACTGGCGCAATCCTGTAGCGAGGCGCTTATTATTTTTCTGCATGGTGAGCTGGGGGCGGGAAAAACCACCCTGAGCCGAGGGATTATTCAGGCCCTGGGACATGAAGGAAAGGTGAAAAGCCCGACCTATACTCTGGTCGAGCCCTATCAGGTGGGAGGCTGGCAGGTCTATCACTTCGACTTGTATCGTCTGGCCGACCCGGAAGAACTGGAATACATGGGTATTCGTGATTATTTTACCCCCGACAGCCTCTGTCTGGTGGAATGGCCACAACGTGGCCATGGCATGCTGCCGCCCGCGGATCTGGAAGTGACCTTGCGCTATCAGGGCATACAACGACAGGCATTACTGGAAGCCCGCACCCCGGCTGGCGTGGCGTTACTGGAGAAAATAAAAACGTGAAGGCGATACTGGCATTTTTCTGTTTCTGGTTCAGTGTATCGGCCTGGGCAAACCAGCTGGAAAGCATCCGTATCTGGCCGTCGCCGGAGAACACCCGCATCGTACTCGATATGGGGACGGCGCCAGCCTATAAATATTTTATGCTCAGCGGGCCTCATCGGCTGGTAGTGGATCTGAGCCAGACCCGGAACCGGGTCAAATTTGCGGCCATCAAGAATAATAGCGAGCTGATCACCAGGATTCGAAGCAGCAAACCCCCGGTGGCAAGCAGTTATCGTCTGGTCTTCGAGCTGAAGTCCGGGGTCAAGCCGGTGGTCTTTCCGCTGGCGCCGGCCGGTGACTACGGCCATCGACTGGTGATCGATCTGCCTTATGCCGATCAGAGCCGAGCCCCGCAGCCGATCGTGCGCAAGGCTGCTCCGGTCGGGCAGAGGGAAATCGTCATCGCCATCGATCCCGGCCATGGCGGCGAGGATCCGGGCGCCATAGGGCCGAAGAAAAACCGGGAAAAGCACATTACCCTCGCCATTTCCCGTCGGCTGGCCGACATCATCAACAAGGAGCCGGGCATGCGGGCGGTGCTGACCCGTACCGGAGATTATTACGTCAACCTCAACCGGCGCTCCGAGATTGCACGCAAGGCCAAGGCGGATATGCTGCTGTCCATTCACGCGGACAGCGTGGCCAACAGCGGCCCGCGTGGCGCCTCGGTCTGGGTGTTGTCGTCCAACCGGGCCAACCGGGAGATGGCCGGCTGGCTGGAAAAACAAGAGCGCCAGTCGGAACTGCTTGGTGGTGTGGGCGAGGTGATCTCCCAGACCGACGGCAATCCTTATCTGACCCGTACCTTCCTCGATTTGTCGATGGACAAGTCCCGGGCCGACAGTTACGCCATCAGCGAACATATTCTGTCCGCCATGGGCAAGGTGGTGAGATTGCACAAAAGCCAGCCGGAGCATGCCAGCCTGGCGGTACTCAAGTCGCCGGATATCCCCTCGCTGTTGATTGAGGCGGGCTTTATTTCCAACCCGGAAGAAGAGCGTCTGCTGCTCAGCGCATCACACCAGCAGAAGGTGGCTCAGGCGGTATTCAACGGGGTGAAATCCTATTATCGACAAAACCGGCCCCGTGGTTCCATGGTGGCCAGCCAGCCCTCCGGCTCCGCGCGTCAGCACAAGGTGCAAGCCGGCGAGAACCTGTCGCTGATCGGCCAGCGTTACGGTGTCAGTGTCAGCCGTCTGAAAGGGCACAACAGCCTGAAGTCCGATGTGGTTCGCATCGGCCAGGTGCTGGATATTCCCGGGAGCTGATATGCCAATCCAGATACTGCCGGCCAGGCTGGCCAACCAGATTGCTGCCGGTGAAGTGGTGGAAAGACCGGCTTCGGTGGTGAAAGAGCTGGTGGAGAACAGTCTGGATGCGGGGGCGACCCGTATCGAGGTGGATATCGAGAAGGGCGGTGCCAAACTGATCCGCATCCGCGACAACGGCTGTGGCATCGGCAAGAACGAGCTGACACTGGCCTTGTCGCGCCATGCCACTTCCAAGGTCAGTACCCTGGAAGATCTGGAACAAATCCTGAGCCTGGGTTTTCGCGGTGAGGCGCTGGCCTCGATAAGTTCGGTGTCGCGGCTGACGCTGACCTCCAGACCGGCAGAGCAAAGCGAGGCCTGGCAGGCGGTGGCGGAAGGGCGCGACATGGAGGTCAAGCTGCAGCCGGCGTCGCACCCTAGGGGCACCACCCTGGAAGCGAGCGATCTGTTTTTCAATACCCCGGCACGGCGCAAGTTCATGCGCACCGAAAAAACCGAGTTCGGCCATATCGATGAGGTGATCCGCCGCATCGCCCTGAGTCGCTTCGACGTCGATCTGGTGCTGCGTCACAACGGCAAGCAGGTGCGTCAATACCGGGCGGGACGGCTGCCGTCCCAGCAGGATAAACGACTGGCGGCCGTCTGTGGTCCGGCCTTCATGAACGCGGCGCTGAAGCTCGACAGCGAACACCATGGCCTGAGGCTATGGGGCTGGCTGGCGCCGCCGAGCGCGGCCCGGGCCCAGCCGGATGTGCAATATACCTATGTGAATGGCCGCATGATGAGAGACAAGCTGCTCAATCATGCGGTGCGGCAGGCCTATGGCGACCGCCTGCCCACCGAGGGTCATGCGGCCTTTGTGCTCTATCTGGAGCTGGATGCGCGAGAAGTGGACGTGAATGTGCATCCGGCCAAGCACGAGGTGCGTTTTCATCAGTCCCGGCTGGTGCATGATTTTATCTGTCAGGTGTTGCTGCAGGTGCTGGAGCGGCAACAGCTACAGCAACAGCCACCAGGGGTCAATACCGACACCGGCGAGGTGGAGGAACCGTTTGAGACAATGGCAGCGGGGCCCGACCGCACGGCCAGGCTCCGCGAGCCGGTCAGCTACCAGGCTCCCCGTCATGGCTACGGTGGCGGCCTCTCTGCGCGCGAGTCTCGGCCGGGTGCCATCAGCCGCGGTGAATGGCAGGGCATCGATGGCCTGCTAACCACAGTGACTGCCGAACAGAACAGGGCCGAGCTACAGACGGCATCAACACCCGCACCAACACCTTATGTGGCGCCATCGGCCCGGGATGCCGGCGTGCCGCCGGCAGAGCTTGTACAGGGGCAACCCCTGTTGTTGATCAAAGAGCAAGGCCTGGTGGTGCTGCATCGGCAGGGCCTCTGGCTCTGTGATCTCGACCGGGCCCGCGCCTACGCCGATGGCCAGGCCTTGTTCGAGGTCTGGCAGCAGGGGCTGACCCCACAGCCCCTGCTGCTGCCCATTCGCCTTGCCCTCGACTCCGAGCAGCAAACGGCAGTGGAACGGCATCAGGCACAGCTGCAAATGTTGGGACTGGAGTTGAAAACCGGTGCCGGCGGCACCATTATCCTGACCCGGGTGCCGCAACCGCTGCGCCATGCGGATCTGGCTCGTTTGTTTCCCGAATTGCTGATGCGGCTGGAGCGGGAGACGGACGCCGAGCCGGCGGCCCTGTGTCAGTGGCTGGCGGCCCAGGGCAGACCGAATCGGCAACGCTGGACCATGGCCGAGGCGATAGCCTTGTGGCAACAGTTGCAGCCGGACATGCCGGATGAACCGCCGTTTCTGCAGCCGGTGGCGATAGAGCAACAACTAGACAGGTGGATAAATGGGGACTGAACCCCTTGCAATATTTTTGATGGGGCCCACGGCCTCGGGCAAGACCGGCCTGGCGATGGAGCTGTGCCGGGAGCTGCCCTGCGAGCTGATCAGCGTCGACTCGGCGCTGGTATATCGGGGCATGGATATCGGCACTGCCAAGCCCACCGCCGACGAGCTGGCCGTCACCCCCCATCGGCTGATCGACTTGCTTGATCCCAAAGAGGCCTATTCGGCCGCCGATTTTCGGCGAGATGCCCTGGCGGCCATGGCTGAGATTTCGGCGGCCGGTCGCATTCCGCTGCTGGTCGGCGGCACCATGCTCTATTTCAAGGCCTTGCTGGAAGGGCTGTCGCCCTTGCCCAGTGCCGATGCCGCGGTAAGAGCTCAAATTGAATTTGAGGCCCGGCAACATGGCTGGAACAGGCTGCACGATCAGCTGGCCGAACTCGATCCGGTGGCGGCGGCACGCATTCATCCCAATGATCCCCAGCGGCTGTCCCGGGCGCTGGAAGTTTTTCGTCTTTCCGGTAAAACGCTCACAGAATTAACGCAGAGCAAGGGTGCTCCCTTGCCTTACAAAGTGTTACAGTTTGCGATTGCACCCGGCGAACGGGTTGAGCTGCATCGACGTATTGCCGAACGTTTTCGGCTGATGCTGTCTCGGGGCTTCGAACAGGAGGTTCGGGCGCTCCATGAGCGAGGTGATTTACATCCCGATCTGCCGTCTATTCGTTGTGTTGGCTATCGACAGATGTGGGATTACCTGAACGGGGTTGTCGGCTATGATGAAATGGTGGAACGCGGTATCGCCGCCACCCGCCAGTTGGCCAAACGGCAGCTGACCTGGCTCAGGGGATGGCCGGATCTGCAATGGCTGGATACCGATAATAAAGCGGTCTGTCATGACCTGGTTGCACAGATCAGGCAGGCCCAACACGAAAGACAACAATAACAATTTTCATAATGACAAAAGATAAGGACAAGAAGATGGCTAAGGGACAATCTTTGCAGGATCCGTTTCTGAATGCGCTGCGACGAGAGCGGGTCCCGGTCTCTATTTATCTGGTGAATGGCATCAAGCTGCAGGGACAGGTGGAGTCATTCGACCAATTCGTTATTCTGCTTAAAAATACCGTCAGTCAGATGGTGTACAAGCATGCCATTTCGACCGTGGTACCCGCCCGGCCTGTACATTTGGTGACGCCGCCCACCGGTGGCACCGAACCCGCCGAACCGGAACAGGACCAGGATTGAGCTTGATTCATTATTTCTTGCTGCCCTGTTGCAGCCTCTTGCCGCGCGCATGTTCCGAAAGACGGAGGACGCACCTTGTTTGAGCGTTATCAAGGTGGCGAGTCCGCCATTCTGGTGCATGTCAATTTTGCCGATGACAGTGAACGGGAAGATCTTGAAGAGCTGGAACTACTGACCGACTCCGCCGGCGTCACGACCTGCGCGGTACTGACGGGTAGCCGGGGTTCGCCCCAGCCCAAATTCTTTATCGGCACCGGCAAGGTGGACGAGCTGGCGGCACTGGTGCAGATGCATCGGGCCGATGTGGTGATCTTCAATCACAGTCTGAGCCCGGCCCAGGAACGTAACCTGGAGCGGGAAGTGAAATGTCGGGTGCTGGACCGTACCGGCCTTATTCTGGATATTTTCGCCCAGCGGGCCCGTACCCACGAAGGCAAGCTGCAGGTCGAGCTGGCCCAGTTGCGCCACCTGTCGACCCGTCTGGTCAGGGGTTGGACCCACCTGGAGCGACAAAAAGGCGGTATCGGCCTGCGTGGCCCCGGTGAAACCCAGCTGGAAACCGATCGTCGCTTGCTGCGTGAACGCATCAAATCTATTCAAAAACGACTGGAAAAAGTGTCCCGCCAGCGTGAACAGGGACGGCGTGCGCGCAAGCGTAACGAGCTCCCGACCCTGTCGCTGGTGGGTTATACCAACGCCGGCAAGTCGACCTTGTTCAATCGAATGACTCAGGCCGGGGTCTATGCGGCGGATCAGCTGTTTGCCACCCTGGATCCGACCCTGCGCAAGGTTGAATTACCCGATGCCGGCCCGGCGATCCTGGCCGATACCGTCGGCTTCATCCGCCATCTGCCCCATGATCTGATCGCCGCCTTCAAGGCCACCTTGCAGGAAACCCGCGATGCGGATCTCTTGCTGCATGTGGTGGACTGCGCGGATGAGCAGATGCGCGAGAACATCGACGAAGTCAATTCGGTGCTCGAACAGATTGATGCTGACGAAGTACCCGTGCTGATGGTGTTCAACAAGATAGACAAGCTGGAGCAGCCCAGCAGCCGGGTCGAGCTGGATGAAGAGGGAAAGCCCAGAGCCGTCTGGCTGTCGGCGCAGGAAGCGGTGGGCATCGAGGGGCTGCTGGACGCCCTGAACCAATTGCTGTCCGGGGTGCTGGTGGAACATCGCCTGACGCTGCCGGCAGCGGCATCCAGGCTGCGTAGTCGACTCTATGCCATGAACGGTGTGGTGACTGAATCGTTCGGAGAGCAGGGAGAGTTTGTGGTTGATATCCGGTTACAGCAGGCCGATTGGCAACGGCTGCTCAAACAGGAAGGTGAACAGCTAGCGCGCTTTATAAGCGATTGATTGCTTGGTAAAGTTACTTTTATAAACCAGAAAGACGGAGAGACAAATGGCTTGGAATGAGCCTGGAAATGGTGGCAAAGACCGTGATCCCTGGGGAAATAACGGCAAGCAACAAGGTGGTCCGCCAGATCTGGATCAGGTTATTCGTAACCTGAGTAGTAAATTAGGGGGCTTGCTGGGCCGTCGTGGTACCGGCTCCGGTGGTGGTGGCGTTGGCACCTTCGGCATTGTGGTGGCTCTGGTGATTGCCCTGGTTGTCTGGGTGGTCAGCGGTTTCTATACCATAGGTGAAGCCCAG
Source organism: Oceanisphaera litoralis (assembly GCF_016907015.1). GTDB lineage: Bacteria > Pseudomonadota > Gammaproteobacteria > Enterobacterales > Aeromonadaceae > Oceanimonas > Oceanimonas litoralis. The sequence continues at coordinate 44,037 of NZ_JAFBBE010000021.1, forward strand.
CGCGGCGTGGTGCTGCGTTTCGGGAACTACTATCAGACCGTAGAGCCGGGCTTGAGCTGGAAGGCCACCTTTATCGATCGGGTCTTTCCGGTGGATGTGGAAACCGTACGCTCTCAGCCGGCATCCGGTTTTATGCTGACCCGGGATGAAAACCTGGTTCGCGTCGAAATGGATGTCCAGTATCGAGTGCTCGAACCTCGTGATTACCTGTTCAACGTGACCAACGCGGACGACAGTCTGCATCAGGCGCTCGACAGTGCCCTGCGTTTTGTGGTGGGTCACAGCACCATGGACGATGTACTGACCGTGGGTCGTGAGCGTGTTCGTCAGGAAACCCGCGAGCTGCTTGAGCAGATTATCGAACCGTATCAGCTGGGTCTGGCGGTACTGGATCTCAACTTCCTGCCGGCACGTCCGCCGGAAGAAGTGAAAGACGCCTTCGATGATGCAATTGCCGCACAGGAAGACGAACAGCGCTTTATCCGCGAAGCCGAAGCCTACGCCCGAGAAATCGAGCCCAAGGCCCGAGGTCAGGTACAGCGTCTGTTGCAGGAAGCCGAGGCCTATAAAGAGCAGATTGCGCTGCGCGCCGAAGGTGAGGTGGCTCGTTTCCGCGAGCTGTTGCCCCAGTATCAGGAGCAACCCAAGCTGACCCGCGACCGTATTTATCTGGAAACCATGGAAGAGATTTACAGCAAGGTCAACAAGGTGATTGTGGATACGCCGGAAGGCAACAACAGCCTGCTTTATCTGCCGCTGGACAAGCTGGCCGAGCAGAATGCCAACCGTGCCACCCGGGTCGATCCCAATATCATCACTTCCGATTATCTGAACGGTAATGTGCCTGTCAGTCAGGACAGTGGGCAACTCAGAACCGGTTCCGATAGAAGTTCCATTCGTCCGACAGGGAGAAACTAAGCGATGAAAAGAGTATTAATCGTGGTTCTTGCCCTGGTTGCCATCGTGCTCTACTCCTCGGTATTTGTGGTGGTAGAAGGCGAGCGGGGCATAGTACTGCAGTTCGGCAAGGTGAAGCGGGAGCAGGGCTCGGACTTGCCTACCGTCTATGAGCCGGGTCTGCACTTCAAGGTGCCGATGATCGATCAGGTACGCAAGCTGGATGCGCGTATTCAGACACTGGACGATCAGGTGGATCGTTTCGTGACCTCGGAGAAGAAAGACCTGATCATCGACTCCTACGTCAAGTGGCGCATCGACAACTTCGCCAATTTCTATCTGGCGACCGGTGGCGGTAATCGCCTGCAGGCCGAAAGCCTGCTGCGCCGGCGGATCAACAACAGCCTGCGTTCCGAAATCGGTAGCAGAACCATTCGCGACATCGTGTCCGGTGAGCGGGGCGACGTGATGGAAAGCGCCTTGCGGGGCCTGCTGGAGTCGTCCTCTGAACTGGGGATCAAGGTGGTGGACGTGCGGATCAAGCAGATTAACCTGCCGACCGAAGTGTCCAATTCCATCTACCAGCGCATGAGAGCCGAGCGTACTGCCGTGGCCCGTGAACACAGATCCCAGGGGCGTGAACAGGCGGAGATCATCAAGGCCGAAGCCGACCGCCGGGTGACGGTGATGATCGCCGAAGCCCAGCGTAACTCGCGTACCCTGCGGGGTCAGGGGGATGCCTCTGCGGCGAAGATCTACTCGGATGCCTACTCGGCGGATCCGGAATTTTTCAGCTTTATCCGCAGCCTCGAAGCCTATCGCAAGAGCTTCGAGCAGGGGGGCGACATGATGATCCTCAAGCCGGAGGGCGATTTCTTCCGTTACCTCAAGGATCCTTCGGGACAATCTCAGTAAAATCAAAAGCCCGGGCAACCGGGCTTTTTTCTGCCTGACATATTCCTCCAAAGCCGGGTTTATCATGTTCCGACCTTGGTCAAAATTTGATAGACTCCATTTTTAATAACTTAACAGTTAGTGAAAGGAAAAATGGGACAAAACGTTGTTGTACTTGGCACCCAGTGGGGTGACGAAGGCAAGGGTAAGGTCGTAGACCTCCTTACTGACAAGGCCCGTTATGTGGTGCGCTATCAAGGCGGACACAATGCCGGTCATACTCTGGTCATCGACGGTAAAAAAACCGTTCTCCATCTTATTCCATCAGGTATTCTGCGCGATAACTGTACCTGCATCATTGCCAATGGTGTGGTGTTGTCGCCGGAAGCCTTACTGAAAGAAATGGCCGGTCTGGAAGCCAGCGGTGTACCGGTGCGCGAGCGCCTGGTGCTGAGCGAAGCGTGCCCGTTGATCCTTCAGTATCATGTTGCCATGGATGTGGCCCGGGAAGAAGCCCGTGGCGCCAAAGCGATTGGCACCACGGGTCGCGGTATCGGCCCGGCCTATGAAGACAAGGTCGCCCGTCGTGGTCTGCGCGTCGGTGATTTGTCCAACATGGACACCTTTGCCGTCAAGCTGAAAGAAGTGGTTGAATACTACAATTTCCAGCTCACCGGTTTTTATGGTGTTGAAGCCGTCTCCTATGAAGCAGTGCTGGAGCAGGCCAAAGGTTATGCCGAGCTGCTGACCAGCATGGTGGTGGATGTGACCGACGTGCTGGACAAGGCACGCATCCAGGGTGACAAGATCATGTTCGAAGGTGCCCAGGGCACCCTGCTGGACATCGATCACGGCACCTATCCTTATGTGACCTCGTCCAACACCACCGCCGGTGGCGTGGCGACCGGCTCCGGTTTCGGTCCTTGCTATCTGGATTATGTATTGGGCATTATCAAAGCCTACACCACGCGCGTTGGTTCCGGTCCTTTCCCTACCGAACTTTACGACGGTAAAGAGAAGCTAGATGCAGACGGTAAACACCTGGGTACTGTGGGCCATGAGTTTGGTGCTACTACCGGCCGTTTACGCCGTACCGGTTGGTTAGACCTGGTTGCCATCAAGCGCGCCATTCAGGTGAACTCCATTTCCGGTTTCTGTCTGACCAAGCTGGATGTACTGGACGGTCTTGAAGAAATCAAGATTTGTGTAGGCTATCAAATGCCCGACGGTACAGTGAAGGATGTGCCACCGATGGCCGCCGAAGATTATGAAACTGTGACGCCGGTCTACGAGACCATGCCAGGCTGGAGTGAGACGACAGTTGGTGTTGTTACCGTTGAAGGCCTGCCCCAGGCCGCCCGTAACTATATCAAGCGTATTGAAGACCTGACCGGCGTACCGATAGATATCATTTCTACCGGCCCCGACCGCGACGAGACCATGATTCTGCGTCATCCCTTCGACGCCTGATCGTAAAGCTCAGCGCTTATTAAAAACGCCAGCCTCAAGGGGCTGGCGTTTTTATTATCTGTTCACGAATGTAGTAGCTGCTTCAGCTGCTAAAACCTGCAACGCAGGTTCTGATGCACTAAACCATCCCGAGTCGCCGAATAAAGGTGATAATACGACGACATATGAGATATCGCTGAGCGATATTGCACAGCTGAAGCAGTGCCTGCATCCGTGCAATATGGCGCAACAGCGCTGTGTTCATTTCTTATCTGCTGCGTTCTACCGCCATATGGGCCAGGGCGACCAGTGCCGACTTGTGCTCCGAGTCGGGCAGTATCTTCAGGCTGTCGATGGCTTTTTGGGCCTCATCCTGGGCCCGCTGCTGGCAGTATTCCAGGGCCCGGGTCTCGGCCAGGATGCCCATGATCTCGTCGAGATGATCCATGCCGGTCCGGTTGGCGATGGCGTCACGGATGCGCTCCCGCTGGGCATCATTACCCACGGCCATGGCGTGCAGCAGCGGCAGCGTCGGTTTGCCTTCGGCCAGATCGTCACCCACGTTCTTGCCCATGTCGTGGCTATCCGAGCTGTAGTCCATGATGTCGTCCACCAGCTGGAAGGCGGTGCCCAGGTACTTGCCGTAGTCGAGCATGGCCTGCTCGATGTCGGGCGGCTGATGGGTGAGCACGGCAGCCAGACGGGTAGCTGCCTCGAACAGCTTGGCGGTTTTGCAGTAGATCACCTGCATATAGCTGTCTTCGGTGGTGTCCGGATCGTTGCAGTTCATCAACTGCAGCACTTCGCCTTCGGCGATGATATTGGTGGCGTCGCCCAGGATATTCATGATTTTCATGTTATCCAGCTCGGTCATCATCTGAAAGGCGCGGGTATAGAGAAAGTCACCGACCAGAACACTGGCGGCATTGCCAAACAGTGCATTGGCAGTGTCCCGGCCCCGGCGCAGATCCGACTCGTCCACCACATCGTCATGCAGCAGGGTGGCGGTATGAATAAATTCGATGATGCCCGCGAGGGTAATGTGGGCCTCGCCTTCGTAGCCGAGGGCGCGGGCCGCCAGCACGGTCAGCTGGGGGCGCATGCGCTTGCCGCCGGCACCGACGATATAGAAGCCAAGCTGGTTGATCAGGGTCACATCCGATTGCAGTCGTGACAGGATCAGGGTGTTGACCGATTGCATATCCAGCTCGGTCAATTGTTTTATCTTATTGATATCTACCATAAAGTTATAAGCTGAACGATGCAGTCTAAAGTCATTGATGTTGGGATTTTACACTATTCTTCAACGGGATAAAGCCGCCCGGCCGAGCTTTGGGTTTAAAGTCGGCGCGACCGATTTTTTTATGGTTGCGGTCTTGTCTCGACATATCAATCTGCGTACAATACGCGACCATTGTAGAACAGTTTTAGTGCACGGCCCGAAGAGGGTAAAAGTGCCAGAATCGGAGTTATAATCATGTACGCGGTAATCCAAAGCGGCGGAAAACAGCACCGAGTAGCCGAAGGGCAGGTGATACGTCTGGAAAAGCTGGACGTAGAAACAGGCGCTTCTGTCGAATTCGACAAGGTGCTGATGGTTGCTCAAGGTGAAGATGTTAAAGTTGGTGTTCCTTACATCGACGGTAGCAAAGTGGTTGCAGAAGTCGTAGCTCACGGTCGTGGCAAGAAAGTCAAGATCGTCAAGTTCCGTCGTCGTAAGCACTCTCGCAAACAGCAGGGTCATCGTCAGTGGTTCACTGAAGTCAAGATCACTGGTATCAGCGCCTAAGAGGGGAGTTAAGTTCCATGGCACATAAAAAAGCAGGCGGCTCAACTCGTAACGGTCGCGATTCAGAAAGCAAACGTCTTGGTGTTAAGCGTTTTGGCGGTGAGAATGTCCTGGCGGGCAACATCATCGTTCGTCAGCGTGGCACCAAGTTCCATGCCGGCGACAACGTAGGCCTGGGCAAAGATCATACTCTGTTCGCCAAAGCCGACGGCAAGGTGAAGTTTGAGATTAAAGGTCCCAAGAACCGCAAGTTCGTTAGTATTGTAGCTGAGTAAGCTGCAAGCCGGACTTAAAAAAAGCCCCGCCAACCGGCGGGGCTTTTTGTTTTACAAGAAAGCACATTCGGCTTCGAACCGGATAAACTGGGCTCAGAAAGCGAATGGGAGAGCAATACAATGAAATTTGTTGATGAAGCGGAAATCCGGGTTGAAGCCGGTGATGGTGGTAATGGCTGCGTTAGCTTCCGTCGAGAGAAATATATACCCAATGGCGGACCGGACGGCGGCGATGGCGGCGATGGCGGCGATCTTTATATGCTGGCCGACGAGAACCTCAATACCCTGATCGACTACCATTTCGAGCGTTTTCACCGTGCCGAACGGGGTGAGAATGGTCGCAGCAGCAACTGTACCGGCAAGCGAGGTCAGGATCTGGTGCTGAAGGTGCCGGTGGGTACCCGTGCCAAGGATGAAATGACCGGTGAAATCCTGGGCGATATGACCCGCCACGGCCAGAAACTGCTGGTGGCCAAGGGCGGCTTTCATGGCCTGGGCAACGCGCGTTTCAAAAGCTCGGTGAACCGGGCGCCACGGCAGAAGACCAACGGTACGCCGGGCGAAATACGCAATCTGCTGCTGGAGCTGCTGTTGCTGGCCGATGTGGGCCTGCTTGGCCTGCCCAATGCCGGCAAGTCGACCTTTATCCGCGCCGTCTCTGCCGCCAAGCCCAAGGTGGCTGATTATCCCTTTACCACCCTGGTGCCCAATCTGGGCGTGGTGCGTTGCGATGGTCACAAGAGCTTTGTGGTTGCCGATATTCCCGGCTTGATCGAAGGCGCGGCCGATGGTGCCGGTCTGGGGATCCGTTTCCTCAAGCACCTGGAGCGTTGTCGGGTGCTGCTGCACATGATTGATGTGTTGCCGGTTGATGAGTCCGATCCGGCAGACAATGCGGACATCATCGTCAATGAACTGATTCAGTACAGCGATGCCCTGGCCGCCAAACCGCGCTGGCTGGTATTCAACAAGCTGGATCTGGTGCTGGAAGATGAAGCCGAAGCCACCATACAGAAAGTCATCGAGCTGCTGGACTGGAAGGGCCCCGTGTTCCGCATCAGTGCCATCGGTAAAGAAGGCACCAGGGAGCTGACCCAGGCGCTGATGAGCTTCCTGGATGAGAATCCGCGTACTCAGAAAGAGCTGGAAGATGCGCGTGAGCCGGTCAACTTCAAATGGGATGAGTATCATCAGGCCACGCTGACCGAAAACAGTGAACCGGCTGACGATGAAGATGATGACTGGGACGATGAAGACGACGACGGTCATGTTGTCTATACCCGGGAATAAGGCATGATGGTGTCGCTGATTGTGGCGATGACCCGGGAGCGGGTTATCGGTAAAGATAACCTGATGCCCTGGCATCTGCCGGCGGATCTGGCTTATTTCAAGCAAACGACACTGGGCAAGCCGGTGGTGATGGGACGTAACACCTTCGACTCCATCGGCAAGCCACTGCCCGGGCGGCGCAATGTCATCGTCAGTACACGCCTGGGCGAGGCGCCGGCGGGGACCGAACTGGTTGCTTCTCCGGATGAGGCGCTGGCGTTGCTGAAGGATGAAGCCGAGGTGATGATCATCGGTGGGGGCCAGCTCTATGCGGCCTTTATGCCGTTGGCACATCGGCTGTATCTGACCCGTATTGAAGCCAGCCTGGAAGGGGATACCCATTTTCCTCTGGTTGAATCAGACTGGCGGCTGGTATCGGAGCAGTTACGTCCGGCAGATGAGCGCAATCGATACGATTGCCGGTTTCAGAGGCTGGAGCGAGTGTGAGAGTGTAAAAAGCCCGGCGATGAGCCGGGCTTTTTTATACCTCAGCCCTCAGGGTCTCAGGCGTAAACCGGGCAGGGAGTGGCGATGCGCTCTTTGCTTTCCCAGTGCAGCATGGTCAGGCTTCCTCCCCAGACACAGCCGGTATCCAGAGCATGGATGCCTGCTGTGTCGCATCTGCCTTCCAATGCCGCCCAGTGACCGAAGATCAGTGGCGGATCCCGGTGATCCTGGCGTAAGGTGAACCAGGGTACCAGTTCCGCAGGCGTATCGGCCAGGGCGGTCTTGTGCTCGAAGTCGAGACGGCCATCCGGGTGGCACAGTCGCATGCGGGTAAAGGCATTGATGGTATAGCGCAACTGTTCCACGTCCGATAGCCCCGGCTGCCAGCAATCCGGCTGGTTGCCGTACATTTGTTGCAGCCGCTCGTGATAATGGGACGACTGCAGCTCGGCTTCGGCTATGCGCGCCGAGGTGCGAGCCTGTTCCAGACTCCACTGGGGGGGGATGCCCGCATGACTGATGGCAAAGCCATGTTGTTCGTGCTCGACCAGCAGCGGCCTATGGCGTAGCCAGTACAGCAAATCGGCCCGGTCTGCCGCCTGTAATATCTCGTCGATCTTGTCGGCGGCCTTGGGCTTACGGATGCCGTGGGCCACCGCCAGCAGATGCAGATCGTGATTGCCCAGCACAGTGGTGGCGGCATCGCCGAGGGCCATGACCCGACGCAGGCAGCCCAGAGAGTCCGGCCCGCGCGCGACCAGATCGCCGGTGAGCCAGAGCCGGTCGCGAGAGGGATTGAAGGCCACTTCGGCCAGCAGTTGATTCAGCTCTGTCAGGCACCCCTGCAGATCGCCAATCAGGTAGGTGGCCATCAGTTGATCAGGTTGGGCAGGGCGAGCCGAAAGGCATCGATCGGCGCCTGGAACTCGCGACCGTCTTCCCGGGTCATGGTATAGCTGCCTTCCATGACGCCCACCGGGGTTTCCAGGCTGACGCCACTGGTGTAGGTATATTCTTCCCCCGGTGCGATATTCGGTTGCTCACCCACCACGCCGCTGCCTTCCACTTCGATCATCTTGCCGTTGGCATCGGTGATCAGCCAGCGACGGCTGAGCAGTCTGACTCTTTCATCACCTCTGTTACGAATGGTAATGGTATAGGCAAACACATAATGCTGCTCGTCGGGAGCGGAACGGTCGGCCAGATAGCGGGGTTGCGTGGTAATATGAATCGCGCCGGGGGTCATGGTTATTCCTTGCGTTGGGCCAGGGCGTTGGCCAGGGTCACGTACTGCATCAGGGTCAGCTGTTCGGGCCGTGCGGTCGGATCCAGTCCCAGTGCGGTGAGCTGATCGAGGTTGAACAGATGACTCAGGCTGTTGCGAATGGTCTTGCGGCGCTGGCCGAAGGCATCGGCGGCCACGCGGGACAGACAGCCGATATCCAGTGCCGGATGGGGCGGCGTCTCGTAAGGCAGCAGCTTGACCACCGCCGAGTCCACCTTGGGGGCCGGCCGGAAGGCGTCGGGTCCCACTTCCAGTACCGGTACCACCTGGCAGTAATACTGGGCCATGACGCTCAGTCGACCATAGGCCTTGCTGCCGGGGCCGGCGGCCAGCCGGTTGACCACTTCTTTCTGCAGCATGAAATGCATGTCTTCGACCTGTGCGGCAAACTCGAACAGGTGAAACATCAGCTGGGTGGAGATGTTATAGGGCAGGTTACCGAAGATTTTCAGTTTCTTGCCCGGCTCCTGCAACTGAGTGAAGTCAAACTTCATGGCATCGGCCTGATGGATACTGAGCTTGTCCTTGAGGAAAGGATGTTCGGCCAGCCGGGCGGCCAGATCCCGATCCAGCTCCACCACGTTGAGGCGCTGGATGCGATCGCAGACAGGGCCGGTGAGGGCGCCGAGACCGGGGCCGATTTCGACCATGGTAAAATCATCGCTGGGATGAATAGCATTGACTATCTGGTCAATGATGTAGTCATCGTGCAGAAAATTCTGACCAAAACGTTTACGGGCCTTGTGGCCCTGGTGAACCTTACTATTCATCGCGTTTTTCTATCATTTCAATGGCTTGATTAAGCGCGCACAGCATGCTGCCCGCATCGATTTTATTGGTTCCGGCCAGTTCCAGCGCGGTGCCGTGATCCACTGAGGTGCGGATAAAGGGCAGGCCCAGGGTGATGTTGACCGCCTGGCCGAAGCCGATATATTTCAGTACCGGTAACCCCTGGTCATGGTACATGGCCAGGAAGGCATCCGCGTCCTGCATGTATTTTTGCTGGAATACCGTATCGGACGACAAGGGTCCCACCAGATCCATGCCCTCGGCTCTGAGCGTCTCCAGGGTGGGAATGATGATATCCAGCTCTTCCCGTCCCAGATGACCATCTTCGCCGGCGTGGGGGTTAAGCCCACAGACGTAGATGCGCGGACTGGGCAGGGCAAACTTTTCCTTCAGCTCGGCGTGCAGAATACGAATGATTTTGCTGAGCCGCTCTTCGGTAATGGCCTTGGCCACATAGGCCAGCGGAATGTGAGTGGTCACCTGAGCCACGCGCAGTCCGGGCGTGGCCAGCAACATCACCACATCCGGCACATTGGCCTGCTGGGCAAAAAATTCGGTATGGCCGCTGAACGAGACCCCGGCCTTGTTGATGATACCCTTGTGCACCGGGCCGGTGACCACGGCGGCAAACTCGCCGTTCATGTTGCCGTCAGAGGCGCGCTTCAGGGTTTCCAGTACATAGAGACCGTTGGCTTCGTCGAGCACACCGGGCGTGGCAGGCCTGGCCAGCTTGACCGGTGCTATGGTCAGGGTGCCTGCCCGTTGGGGACGAGGAGGCAGTTCGGGCCGGTAGGGTTGCAGGGTCAGTTGTTTGCCCAGGGCATCCGCCCGGCTCTGGATCAGCTCAGGATCGGCGATCACCACCAGTTCTGCCGGCCAGTCTTGCGCGGCGAGAGCCAGCATCAGCTCGGGGCCGATGCCGGCGGGCTCACCGGGCGTTATTGCGATACGTTGACAAATCACAGTTCACCGTTCGATAAATGGGTGTCGACAATACGGATATAGGCTTCATCCCTCAGCTCATCCAGCCAGGTCTGCACTTCTTCGGTAAAGCGACGGTTGAAAATCAGCTGATAGGCTCTTTGCTCGGTGGCCTGCTCGGTGGCATCCATCACACGCTTGTCCTCCAGCTGCACCAGGTGCCAGCCATGCTCGGAGCGAAACGGCTCACTGAGCTGACCCACTTCGAGCTGGTTGACGGTGTCACGAAAGCTGCTGACATACATTTCCGGGGCCGCCCAGCCCAGGTCACCGCCATTGATGGCCGAGCCAGGATCTTCGGAGAACTGCTCCGCCAGCTGGGCCATGCCGGCCTCACCGGCACGAATGGAACGGGCAAAGCCGGCCAGCCTGGCCTGGGCTTTCTCTTCACTCATGATGATGGAGGGCTTTAGCAGAATGTGACGGGCTCTGACTTCGACCGCCTGTACTGTGTTGGCCGTGCTGCCCTGGGTGTCAAAAACAGTGAAAATATGCAGGCCGGCACCGGAACGTATCGGGCCGATGATATCACCCTCGCGGTGATTCTTCACGGCTTCGCTGAACAGGGAGGGCATTTCGTTGATGCCGAGCATGCCCCAGTCACCGCCTTCCAGCGCCTTGGGACCGGCGCTGTGGGCAATGGCCAGCTTGCGGAAATCGGCACCCTGCTTCAGTTGCTTGAGCATGTCTTCCGCCTGGCGGCTTGCCTGACGCAGTTGCTCGGTGTCGGGGTTTATCGGCAGCGGCAACAGTATATTACCGACCCGGTAGCGGATCTGGCTCCGGCCCTGCTCCTTGATCATCTGCACCACCTGTTTGACTTCCTGATCGGAAATGTTGATGCGGCGACGCACCTGATTACGGGCCAGTTCGCTCAGCAGAATTTCGTTCCGCACCTGCTCGCGAAACTGGGCGTAGGTCAGGCCCTCGGCCTTGATGCCGGCACGCAATTGCTCGGGCGTCTTGCCTTCGCTGCGGGCGATGTTGGTAATGGCCTGCTCCAGCTGGGTATCTGTGATGCGCAATCCCAGGCGTTCGGCCAGTTGTAGCTGCAGGCTTTCGAGTATCAGCCGATCCAGCGCCTGCCGACGCAGTGGTTGTTCATTCGGCAGCGGTTGCCCGGCGGCGGCGGCACCGTGTTTTACCTGATTGACCAGGCCTGCAAGCTGGCTTTCCAGCACCACATCCTGGTTGACGACGGCAACGACTTTATCCAGCAACTCGGCTGCCTGGCCGGTGGCGGCCATCAGGCCCAGACCGGCGGCAATCAGCAGTTGTTTACATCTATTATTCATGACAAATCCTGTGCGCAATGAAATCAGTTATTGAGATTAAAGGGACGATAATATGGCAGCAATTTGGTGCCGGGGGAGAATTCGCCGCTGCCGGTACCAAACGAGCTGAAGCCTTTCAGTTCGAAGCGCAGCCCGATCAGTGTCTCCTGCAGGGTTTCGTTCGGATTGATCAGCTTGTCCTCTTTTTGCGATTGTTGCCACACCAGGCTGACGGCCCAGCAACAGGAGTCGTAACGCAACCCTATCAGAGTATCGATATTGCGATTGAGTTCAATATCCCGGTAATGGCCGCCGATCAGCCGCCATTGCGGATCCAGCGGCCAGGAGAAGGTGCCGCCCAGCTGGTTGAGATCGTTCCCCTGGAGGCTGGCATCCGTAAAATAGGTCTGGTTCAGATGACGAAAGCCAAGCTGGGCCAGCTTGCCCTCGCTGTTGTATTCCAGGGTGACATTACCGGCGGCGAGTCGGTTGTTGCGGGTATCCTGCTGGGCTTCGGTATGTACAAACCAGTTGCCGTCCAGATTGAGGTCCCCCTCGAAGGTCAGGAAAGAGCGATTGGTTTCGTCCAGTTGTTCGCCGGGATAGAGCTTGACCCTGGGGGGCGTGAAGTTATACGTCTGGGCCAGGGCCAGGCGTAACCGTTCGACGCTGTCTGCATCGTAGATACGGCTGGTGAAGCCGGCGGTCAGTTGATTGGCGTCACTGATCCGGTCCAGGCCGGCAAAGCGGCGATCGCTGAACAGGCTGTAGTAGTCCTGGCGCATATCGGTGGTGTCGTACAGGCCGATATTGTCCTGTTCTTCGAAGGGAACATACAGATACTGCAACTGCGGTTCCAGCGTCTGGGTGAAGTCCTGCTCGAACCAGCGGGTGTCCCGGTCGAACACCAGGGTGCCGTTGAGACGCAGACGCGGCAGCAAGCGATCGACGCTGGAGTCCAGGCTGTCGGTGGTGAAGCCCAGTCCGTCCTCGGTCTGATTGCCATAGTAAGCAGAGAGGGTATCGGGAATATCCTGCTCGTAGTGGGTGTAATAGGCACCCACATCGGCGGTGAGCTTTGCCCCCGGCCGATTGACGACGGAATACACCAGCTTGGGCTCCGCATGAAAACGGGTCGCCTGGTAGACATTGTCGTTGTCGTTGTTGAACCGGGTCAGCTCTGAGTCCAAGCCCAGATCGAAATCACCAAAGCCGCGGTAACTGGTCAGCGCCAGGCTGGGGGTCAGTTGGAAGGGCTGAGTCGCCAGATCGGATCTGAGAATCTGGTAATCCCGCACTTCGGTGGTCAGCTGCCAGTGTCGGTCATAATAACCGCCATTGAGTGACTGCATCAGCTGGTTATCGACCCTTTGTCCGACCGGCGGCGAAAAATCGTCGAAATAGGCAATATCCCAGCCCGCGACCTTGGTGTAGTCGATGTTACCACGCCAGTGACCTTCGCTATCGAAGCGGGCGTTGTGGCGCCAGTGGAACAACCAGCGCGCCTTGTCCCGCCATTCGGTGTCAGCCAGTTGATCGTCGTTCGACAGGTATTCGCCATAAAGGGTGCCGCTTTGCCCTTCCACCGGCAGATAGCGGAACTCGAGCTGGCCCAGGGTGCCGCGTTTACTCATGTAACGGGGCGTCAGGGTGGCATCGTAGTTGGGGGCAATATTCCAGTAATAGGGGACACTGATGTCGTTGCCGTTTGTCCCGCCAAGCTCGATGGTGGGGTAAAGAAAACCGCTCTGCCGCTCATCCTTGACCGGAAACTTGATGTAGGGAAAGTAGAACACCGGCACATCACCCAGCCAGAGCACCGCATTCCAGGCTTCCCCGAACACTTGATCCTGCTCGACCTGTACCGAGCTGGCCTTGAGCTGCCAGACTTCCTCGCCCGGCGGACAGGTGGTGTAGCTGGCGCTCCTGAAATCCACCTGATTGGTGTTGTCGCTCAGCTGCACCTGCCTCGCCCGGCCACGACCGGGCTCGCCATGAAACTGGTAACGGGCCTCGTCCAGCTCGGTATCCTTGGTGGTGAGGTTACCCGTCAGCCGTCGGTCGCTGTCTACGCTGATGGTGCCGTCGGTGAAATGAATATTGCCTTCGGCCAGCACATCGCGGCTAAGCTGCTCCAGCTCGACGTAATCGGCACTGAACCGGCGTTGATCCTGCTCTACCTGTACATCACCACGATAGAGGATTTTGCCGTCACGAGTGGCATTCAGCACCTCGGCGGTGACGGTAATGGGCGCGTTGGGATCTCCTTGAGTGGCGTCGACCCGTAACGGAACATGGCTGAAACAGCGGCTGAAATTAAGAGGGGGGCGGGACTCTTCTGCGGCGGTCACCGCCGTTGTCTGAGCCTGGGTCAGGCCCGAGATGAGCAGCAGGGGAAAGCCGATAATCCGTATTCTCATGGGTTGATGCTCGCATTCCTGGTGTGGCGACACCGCCCTCGGAGGCTGGTTGAGCTTTTGGTGTCATTACTTTATGGTAACGGGCTATGATAAAGCATTCTTGTGGCCAGCACTATGGCCCTGCTTTAGCTTCATTTTTCATCCAGGATCCCGTTCATGAGGTTAGTTGTTCCCCATTGGTCCCCGCTTCCGATGTGCCTTTGCGTTGCCTTTCGGCAAGGTGTTCATATGAATGCCTCGGAGGTACAATAAATGTTGGCACATATCAAAGGTAAATTGATCGGTTTTTTGTTCGGGCTGCTAATCGGTAGTCTTCCGGGCGCCCTGCTGGGGTTATGGCTCGGGCATCTGGTCGACAAAAAACTGGCCAACGCCTGGCTGTTCAACAAGGGCGCTCAGGCCGAGTTCCTCTATACCACCTTTGCCACCATGGGCCATGTGGCCAAGTCCAGCGGTCAGGTATCGAGTGAGGAAATTCGACTGGCAGAGCAGCTGATGACCCAGATGCGGTTGCAGGGCGAACAACGGGTTCAGGCCCAGAACGCCTTTCGCGAGGGTAAAAGCGCCGATTTTCCGTTAACCGAGACCCTGCGCCGTTTTCGGGCGCGAGTCAAAGACAGCCGTAACCTGCTGCGTTTCTTTATGGAAGTGCAGTTGCAGCTGGCCTTCGCCGATGGCCATTTGCACCCGGCCGAACGTCGCCTGTTGTTGACCATTGCCGCCGAACTGGGTTTTTCCGAGGCCGAGCTGGAACAATTGCTGGCCTTTGCCGAAGCCCAGCTGCATGGTTTTCGGTATGGTCATGGTCATGGTCATGGTCATGGGTATGGGCATGGGCATGGCGCCGGTGGCCACACGCCACCACCGGCAGAGCGCTTGCGTGATGCCTACCGTATTCTCGAGGTGGAAGAAGGGGCCAACGACAGCATGGTGAAACGCGCCTATCGTCGGCAGATGTCCAAGCATCACCCCGACAAGCTGGCGGCCCAGGGCCTGCCCAAGGAAATGATGGACATGGCCAAGGAAAAGGCGCAGGACATTCAGCAAGCCTGGGAAACCATCAAGGCGGTGCGGAAGATCCGTTGAAAGCAGGGATTGGGGAGCAGGGATTCGTTACTTCCCAGTCCCTAATCCCTAATCCCTAATCCCTAATCCCTAATCCCCGCATTTTACACCAGCCGGTTCTGTTCCCGCCCGCCATCCTGTGTTCATGCACCCTATTCCATATTGAAGGGGGCAGGGGCGGTGAAGCTCAGCCATTCCTTGCTTCTGGGGTGACGAAACTCCAGTTCGGCGGCATGCAGCTGTAAATGCGGTGCCATCTCCAGGGCTTCCCCTTCGGCGTAGAGGTTATCGCCCAAAATAACATGGCCCAGGCTTTTCATGTGCACCCGTAACTGATGAGAGCGACCTGTGATCGGCGTCAGCTTGATAAGGCTGCGGTCTTCCAGCCGGCGCAGGCAGCGCCAGTGGGTGAGCGCGGGCTTGCCGTTTTCATGATCCACCATGTGCCGTGGCCGATTGGGCCAGTCGCAACACAGCGGCAGATCTATGCTGCCCGCACTTTGTTTGGGATTGCCATACACCCAGGCGTAATAGCACTTGGCGGTTTCACGTTCACGAAACTGCCGACTCAGCTCTCGGTGTGCCTTGGGGTGCAATGCCATTACAATCACCCCCGAGGTCGCCATATCCAGCCGGTGCACTACCTGAACAGTGGGATAAACGCGCGCCACCCGGTAAGACAAGCTGTCGTGATGAACAGGATCCCGGCCGGGTACGCTGAGCAGGCCACTCGGCTTGTTCAGCACTATCAGGCTGTCGTCCTGATACAGCACTTCAAACAGGGGATCCGTCGGTGGATCGTAACGCAGCAGAACCATGATGCTATTTCCTTATTGGTGGCTGACGACGATATACCGAATCGCGTCCAGTTTTAAGCGGGTATGGCTGAGCAGGCTATCCAGCTCATCCTGCAGCTCCTGTACATGAGTGATTTCACTCTCCCGTACGTTGGGGTTGACCCTGGCCAGCTGTTGCAGGCGTTGTAACTCCTGTCCGATAGACTCGTGCATCCGCCCCCGGGCCTGTTCGACCAGGGCATGCATCTGTTGCTCTGCCACCGGCTGTGCCTGTTGCAGCAGATGATGAATGATGGTCTGGGAGGCGTTCACCAGCTTGCTGGCCAGGTGACGGTTGACCGGGCTGAGCTGCCTGTCGAATGACTCGAAGCTGACCTTGTCCGCCAGATCGTTGCCATTCTTGTCGAGTAACAGGCGGATGGGGGCGGGCGGCAGAAAACGATACAGCTGGGCATGATGAGCCGACTCGGCCACGAAGATTAGCTCCAGGAACTGGGTGCCGACCGGCAGCGCCTTGTTCTTGAGAATGGCCACCGAGGTGGTGCCGATTTCCGAACCCAGCACCAGGTCGATACCGCCACGGATCATCGGATGATCCCAGCTCAGCAGGTGCAGGTCGTCCCGGCTCAGGGCCGTGTCCCGGTCGAAGGTGATGCTGGCGCCGTCTTCCGGCAGACCGGGAAAGCTAGGGATCAGCATCTGCTCGGTAGGCCGCAGCACGATGGCGTTTTCACCCCGATCGTCCTGATGCACGCCCACTTCATCAAACAGCTTGATGGCGAAGATGGCCAGGGTCGGGTCTTCGTCGCTCTCGGTTAACTCTGCGACCAGATCCCGGTCGAGAATAACGCCGCTGGAGTTCAGTTCCAGCAGGCGATCCCGGCCCTGCTCCATCTGGCTGTTGAGTTCCTGGGCGAGGGCTCGGGTATCGGCAATCAGCTGCTCCAGCGCCGCTTCGTCCTGGCCGTGCTCGGCCAGCAGCGCCAACAGCCGCTCGCCGACCTGCTGATAGACCGGCTGGCCGACCGCATTGGGCTTGCTGAAGGCATCCATTCCCTGGTGATACCAGAGGGTCAACGCCTGCTGGGCCGTGCCTTCCAGATAAGGCACATGAATATCGATATTGTGCTGCTGACCGATACGGTCGAGGCGACCGATACGCTGTTCCAGTAGATCCGGGTTGAGCGGCAAGTCGAACAGCACCAGCTGATGCGAGAACTGGAAGTTGCGGCCTTCCGAGCCGATTTCCGAGCAGATCATCACCTGGGCGCCGCCTTCCTGCTGGGCAAAGTAGGCGGCCGCCTTGTCCCGCTCCAGCAATGACATGCCTTCGTGAAAGACGGTGCCGCGAATGCCTTCTTTAACCCGCAGCACTTCTTCCAGCGCCAGGGCGACACCGGCCTTGGCGGTGATGATCAGGATCTTGTCGTTGCGTCTGGCTTTGGTGTATTCCAGCAGCCACTCGACCCGACTGTCGAACTGGGTCCAGGCACTGTCGCCACCTTCAAACTGGCGATAAATCTCTTCCGGATACAGGGCCTGCAAGGCCTGACTGGCATCATCCTGCCGGCTGCCCATCATGCCTGCCACGCGGATGGCGGTTTTGTACTGGCTGGGCAGGGGCAGAGGATGCAACTGCAGCTGACGGGCGGGAAAGCCCTTGATCGCCTGACGGGTATTGCGGAACAGCAGGCGACCGGTGCCGTGCCGGTCGAGCAGTTGAGTCAGCAACTGCCGACGGGCGGCCGGATCGGTCAGGCAACTGTCATCCTGGCCATCCATAAAGGGAGCCAGGCGGGCTTTTGCCGTTTCATCGAGCGGGGCGTCGGAGAGCAGGGCTTCCGCCGCCGCGGCCAGCGGCTGATATTCTTCTTCTTCGGCCAGAAAGGCGTTGTAATCATAGAAGCGCTCGGGATCGAGCAGCCGCAGCCGGGCAAAGTGACTCTCGTGACCCTGCTGATCCGGCGTGGCGGTCAGCAGCAAGACGCCGGCGGTATCTTCGGCCAGCGCTTCCACTACTTCATAGGCACGACTGGGCTGCTCGGCATCCCACATCAGGTGATGGGCTTCATCTACTACCAGCAAGTCCCAGTCACTTTCATGCAACTGCTCGAAGCGCTTGCGCTTCTTGGTAATGAAGTCGAGGCTGCACAGCACCAGCTGTTCGGTATCGAAGGGGTTGGCGGCATCGGCAAAGGCCTCGACACAGCGCTCTTCGTCGAACAGGGCGAAATGCAGGTTAAAGCGGCGCATCATTTCAATCAGCCACTGATGGATCAGCGCATCGGGCACCAGAATAAGAATGCGGCTGGCCCGACCCGACAGCCATTGCTGCTGAATGATCATGCCGGCCTCGATGGTTTTACCCAGGCCAACCTCATCTGCCAGCAAGACGCGGGGGGCATAACGGCTGCCGACTTCCTTGGCGATATGCAGTTGATGCGGGATCAGGCTGACCTTACCGCTGGCCAGGCCGCGCAAGGGCGAACGACGCTGGTTGAATTGGTGCATCAGCGCCTGATAGCGCAGGTTATAGCGGCCTATCTTATCAATCTGGCCGGCGAACAGGCGTTCCTGAGGCTTGTTCAGCTTGATAAAGTGGTTGAGAAAGGTTTCCCTCAGGCTGGCAGGCTCACCGGTATCCAGACGAGTGCCGTGGTAGGTTAACAGACCCTTGTCTTCTGTGACGGAAGCGACTTCAAGCTCCCAGTCTTCGTGGCTGCTGATGCTATCGCCGGGGTTGAACATGACCCGGGTAATAGGCGCATCGTCCTTGGCATACATGCGGTTTTCACCACAGGCAGGAAATAGCATGGTCACCATACGCACATCGATAGCGACGATGGCGCCCAGTCCCAGATCGGTTTCTGTATCACTAATCCAACGTTGGCCGAGGGAAAAAGGCATTCAATTCTCCAAGCTGAAGAGGGGGAATAAAAAAGGGGCGCTATCTTACCCCAAGCCCACAAAGGGCGCATCCGCCAAAGCGGTCTCGATAAGCCAGTCCATAAGACAGTCCATAAGAATAGAAGCGAGAAAGACATCTATATAGGCAGAAAAGCGGTAAAAGAAAGCGGATTGTTCAATAGGTGAGCGAACGGTTTTTTTTGTCAAAAAAGCCCTTGCGCAAAATCGGGCGCTCCCTATAATGCGCATCCACTGACACGGGGCAAGCCGCTCACGGTCACAAGGGTTCGAAACGAACGAAATAAAGTTTGATTCAACGCTTGACGAAACATGATGGAGTGCGTAGATTACGCATCCCTGACCTGAACAAGGTCAACGCTCTTTAACAATTTATCAAGCAAACTGTGT
>NZ_JAFBBE010000022.1:0-62354 GCF_016907015.1 Oceanisphaera litoralis
GATCATGAGCTGCCGTGCCGTCGAGTTTGGTTCAAAGACGGGTAGTCTACCCGCGAGGCCGCGCCAGCTCTAGCTCATATGAGGGGATGGCTAAGGTTTTAGCGATTGCTGGTTTCGGATGCGACGGGATAGTCGATCCCTCATCTAAGCAAGATAAAGCCAGAGAGCAATTTAGCTTAGGGGAGAAATATCATAACGGTGATGATGCACCAAAAAGCTACGAGAGAGCGATTAGCTATTACGAAAAGGCGGCCGAATATGGACATGCCGAGGCTCAATATAGCCTAGGGAAGATGTACCACACTGGAGATGGGGTAGAGCAGGACTTCCAGCTTGCGGAAGCATGGTACCGTAAATCTGCCGAACAGGGATTTGCTAAAGCGCAGAACAATCTAGGGGGGATGTACAGGGAAGGTAAAGGGGTACCACAGGACTTCCAGTTAGCATTGGATTGGTACCGCAAGGCTGCCGAACAGGGGCTCGCTCAAGCTCAATTTAACATGGGTGCTATGTACTGGACTGGTGACGGTGTCCCTCAGGACTTCCAGTTAGCATTGGATTGGTACCACCGGGCTGCCGAGCAGGGGCTTGCTCAAGCTCAAAACAGCTTAGGGGTGTTGTACTGGAATGGTGATGGTGTTCCGCAGGATTTCAAACAGGCAATGGATTGGCATACCAAGGCCGCCGAACAGGGCCATGTTGGAGCTCAAGTAATCTTAGGAGGCAGGTATTACATTGGTGGAGAGGTTCCGCAGGACTACCAGTTGGCGGTAAAGTGGAACCGCAAGGCTGCCGAGCAGGGGGTTGCTGGAGCTCAACTCATTCTGGGACTGCTGTATAGCAACGGGCTTGGCATCCAGCAAGACGATGAACAGGCAGTAAAATGGTACCGTAAGGCCGCAGAACAGGGGAATAAAGATGCCCAGCTTAACCTGGGGAATGCTTACTATGTGGGGAGTGGAGTCCCAAAGGATGCCCGACTGGCGGTGGATTGGTACCGCAAAGCCGCTGAACAGGGTGATGTAGATGCGCAGTTTAACTTAGGAGCATCTTACATCAGGGGTGATGGCGTACCGCAAGATCACAAACAGGCGTACGCATGGCTATCGACTTCTGTTGCTAATGGTAATGAGAAAGCCAAAAGAGACCGTGACCATGTAGCTAAGCAGCTTTCTTTTGATGGTTTAACAGAAGCGCAGGCTATCGCAGCTAAGTACTTTGAGTCGTATCGACCTTAGATGATGCAGTAAGCATGTATTTTTAGGAATTTAGCGTTCACTAACTTGGCATTTTAGGACTTGAGGGTTAATCTGGTTAGAAAACTAAATACATTAAAGCCGCCTTGTTAGGCGGTTTTTTTGAAGGTTTAATGTCAGGGGAAACTCACTCAATAGGGATAAAATGAAAATTATTTTAATAATCAAGTTATTAGTCATGGCCTTTGTTTTGTCTGGCTGTAGTAGCTCAGTAACAGAAAGTTTTTTAGATACTGTTTTATCTAAGCATAGGGTTGAAACTATATGCAATCCTAGTAATTTAGAGTGCACCTTAAGCTCTGAGCAATATGGTGATATATCCTTAACTTGTAATCCTGATTATTATAGTGTGCCAATAAAATCCTCGGGTCTATTTTCTACATCCAAATTCATACTTAGAGGAGGTGGAGTAGTACGCCACATAGTTATATCAAAAAACGGAAGCGATGATAATTTTTATAAAGCAATGATTAGCGACAAGCCAATAATGTTCTACCCTCCCAATGAATCAATCAAGGAAATAGTATTCGATAGAGGGGAATTAAATGAAATAGACAAGCTCTGTCGTGGTGAATTCGCCGAGAGACAAAAAATAATCGTAGAAAATAACAGGTTGCTGGCCATTAAAAAAAGGCAAGAAAAGGAAGATGCCGAGAGAGCCTTCCAAAATGAAATAAAAAAAATAGCAACCCGATATGGAGTAAAACCACTTAAAGAAAGATTAGAAGTTACTAAGTTAGTTATGAGTTCAAATTTACTAGCGAATAAAAATATTGCCTTTGCCAGTTACGGTGCCAGACTTTATAAAGTTAAGCAGGCACTAAACAACAACACATATCTCGTTATTGCAGATCACCCATGGGTGGCAACTAATACTATGCCACTAATGATAAAATCTAGTAAAACCTTATACGAAGGTACTCATATACATAACTTCATTGGAGTTTACCATGGGGTTACTACCTACAGAACTATTCGTGGTTCGACGAAACAAGCAGCAAAAATAACAATAGTCAAAGAGTTATAAAAGGACATTGTGATGCTTAAAAAAATAACTTCAGCTTTGTTTGTGTCGCTATTAATATCGTTCAGCAACCAAAGCTTCTCAGCTGGCCCACCTGATCATGGTGAGACAAAAGAAACATTAGAAATAATAAAAAAAGCAGATGATAAGTATAGATTAAAAGACTACAAAGGTAGCATTGAGCTATACCTATCCGCAGCAAAAAAAGGCAGCCCATCAGCTCCAATTAGAATTGCAAATCTTTACATGCGCGGGGTTGGTGACATTAATAAAGATTATAGGAAAGCAAAAAAATTTTATGAGATGGCCATAAAAAACGGTGACTTACGCTCATTTAATTTTCTTGGGTCTATGTATGAAAATGGTCGGGGAGTAGTGCAAAACTATGAAAAGGCAGTAGAATTCTACGAGCAAGGAGCCAATGCTGGAAACATGGTATCCTATGCAATATTAGCTAGATTATATAGTTCAGGAATTTATTACGATAAAGACGAAGAAAAAGCCACTGAGTTATACATTAAGACAGCAAAAGCAGGCGATAGTTACTCCCAAAGACGCTTAAGTTATCGCTATGAGCATGGGGTGGGCATCCCCAAAGACTTAGTGCAAGCCTACATTTGGGCATCATTATCTGTGGCCAACAGCAAGTCCCACCATAATCCTGACTTTGCTATTAAAGAGAGGGATAGAATAGCAAAAATGTTAGATTCAAAAACTCTTATTGAAGCTCAAAACTTGGCACTTAAATATCAGGAAGACATGAACAAGTAACACAACTATGGTGTGGTTGGGATTACTCCATGAAGGGAAGCCTCCTGTGAGTGCAGCAATCAGTGCTGATGTCATCAACCAGGCCTTGTTGATCAAATCAAAGCCGAGACAGCCTGTCCCTAAAGGGCTTTCCGCCCTTAACTGACCGGCTGACGAACAGGCATACCAAGACCTATGACTTTGTTCATGACCTTAACACCGGCCAGGATTTCACCGACTTGGCCGTTGTAGTTACGCAAGCTCAACTTGGGATTAACCAACTGCTTGTATCGGGACATCGCCGTTTCCGCCAGCGACCGCTGATGGTAGCCAGACGTGGTTTTCCAGTCGGACAGGTGACCTGATTTCAGCGCAGTAACGGCCTCGTTCCTTGGATGTCCTTCATCCCAATAACCGGCATTCTTGCGAGGTGGAATGGTCGCTTTGCTGCCTTTCCGGAGCAGTAACTGATGGCACTCCTTGGTATCGTAAGCTCCATCACCCGAGACCTGGTGCAACCGGCGCCGAAGCGGGTTGAGCAGCGTCGGCAGTACCTCGTTATCCGCCACGTTTTCCAGGCTGACTTCAGCGGCAATCACCTCGTGGGTTCGCGCATCGACCGCAAGGTGCAACTTACGCCAGACCCGGCGCTTACCCTTGCCATGTTTACGTTGTTTCCATTCGCCGTCACCGAACACCTTCAGCCCGGTGGCATCGATAACCAGATGAGTGACCGCGCCTTTACTCGGCAAGCGGTACTTCACGTCCACGGTTTTGGCGCGTTTGCTGATACTGCTGTATCCCGGCGAGGTCAGCGGCACGTCCATCAGCTGAAAAACGGAGTTGATAAATCCTTCCAATGCCCGCAACGGCAAGCCGAAGAAGGCTTTGAGCGTCAGCGCCGTTTCAATGGCACTATCGCTGTATTGGAAACCGCGACCCCAGCGGCCATGGTGCTGATGACAATGCCACTGTTCGATGGCCTGTTCATCAGCCCAGAAGGTAAGTGAGCGACGATTAATCAAGGCTCGATTGTACTGCCGCCAGTTACTGATGTTGTGTCGTGCCTTGCCCATTGTGCTGCTCCCGAGTCCGTTCGTCAGGAGATCAGATCACGGAAGAAGCAGATAGTTCCCTGATTTAGGAAACAACGCCACGATGACCCCCTACCTTCTGGGCTATCTGAGAAAACGAAATACCTTCTGCAAGAAGAGTCGATATTTGGTATCGTTTCCCCTCGGTCAACGGTTGGTAACTCATGGTAATTCAGCTTTGATTTGGGCGATGAGAAGCATACCACTATCAGCGGTTGGCCTCCTTTCGCCTCAAGCCATGAGTGTTGCACTTACTATATGCATTCCCAGGTTACTACAGTCGAGCCATAAAGTTCCGCTACATTGGAATGAGTAAGCTAGTCATTTTATATAGCCTCGCTTGGGTCTTTCCCCGCACAGGTATTACTTGGTTCATTAACCGGTAAAATCGTTCGCTATGGTTACACTTGATGCAGTGCACTGTCAGCGTGAGGCGCTGGAGAAAATTCAGGATAAAAAAAGCCCATGTGGTGGTACAGGTAAAGCACAATCAGCTCAAGCTACGGGAGGCGGTTCAGTCTCAGTTTCAGGCCGTTTTCGATGCCGGTAAAGAGAAAGTCGTTGTCGAGCACAAAGAAACTGGTCATGAGCGCAAGGAAGAGCGCTATGTCTTTCAATTGAAAGCGAAACTGCCTGAAGAACTGACAGAGAAATGGCCGACTATCCGCAGCATCATCGCCGTTGAACGGCACCGTACCATCAATGGTAAAGGGACAGTGGATACTTCTTACTATGTCAGCTCAATGTCACCCAAACATAAGCTGCTGGGACACTATATCCGTCAGCTCTGGCGTATAGAAAACGGCCAGTATTACGTGCTGGATGTCGTGCTCAACGAAGATGCTTCACGGATTGCCACAGGATACGCTGTCGAAAACATGGCCTTGTTCCGGCGGTTTATCATGAACATCCTCAAGCAAAGCGAGTGTGGCTCACCGAGTCAGCACAACAAGCTGAAACGGGCCAGTTGGAACGACGATTACCGGGCTCAACTGTTCTTTGGTTAAATTAACAGCAAAGTATGCTCTCGCCCTGGGTGTAGGGTAAGCCTTCCGTTAAGAGAGCAGCTTCCCTATTGGGTATGCATGGTCAGAATACGAAGGTGCGGGCGGTCTATTGCCCAAAGCGGCTGTACCAGCGTAGCCTCCAAACGTTTAGCTAAGATGTCTTTGGCGCGAAATTAACAGTGTTTATTATATGAGCAGGTCGAGAGGATTTAGATATGATTTGTTATCCAGCTGATGTGAGAGAAGATGAGATAAAAGCAATTAATGACTACTGGGTAACGTGTGATGCATCTGCCAGAGGGTTTTTATACACCGTAAAGGAAATAGATGCTTGCCATAAATCTGAAGGAGTTCGCTTCATTATGGCTTTAATAAGGAATTGTAGTTTTTTAACTTCCCATTCCGCTTTTAGTTGTGAGGAATGTCAGTGTAAATCTCCAGTTAATAGTAGAGCTGGCTACCGCGATCGAATGAGGAATTTTAATGGCTTCGTATGTCGTGAATGTTTAGATGTAAGAGAAAATAAATTACTTGGAGATGCCCGTCAGACTATACAGCGATATAAAAATGACCACCTTCAAGAAACATTTAATTTGGAATCTCTTTCATTTGAAGAAACTCTTTTCTTGTTAGCACTCTTAGCTGGTAGAGTTAAAAATGATGATTGTTTCTTATATGAGTCACCGGAGGATATTTTAATAACAGGCATTTCTACAATTGACATGGATATGCTGACTTCTTTTCTTCGTAAGGGGGTCATAACTTATATATATGAATTGCCAGTAGAGGTTAAAAGTGCAAGTAAGTTGCTGCATGGTGACTCTGAACGGTTGATATATGATAAGAAATATAAAAGATATCGTCATCCTGAACGGGTGAAAATAGGTATATATCTTAACCATCCAAAACTAAATGGTGAGGTTGTGGTGTCGAATGTAAATGCCATACTTTATCAAAAACTACAGTCAATCACTTTATCTATTAATGAAGTGGCAAGCATTAATAATATTATTAAAGAAATTCAGTTGTATAAATTATATCAACTTGTACAGGAGATCAGTAAAGAGTATGTGCTGCCAATCGATAATTCAAATGTGCTAAATGCTCTTTTAGAACACTTGTCAAAAAAGTATTCTCCTCTCAGTGTTAATTTTACGTTTAATATGCAGGCCAAAGAAACCATCGTTTACATGCGAAAAAAACCTGCACCTGATTATATTGAAAAAAATTACTTTACAAAGTTTGTCGGAGACTATGTCCAGCACGTAGAAAGTAAGGGGTGGAAATTGATGAAAAATTGGTCTTTACCACCCACTGTCCTTACTTCATCTTTTGAAGCCATTTTTTCTAAGGTCTACCTCAATGAGCATTTTAATTGGAACATGCTCTCAGCCAGCGAGGTTGTTGCGCTTTGGCTGAAAAATGTGCGCCTTTCAGAAAGCGCACAAAATTTACTTACCGAGGATGATGGAACTCAATAAAAAAGTATACTTAATTGGTATTGTACTATTTTTTATTTTAATAAAAACAATAAGTTAAATGTCATAGTATGGTTTTTGGGGTTACTTCCGTATTTCGGCGTTCTCGCTGCGATCGCCGAGGGCGGCGGCTTCCGACACCGACTGGGTGACGGCGGGGCGTTCCACCTTCCACAGATGTTTGAGCTCTTCGTCCAGCTTGTGCCAGCCGGCGCGGGTGATCAGGTTGGTTTTCATACGGGTATGTTCAATGGCCTGACAGGTGTCGGCTATTGTGTCCCAGCAGTGCAGAAGAAGAAAGCCCTGAGGGGGTAAGCAAGGGGGATCGTGCTATGGCGGCTAATGCCGTGTCATCAATGGGGCTTGATGTGATTCGTGAGGCTGAAGTGATAAGGGTCATACACTGAATGTATGCCCCTTCTATTTTGTAAACATGATTTCTGTCAACGATGCTTAGTTATAGTCGTACTTCTGTTCAATCTCTCTTTTTGCCTTGACGTACCCTATGCTATCCAGCTCACCGGTGGTTACTTTATCATCAAGCATGGAGATTTCTTTTCTTTTGTCTCTCAGGATTTTTTGTTTGGTGATGTCATAGTTGATTGCCATGGCCCCTTCATATCCGCTGACGGGATCCCACAGTGCAGAAAGGGGCCATAGCAAGAGGTTGACGACGCCAAGAGCGGGCTCACGGGCATAAAAGGATCCGCCGCCGGGAAGGATGCCCAGCGCGGCACCAGCAGAGGGGTTCTTTTCTTCTATCAAGACGTTGTCATACTTGAACGCTTGGTACTCCCGCTTTTGCATGGAGTTTAATTGTGATGCACATCCTGTGGTCAGTGATGTAACCAGAGCGAGCGTTAATAAAGATTTCATTTTCTCATCCCGAAAAAGTGATTTTTATATGGTGAACAGCTTGGTTGCTGAAATAAAACTCCATTTTATGTCAGGTAATCAGTGGTTTTAATAAAACAGAAAGTCAGGACCAGGATTGATCCCTTATTTAAGTGGTGCGCAAATTCCGTTACATGACTGATTTCGCCATATGGAGTCATTCGAATATTATCCAAAGTGTAACGATGAGTCCATGGCCTCTATGGATTCGTCATGAATAAATGATTGGAATAGTCCCTGCTTTACTTCCAGATGGACACTTGTTGTCAATCAGCCAGGCCCGGTTGGCGACGTAGCTTGATGCGGACTACGGCAGCCGAAACGGTCAGCCCATGGGCAGGAAAATCGCCGGTCATCTGGCGTCGCTGGCCCGCCATCTCAAGTTTGTTCTATTACGACAGCAGTCGTTTCTGCGGCCAGGGCTCGACCAAAAATCCGGTGTAGCCCCGGCCCTCATGCCTTCTGTGCCGCGGTTTGATGCAGGCACAGCTCGGCAATCTGCTGTGCCTTGGCAATACTGATGCCGTGTTTGAAGTCGTGAATCAGCTCGTGATCCGCTTCGTGCAGCGTAATACAGGGTCTGTGGTTTGCATCGAGGGGGTGAACGCTGGTGGCCAACGCATAGGTGTTTGAATACCAGGGCAGGGAATTGCACAGCCAGCCAAAGTAGGCGGCATTGATGTCGGGTTGGGCATGGTGGGCCCGATAGTGCTGATAGCTTTGTCGGCTTAGCGACACCCAAACGCCCCAGATAAAGGGCTGGGCCATTCCGTGAATAGGAATATCCAGCACCACCCGTATAAAATAATGCTCACCCTCTTCATCCTGGTAATGACACAGATCCTTTCCCAGGCTGCCACGGGCCTGAACGTCCGGCGGCTGTTCCAGATAAGGATCGGGCGCCCTAAAGGCAAAACTGGGTGAGCCTTCATGTCGCTCGCCACAAGATGTGCATGTAAAGCCAAAGATCCCTGACATATGAAAATTCCTTTTCAATCAAAATGATAAATCCGTATCATCTTTTTCCATGGTGACGTTCGGGTCTCAGTCAGCCCGGAGGAGATCGAAGACCCTGAATCGTTATGTTTGTTTGAGTCCCATTACCATAGCAAGTGGATGACAGATGGCAACTCAATCGAAGCTGATTACCCGAAAGTGCGGGTTGTCGATATTGGCCGTCATGCGGCTAATGGTTGCCAGGGGCACCAGATGCTCCGCGTCATGGTCCCGTATCCTGATGCACTCCTGTCGTAGCTCGTTACGGGCGGTATCGAGGGCGATGCCCACCAGTTCGGCTCCGGATGTGAGCGTCAGGATCACCGGATACCGGTACAGGCAGGCAATCTCGATATAATCGTGTTGTTCGCAGCTCATCATGGTGTCGTTCTCCAGAAAACCTCACCCCTCACCCCTCACCCCTCACCCCTCACCCCTCACAGCGTCAGCCCAAATGATCCAGCGGCAGGGCGGTGTCGTGCTTTATTCGCCGCAGTACGAAGCTGGAGCGCACGCCGGTCACGCCATCCAGTCGGGTCAGCTTGCCCAGCAAAAACTGCTGGTAGTGCTCCATGTCGCGCACTATTACCTTTAGCTGATAATCGGCCTCGGTGCCGGTGATCAGGTCGCATTCCAGCACCTCGGAAAAGCCGTTGATGGCCGTGTCGAAGGTCTCGAATCGTTCCGGGGTGTGCCTGTCCAGCGAGATATGAATATAGGCCAGCAGGCTCAGGCCCAGTTTGTTGGCGTTGAGCAGGGTAACGTGGTCGGCGATAAGGCCGGCTTCTTCCAGCGCCTTGACCCGGCGGGAGCAGGGCGAGGGCGACAGCCCGATGCGCTCGGCCAGCTCCAGGTTGCTGATGCGGCCGTGGCGCTGCATCAGCTCCAGAATACGCCTGTCGGTACGATCCAGTTGCAATGGCTTGCTCAAAATATTCACCTGATGAAATGATTGTTCTTGATATGGAGTATAAGGGGTGACTTGTTGCTTAAGGAAGGGGATTTGGCATTTCATTCGCAACCACTCACCCCGGCATAAGGGGTAAGATGGTTTCACCTTCTGGGAACAGACAGACCGATACCCTCGGAGCCTGTCGCAAACCGGGATACCAGACCGGTAAGCACCACAAAGGCCACACTCGAAGCGGGTGAAAGGCCGGGAGCCAGGGCCACAAGCCCCAAGCAGGACACAAAAAGCCAGCCGCCAGGGCTGGCTTTGGTGTTTCTGGGGGTGATGCGTAGCGATGAGCATGCCGGCCCGTTGGCCGGGGGCTGCTTTGACGTGGCCAGAGAGCTTTGGCAGCCATAAGCCCCGATGCACGGGGTATTCGATGATGTTCTATGATTGAGGCCTGACTTGGCTGTTTTTATAGATCCATGGCGAGTGAGCGGTCCGAACGACGTTGGCGAGGGGGCATGGTGGGCCAGGATGGCCTGTTCACCCGATAGGGCGGTAATCAGGATGAGCATGGATATGCGATTAAATCAGGATCAGGACGCATTGCCGAACGGAACGACAGATGTCGCCACCGAAGAGGCGCCGTACTGGGACTTCCTCTGTGCGCAGGCGGCCGCCGAGGCGAGCGCGGCACTGGCCTGTTTTGCTTTTTTTCACGATGGTGAGCCGGCGTCACCGCGAGTTGTGGGCAGTCGTTTCCGCTCCTGCTCCGCATGGCGGGACGCACATTACCAGACCCTCTGGCAGCAACAACGGTTTTATTGCGCCATTACCGGCACCGACATCGGCCTCGATACCCGTGCTTCTGGTCATTATCTGGCGGTACCGGTATCGCGTGGGCGCCTGCGCGGGCTGTTGTTGCTGGAGTATACCGAGCCGCCTGTGGCCCTGGCGCCGGCGAGGCGCCGGGCTCTGGACGTTCTGGCCGCGCATGGGGCCCTGCTTTGGCGCGAGTTGCGGCGCGAGCGGGAGCTGAATGCGCACCAGCATAAACGGGAGGGGGCTTCCCGGCGTCTGCTGAGCCGGCTCAAGTCGCTGTTCAATCAGGCTCCCATACTGATCAACGGTTTCAATGCCCGGGGACGCTGCATTTTATGGAACGACGAATCCGAACGGGTATTTGGCTGGAGTTTCGAGGAGTTGCAGCATCATCCGGCCCCCCTCAGCCTCTTCTATCCCGATCCGGAAGAGCAGCGTCGGGTGATGGAGACCTTTGGCGCCCATAACAGTTCGGAGTTCAGAGAGTGGCGGCCCTTTGACCGGGCCGGTCGCCGACTGACCACGCAGTGGGCCAACATCATGCTGCCCAATGGCGACATGCTGTGCGTGGGACACGACATCAGCGCACAGAAGGACATCGAAAACCAGCAGCGGCTGGCAGCCCTGGTGTTCGAGTTCAGTTATGACGGCATCATGCTGACCGATGCCGATAATCATGTGACCCATGTCAATCCGGCCTTTACCCGCATTACCGGTTACCTGCCCGAGGAGGTGGTGGGACGCCCCCCGGATCTGCTGCGGACCGAGGACGATGAAGACGACTTTGGTGCCGAGTTGCGTCGACACCTTGAAACCCGGGATGACTGGCAGGGCGAGTGCCGCAGCCGGCGCAAGAATGGTGAAGCCTATTCGTTGCTGCTGGCGGTGTCCGTGATCCGAGACAATGATGGCCAGGTGCTGCATCACGCGGCGATTTTCTCCGATATTACCTATCTGAAAGAACACGAAGCGGAGCTGAAGCGTCAGGCCTGCCACGATGTATTGACCCGGATACCGAACCGGTTGTTGTTCGGTGAACTGCTGGAGCGGGCCATTTCCTCGGCGGTGCGCAGCAAGGGCAAGCTGGCGGTCTGTTATCTGGATCTGGATGGATTCAAGCAGATCAACGACAGCCTGGGGCATGCGGCCGGTGATCGCCTGCTGGTCGAGGTAAGCAAGCGACTGGGCCTGATTACCCGTAGTTGTGATGCCCTGGCCCGTCTGGGTGGTGACGAGTTCGCCCTGCTGTTTACCGGGCTGCACAATGATCTGGAATGCGATGAGATTCTCGAACGGGTACTGGTCGTGATCCGTGAACCTCTGGAGCTGGATGGCCAGCAGGTCCGGGTATCGGCCAGCATCGGTGTGGCCCTGTATCCGCAGGATGCCGATGAAGCCGAGTTGCTGTTGCGCTACGCGGATCAGGCCATGTATCAGGCCAAGAAGCAGGGCAAGAATACCTATGTGTTCTTCGACGCCGAGCTGCATCGGCAGGAACATCAGCGGCAGCAGCAGCTGACACAATTGATCCATGCCTTCCGGCAGGGGGAGTTTCTACTGTATTACCAGCCCAAGATCGATCTGTTCAGCAGGCAGATGATAGGGCTGGAAGCCCTGCTGCGCTGGCAGCATCCTCGGAGGGGCATAGTGGAACCGGCGGAATTTTTGTCGATTATTATCGGCAGCGCCATGGAGTTCGAGCTGGGGCGCTGGGTGATCGAACAGGTACTGGAGCAGATGACGCACTGGTGTCGGCAGGGGGTGCAGTACCGGATCAGTTTCAATGTCAGCGCCGGCCAGTTGATGCACCCGGACTTTATCGATGAGCTGGGTCGGCTGTTGAGCCGGCATCCCGAGGTGTCGCCCTCGTTGCTGGAACTGGAGTTTCAGGAGAGCGCGGTACTGGCCGATATTCACGGTGCGGTCGCCGTGCTGGAGCGGTGTCGGCAGTTGGGACTGAGTATTTCGTTCGACAATTTCGGCACCGGTTACTCTTCGTTGTCCCACCTCAATCGACTGCCGGTCGATATCATCAAGATTGATCGCAGTTTCATCTGCGATCTCTTGTCGAATGCCCATGATGTCAGCATGGTGGAAAGCGTGGTACAGCTGGCCGCGGCGCTGAGAATGACGGTGATTGCGGAGGGGGTGGAGAAGTCGGAACAGGGCGAACGGTTGCAGCAGCTCGGTTGCCACTATGTGCAGGGCTATGGCATCTCACGACCCATGCCGGCGGAACAGGTGGGGGTCTGGTTGCAAGGGTGGAACGACAAGCTGCCGCCGCAGTGAAATGATAGCGAGCGTGGGAACCGAATCTAAAAAAAGACCCCAGCCTTGGCTGGGGTCTTTGTTGATAACGCGTTTAGCGGGAATTACAGCTGGGGGCCGGCGGCGACCAGGGCCTTGCCTTCTTTGGTGTCGGTGAACTTGTCGAAGTTGTCCACGAAGCGCTTGGCCAGATCCCGTGCCTTGACGTCCCACTCGGCCGGGTCGGCGTAGGTGTTGCGCGGGTCCAGAATGGAGGCGTCTTCCACACCGTTCAACGCGGTCGGTATCGCCATGTTGAAGTAGGGCAGCTGAACGAACTCGGCATCTTCGATGGAACCGTCGAGGATGGCATTGATGATGGCACGGGTTGCCTTGATGGAAATCCGCTTGCCGGTACCGTTCCAGCCGGTGTTGACCAGGTAGGCTTCGGCGCCGGCGGCGTCCATGCGCTTGGCCAGCACCTCGGCGTACCGGGTCGGGTGCAGGCTCAGGAAGGCGGCACCGAAACAGCTGGAGAAGGTCGGCGTCGGCTCGGTAATACCACGCTCGGTGCCTGCCAGTTTGGCGGTAAAGCCGGACAGGAAGTGGTATTCGGCCTGCTCACGGGTCAGCTTGCTCACCGGGGGCAGTACACCGAAGGCATCGGCAGTCAGGAAGATCACCTTCTTGGCATGACCGGCCTTGGATACCGGCTTGACGATGTTGTCGATATGATGGATGGGGTAGGAGACACGGGTGTTCTCGGTCTTGGAACCATCATCGAAGTCGATGGTGCCGTCTTCTTTAACGGTGACGTTTTCCAGCAGCGCATCGCGGCGGATGGCGGCGTAGATTTCCGGCTCGTTTTCCTGGCTCAGCTTGATGGTCTTGGCATAGCAGCCGCCTTCGAAGTTGAACACGCCGTCGTCGTCCCAGCCATGCTCGTCGTCGCCGATCAGCTCGCGCTGGGGATCGGTGGACAGGGTGGTCTTGCCGGTGCCGGACAGGCCGAAGAAGATGGCCACGTCGCCGTCTTTACCCACGTTGGCGGAGCAGTGCATGGAGGCAATGCCCTTCAGCGGCAGCAGGTAGTTCATCATGGAGAACATGCCTTTCTTCATTTCGCCACCGTACCAGGTGCCGCCGATCAGCTGTACCCGCTCGGTCAGGTTGAAGGCCACGAAGTTCTCGCTGTTCAGACCCTGTTCTTTCCAGTTGGGGTTACTGCACTTGGCGCCGTTCATCACCACGAAGTCGGGCTCGAAGCCGGCCAGCTCGGCGTCGGAGGGGCGGATGAACATGTTCTTCACGAAATGCGCCTGCCAGGCCACTTCGGTCACGAAGCGCACGGCCAGGCGGGTATCCGGGTTGGCACCACAGTAGGTGTCGACCACGAACAGACGCTTGCCGGACAGCTGCCTGGTGACCAGGGCTTTCAGCTCGACCCAGGTTTCCTGGCTCATCGGCTTGTTGTCGTTCTTGCCCTGATCGGCCCACCAGACGGTGTCGCGGGTGACATCGTCACGGACGATGTATTTATCCTTGGGAGAACGGCCGGTAAAGATACCGGTGTCCACGGCAACGGCGCCCAGGCTGGTTTCCACGCCTTTTTCGTAGCCTTCCAGATCCGCACGGGTTTCTTCTGCGAACAACAGTTCGTAAGAGGGGTTATGAAGGATCTCGGTAACATCGTTGATACCGTATTGCGAAAGGCCTAGTTGCTGAGCCTGGGACGTCATTATTATCTCCTGGTGCAAAGGGTTGGATAAGCAGAGTGAAGGAATAATTGATGGCGGCAGCCTATCAGGAATTGCGAGGCATTTAGGGGATCAGTGTCAAAATTTAGGGTTTAGCACGACAAATTAAATAAAAAGGGGCACAAAACCCCTCTTTATTGCACTGGGAATGTCAATGAAGTGTTGGCGAGTCATTAAACAGGTTTTGCAATGCGGCCTCATCGAACTGATATTGCTGGCCGCAATAATCACAGTGCATGTCGATTTTACCTTTTTCCTTCACTATATCGTGAGCCTCTTGCGGGCCAACCTGCAGCAGCGCCTGTTCGCATTTTTCCCGCGAGCAGGTGCATTGAAAGGTGACTGGCTGCGGATCGAACACCCGCACCGCTTCCTGATGATAGAGGCGATACAGAATCTCGTGCGCGTCCAGATTCAACAGCTCGTCGGCCTTGATGGTGTGAGTCAGGGCCTCGAGGTGGGTAAAGTCGCCGTTCTGGCCACCGGGCAATTCCTGCAGCAGCATGCCGGCACAGCGAGGCTGCTCGTGCTGCACATCGGTAAACAGCCAGATACGGGTGTTCAGTTGCTCGGACTGGGCAAAGTAGTTTTCCAGGCTCTCGCTCAGGGAGTGTTCTCCCAGTTCGACAATGCCCTGATAACGCTCGCCGTTATCGGGAGTAATGGTAATGGCCAGATAGCCCTTGCCGACGATGTCGGCCAGTTTGTCGCTGTCGGGTACTTCGCCTTCCCAGCGGGCCACGCCACGCAGCTGCTGCCGATGGTCGCCGTTGATCACGGCCAGAGACACGGGGCCGTCACCCTGCAGCTGTACCGTGATATGCCCTTCAAACTTGAGGGTGGCGGTCAGCAGGCTGGTGGCGGTGAGCAGCTCGCCCAGCAGCCGTTGCACCGGTGCCGGATAGGCCTGGGATGCCAGCACCTGATGAAAGCTCTGCTGCAACTGTACCAGCTCGCCCCGAACCTGATAGTTGTCGAACAGATAACGATGAAGTTGATCGATGTGAGTCATAAAAAATCCTGTATGGGCTGAGTGCCGTGATCGTCTGTATATTCGTTATATATAGTGTAAGTCGTTTGTCGCTGGTGGTTGCCAGACCCCGGCCGTTCGGTCTGCGGGGCGGAAGCCTTGTCCCCTGGCCGCATCAGTTATTCTGCTTGATTTTAAGCAGGGTGCGCCGCTCCTTTTTGTCCGGCCGGCGTTCGGGGCTGGGGGCAAACTGGCTGTTGAATTTGCGGGCCTCGGCGTTTTGATCGCGTTTCTTGACGCTGTCTTCGGTTTCCCGGTACAGACGCTGAGCCTGCTCTGCCTTGCCTCTGTGTTCCGACAGTGCCAGCACCACGACTTCCTTTTCATCGTTACCCTGACGCAGACGGATCAGGGCGCCGACTTCCACCTGCTTGCTGGGTTTGCTGCGCTGGCCATTGTAGTGCACCTTGCCGCCGTCAATCATGGTGCGGGCCAGGCTGCGAGTCTTGTAGAAGCGGGCGGCCCACAGCCATTTGTCCAGGCGGATGGATGGGTTTTCTCCGTTCATTGCGCTCGCTCTCGTTAAAACCGAGCCAGAATTATACCAGATGCCCGGGTCCGGAGCGTATATCGGTGCCGGCAAAACCCGGGTTCCGGCAACTTGTGGGCAGACGTTTACCGAGAGTTACGATAATCTCTGATCAGGGTGAGCGAAAAGACGGAAACAGCCATGGCGGACAAGAAACAAAAACCCGAGATACTGCATACGGAATTGGTGGCACAGAGCCGTCTTTTCAAGGTGGAATCGGTTCATCTCCAATTCAGTAACGGTGTGCAACGGGTGTATGAGCGTATGCGTAACAGCGGTCGTGGCGCCGTGATGCTGGTGCCGCTGCTCGATGAGCAGACGATATTGCTGATCCGCGAATATTCCGCCGGAACCCACAGCTATGAACTGGGTTTTCCCAAGGGATTGATCGATCCGGGTGAGGACGCCATGGAGGCGGGCAACCGGGAGTTGATGGAAGAAATCGGCTACGGTGCACGGCAACTGACGCCGCTGAAGCAGGTGACCCTGGCACCCGGTTATTTTGGCAGTCGTATGGATATTTTATTGGCGCGGGATCTGTATCCTGAACGGCGCGAGGGGGATGAGCCGGAGCCGCTCGATGTGGTGCCCTGGCCACTGGACCAGCTTGACCAGCTGATGGCCCGGCCCGATTTCAGTGAAGCGCGCAGCATCTGTGGCCTGTTTTTACTACAGGACTGGCTCAATAAAGAGGAGTAAGCATGGATATCTATGCCTTGTTGCCCGGTGTCATCGCGGCTGCCCGCGAATCCGGTAGGCTGATCCTGGCGCTGTACAACAGTGGACAGTACCAGGCCGAGAGCAAAGACGACGCCAGTCCGGTCACCAGTGCCGATCTGGCCGCCCACGATTATCTTCAGCAGACGCTGCGAGAGCTGGCCGATATACCGGTGCTGTCGGAAGAAGGAAACAAGGTGCCGCTGGCCGAGCGCAGCCGCTGGCCCCGTTACTGGCTGGTGGATCCGCTGGACGGCACCCAGGAGTTCATCGCCGGCAGCGGTGACTTTTCCACCATGATAGCGCTGATCGAAGACGGCAAGCCGGTACTGGGCGTGGTGTACGGGCCTGTGCATGACCTGATGTATTATGCGGTACGTGGCCACGGCGCCTTCAAGGAAGCGGACGGCAAGACCCGACGCATCACGGCACGGCATCATGATCCGGCCGAGCCGCTGACCGGGCTGCGCATCACCATCAGCCTCCGGCAGAATCTGGACTGGGTTCGCTCCCGGCTGACCCCCTCGCTTGACTATCAGTTGGTGCCGCTCGGATCTAGTTCGCTCAAGTCCTGCCTGGTGGCAGAAGGCGGCGCCGACATGTATATGCGCATCGGCCCCACCGGCGAGTGGGACACCGGTGCTACCCAGTGCATCGTGGAGGAGGCGGGTGGCCGCTTGCTGGATCTGAACCTTGAACCGCTCAGCTACAACCGGCGCGACAGCATGGTCAATCCCAACTTCATTACCCTGGGGGATGCGGGGCTGCCCTGGTCGCGGATTCTGGTTCAGCCGGCGTAACCGCCGAACACCACCACAGCCGAAGCAACACCAACAGCGACACCAACAACCACACCAAAAACAACGCCAACAACACCAACAACAACGCCGCCGCAGGCTGAACCTGCGGCGGCGTCATCATCGAAAGGCAGAACCGGCTCCGGCCCCCTGGTGAGGGGGCCGGAGCCGTTGTTTTAGCCGAACACGGACAGGGCGACGAAGGTGCCGCCGATGGCCACGCCGGAAATCATCAGCCAGATCACCAGGTAACCCATGATGTCACGGGCCGACAGGCCGGCTACGCCCAGCAGGGGCAGGGCCCAGAACGGCTGGATCTGATTGGTCCAGCCGTCACCCCAGGTGAAGGCCATGATGGTCTGGGCCGGATCCGCGCCGAGGGCATGGGCCGCCTCCATCATTATCGGGCCCTGGATGGCCCACTGACCACCGCCGGA
Organism: Oceanisphaera litoralis; assembly: GCF_016907015.1. Taxonomy (GTDB): domain Bacteria; phylum Pseudomonadota; class Gammaproteobacteria; order Enterobacterales; family Aeromonadaceae; genus Oceanimonas; species Oceanimonas litoralis. Next base: position 17,731 of record NZ_JAFBBE010000022.1, read on the forward strand.
AGGAATGAAGAAGTTCACTATGCCGGCCGAGAGGAAGGTCAGCAGCGGAAAGGTCTCCAGAGTGGCGATGGAAATGATGGCCTCGGAAAACTCGGTGACCAGGCCGGAGTTGGTCATCATGCCGGCGATACCGGCATACAGGGGAAACTGAATGATGATACCGCGGGCCGCGCCCACCGCTTTTTCGGCGGCATGCAGGTAGGCCGACGAATTCTTGTGCAGGAGCAAACCCAGGGCGAGGAAGATAAGGATAACGGTATTCAGGTTGAGGCTGAACCCCTTGGTGATCGCCTCTCCAACCAGGTAGGCCGCGGCCAGCAGTCCCAGGAACAGGGTCGGGAAGCGGCTGTTTTCAATGCGGTCCGAGGGGGTCATATCGGCGTTGCTCTGCGCGGCACTGCCGGCATCATCGCCCTTGTCCCGCAGCTGGACCAGGTCTTTTGGCTGCTTCTGCAGCATAAAGAAGATCAGCAGCAGCGCCAGCAGGGCGGCGGTCAGGGAGATATTCCACCAGGAATAGAGGGTCTCGGATACCGATACGATGCCGATGGCGTCTTCCATGAAGTGCCCCGGGGTGGCGATCACCAGAGGGATGGAGGTGGACGGCCCACGCACCAGCTCACCACCGTAAGCGGCGGCCACGATCAGCGGGAAATGCAGCCCGGCCACCCTACGTCCCATTTCACGGGCGAGGATGGCGCCAGCCACCATGCCGAAGCCCCAGTTCAGGTAGTAGCAGACAAAACTGACCACTATGGTCAGCACCAGTGCCTGGCGCGGGGTGCTGGCCTGTGCGGTCAGGCCGCTGAGCAGGGATTGCACCACAGGGGTCAGCGCCAGCACATAGCCGGTCAGCAATACCAGCACCATCTGCATGCCGAACTTGAACAGGGAAGAAAAGCCGCTTCCCCAGTAGCCGGCCATATTCATGGCGGATTCGCCGGTGATGGTCATGCCCATCAACAGGACAATCAGGGTCAGCATCACGGCCAGTACAAAGGCGCTGGGTAAATAGCGTTGTACCAGGCGGACTGAAAAGTTGGTTACCGCTTCCATATTTGGTTTATTCCTTAACTGTTAGATTCAACTCAATCCAGTTCCTGGCCTGACGACACCTCGACAGCGCCTCGCACAGCAGGACTCACGCTGCAGGATTGAAGGCGGGCAGCCGCAACTCGATGGCAATGGGTGGCATTCAGGATGGCATTCAGAATCAGTCTTGAGTGTTCGCTATGCGAACCATAGTTCGCAAGCCGGTTATGTTCTATGAAAGGGTTTATGAGCGTCAAGTTAAATTTATGCTGATTGCGGATTCGATAAAGACCGGATTCCATCAACACCACCAACACCAACACCTATACCAACACCACCAACACCACCAACACCACCAACACCTATACCAACACCAACAACCACACCAAAAACAACGCCGCCGCAGGCTGAACCTGCGGCGGCGTTGAGTTGTCAGCCATGGCCGGTTGCCGTCAGTGGGATTGCTTGGTCATTTTGTCGAGAAAGCCCATGGTAAAGGCCGACAGCACAAAGGTCAGGTGGATCACCACATACCAGAGCAGCTTGTTGTCCGCGATGTTCTGGGCGTTCATGAACACCTTCAGCAGGTGGATGGAGGATATCGCCACTATGGAGGCCGCCACCTTCATCTTCAGGGAGCCGGAGTCCATCTTGCCCAGCCAGTTCAGCTTTTCCTGGTTTTCATTAATATCCAGCTGGGAGACGAAGTTTTCATAGCCGGAGATCATGACCATCACCAGCAGGCCACCGACCAGCGCCATGTCGATCAGCGACAGTGTGACCAGGATCAGATCCGCTTCGGCGATGGCGAAGATATGGGGCAGCAGGTGAAAGACTTCCTGGAAGAACTTGATCGCCAGGGCCAGTACCGCCAACGACAGCCCGAAATAGATGGGGGCCAGCAGCCAGCGCGAGGCATACAGCAGGTTTTCGAAAATGCGTTCCATGGTGTCAGTTTGCCTCGTGGTTATTCTTCGTCGGCGGCGTAATCTTCTATCTCGATACCCAGCTCGGTCATGATGGCCCGGGCGTGCGCGGGTATCTGATCGGGTACGTCTTTGCGCAGGTCTTCATCCTGAGGCAGGGGCTGACCGGTATAGGCATGCAGAAAGGCTTCGCACAGCAGTTCGCTGTTGGTGGCATGGCGCAGGTTGTTGACCTGGCGACGGGTGCGTTCGTCGGTCAGTATCTTCAATACCTTGAGCGGTATGGACACGGTGATCTTTTTGACCTGTTCATTTTTCTTGCCGTGCTCGGCGTAAGGGCTGATATAGTCGCCGTTCCATTCAGTTTTCATTATTTACCCGCATCAAGGTTAAAAATCCGAGCCGAATTGTAACCCCTACATTTTTTATTGGCAATCCAACAGCAAAGACCTGTAGACGTCCGGAAGGCTTGACGGCTTGTTTCGGCTGGGTTACTGTGCGCGCTTTGGACGTTCAGTATCATCAGGTTGCCATAGTGCAAAGGAGAGGATATGCCAGATTACCAGACCCAGACTCACGCCGTTCGCACCGGCATCGATACCGATACTCAGCATGGGGCCGTGGTGCCGCCGGTTTACCTCACCAGCACCTATTCTTTTGCCGATTTCGATCAACCGCGTCAGTTCGATTATACCCGCTCCGGTAACCCGACCCGGCAGACGCTGATCGATGCCCTGACCCGGCTGGAAAAGGGCGCCGGTGCCGCCGTGACCTCTACCGGCATGGGCGCCATCAACCTGATCATTACCTCTCAGCTGCAGGCCGGCGACGTGCTGCTGGCGCCCCACGACTGTTACGGCGGCAGCCACCGGCTGTTCAACGCCCTGGCGAAGAAGGGCAACTTCAAGGTCGAATACGTGGATCAGACCGATACGGCGGCGCTGACGGCGGCCCTGGCCCAAAAGCCCAAAATACTGTGGATCGAGACGCCGTCCAACCCGCTGCTGCGGGTGGTGGACATAGCGGCGCTGTGCGCGGCGGCCAGGGCCGTGGGCGCCCTGAGCGTGGTCGACAACACCTTTCTGTCACCGGCACTGCAACAGCCGCTGACCCTGGGCGCCGATCTGGTGGTGCACTCCACCACCAAATACATCAACGGTCACTCCGACGTGCTGGGGGGCGCCGTGGTGGCCGCCGGTGCCGAACTGGCCGAAGAGCTGCGTTGGTGGGCCAATTGTCTGGGTCTGACCGGTTCGCCCTTCGACAGCTACCTGACCCTGCGCGGCCTGCGTACCCTGGGCGTGCGCATGCGCCAGCACTGCGAAAATGCCGAGGCGCTAATCACCTATCTGCAGGGCCGCCCCGAGGTAACCGCCATCTATCATCCCAGCCTGCCCGGCAACCCGGGTCACGAAGTGGCGGCGCGTCAGCAGCTGGGCTTTGGCGCCATGCTCAGCTTCGAGCTGAATGTGGACGAAACCGACATGAAGGCGTTCCTGAAGCAGCTGAAACTGTTCTGCCTGGCCGAGTCGCTGGGCGGGGTGGAAAGCCTGATTGCCCACCCGGCCACCATGACCCACGCCGCCATGACCGAAGAGGCCCGCCTCGTTGCCGGTATCAGCAATCAGCTGTTGCGGGTGTCGGTGGGTATCGAGGATGTACGCGACCTGATCGACGATTTCGATAATGCATTCAAGGTGTTAGGCAAGTAATGATCCAGCAGCAGAACAACAGCGACAGCCATCGGCGTCCGGTCCATAAGTTTGGCGGCAGCAGCCTGGCCGATGCCGCCTGTTTCCATCGGGTGGCCGACATCATCCACAGCCAGGGGCAGGTCGATGCGCTGATCGTGGTGTCGGCATCGGGCAAGACCACCAACCGCCTGATTGAGCTGCTCAACCTGTTTGTCAGCGGTGACAACGCCGCCGCCGCCACCCTGGAAGGGGTATACAGTTTTCAATGCGGGCTGATCGAAAGCACCCTGAATGAGGCCGAGGCCGCGCCCCTGCTGGCGGCGCTGGCTGAAGACATCGGCACCATCGCCACCGTACTGGAAAACCACCGCCTGGATGACTATCAGCGCAGCCTGATCCAGTCATTCGGTGAACTCTGGTCTTCCCGACTGCTGGCCAGCCTGCTCGGTAGCCGGGGCCTGCCCGCGGTCAGCCTGGATGCGCGTCGCTTTCTGCGGGTATCCGGCTCGCCGGTGCAGGTGGACGAGGCGCACTCGCGCCGGCAGTTGCAGGATATTATGGCCGAGCATCCGGAGCAGATCCTGGTGGTCACCGGCTTTATCGCCGCCGATGCCGAAGGTCGTACCCGCCTGCTGGGACGTAACGGCTCCGACTTCAGCGCCACCCTGCTGGCGGCACTGGCCGACAGCCCGCACACCACCATCTGGAGTGATGTGCCCGGGGTGTTCAGTGCCGATCCCCGCCGGGTAAAGGAAGCGCGGCTACTGACCCGGTTGTCGCTGCCGGAAGCCGCCGAGCTGGCCCGGCTGGGGTCGCCGGTATTGCACAGTCGCACCCTGGGGCCGGTGGGCAGCAGCCAGCAGCAATTGATGCTGCGTTGCAGCTATCATCCGGACGACGGCCATACCCGTATCCTGCGCCAGCACCCGCGGGAGCCGGGCGCTCGCATCGTCACCTCGGTAGACGATGCCGTGCTGGTGGAAATGACCATACCCGACCGCTATCAGGACAGGGTGAATGCCCTGACCGAGTGGCTGACCCGACGCGAGCTGGCACCGCTGGCCTGCAAGCGTCGCCCCGAGCACAAGCTGTGGCAGATTGTCTACACTCGGGAGCAGGCCGAACAGGCCTTCTCGCTGCTGCGGGATCATCAGCCCGGCGGCGGCTTCGAAGGCCTGCAGCAGCGGGAAGGTTTCTCGCTGGTGGCGCTGGTAGGCAGGGACGTGACCGCTCAGGCCGAGCAGTGCCTGCACTTTTATCATGCCCTGAACGAACAGCCGCTGGAGTTTATCCAGCCGGCCAGAAACGGCCTCAGCCTGGTGGGAGTGGTGCGCAAAATCGTGCTGGAGCCGCTGTTGTTACGGCTGCATCAGAGTTTGTTCAGCCGGCCGAAGCGCGTTGGCCTTATCCTCTTTGGCCGGGGCAATATCGGTCAGGCCTGGCTCAAGCTGTACCAGCAAGAGAAGGCGCGGCTGGAACAGACCCTGAACGTGCAGCTGACCCTGTACGGGGTATTCGACTCCAAAGGCGCCATGCTTGCCAGCCAGGGGCTGGAAGTGCAGCAGGTGCTCAACGACTTTCAACCCGCATCCATGGTCTGGCCCGACTGGCTGGAAAACCTGGCAGAGCACGGGTTCGACCAGCTGGTGGCGCTCGACTTCACCGCCTCCGACACCCTGGTGCAGTATTACCCGGATCTGGTGGAGCAGCATGTGCACCTGATTGCCGCCAACAAGCTGGCGGGGGCGGCGGAGCAGGGCTTCTACCTTCGTCTGAAGCAGAGTCTGGCCGAACACAGGGTGCAGTTCCTCAGCAACGCCACCGTTGGCGCCGGATTGCCGGTGCAGAGCAGCCTGCGACAGCTGCTGCAGTCGGGCGAACAGATCCGCACCATCAGCGGCATTTTTTCCGGCACCCTGAGCTGGCTGTTCCAGCATTATGACGGCAAGCAGCCCTTCTCCGAGCTGGTGTTGCAGGCCTGGCAGCAGGGGCTGACCGAGCCGGATCCGCGTCAGGATCTCAATGGTCGGGACGTGCAGCGCAAGCTGGTTATTCTGGCCCGGGAAGCGGGCTTCGATCTGGACCCGGAACGGGTCGAGGTCAGCGATCTGGTGCCCGCCTCGCTCGCCAATCTGGAAAAAGACGCCTTCTTCGACCGGCTGGCCGAGCTGGATCAGCCGCTGGGCGAGGCCCTGGATCGGGCCCGGGAGCAGGGTGGTGTGCTGCGCCATGTCGCCCGCTTCGATGCGGCCAGTGGCGAGGCCAGCGTGGGCCTTGAAGTGGTGGCCGGCGATCACGCCTTCGCCCATCTGCGCCCCGGCGACAATGTCTATGCCATCGAAACCCGGCACTATCGGCAGAATCCGCTGGTGATCCAGGGACCGGGCGCCGGGCGGGAAGTGACTGCTGGCGCTATGCAGGCGGATCTGTGGAGCCTGCTGGCCGGCCTGTGAGCTGATGTCGCGCTACTGATCCCAAAAGGGGCCCTGGGGCCCCTTTTGTCGTTTTACTTCCTGATCAGCCGGTAGACGAACAGCAGGGCCAGGGCGCCGATAATGGCGGTGAAGAAGCTGCCGAGGTTGAAACCGGTGACAGAACCAAAGCCGAGGCGGGTGCCGATCCAGCCGCCCACGAAGGCGCCGGCGATGCCCAGCAGCATGGTCGTGATGAGACCACCGCCGTCCCGTCCCGGCATCAGCCACTTGGCCAGCATGCCCGCCAGTAACCCGAAAACAATCCAGCTTAATATACCCATGTGATCTTCCTTGTGTCGACGATAGGAGTAACAGCCGTTCCCATTAAACGGGGACGGCTGTTACTACAGCCTAGTGGTAGTCAGGCGGCAATCAAAGCCCGGTGATTATCCCATTGATAAGCCGAATAAAAGCCGAATAAAAACGTTGCTGCGCCTCACTCGGCAATATCGGCGATGACGGCGTCGAGCAGGGTCTGCAGGCTATCGGCGGTCATGCCGAGCGACAGCCCCCGCTTGCCGCCGGACACCAGAATAAAGGGAAATGCCTGCGCCGAGGCGTCCAGTACCGTGGGCAGCCGCTTCTTCTGGGCGAAGGGGCTGATGCCGCCCACCTTGTAACCGGTCAACCGCTCCGCCTTTGCCGGCGGCATCATCTCCAGCTTCTTTACCCCGGCGGCCCTGGCCAGCCGCTTGAGATTCACCTTGCCGGACGCCGGCACCAGAGCCACCACGGCGCCCTGCTCGCCTTGGGTGAGCAGGGTCTTGAACACCTGCGCCGGGGGCACTTTTAACTGTTCGGCGGCGTGGGCACCGAAGTCGTCCAGGCTGGTGCACTCATAGGGGTGCAGGGTAAAAGTGGCCTTTTGCTGTTCCAGAAACAGAATGGCGGGGGTCATGGCGGTTCCGTGAATTGAACGGGAGGTATCAATCAGCTTACTTGATTATTACATCTCATTAACGCACCCTGTTCAATCAAAGCTCAGGACCCTTGTCCCTGGTACTGGCTGCGCCTCCTGATGGGTGCGGGTCTCGAGAAAATGGCCGGCCCCCTTGTGGTTGGGCTGGCCCGGTCAGGGGAGATGACACCTTGAACATACCAGAAGGAATCCGGTTATGAATAATTCCGCCTGTCTGAGTGACTGGGAGCAAAGCTCACCAGGCATTTCGGAAGTGGCTTCGCGGCTGCGTTTCTCCTTTCAGAGCGGCCAGATATGGCTCGATGAAGAGCGTATGGTGCTGATGCATTCCTCGGCGCTGGTGGCCCTGCGCAAGGAGTTGATCGATTCCCTGGGCATGGAGCGCGCGCGCGGCATTCTCACTCGCGTCGGTTATGCCTCCGGGCTGCGCGACGCCGAGATCGTGCGCAGCAGCTACCAGGGCCTGTCCGATCTGGAACTGCTGCACAAGGGAACGCTGTTTCATGCCCTCGAGGGTATGGTCAAGGTGGAGTTACAGGCGGTCGAGATAGACATCCAAGCTGGCCGCTATTACATGGATGCGCTATGGCAAAATTCGTTCGAGCTCCATATTCACCATACCCTGAACGGCACCGGCGATGGCCCTGTGTGCTGGAACGAGCTCGGCCATGCCACCGGCTATGTCAGTGGCATCATGGGGCGCTTTATTCTGCACAAGGAAGTGGAGCGGGGCCCGGATGGCTGTCGTTTCATCGGCATGCCGGTGGAGGACTGGGATGATGTCGAGGATGAGCTGCGCTACTACCAGCTGGATTCGGTGGTGGAGCAGATCCTCACGCTGCAGGGCCAGGTGGAGGATTTGCGCTCGGCACTGCCGGAGCGGTTGCAGCCTTCCGACATGATTGGCGAGTCGCCCGCCTTCAAACAGGCATGGGCGCTGGCCGAAAAGGCCGCCGCCAGCCCGGTTACCGTGTTGCTGCTCGGGGAAACCGGCGCCGGCAAGGACGTGTTTGCCCGGGCCATCCATAATGCCAGTCCCCGTGTCGACAAGCCCTTCGTTGCCGTCAACTGTGGTGCCCTGCCCAATGACCTGATCGAGTCGGAGCTGTTCGGCATCGAAAAAGGCGCCTTTACCGGGGCCCAGTCTTCGCGGCCCGGCCGGTTCGAACGGGCCGATGGCGGCACCCTGTTTCTCGACGAAGTCGGCGAGCTCAGCCTGGGGGCGCAGACCCGGCTGCTGCGGGCGTTGCAGTCAGGGGAGATCGACCGGCTGGGCGATACCCGCACGCGCAAGGTGGATGTGCGGGTCATTGCCGCCACCAACGTCGACCTGTCCGACGCGGTGGCCAAGGGCACCTTTCGCAAGGATCTCTATTACCGGCTGAATATCTTTCCGGTCTCGCTCCCGCCGTTGCGGGAACGGCCGGAGGACATTCTGCCGCTGGCGGAGCGCCTGCTCGACAAGTTCGCTACCCGTGAAGGAAAACGGGTGCGCGGCCTGACCGACAGGGCACGGCATGCGTTGCTGAGTCACGACTGGCCCGGCAACGTGCGGGAGCTGGAAAATGTTATGGAGCGGGGCATGATCCTGGCGGCGCCGGACAGTCTGATTGACGTCTCGACACTGTTCCTCTCGTCCGGTGATCCGCTGCAGTATGATGTGACTACCGGGCTCAACCGGGATGGGTGCCTCGGAAAAGGCGCGCGGGACGGCAAGGTGGATGCCTTTCTGGATCATGTCCTCGATCAGCGCATCCCGATGGAAGATCTGGAAGCCGTGGTGGTCAAGGCCGCCATTGAACGTTGCGAGGGCAACCTCAGTGCCGCCGCGCGACTGCTGGGGATCAGCCGGGCCCAGATCGGCTACAAGCAAAAGAAATTCGAGTTGTAGTGGTGGCGGCGGGGGCATGATCCGGGTCGGGTTTCCCGGCCTGCGGCAGAGCAACCAGTTCGGCGAGAGAAACAAAAAAGGGGTGAACGCGAGGCTCACCCCAACAATGGCTGCGCGTTAGCGGGTGCGCAGCATATCCAGCGCCACGTCGACGATCATGTCCTCCTGGCCTCCGACCATGCGTCGCTTGCCCAGCTCCACCAGAATATCGAAAGCCGACAGCCCGTATTTCTGCGCAGCCGCCTCGGTGTGGCGCAAAAAGCTGGAGTAGACACCGGCATAACCCAGCGCCAGGGTTTCCCGGTCAACCCGCACCGGGCGCTCCTGCAGCGGCCGCACTATATCCTCGGCGGCATTGATCAGCGCCTTGACGTCGCAGCCGTGATTCAGCCCCATGCGTTCGGCGACGGCAATAAACACCTCCAGCGGCGCGTTACCGGCCCCGGCGCCCATGCCGGTCAGGCTGGCGTCGATGCGGTTGCAGCCGTGCTCCAGTGCCACCAGGCTGTTGGCCACACCCAGGCTGAGGTTGTGGTGGGCGTGCATGCCGGTCTCGGTGGCGGGGTCGAGCACCTTCTTCAGGGCCTTGAAACGTTCGGCGATGTCATACATGTTCATCGCACCGCCCGAGTCCACCACATAGATGCACTGGGCGCCGTAGCTTTCCATCAGCCGGGCCTGCTCCGCCAGCCCTTCGGGCGTATTCATGTGGCTCATCATCAGAAAACCCACCGCATTCATGCCCAGTTCACGGGCATACTCGATATGCTGGCGGGACACGTCGGCCTCGGTGCAGTGGGTGGCCACGCGCACGATACGGGCGCCGGCGTCGTAGGCGGCCTTGAGGTCGTGCACTGTGCCGATGCCGGGCAGCAGCAGGGTCGCCACCTGGGCTTGTTTGAGCTCGCCGGCGACCGCCTCGATCCACTCCAGATCCGTGTGGGCGCCAAAGCCGTAGTTGAAACTCGAGCCCTGCAGGCCGTCACCATGAGCGACTTCGATGCTGTCGACGCCGGCGGCATCCAGTGCCCGGGCAATGGTACGGGCCTGGTCGAGGCTGTACTGGTGGCGCACTGCGTGCATGCCGTCGCGCAGGGTGACATCGGAAACATAAATCTTGCGGGTGGTATCGATCATTTCTGCTCTCCTCGCGCGGCCGCCTGGGCCTGGTGACGGCCGGCAAACCGCTCGGCGGCCGACAGCGCAGCGCTGGTCATGATGTCCAGGTTACCGGCATAGGCCGGCAGGTAATGGGCGGCACCTTCGACTTCGAGGAAGACAGATACCTTGAGCCCCGAGAGACGCCCGAGCCCCGGTATATTCAGCGGGCGTTCGGCGGTGATGCGTTCGAACTGCACCTCCTGCTTGAGCCGGTAGCCGGGCACGTAGGCCTGCACGGCCCGGGCCATTTCTGCCACCGAGGCCCGAATGGCGTTTTCGTCGGCCCCTTCCTCCGCCAGGCAGTAGACGGTATCGCGCATCATCAACGGCGGCTCGGCCGGGTTGAGGACGATAATCGCCTTGCCCTGCCGGGCACCGCCCACCTCGACGATGGCGCGGGAGGTGGTCTCGGTGAACTCGTCGATATTGGCGCGGGTGCCGGGGCCGGCCGATTTGCTGGCGATGGAGGCGACGATTTCGGCGTAGTGCACCTTCGCCACCTGGGATACAGCGCGCACCATGGGAATGGTGGCCTGGCCGCCGCAGGTCACCATGTTGATGTTGGGGGCGTTCAGGTGTTGTTCCAGATTGACCACGGGAACCACATAGGGGCCGATGGCCGCCGGCGTCAAGTCGATCACCTGCACGCCATGGGCCTGCAGTTTTTCGTTGTGGCGGGCGTGGGCGCCGGCCGAAGTGGCATCGAAGACGATGCGGATATCCTTGAAGTTGGGCAGGGCCAGCAGCCCGTCGATGCCCTCGGCGGTTGTCGGCACGCCCAGGCGGGCGGCCCGGGCCAGGCCGTCGGAGGCCGGGTCTATGCCCACCATGGCGCCCATTTCCAGGTATTGGGCATGGCGCATGATCTTGATCATCAGATCGGTGCCGATGTTGCCCGAGCCAATGATGGCAACGGGAATGCGTGCTTGTTTCATGTGTCAGCTCTCCAGAGTTGAGAAACGGGTGCGGACACGACCCAGCCCCTCGATGTCAGCGTGATAGGTGGCGCCGGCGCGTACCGCCTGCATCGGGCCCAGGGCCCCGGTCAGCAGTATGTCGCCTGCCTGCAGCGGGGTGCCGAGCTGCACCATGCGATCGGCGAGCCAGCAGGCGGCGTTCAATGGGTTGCCCAGGCAGGCACTGCCCTGGCCCCGGGAAACTTCGGTGCCGTTTTCGGTCAGGCGCATGGTGCAGTCGACTAGGTCGAAGCGGCTGAGCGACACCGGTCGGCTGCCGAGCACGAACAGGCCACAGGAGGCGTTGTCGGCAATGGTGTCGGTCAGGCCGATGTTCCAGTCGGCGATGCGGCTGTCGACGATCTCCAGCGCCGGCAGGGCGTAGGCGGTGGCGCCGATCAAATCGGCAACGGTGTGGCGTTCGCAGCTCAGGTCACGCTCCAGCACCAGCACGATTTCCGCCTCCACTTTCGGCTGCAGCAGCCGACTCAGGGGGATTTCCTCGTTGTCGCCACAGGCCATGTCGGCGAACAGGCAGCCATAGTCGGGGGAGTCGACGCCGAGCTGGCGCTGCACCGCCACCGAGGTCAGGCCTATCTTGCGGCCCACGATGCGGGCACCGGCATCGAGCCGACGCTGCACATTGGACTGCTGAATGCGGTAGGCCGCCTCGATGGCGTCGCCCTGGTGCAGGCGGATGTCTTCACGCAGGGGCGCGCAGGGCTGGCGCTTGCGCTCGGCGTCCACCAGGCGCTCGGCCAGGTATTCCAGATGGGATAATGTCATTGGGTTGTCCTGTATGCGGGGCCGCGAGGCCCCGGTTCATGTTCCGTCACTCCGCGAGGAAGTCACTCACCAGGCGGCGAAAGCGCTCGGCGTGCTCGATCTGCGCCCAGTGGCCGCACTCGCCGAACACATGCAACTGTGCATGCGTCAGCCAGTCGAGCAGAGTCAGCGAGTTTTGCAGCGGAATGACCTGGTCGTCACGGCCGTGGATGATCAGGGTCTCGTGCTGCAGGGCGCGGATATCTGCCTCCGGGCTGGTCAGGGCATCGACTCCAGCCTGGCGCGGCGCCGGAAACATGGCCGAGAAGGACTCCTGAAAGCCCGGGCGGATGCTCGCCTGATAGCGCAATTCGGCCAGTTCGTCGGTCACCAGTTCCCGGCTATGGGCAAAGACGTCGAGCAGCCCGCGCATGTTGTCCAGCGAAGGGGTATAGCCCCAGACGGCGTCCAGTCCGGGGGTGATGTCGAAGGGCACGCCCACGCTGCCCATCAGCACCAGCCGGCGCACACGGTGCGGGTAGGCGATGGCGAAGGCCAGGGCGATACTGCCGCCGAAGGAGTTGCCGACCAGGTCAACCTGTGGCAAATCCAGGGTGTCGAGCAGATCGAGCAGCTGGCGTACCCAGACGTCCTTGCCGTAGGTGATGCCATCGGGGCGTTCGGTATAGCCAAATCCAACCATGTCGGGGGCGATCACCCGCCGCTCCCTGGCCAGCTCGGGCATAAGCAGCCGCCAGTTGGCCCAGGCGGTGACGCCGGGGCCGGAGCCGTGGATCAGCACCACGGGATCCCCCGTGCCGAGGTCGTGACAATTGGTGGCGATATTGCCGGCCTGAATGCTGCGGCCCAGTTCCGGATTGTTGCTCATCATGTTCATGGGTTTCTCCATTAGGTGGTTAAAAAAAAAAGCGAGTTGACTCAGGTCACGACGGTGAGGAAGGTTTCGTTAAGCTTGCGTTCGGTGAAGAACAGGGCCTTGGGCATTTCATCGACGGTCCAGGTCAGTGTCGGGCGGTCCGGGTACCAGATGTAGCCGCCGCTGAAGACTTCGTTGCGGTTGCCGGACGGATCGAAGAAGTAGAGGGTTTCACCCCGGGTGATGCCGTGGCGGGTGGGTCCCACTTCGTGGGGCACGTCGTTGCTGGCGATAATATCGGCCGCATCCAGCACCTGGGCCCAGGAGTCGACGAAGAACGACATGTGATGCAGCTTGCCCTTGACCGGTCCCTGAATGAAGGCCACATCGTGCGGCTTGGTGCTGCAGCTCAGAAACACAGCCCGCTTCTCGTCGCCGTCCACCACCTGCTCGGTCAGATCGAAGCCCAGCACCTCGGTAAACAGCCGGTAGCTGCCTTCCACGTCGTCGCCGATCAGCGCGCAGTGGTCGAAGCGGCTGGGGTGGATGCCCTTGAGATCATCTGCCCGTATGCCGGGGTTGGTAGTCGGCATGCCGTTGCCATACAGCCCCTTGTGCGCATACAACTCGAACACATGGCCGGTGGGTGCGGTGAAGCGCAGCCGTTCACCGGTAAAGGGGTGCTCGCCGGCGGAAACCCATTCAACATCCAGCCCGAACTCGGTGATGGCCTTCGCCAGATCATGAAGGGTGGTTTCGTCCTCGACCTTGAAGGCCATGTAATCCATGCCCGGGGCGTCGGCTTCGCGCAGCACCAGGCTATGATGGTCATGCTCGTCCCAGGCCTTGAGAAAGACTCGTCCCTGCTCGTCCCGGGCGGTTTCCACCATGCCCAGCACCTTGACGTAGTGCGTGATTGCGGCACCCAGATCCATGACCCGGATGGCAATATGTCCCGGACGAAGCACTGTTTTCATACCCATAATCATCACCTCTTGTTGTTGTTTTCGGAGGAACGTTTAAGCCCCTTTCGCCCAAGTACCGCAATGGCCAGATCGGTTTTCGGATACAGCCTGCACGCCAGGGCAATGCCGGCATCTTCATCGGACTCGCTGACCTGCTCGCGGCTCATGCGCGTACAGTGATAACGGCCACTCAGCACCTGCACCCGGCACACCCCGCAGCCGCCACCCCGGCAGCCCAACGGAATCCCCTTGCAAGCCAGTCGCTGCATGCCCTCAAGGAGGTTGCGCTGGTCATCGCAGTGAAACTGTTCATCAGAGCCCTCTAGTCGGATCAAAGGCATGGTGATCTCCCTAGATGTTGCGGAACAAGGGGCTGCGGGTGGCCTGGTTGGCGGCATCCGCGGCACTGATAAATTTCTCCATGTGGATGTCGCGTTCGAACAGGCGGCCACGTATCAGGCTGCGGATCGACGCCTCTATCATCGGCGGCGGGCCGCACAGGTAGGCCTTGTGGTTGTGGAAGCCATCGGCATAGGTGCGCTCCGCCGCCTCGTGAGCGAAGCCCCGCTCGCCTGCCCAGTTGCTGTTATCGGGCTCGTCGGAGAGCACCGGCAGATAGCGGAACTGCGCATGTTCGCGGGCCAGCTGCTCGAACAGTTCGACGTAATACAGTTCGTCGCGGTTGCGCGCCCCATGGAACAGGGTGATGGGACGCGGGTCGCCGGCCTCCAGCAATTCGAGGATCATCGACTTGGGGCTGGACAGCCCGGAGCCGCCGGCAATGAATATCACCGGGTTGGGATCCGAATGGCGGGTGAAGAAGCGGCCCAGGGGCCCGCTGAAGGTCAGCTTCTGGCCGGTTTCCAGCGCTTCGTGCAACCAGGTGGTGACGGCGCCGCCCGGCACCTTGCGCACATTCAGTTCGATCAGGTTCGACTGGGACGGCGCGCTGGCGATGGAGAAGGCTCGGGGTTCGGCCACGCCGGGTACATACAGGTTGATGTACTGGCCGGCCTGGAATGCGATCTCCGCGTTGTCGACCCTGAGGAAGATGCCGCGAATGGTGGGCGTGAGCTCGACGATGGATTCCACCGTCGCCTCGAAGTCGCGCAGCGGAATGACTTTCGCGTCCGGGTCTTCGTCGATGTCCACCTCTATGATCAGATCCGACTGGGGCACGGCACAGCAGGCCAGCGCCTTGCCCTCGCTGCGTTCCATATCCATCAACGCGAAGGGCGACGCCTCGCCGAGGTCCACCTCGCCCTCCGACACCTGTACCTTGCAGGTGCCGCAGAGACCGTGGCCGCAGGCATGGGGCAGCCAGATACCGGCGCGCAGCGCGGCGTCGAGCAGGGTCTGCTCTTCCTCCACCTCGATCACCTGGCCGAGGGGTTCGATCGTCAGTTCGTAACTCATGGCAGCCTCCTCAAATTCCGTTCAGATCCGGTGTGTGCAGGGTGAGGAAGGCCTTGTGGCCTACGCCCAGGCTGGCAAAGGTCGCGCCGGGTTCGATATGCAGTGGCCGGCGCTCGAAGCGCCACCGGGCCTGCTGCCAGTCGATGGCCGGCCAGTCGGAGTGGGAGGCGAAGGCGCTCTGCTGCAGGGTGCTGTCGATAAAATCGGCAAAGGCTTGTTCCGGGTCGACCAGCACCGCGATGGGGGCGCTGATGCTCAGGTGGCCGCTCCATTCGACAAAGAGTAATTGCTGACCGTTGAATTGATCCGCGGCGTCGCGCACGGCACCACGGTAATCGGGTTTCAGGGCTACTACAGGCATACGATTCTCCTTGGCAGCGCCCGCCGGCGCCGCCTTGTTGCTGTTTCAGTCATGGTTTAAACGGGTCTTGAATGACGCTGGCGTCAGTCCTGCGCTCGGGGCACCGCTTCCTGGCCTTTCCAGGACGCCCAGTTGCGCGCGTCTTCCGATGTCTCGAAGGGCCCGGTATCGACACCTGGTTCCAGGTGCGACCAGCGAACCACGTCCTCGATCTCCGGACCGCCGGCCTTGCCCTTGAGGATCTGCTGTACCGGCAACCAGGCCTGGACGTATTTTTCCGGCTCGTCGTCGAAGATGTCCTTGCAGCCGTCGGAGCAGAACTGATAGCGCTCGCCCTGGTACAGGCTTTCACGTTGGCTGCGGGTCTGCGGGTCGCCCGGCTCGGTGAAGATCATGGGGAGCTGGCAGGTCTGACACAGGCAGGGCAGGCTGGTGTTGAGCCAGCGTTTACCGGCGTCTTCCTGTTGCTTCCAGTGCTCATAACGCGGACGGTAGGTTTGCTCGAAGCTGTTCGGATACTGTTCGGCAAGCCAGGCCATCTCTTCTTCCTTCGGCAGCCAGGCATGCACACCCGTGCCCCAGCAGTACTGATAAAACATGCTCCAGGCCTGGTGAGTGATGTGATCCTTTTCCTTGACCGTATCTTCCCAGTACTTGGGCTTGCGGATGCCATAGCGTTCGAGATCGGCGAACAGGGCGCCGCCGCTTTGCTCGAAGTAGATCTCCCAGCCTTCGCGCCAGGACATGATTTTCTTCGGCAGCATGTAGTCCATCATCATGCCGACCAGGGTCAGCAGGCGGTAGCCGCGCCAGAACCACTTGTCGATCCATTTCTGCACTATCGGCACGTTGTCCGGGTCCTGCTCCAGGATGAACTTGATCGCCTCGAGCCCCAGGGTCATGTGGCGCGCCTCGTCGGACTGGGCGGAGAAGCCGAAGGTCACGGTGGCCATGTCGCCGTTGTAGGCGGCGCCGGACATGAACGGCATGAACAGCAGGTTGGTCAGCACGTATTCGAAGGAGAACGAAATCGATACCAGGTATTCGAATGGTCCCGCTGACATGGCATCGTTAACGAACGACTTGGGCACCGAGAGGTACCAGAGGCGATCGAAATTCTGCGGCCAGGAATGGAAACCGTTGAAATAGCGGTTGTAGTGGCTGAGGGTGTGCACCTGGGTCTGGCAGTGACGTAATTCGTCAATCGACTGCATCTGGCAGGCTATGCGGGGTCCGACACCGCGAAACTGCCGGCCGGCCATGGCGAAACCACGATGGGCGTTGTACTCGATCGGGGTGACCGCGGTCAGGAACAGCTTGATGGCGTTGACGTAACGCGCATCGCTGACATTCAGGTGGCCGTTGTTCTGCGAGAAGGCGTCGATGATGGCGTAGAGCTTGCGCTCCTTCTCGGACTGGTATTTCCAGTAGGCATCCATGGTCAGGCGGAAGGGATCTTCCCACTTTTCCCAATCGTGGATCTTGATGCCCTCGAACTGATCGAAAGGAAACACCTCGTCCATCGAAACATAGCTGGTTTCCCAGCCCAGCCCGCGGGTCATCATGCCGTACTTGTCCTTCAGACTGAGCTTGCGTGCGGCGGTGGAAGTGGCTTGCGAGTTCATGGTCTATCTCCGTTGTCGTTCTTGTGCAATGACAGGCATTCGCTCAGCGAAACCAGCCCACGGTAAAGCTATCTTCGGTTTCGTCGATGTTGCCCGAGATGCTGATCAGGTTGATCTGTATCTCCTGCAGATCCCAGGAACGGCCGAGCATCTCTTCGACCGACTCCCGGCGGATCACCAGCTGATCCGGGGCGTCGATCTTGACCATCGCTGGCAGGTACTGAATGCTGGCGTGCGGGTTGTCCTGTTCGATGGCCTCAATGATTGGCCGGGTATCGTCGTTGGCCTGAAAGGCGATAAAAACGTTGTTGCTCATGCGGTTTTTTCCTCCATCGACAGGCCTATTTTGGTCAGACGCTGCGCGAACGCGGCATCGAACTGTTCCAGATCCCGAGCATCGCCGCCCGACTCGGCAATCAACACCCCCACGGCTTCACGGGCCGGGCCCTGCCAGGTCTCGATCCAGCGGCTTAACAGCTCGCGGTTGGCGTCGGACTCCGCGGCCACGGTTTTCAGCACCGAGTTCACCCAGGGCTGGGTCTCGTTGAACCACTCGCTCATGAAGGCCGTGAGCATGCCCATGGTCGGTGCCCCCTTGGCGACCAGCTCGCGGTCGACGATCTGCTTCGCCAGCGGATAGAGGTAACCATCAAACACCAGGTTTTGCGCCACGAAGAGTTCAAACCAGTCCTTGACCACAAACATGCGCTCGACGCCTTGGCGCAAGGGCTGCCAGCAAGGCGCCTCCAGCCACTCCTGCCTGGCCTGCTCCAGTGAGCTGCCCTGGTTGCCATCCAGCAGCAGGCCGATGCGCGTCAGGTACTGGGCCGAGCCAAGGCGGTCCATGGTGGCGAACATGGTGGCGTTGGTCAGGGTGGCGCCATAGCCGTAACCGGTGATGAAGCTGTTGTTCATGTTGGCGCCCCACTCGTAATGGCGCAGTGGCACCAGTAGCTTGAGGGCAGCGGTCAGGGTGTCGGCCGGCATGCTGGCCAGCAGACCGTTCTTGTCGACGAAGGTGAAATTACTCTCCAGCACTTCCTGCTGGCGGGCACGGATCTGGGTGTAGGTGCCGTAATAGAGTTGGCGCGGATCCTTGAGCTGGTACCAGTCCTGCATGGTGATGGCCGTGCGGGTACTGTCGTAAATGTCGTGTTCTGGCTGCCACAGCGGCCGGTAATGGAAGTTGATTTCCTCCTGAATATCGTAACTGGCCTCCTGATAACGGGACGCCGGCTTGTCGCCAAATCGCTTTTGCACATAGGCATAGGTGCTGCGTATGGGTTTGACGGACGATGTCTTGATATCGATCTGCATGTATAAAACCTTCCTTGTTGCTTTATGTAACGTTGGACGAAATTATTCGCTGATACCGGGCTGACCGAAGCGCCACTTCAGTCGGTCGTACTCAACCTGAGCCACCTGCTCCGCGCTCAGGTGTTGTACGCCGTGACGGGCGCAAAACTCCTCGAATGCCTGCAACGGCATGATCATGTCGACGGCCAACTCCGGATCACCGACCGAGAATTCGAATTCCACGAAACGCTGCCGTTGAGTGCCGGTGACGCGGATAAAGCAGGCGGATTCGGTAAGTGGCTGTTGAAGACTGTACATAAACGTAACCCCTTGTGTTTCCTCCATGATAAGAAGGCAAAGGGCGTGCCAAAAAATAATCTAGATGTTTATCAGTAACTTAACAGATGCACGTAAATCATCTGTTAATTTTATGTTTGTTATATTCGAAAGGTGAAAAGGGGGGTTAAGAAAATTCGCAAGGCGTTTTTAGCGGTGAAGACCATGAGGAGTAGCCGCAGGAGGCCTGCGTTACAGGCCGTGATGAAGGTTCAGGGCAGGGGAGGGAGGGTAAATTAATTGTTGGTTTATGGTTTTGTGCTGGTGAGTCACTCGCGGGAGGGGGGATATGGGGGCTGGGGGACTGGAGATTGCAGGCACGGCTCCGTGCCTGCAATCTCCGCCGGACGGCTTAAAGCCTGTCAGCCGGTAATCAAAGCCTGGTGATTATCCCATTGATAAGCCGAATAAAAACGTTGCTGCGCCTCACTCGGCAATATCGGCCATCACGGCGCCGAGCAGGGTCTGCAGGCTGTCGGCGGTCACGCCGAGCGACAGCCCCCGCTTGCCGCCGGACACTAGCACGAAGGGATGCAGTGGCGCCGAGGCGTCCAGCACCGTGGGCAGCCGCTTCTTCTGGGCGAAGGGGCTGATGCCGCCCACCTTGTAACCGGTCAACCGCTCCGCCTTTGCCGGCGGCATCATCTCCAGCTTCTTTACCCCGGCGGCCCTGGCCAATCGCTTCAGGTTCACCTTGCCGGAAGAGGGCACCAGTGCTACCACGGCGCCCTGCTCGCCTTCGGTCAGCAGTGTCTTGAACACCCGCGCCGGCGGCACCTGTAACTGCTCCGCCGCATGGGCACCGAAGTCATCCAGAGCGGTGCACTCATAGGGGTGCAGGGTAAAGGCTACTTTTTGCTGTTCCAGAAACAGGATGGCGGGGGTCATGGCAGGGTCCGAAATAATGAGGCGGCAGTATGGCTCGATTATGCAATGTTTTATTAAGCGATTGAATTGGTGATAACGGCCTCCCTTGTGACATAAGACAACTACCTTGAAAATCTCCGCGCCCTGATGGGCTTCGACAAGAAAGTCTGCCGTACCATCGCCTTCGAAGTGGGACTGCAAAACTCCGGTCTGGCGGCGGCACTGGCGATGAAGTTCTTCACCCCCACGGCGGCCCTGCCCGGCACCCTGTTCAGCGTGTGGCACAACATTTCCGGTTCCCTGCTGGCCGGCTACTGGGCCAAGAAGCCTCTGGCCGAGCCAGTCGCATCGGGCGAAATAGTTAATGAAGCAGTAAGTAAAGGCTAAACTGACTCGCCTGATAGCCAAGTGATAAAAAGCCCCAGAGCCTGTCGGCTCCGGGGCTTTTTATCATGTTCACCAGGTGGCTCAGAGGTTAAAGAGAGGTGACTGGGATAGCCTCAGCCGACTATCAGCTTCGAGTCCCTCTGGATAAAGTTGCAGGCACGAAGTCGTGCCTGCAATCTCCGTCGAGCTACTTACAGCTGATAGCTTAAAGCTGACCGCTTACAGCTTGTTTACCCCGTATTGCGCATGCCGGCGGCGATACCGGCGATGGTGACCATGAGCGCCTGATCCAGGGCAGGGTGAATATCACCCTGCTGGCGCGAACGCTTGAGCAGCTCGGCCTGCAATACGTTGAGCGGATCCGTATAGGGATTGCGCAGCGTGATGGATTCCTTGATCCAGGGCTCGTCGGACAGTAGCTCCGCTTCTTCTTTAAGCTGCAATACCAGCGTCATGCTGGCCTGCAGCTCGTTGCGCAAACGCTTGCCCAGCGGCTTGAGCTCGGCCGGTACCAGCAGGCTGTCGTAGTAGGCGGCCAGGCCGGGGTCGGCCTTGAGGAACACCATCTCCAGCATGTCGAGTCGGGCGCGGAAGAAGGGCCAGCGTTTGTTCATGGCGACAAGGGTGTCTTCCTGCCCGTCGGCGATCACCTTTTCCAGCCCCTTGTGGGCGCCGAGCCAGGCGGGCAGCATCAGCCGGTTCTGGGTCCAGGCGAAAATCCAGGGAATGGCGCGCAGGCTTTCCACCCCGCCGTTGGGCTTGCGCTTGGCCGGACGCGAACCCAGCGGCAGCTTGCCCAGTTCCAGCTCGGGGGTGGCGGCGCGGAAATAAGGCACAAAGTCCGGCTCGTCGCGGATCAGCGAACGATAGTGGGCACAGGAGACCTCGGCCATGGTGTCCATCAGCTCGCGCCATTGGGGCTCGGGTTCGGGCGGCGGCAGCAGGTTGGCCTCCAGTACGGCGCTGGCATAAAGCGCCAGACTGTCGATGGCCACCTGGGGCAGGCCGAACTTGAAGCGGATCATTTCGCCCTGCTCGGTGACGCGCAGGCCGCCGAGGGTGGAGCCGGGGGGTTGAGCCAGAATGCCCTGCCGTGCCGGACCGCCGCCGCGACCCAGGCTGCCGCCCCGACCGTGAAACAGGGTCAGCTTGATCTGTTCCTGCTCGCTGATGGCCACCAGTTTTTCCATGGCACTGTACTGGGCCCAGCCCGCAGCCAGCATGCCCGCGTCCTTGGCCGAGTCGGAATAGCCGATCATCACGAACTGGCGACCCTGCAGGTAACCGCGATACCAGGGGAGATGGTACAGCTGCTCGATCACCTCGGCGCCGTTGTTGAGATCGTCCAGAGTCTCGAACAGGGGCGCCACCGGCATCGGGAAGTCGACGCCACATTCTTTCAGCAGCAGTTGTACCGCCAGCACATCGGACGGCGCGCCGGCCATGGAGATGATGTAGATGCCGAAGGCATCTTGCGGATGCTCGGCAATCATCTGGCAGGTATCCAGTACTTCTCTGGTGTCGTCCGAGGGTTGCCACTGGCCCGGCAGCCCTTGCCGCGGTAATAAGGGGCGACGGGAATTCAGTTCGTTGAGCAGAAACGCCTGCTTGTCGGCTTCGCTCCAGTCGGCGTAATCGCCGAGACCGAGGTAACGGGTGATTTCGGCCAGGGCCTGGGTATGGCGTTCGCCGTCCTGGCGGATATCCAGTTTGAGCAGATGGATGCCGAAACAGGCCACCTTGCGGATCACGTCCAGCAGCAGGCCGTCGGCGATCTTGCCGAGGCCGCATTCCTGCAGCGAGCGATAGCACAGCTCCAGCGGGGCGCGCAACTGCTCTGTGGTGGTGATCAGATCCCGGGCGTCGGTGCTCTGACCCTGCACCCGGGCGTTGAGGTGCAGCAGGGTTTCGCGCAGATCTTCCCGCAGGATGCGCAGTATGGCCCGGTACGGTTCGTCGCTCTGATCGGCCTGGCGATAGAGTTCATCGTTGGCCTGGGACATCGACAGTTCGGACACCAGTTCCTGGATGTCGTTGAGAAACAGCGAGCTGGCCATCCAGCGACCGAGCAGCAGTACTTCCCGGGTCACCCTGGCGGTGACGAAGGGGTTGCCGTCCCGGTCGCCGCCCATCCAGGATGCGAAGCGCACCGGCGCCGCGTCCAGCGGCAGCCGGATGCCCAGCTGTTCCTTCAACTGGCTGTCGAGCTGGCGCATGAAGGTGGGCAGGGCGGGCCAGAGGCTGTTTTCGATCACCGCAAAGCCCCATTTGGC
The DNA here is from genome assembly GCF_016907015.1 of Oceanisphaera litoralis. GTDB lineage: Bacteria > Pseudomonadota > Gammaproteobacteria > Enterobacterales > Aeromonadaceae > Oceanimonas > Oceanimonas litoralis. The sequence continues at coordinate 39,952 of NZ_JAFBBE010000022.1, forward strand.
TTCGTCGACCGGGGTCGGCCGCTGGGCGCGGATTTCGTTGCTGTGCCAGGCTTGGGTGATCAGCTGCTCGATCCGGGCCAGCAGTTCGGCCTTTTCCGACTCGGGCAGGTCCAGTTCCAGCGCCGCCAGGCAGTCGTTGAGCTGAACATGCTTGTGGATAAAGGTGCGGCGGGTCACTTCGGTGGGGTGGGCGGTCAGCACCAGTTCGATATCCAGCGCGTCCACCGCCGCCCTGATGTTGTCTTCATTCACCTCGGCGGCCTTCAGCCGCTCGAACACCTGGCGGAGCGGGCCGGCACCGGCATGCTGCCGGGTCTCCCGGGAGATGGTATGAAACTGTTCGGCCACGTTGGCCAGATTGAGAAACTGACTGAAGGCGCGGGCCACCGGCAACAGCTCGTCATCACTCAGGTGCTTGAGGGTATCCAGTAATTGCTGCTGATCGTCATCGTTGCCCTTGCGGGCCGACTTGGCCAGCTGGCGAATGGTTTCTATCTTGTCGAGAAAGGCCTGGCCGTGGTGATCCTTGATGGTATCGCCCAACAGTTGCCCCAGCAGGCCGACATTGGCTCTGAGTGCCGCATGATTATCCATATCTGCCTCCTTTTTCCGTTAAATTACTACAATAAAAAATATTCTGGCTCATATGTAGCTATTTTTCTTATATCTGGTCAATCTCGTTGTGGACTGACCAGATATATGTAGTTTATTTACTTAAACAGAAACGGCTGACCAGCTGTTGCAGTATCTCTACGGTGGGTTTGACGAAGGACAGATCCAGATACTCGTCGGGCTGGTGCGCCTGGGCAATATGTCCCGGGCCCAGCACTATGGTCTGGCAGCCCAGCTGGTTGATGAAGGGCGCCTCGGTGCAGTAGTTGACCGCCTCGGCTTTATTGCCGGACATGGTTTCCGCCGCCTTGACCAGCTCGCCGTCCGGATCCGTACCATAAGGCGGAATCGGCTCATGCAGGTGGGTCAGTTCCAGCGCCTTGGGATACTGCTGTTTGATCGGCTCCAATGCGTGATGCAGCAGGCCCAGCAGTTCGTCGGGGCCCACGCCGGGGATGGGGCGCATGTCGAAGTGCAGTTCGCAGCAGGCACAGATGCGGTTGGGGCTGTCACCGCCACTGATATGGCCCAGGTTGAGGGTCGGCTGAGGCACCTTGAAATGGTGATTGCCGTAGTTTTCCTTCAGCTGGCGCTGGAGGTCCAGCAGTCGGCCCATTACCTGATGCATGATCTCGAGCGCGTTGACGCCGTTGGCCGGATCCGAGCTGTGGCCGCTCCGGCCTGTGATGCGAATGGCTTCGGACATGTGGCCCTTGTGCATCATGACCGGCACCAGACCGGTGGGTTCGCCGATGACCGCATAATCGGGCTTGATGGCCATGGCGCTGGCGATGGCACGGGCACCGGCCATGGTGGTTTCTTCATCGGCGGTGGCGAGAATGCGAATGGGCTTGTCGAGCTTGCTCAGATCCAGGTCTTTCAGCGCCTCGACGATAAAGGCGAAGAAGCCCTTCATGTCGATGACCCCGAGGCCGTAGAGGCGGTTGCCTTCTTCGGTGAGTTTGAAGGGGTCTTTGGTCCAGCGGCCCGGGTCGAAGGGCACGGTATCGGTGTGGCCGGCCAGCAGCAGGCCGCCGTCGCCTTCGCCTTTGGTGGCGAGCAGGTTGAACTTGCCGGGCAGATCGGGCAATTCGGTTACCTCGACGGAAAAGCCGAGCTGGCTGAACCAGTCAGCCAGCAGCCGAATCACCTGCTCGTTACTCTGATCCCAGCTGCTCTCTGTGCTGCTGATGGAAGGAAGGGCGATGATGCTGCGGTACATGTCCAGCAGTTTGAGCGATGTCATAGGATCTCCGTCGGAAGTTATCTAATTTAAATTCAGCACAATTGCATAAATATGTTTTTATTGCTAGGCTGCCAGCTTATTCATATCCGGGTAACCAGCGTAACAGATGGCCATGTATTTCCCCTCTTCGATACGGCGACGACGACAGCTCGCCTGAGCCTTTTCTTTAGGGTGACATAAGCCCTGAAAACACGCTAGGCTGACGCCTGCATCTATACCAAGCCGAATTCAAACTGACGGATACGCCCATGTTAAAAGCTGCAATTATTGGTGCCAGTGGTTATACCGGAGCCGAGCTGGCCGGCCTGATCCAGAGCCACCCCAACCTGACCCTGTCCGGCCTCTATGTGTCTGAAGGCAGCCAGGATGCACATAAATCCTTCGCCAGCCTGCACCCGCGCTGGCGCGGTGTGATCGACCTGCCGCTGCTGCCGCTGGATGATGAAGCCCTGAGCCGCATTCATACCGAAGCGGATCTGGTGCTGATGGCCACCGCCCATGAAGTGAGTCACGATCTGGCGCCGGGTTTTCTGGCCAAGGGGCTGCCGGTATTCGATTTGTCCGGTGCCTTCCGGGTTCCCGGCGACGGTTTCTACGAGCGCTTCTATGGTTTCCAGCATCAGCACGGTGACTGGCTGGCTCGGGCCGCCTACGGTCTGGCCGAGTGGAATCAGGACGCCATCAAGGCGGCGCAGCTGATTGCCGTGCCCGGCTGTTACCCCACCGCCTCGCTCAGCGCACTCAAGCCGCTGCAGGCCGCCGGCCTGATTGCCGAGGGCAGCAAGCCCATTATCAGCGCCGTGTCCGGCGTCAGTGGTGCCGGCCGCAAGGCAAGCATGGCCAACAGCTTCTGCGAAGTCAGCTTCAAGCCTTATGGTGTGCTCAATCATCGCCACCAGCCGGAAATCAGCCACCATCTGAGCAATCAGGTGGTGTTTCAGCCGCATCTGGGCAACTTCATTCGCGGTATTCTCGCCACCATCTATGTGCAGCTGAACGACAATGTCGGCGACGAACAGATTGCCGCCGCCTACCAGCAGGCGTATCAGGGCCAGAAAATCGTGCGTCTGACCGGCCAGTGGCCACAGATCAACGATGTGGCGGGTACGCCCTTCTGTGACCTGCATTGGGCCCGGGACGGCAATCAGCTGATTGTGGTGTCGGCGATAGACAACCTGCTGAAAGGCGCGGCCAGTCAGGCCATTCAGTGTATCAATATTCATCAGGGATTCTCGCCGCTGGCGGGCCTGGTTCAGGAGTAATCAAGGATGACAATCCAACAATCACAGCCATCATCGGCGCAGCAGCCGCTGATCATCAAGCTGGGTGGCACCCTGCTCGAAAGCGACACGGCCCTGGCGGCCCTGTTCACCACCCTCAAGGCTTTTTTCGATAAGGTTGGCCGCCCGCTGGTGCTGGTGCACGGCGGCGGCGTGCTGGTGGATAACCAGCTCAAGGCCATGGGCCTGACCTCCACCAAGAAAGACGGCCTGCGGGTGACCCCCTTCGACCAGATTCCGGTTATCGCCGGTGCCCTGGCCGGTACCGCCAACAAGTTGCTGCTGGCTCAGGCCATCGCGCACGACATCAAGTCGGTCGGTCTGTGCCTGGCGGACGGCGGCCTGTGCCGGGTCAGTCAGCTGGATCCCGAGCTGGGTGCCGTGGGCCAGATTGAAGGTGGCGATGCCACCCTGGTCAGCACCCTGCTGGCCGGTGGCTTCCTGCCGGTGGTCAGCTCCATCGGCATTACCTTCGACGGCCAGCTGATGAACGTGAATGCGGATCAGGCCGCCACCGCCATCGCCGAAATTCTGGATGCGGATCTGGTGATGCTGTCGGACGTGAGCGGCATTCTCGACGGCAAGGGTCAGCGTATCGCCGAACTGAACGAGGCGGACGCCCTGGATCTGATGCAACAGAACATTATCAAGGACGGCATGGCGGTCAAGGTCAAGGCGGCGCTCAAGGCCACCAAGACCCTGGGCAAACCGGTGGCCGTGGGTAGCTGGCGCTATCCGGAACAATTGTTGTCGCTGCTGGCCGGTGAGTCCGAGTATGGCACTCGGATTTCCCACTAAGGAGGCGTTATGCAGCATTTATTGAGTTTGAAAGATTACAGCAAAGAACAGATCGAACAGATCCTGATCCTGGCCAAAGACCTCAAGGCCAATCCGGACAAGTATGCGGATGCCCTCAAGGGCAAGAGCGTGGTGACCCTGTTCGAAAAACCCTCGCTGCGTACCCGGGTGACCCTCGACATCGGTATCAACCGGCTGGGCGGCCATGCGGTGTACCTGGACAGCCAGAACGGCGCCATGGGCAACCGGGAAACGGTACAGGACTTTGCCGCCAACCTGTCGCGCTGGTCCGACGCCATAGTGGCGCGGGTCTACGAACACCAGACTCTGGTGGAAATGACAAAATATGCGCAGGTACCGGTGATCAACTCCCTCTGTAACCTGTATCATCCGTGTCAGGCGCTGGCGGACTTCATGACCATTGCCGAGCATCATGAAGATCTGAGCAAGGTGCACCTGGCCTATGTGGGCGATGGTAACAATGTGACCAACTCGCTGCTGCTGGCCGGTGCCATTCTGGGCTCCACCGTCACTGCCGTGTGCCCTCGGGGCCACAACGTGGATGCCCAGATCCTGAAGGAAGCCGAGGCACTGGCTGCCGTGAGTGGTGCCAGGGTTCGGGTGACCGACAACCTCGATGAGGTGGAAGGCATTGATGTACTCTATACGGATACCTGGGTGTCCATGGGCGACGAAACGCCACTGGAACAGGTGAAGGAAATCTTCATGCCGTATCAGATCAATCAGGCCATGCTCGACAAAACCGGAGCCAAACAGGTTCTGCATTGTCAGCCTGCCCACAGGGAGTGGGAAATAACTTCCGAGGTAATGGACGGCCCCGCCTCCTTTATCCTCGACCAAGCTGAAAATCGCATGCACGTCCAGAATGCCGTGCTGCTGACATTGATTAACAGGGATATTCACTCATGAGCCAATTCAAAAAAATTCTGCTGGCCTACTCTGGCGGTCTGGACACTTCTGCCATCATTCCGTGGCTGAAAGAGAACTACGAAGGGTGTGAAATCATCGCCTTCGTGGGTGATGTGGGTCAGGGCGAGGAAGAGCTGGAAGGCATCGAAGCCAAAGCCCTCGCCTCCGGTGCGGTCAAGTGCATCGTCGCCGACCTGAAAGACGAGTTCGTCAATGACTATGTGTATCCTACCCTGAAAACCGGTGCCATCTACGAAGGCACCTATTTGCTGGGTACCTCCATGGCGCGGCCCATTATTGCCAAGGCCATGGCCGAAGCGGCCCTGGCCGAAGGCGCCGAGGCGATTGCTCACGGTTGTACCGGCAAGGGTAACGATCAGGTGCGTTTCGAAGGTGCCGTCGCGGCACTGGCTCCGCAGCTGGCGATTATCGCCCCCTGGCGTATCTGGGACATGCGCAGCCGCGAAGACCTGTTGAACTACCTGGCCGAGCGCAACATCAAGACCACCGCCAGCGCCACCAAGATCTATTCCCGCGATGCCAATGCCTGGCACATCTCCACCGAAGGTGGCGAGCTGGAAAGCACCTGGAATGAGCCGTCCGAGCAGGCCTGGACCTGGACCGTGTCTCCCGAGCAGGCCCCCGACAAGGCCGAAACCCTGTCGTTGACCATTGAGCAAGGCCGCATCGTCGCCGTAGACGGCGAGCAGATGAGCCCGTATCAGGTGCTGGTTACCCTGAACGAGCGCGCCGCCAAGCACGGCGTGGGCCGGGTGGATATCGTCGAAAACCGTCTGGTGGGCATGAAGTCTCGTGGCTGCTACGAAACTCCGGGCGGCACCGTCATGATGGCCGCCCTGCGCGCGATCGAAGAGCTGGTGCTGGACAAGCCGACCCGAGCCTGGCGTGAAAAAGTGGGTGCCGAGTTCTCTCACCTGGTCTACGACGGTCGCTGGTTCACCCCGCTGTGCAAGGCGCTGCTGGCTTCTGCCAACGCCATTGCCGAAGACGTATCCGGTGAAGTGGTACTGAAGATGTACAAGGGGCAGGTAACGGCGATTCAGAAGTCTTCGCCCAACAGCCTGTACTCGGAAGAGTTCGCCACCTTCGGTGAAGACGAAGTGTACGATCAGAGCCACGCCGAAGGCTTTATCCGTCTGTACTCGCTGGCCAGTCGCATCAAGGCGCTGAACAGCCTGAAAAAATAAGTGTAACTGTTCAGGTTAACGCTTAACCGCAGGGGGCTTTATGCCCCCTTTTTGCTTATAGAAGGAAGCAGTCAGCCGTAAGCTGTAAGTTCAAGATAAAACACAAACCCTACAAAATCGGTCGAATGAATTCGACCCTACGAGTGGTTCGAGTCTTTTTGTAGGGTCCAATTCATTGGACCAAAAACCGTAGCACGACCTCAAAGGGATCGATAGGTTTGGATGTTTTCTTTAGCTCTCAGCTTAAAGCTTACGGCTTACAGCTCCGTTTTAAGTATAATATCGAGCAACAATGAGCCCGGCCGGGAGTGGCCTGGTTAACCATAAAATTTTAGCAATGTCGTTTAGGAGTTCAGAGGTTATGGCACTTTGGGGTGGACGTTTCAGTCAGGCGGCAGATGCCAAGTTCAAGCAGTTCAATGATTCTTTGCGTTTCGATTATCGCCTGGCGGAGCAGGATATCGTCGGCTCCATTGCCTGGTCCCGGGCCCTGTGCAAGGGTGGGGTGCTGACGGCACAAGAGCAGCAGAAAATCGAGTTGGCACTCAACGACCTGAAACTCAAGGTGATGGAAGATCCCGAGCAGATCCTCCGGTCCGATGCGGAAGATATTCATTCCTGGGTTGAAGGCCATCTTATTTCGGCGGTCGGTGACCTGGGCAAGAAGCTGCATACCGGTCGCAGCCGTAACGATCAGGTGGCCACCGATCTCAAGCTGTGGTGCAAGCAGCAGGTTCCGCCGCTGCTGACCAAGCTGGATGAACTGCAGAAGAAGCTGGTGAGCGTGGCCCGCGAGCAGCAGGCCACGGTACTGCCGGGTTATACCCACCTGCAACGGGCCCAGCCGGTGACCTTTGCTCACTGGTGCCTGGCGTACGTCGAGATGCTGGAGCGGGACTTTACCCGACTGCAGGACGCGCAGAAACGCATGGATACCTGCCCGCTGGGCTCGGGCGCCCTGGCCGGTACCGGTTTTCCGATTGATCGCCACGATCTGGCCCACTCGCTGGGCTTTTCGTCGCCGACCCGCAACAGCCTGGACTCTGTGTCCGATCGCGATCATGTGCTGGAGCTGATGAACTGCGCTGTTAATTCCATGATGCACCTGTCGCGTTTCGCCGAAGATCTGATTTTCTACAACTCCGGCGAGTCCGGTTTCCTCGAGCTGTCCGACCGGGTCACTTCCGGCTCGTCGCTGATGCCGCAGAAAAAAAATCCGGATGCGCTGGAGCTGATCCGGGGCAAGACCGGTCGGGTATTCGGTGCCTATGCCGGCATGATGATGACCCTGAAGGCGCTGCCGCTGGCCTACAACAAGGACATGCAGGAAGACAAGGAAGGCCTGTTCGACGCGCTCGACACCTGGCACGACTGCCTGGAAATGGCCGAGATGGTGTTGCACGACATCAAGCTCAATGAAGAAAAAACCCGGGAAGCGGCTCAGGGCGGTTACTCCAATGCCACCGAAATGGCCGATTACCTGGTGGCCAAGGGTATTCCGTTCCGCGAAGCGCACCATATTGTCGGTGCCATAGTGGTACACGCCATCGGCAAGAAGCTGCCGATGGAAGAGCTGCCGATGGACGATTTCAAGCAGTTCAGTCCGCTGATCGAAGAGGATGTCTACGGCAAGCTGTCGCTGGAGTCCAGCCTGGCCAGCCGTTGCGCCCTGGGTGGCGTGGCGCCGGATCAGGTGGAGTTTGCCCTGAGCAGCGCCGAGCGTCGCCTCACCCAGCGTGATACCTCCGGTATTCATGTGCGCGGCGCCCGGCTGACCGATCTGGATGCCATCGAGCGCATGGTGAACTACTGGGCCAACATCGGTGAGAACCTGCCCCGTACCCGCAAGGAGCTGATTCAGGCGGTGGGCGAGTTTGCGGTGACCGAGACCCAGGGCCAGATCAGTGGCTGTGCTTCCCTGTATGTCTATGACACCGGGTTGGCGGAAATCCGCTCTCTGGGGATCGAGCCCGGCTTCCAGAATCAGGGGCAGGGCCGGGCGCTGGTGGAGAAAATCCTCAAGAAAGCCGAGGACATGGCCATCGAGCGGGTCATAGTGCTGACCCGGGTGCCTGAGTTCTTCATGAAGCTGGGCTTCAGTTCCACCAGCAAGAGCCTGCTGCCCGAGAAGGTGATGAAAGACTGCGATCTCTGTCCGCGTCTGCATGCCTGTGACGAAGTGGCGCTGGAAGTGGTACTGAAAGGCAAGGCCGGTCTGATCGGCAAGAACAAGGTTGCCTGAAACCCAAACAGGCCACCTGGCATTCATGGCAGGTGGCTTAACGCAAGTGGCTTGACACAAGTTGCTTAAAAAATGACACGACCGGCTTGCATGCGCCGGTCAAATCCGTATAATTCAGCTCGCTTGGTGTATTACCGAGCGAGCCGAAAGGCTCCTGTCAGGTAGCTCCTGGCGATACAGGCCCCCGATATGGTGGGCACCGTTGTTAAATCACACCCCCTCTTTTATATAAAGGAGCAGGCGGTGCTGATTTTATGTTCTTTATCCAATTGGAGCTCTGGTAATGCAGAACCAAAGAATTCGTATCCGCCTGAAGGCCTTCGATCACCGTCTGATCGATCAGTCTACTGCGGAGATCGTAGAAACTGCCAAGCGCACTGGTGCTCAGGTTCGCGGTCCTATTCCGCTGCCGACGCGCAAAGAGCGTTATACCGTACTGACATCTCCACACGTGAACAAAGATGCACGTGATCAGTATGAAATTCGTACTCACAAGCGTCTGGTAGACATCGTTGAGCCGACTGATAAAACAGTTGATGCTCTGATGCGTCTGGATCTGGCTGCTGGCGTCGACGTCCAGATCAGCCTGGGCTAATAACGGAGGTTTTATCAATGGCAATCGGTCTAGTAGGTCGTAAGCTGGGTATGACCCGTGTCTTCACCGAAGACGGCGTGTCCATCCCGGTCACCGTTATCGAAGTAGATGCCAACCGTGTTACCCAGGTTAAAACTCTGGAACTGGATGGCTATCAAGCCGTTCAGGTGACCACTGGCATCAAGAAAGCGAATCGTATCACCAAGCCTGAAGCGGGTCTGTTCGCTAAAGCTGGCGTGGAAGCGGGTCGCGGTCTGTGGGAATTCCGCCTGGGTTCAGGTGAAGGCGAAGGTATCGAAGTCGGTTCCGAGCTGAAAGTAGACATCTTCAACGATGTCAAGAAAGTAGACGTTACCGGTACTTCTAAAGGTAAGGGCTTCGCTGGCGCTGTTAAGCGTTGGAACTTCCGTACCCAGGACATGACTCATGGTAACTCCTTGTCACACCGCGCTCCGGGTTCAATTGGTCAAAACCAATCACCGGGTAAAGTGTTCAAAGGCAAGAAAATGGCCGGTCACATGGGTGCTGAGCGTGTCACCACGCAAAACCTGGAAGTGGTCCGCGTTGATGTTGCTCGTAACCTGCTGCTCATTAAAGGTGCAGTACCGGGTGCGACTAACGGCAACGTCATCGTTAAACCTGCCGTTAAAGCGTAACGTCTGAGGAGATAGTAATGGAATTGGTAATGAAAGACGCGCAAGGCGCTCTTGAAGTTTCCGAAACTACCTTCGGGCGTGAGTTCAACGAAGCGCTGGTGCATCAGGTTGTAGTAGCCTATGCCGCCGGTGCTCGTCAAGGTACTCGTGCTCAGAAGACCCGTTCCGAAGTGTCTGGCGGCGGCAAGAAGCCGTGGCGCCAAAAGGGCACTGGCCGGGCCCGTGCCGGTACCATCCGCTCGCCGATTTGGCGCGGTGGTGGTGTGACTTTTGCTGCTAAGCCGCAAGATCACAGCCAGAAGGTCAACAAGAAGATGTACCGTGGTGCCATCAAAAGCATCCTCTCCGAGCTGGTACGTCAAGAGCGTCTGATCGTGGTTGAAAAATTCGGTGTGGAAGCGCCGAAGACTAAAGAACTGCTGACCAAGCTGAAGCAATGGGATCTGACTGATGTTCTGATCGTCACTGCCGAAGTGGACGAGAACCTGTTCCTCGCCTCACGTAACCTGTACAAGGTTGACGTGCGTGACGTGGCTGGTATCGACCCGGTTTCTTTGATCGCGTTCGACAAGGTATTGGTAACTGCCGACGCAGTTAAGCAAATCGAGGAGATGCTGGCATGATCCGTGAAGAGCGTATTCTGAAAGTTCTGAAGGCGCCGCATATCTCTGAAAAAAGCACCATGGTTGCCGAAAAAACCAACACTATCGTGTTCAAGGTTGCCAAGGATGCTACCAAAGCTGAAGTTAAAGCTGCGGTCGAGAAGCTGTTCGAAGTTGAAGTTAAAGATGTTCGCACGTTGCTGGTGAAGGGTAAAACCAAGCGCACCGGTAACCGCATGGGCCAGCGTTCCGATTGGAAAAAAGCCTACGTGACCCTGAAAGAAGGTCAGGACATCGACTTCATCGGCGGTGCCGAGTAAGAGAGGAGTAATTCAAAATGGCAATCGTAAAATGTAAGCCTACTTCTCCGGGTCGCCGTCATGTCGTCAAGGTCAGCAACCCGGAACTGTACAAAGGCAAGCCGTTCGCCGCCCTGCTGGAGAAAAAGTCCAAGTCAGGTGGTCGTAACAATGGTGGCCGCATTACCACTCGCCACATCGGTGGTGGTCACAAGCAGCACTACCGTCTGGTTGACTTCAAGCGCAACAAAGATGGTATCCCGGCCAAGGTAGAGCGTCTGGAATATGATCCTAACCGCTCCGCTAACATCGCCCTGGTGCTGTATGCAGATGGTGAGCGTCGCTACATCCTGGCACCGAAAGGTGTTCATGCTGGCGATCAGATCCTGTCTGGTGATGCCGCTCCGATCAAGGCCGGTAACTGCCTGCCGATGCGCAACATCCCCGTTGGTAGCACTGTGCACGCCATCGAGATGAAGCCTGGCAAGGGCGCGCAGATTGCTCGCTCCGCCGGTACTTCCGCCCAGATCCTGGCGCGTGAAGGCACCTATGTCACCCTGCGTCTGCGTTCCGGTGAAGTACGTAAAGTACTGGCCGAGTGTCGCGCTACCCTGGGTGAAGTAGGTAACGCCGAGCACATGCTGCGTCAGCTGGGTAAAGCCGGTGCTACGCGCTGGCGTGGTATTCGTCCTACCGTTCGCGGTGTGGCGATGAACCCGGTAGACCACCCGCATGGCGGTGGTGAAGGTCGTACCTCAGGTGGCCGTCACCCGGTTACTCCTTGGGGCAAGCCGACCAAGGGTGCCAAAACCCGTAAAAATAAGCGTACCGACCAGTTCGTGGTACGTCACCGTAACAAGTAATAGTTTTTTAGAGGTATCACCATGCCACGTTCTCTCAAGAAAGGTCCGTTTATCGACCTGCACTTGCTGAAGAAGGTAGAGAAAGCGGTGGAAAGCGGGGAAAAGAAACCAATTAAGACTTGGTCCCGTCGTTCAATGATCATTCCGAACATGATCGGTTTGACCATCGCTGTCCATAATGGTCGTCAGCACGTGCCTGTCTTCGTTTCCGAGGAAATGATCGGCCATAAGCTGGGCGAATTTGCACCGACTCGTACTTATCGCGGCCATGTCGCAGATAAGAAGGCCAAGAAGCGTTAAGGGGTAAAAGATGGAAGCTATAGCTAAACACCGCTTTGCTCGCACTTCTGCCCAGAAGGCGCGCCTGGTAGCCGATCAAGTCCGTGGTCTGACCGTAGACAAGGCACTGAATGTCCTGACTTTCAGCCCCAAAAAGGCTGCCGTTCTGGTTAAGAAAGTACTTGAATCTGCCATTGCCAATGCCGAGCACAATGAAGGTGCGGATATCGATGAGCTGACAGTGGCCAAGATCTTCGTTGACGAAGGTCCTACCATGAAGCGTATTCGTCCTCGTGCCAAGGGCCGCGCGGACCGTATCATGAAGCGTACCAGCCACATCACTGTGGTTGTGTCCGACCGCTAAGAGGCTAGGAGATAAGCAATGGGCCAGAAAGTACACCCGAACGGTATTCGCTTAGGTATCACCAAGCCTTTTAATTCGACCTGGTTTGCGAATACCAAGGACTTCGCTGATAACTTGCACAGCGATTTTCAAGTGCGTCAGTACCTGAAGCAGGAACTGAAAAACGCTTCTCTTTCTCGTATCGTGATCGAGCGTCCGGCCAAGAGCATCCGTGTGACTATTCACACCGCTCGTCCCGGCGTGGTTATCGGTAAGAAAGGCGAAGATGTGGAAAAACTGCGCAAGCACGTAGCCAAACTGGCTGGCGTTCCTGCACAGATCAACATTTCCGAAGTGCGTAAACCTGAGCTGGACGGACAGCTGGTGGCCGATTCTATCGCCTCCCAGCTCGAGCGCCGTGTCATGTTCCGTCGCGCTATGAAGCGTGCGGTACAGAACGCGATGCGTATCGGTTCCAAAGGCATCAAGGTGGAAGTTAGCGGTCGTCTGGGCGGCGCTGAAATCGCGCGTACCGAATGGTACCGCGAAGGTCGTGTGCCTCTGCACACCCTGCGTGCCGATATCGACTATGCAACTTCTGAAGCATCTACCACTTACGGCATCATCGGCGTAAAGGTTTGGATATTCAAGGGTGAAGTTCTGGGCGGCCTGCAAGCCGTAGCTCAAGAACCAGCTCCGTCCAAGCCCAAGCGCAAAGGCCGCGGTAAGTAAGGAGACTCGGATATGTTGCAACCAAAACGTACGAAATTCCGTAAAGTCCACAAAGGCCGCAACCGCGGTGTGGCGACCTCAGGTAACCTGGTTTCTTTCGGTACCTTTGGTTTGAAGGCGACCACTCGTGGACGTATTACTGCTCGCCAGATCGAAGCAGCACGTCGTGCCATGACCCGTCACGTCAAGCGTCAAGGTAAAATCTGGATCCGTATCTTCCCGGACAAGCCGATTACCGAAAAGCCCCTCGAAGTTCGTATGGGTAAAGGTAAGGGTAACGTGGAATACTGGGTTGCCCAGATTCAGCCGGGTCGTGTCCTGTACGAGATGGACGGTGTACCTGAGGCTCTGGCTCGCGAAGCCTTTGCACTGGCCGCTGCCAAGCTGCCGGTTAGGACCACTTTCATAACTCGGACGGTGATGTGATGAAAGCACAAGATCTGCGTGAAAAGAGTGTTGAAGAACTGAACCAGGAACTGCTGGGCCTGCTGCGTGAGCAATTTAACATGCGCATCCAGGCAAGCACCGGTCAACTGGCTCAGACTCACAACATCAAAAATGTACGTCGCGACATCGCGCGTGTTAAGACTGTTTTGAACCAAAAGGCAGGTGCGTAAGATGAGCGATTCTAACGTTCGTACTCTGCAGGGCAGTGTGGTTAGCGACAAGATGGACAAGTCCATCACCGTAGCTATCAGCCGTTTCGTGAAGCACCCGATCTACGGGAAGTACATGAAGCGCACTACCAAGCTGCACGTGCATGACGAAAATAATGAATGTTCTACCGGTGACGTCGTGACTATTCGCGAATGTCGTCCGCTGTCCAAGACCAAGTCCTGGACTCTGGTAAAAATCATCGAGCGTCCGGTTAAAGCCTAACGTTCTCTGATATACTTACCTGGTCAAACGGCCCTGCTTGGGGCCGTTTGTTTTTTTATTGTACTCTTTCGGTTTGGCAGTGCTATAATGCCGCGCCTTCAAAGGCAGCCAATATCCCGAAAGGGTTTTAAAGTAGTCACTTTAGCGGAGCACTAACATGATCCAAATGCAAAGTATGCTGGACGTGGCCGACAATTCCGGTGCGCGTAGCGTAATGTGTATTAAGGTCCTGGGTGGTTCGCACCGCCGCTACGCCGGCATCGGCGACATCATCAAGGTTACTGTCAAGGAAGCAATTCCGCGCGGTAAGGTTAAGAAAGGTGATGTAATGAACGCGGTGGTCGTTCGCACTCGGAAAGGCGTTCGTCGTCCGGACGGCTCTGTCATCCGTTTCGACCGCAATGCGGCCGTGATTTTGAATAGCAATCAACAGCCGATCGGAACTCGTATTTTTGGTCCTGTGACGCGTGAACTTCGTAATGAGAAGTTCATGAAGATTGTTTCACTGGCACCTGAAGTACTGTAAGGAGTCAAACGATGGCAGCTAAAATCCGTCGCGATGACGAAGTCATCATTCTTACCGGCAAAGACAAGGGCAAGCGTGGCACCGTCACCAAAGTTCTGGTCAATGAAGGTAAAGTAATCGTTGCAGGTATCAACCTGAACAAGAAACACCAAAAGCCGGTTCCACAACTGGGCCAGGCTGGCGGTATTATTGAGCAGGAAGCGCCTCTCGATGTATCTAACGTAGCGCTGTTCAACTCTGCCTCCGGCAAGGCTGATCGCGTTGGTTTCCGGTTTGAAGACGGCAAAAAAGTCCGTTTCTTCAAGTCCACCGGCGAACTTGTGAAGTAATTGGAGTTTATACGATGGCGAAACTGCATGGTTACTACAATGAAACTGTAGTAAAAGAACTGTCTAGTCAGTTCGGGTATAAGTCTATCATGCAAGTCCCTCGGATTGAGAAAATCACCCTGAACATGGGTGTGGGTGAAGCTCTGGCTGATAAAAAGATCCTGGATAATGCTGCTGCCGATATGGCTGCCATTTCCGGTCAAAAGCCATTGATCACCAAAGCTCGTAAATCCGTTGCTGGCTTCAAAATCCGTGAAGGCTACCCCATTGGTTGTAAAGTAACTCTGCGCGGCGAGCGTATGTGGGAGTTCCTGGAGCGTTTGATTTGTATCTCTATCCCCCGGATCCGTGACTTCCGAGGCCTGAACGCCAAGTCGTTCGATGGTCGTGGTAACTACTCCATGGGCGTGCGTGAGCAAATCATTTTTCCTGAAATCGATTATGACAAGGTAGATCGTGTGCGCGGTATGGACATTACCATTACCACCACTGCCCAGTCTGACGAAGAAGGTCGTGCTCTGCTGGCTGCCTTTAACTTCCCATTCCGTAAGTAAGGTGTAGGGTTATGGCAAAACAATCAATGAAAGCTCGCGAAGTCAAGCGCGCAAAGCTGGCTGATAAATTTTCGGCCAAGCGTCAAGCACTGAAAGAAATCATTTCTAACGTGAACACTTCTGACGAAGCACGTTGGGATGCAGTGCTGAAACTGCAGCAATTGCCCCGTGACGCAAGTCCCTCTCGTCAGCGTAACCGCTGCAACATCACCGGTCGTCCGCACGGTTTCCTGCGGAAGTTCGGTTTGAGCCGCATCAAGGTGCGCGAACTGATGATGAAGGGTGAAATTCCAGGCCTGAAGAAGGCTTCTTGGTAAGCGAACACGGGAGTAATACACAATGAGCATGCAAGATCCGATCGCGGATATGCTGACCCGCATCCGCAACGGTCAGGCAGCCAACAAAGTTGCTGTCACCATGCCTTCTTCCAAAGTAAAAGTGGCTATTGCCAAAGTACTGAAAGAAGAAGGTTATATTGCTGACTTTAACGTCGTTGGTGAGACCAAAGCCGAACTGGAAGTGACTTTAAAGTACTTCGAAGGCGAAGCTGTAGTCGAACTGATCCAACGCGTCAGCCGCCCCGGTCTGCGCATCTATAAGAAGCGCGACGAACTGCCGAAAGTGATGGCAGGTATGGGTGTAGCTATCGTTTCCACGTCCCAAGGTGTGATGACCGACCGTGCCGCGCGTAAAGCGGGTATGGGCGGTGAGATCATCTGCTACGTTGCATAAGGAGTAGATATGTCTCGCATTGCTAAGGCACCTATCGAAATTCCTGCCGGCGTAGAAGTGACGTTGAACGGTCAGGAAATCACCGTCAAGGGTAGCAAAGGTACTTTGAATCGTACCATCAATGCTGCTGTTGAAATCAGCCAGGAAGATAACCTGTTGAAGTTCGCCCCGCGTGAAAACGTGGCCGGTGCGAATGCCCAGTCCGGCACTGCCCGTTCTCTGGTCAACAACATGGTTGTCGGTGTTACCGAAGGCTTCGAACGCAAGCTGCAGCTGGTTGGTGTTGGCTATCGTGCCCAGATGAAAGGCAATGCAATTGCACTGTCTCTGGGTTTCTCTCACCCGGTTGAGCATGCGCTTCCTGAAGGCGTATCAGCTGAATGTCCGACTCAGACCGAGATTGTTCTCAAGTCTGCAGACAAACAGCAGATCGGTCAGGTCGCTGCCAATATTCGTGCGTACCGTAAACCCGAGCCTTACAAAGGCAAAGGTGTTCGCTATTTCGGCGAACAGGTCCGCAGTAAAGAGGCTAAGAAGAAGTAAGGTAACACTATGGACAAAAAAGCAGCTCGTATCCGCCGTGCTACCAAAGCACGTAAAAAGATGCTGGAACTGGGTGCGACTCGCCTGGTGGTTCACCGTACTCCGCGCCACATCTATGCACAGGTTATTGCACCGAACAGCACCACTGTTCTGGCTTCCGCGTCTACCGTGGAAAAGTCAGTACGTGAGCAGGTGAAATACACCGGTAACGTCGATGCCGCCACGGTAGTAGGTAAAGCCATCGCTGAGCGCGCTCTTGAAAAAGGCGTAACAGTTGTCGCTTTTGACCGTTCCGGTTTCCAATATCACGGTCGCGTAGCCGCACTGGCTACAGCTGCACGTGAAGCTGGTCTTCAGTTCTAAGGGTGGAGTCGAAAATGGCAAAAATCGAAGCTCAAGCCGGTGAACTGCAAGAAAAGCTCATTGCAGTTAACCGTGTATCAAAAGTCGTAAAAGGTGGTCGTATCTTCTCCTTCACCGCTCTGACGGTAGTAGGCGATGGTAACGGTCGTATTGGTTTCGGTTACGGTAAAGCCCGTGAAGTTCCTGCCGCCATTCAAAAGGCAATGGAACAGGCTCGTCGTAACATGCGTACAGTTGGTCTGAACAACGGCACCTTGTTCCATCCGGTAAAAGGTCGTCACTCTGGTTCAAACGTATTCATGAAGCCTGCTTCTGACGGTACCGGCATCATCGCCGGTGGTGCAATGCGCGCCGTACTGGAAGTTGCCGGTGTACATAACGTACTGGCCAAGACTTACGGTTCCACTAACCCGAACAACGTAGTTCGCGCTACCATCGACGCTCTGACTCAAATGAAGTCACCCGAGCAAGTCGCTGCCAAGCGTGGTCTGCGCGTTGACGAAATACTGGGGTAATGCGCCAATGGCTAACAAGACTGTAAAAGTAACACAGACTCGCAGCTCCATCGGTCGTTTGCCTAAGCATAAGGCAACGCTGCGTGGCCTGGGTCTGCGTCGCATTGGTCACACCGTCGAGCTGGAAGATACAGCTTGTGTACGCGGTATGATCAACCAGGTTTACTACATGGTTAAGGTTGGGGAGTAATCGCATGCGTTTGAATACTCTGTCTCCGGCCGCCGGCTCCAAGCCCAGCGCCAAGCGCGTTGGTCGTGGTATCGGTTCCGGCCTGGGTAAAACCGGTGGCCGCGGCCACAAAGGTCAGAAATCCCGCTCCGGCGGTAAGGTTCGCAACGGTTTTGAAGGCGGTCAGATGCCGCTGAAACAGCGTCTGCCGAAGTTTGGTTTCACTTCCCGCAAGGGTCGTGTCACTACCGAAATTCGTCTGAGCGAACTGGCTAAAGTTGAAGGCGATGTGGTGGATCTGAACACCCTGAAGCAGGCTGGCTTGGTTACCAAGAATATCCAGTTTGCCAAAGTTGTTCTGTCTGGCACTATTGACCGTCAAGTTACTGTGGTTGGTCTGGGCGTCACCAAAGGTGCACGCGCAGCCATCGAAGCAGCCGGCGGTAAAATCGAGGAATAATAAGTACTATGGCCAAGAAACCAGGATTAGATGCTAAAAGCGCACAGGGTGGGCTGGGTGAACTGAAGAGTCGTTTGCTTTTCGTTCTTATCGCGATCATTGTATTTCGCGCCGGCTCCTATGTGCCTATTCCTGGAATTGACGCCGCCGTACTTGCCGACTTGTTCCAGCAACAGCAGGGCACCATCATTGAAATGTTCAACATGTTCAGTGGTGGTGCTCTGGAACGAGCGTCCATACTGGCGCTGGGGATAATGCCGTATATTTCTGCGTCCATTATCATCCAGTTGCTGACTGTGGTTCACCCCGCCTTGGCTGAGCTCAAGAAGGAAGGTGAATCTGGCCGTCGAAAGATCAGTCAGTACACCCGGTATGGCACCCTGGTTCTCGGCACCATCCAGGCCATCGGTATCGCCACTGGTTTACCGAATATGATGCCAGGACTCGTGGTTAACGTGGGTCTTGGTTTCTATTTCACGGCAGTGGTGAGTCTGGTCACCGGTACCATGTTTCTGATGTGGTTGGGTGAGCAGGTAACCGAACGAGGCATTGGCAATGGTATCTCGTTGATTATCTTCGTGGGTATTGTTGCTGGTCTGCCATCGGCCATTGGTGCCACGGCAGAGCAGGCGCGTCAGGGGGAATTGCACATATTGTTGCTGTTGCTGCTGGCCGTGATTGTGTTTGCGGTAACGTATTTCGTGGTATTTGTTGAACGTGGCCAGCGCCGCATTGTGGTGAACTACGCCAAGCGTCAACAGGGCCGCCAGGTATTCGCAGCACAGAGTACACACCTGCCCTTGAAAGTGAACATGGCGGGGGTTATTCCGGCAATTTTCGCATCCAGCATTATCCTGTTCCCGGGTACCGTAGCCTCTTGGTTCGGTCAGGGCGAGGGGTGGTTTGCCAATATCCTGCAAGAGGTCTCTTTGACTCTGCAGCCCGGTCAACCGCTGTACGTGATGCTGTATGCCGCTGCCATTATCTTCTTCTGTTTCTTCTATACTGCGTTGGTGTTCAACCCGCGCGAGACGGCAGACAACCTGAAGAAGAGTGGTGCTTTCATTCCGGGCATACGTCCGGGTGAGCAAACAGCGCGCTATATCGACAAAGTAATGACTCGCCTGACTCTGGTCGGTGCCCTGTACATTACCTTTGTCTGTTTGGTTCCACAGTTTTTGATGACAGCCTGGAACGTCCAGTTCTACTTTGGCGGTACCTCGCTGTTGATTATTGTGGTCGTCATCATGGACTTCATGGCTCAGGTGCAAACCCACATGATGTCCCATCAGTATGGCGATGTCCTGAAAAAAGCGAACCTGAAGGGTTACAACCGTTAAGGTTCGGTTATTTACGGAGTTAAGCAATGAAAGTTCGTGCTTCCGTTAAGGCAATCTGCCGTAACTGCAAAATCGTCAAGCGCCACGGTGTGGTGCGTGTACTTTGCACAGAGCCTAAGCATAAACAGCGCCAAGGCTAAAAAAGTTACGGTTTGACTTGTAAATTAAAGGCGAGCTGGCTAAAGTAGCCAGCCACCTTTGTTGGGTGTCTGTGTCATTACGTATCCTAGACGGGCTTTGTAATGGCTTTATATATTTTAATTTGTAGGAGTGCATAGTGGCCCGTATCGCTGGCATTAACATTCCTGACCATAAACATGCAGTTATTGCGTTAACTGCGATTTATGGCGTCGGCCGTACCCGCTCTAAAGCCATTTGTGCTGCAGCCGGTATCGCTGAGGATGTGAAAATCAAAGAATTGGATGAAGCTCAGGTAGAAACCCTGCGTGAGCAAGTGGCGAAATTCATCGTAGAAGGTGACCTGCGCCGCGAGATCTCCATGAACATCAAGCGTCTGATGGACCTGGGTTGTTACCGAGGTCTGCGTCATCGCCGCAGCCTACCCCTTCGTGGTCAGCGCACCAAGACTAATGCGCGTACGCGCAAAGGTCCTCGTAAACCGATCAAGAAATAACGGGAAGGTAGATCATGGCTAAAACTCCGGCTCGTAGTGTGCGTAAGCGCGTTAAAAAGCAGGTGAGCGACGGCATTGCCCACGTTCATGCATCTTTCAACAACACCATAGTAACTATTACTGACCGTCAGGGTAACGCTCTTTCCTGGGCAACTGCTGGTGGTTCAGGTTTCCGTGGTTCTCGCAAGTCCACCCCGTTCGCTGCTCAGGTAGCTGCAGAACGTGCCGGTGAGGTTGCCAAAGAATACGGCGTTAAGAACCTGGAAGTAATGGTGAAAGGTCCGGGTCCGGGCCGTGAGTCATCCATTCGGGCGTTGAATGCTGCGGGTTTCCGCATCACCAACATCACCGATGTGACTCCCATCCCGCACAACGGTTGTCGTCCTCCGAAGAAGCGTCGCGTATAACACTTCTTGTAGGATAGTTGGAGAAAGAACATGGCAAGATATCTGGGTCCCAAGCTCAAACTGAGCCGTCGCGAGGGCACTGACCTCTTCCTGAAGTCAGGCGTTCGCGCGATAGATTCAAAATGTAAAATTGATACTGCACCTGGTCAGCATGGCGCTCGTAAAGCCCGCCTGTCCGATTACGGTGTACAGCTGCGTGAAAAGCAGAAGGTTCGTCGTATCTACGGTGTACTGGAAAAGCAATTCCGCAACTACTATAAAGAAGCTGCTCGCCTGAAAGGCAATACCGGTGCGAACCTGTTGCAGCTGCTGGAAGGTCGTCTGGACAACGTTATTTACCGCATGGGTTTCGGTGCCACTCGCGCCGAGTCTCGTCAGCTGGTCAGCCACAAGGCTATCCTGGTGAACGGTAAAGTTGTCAACATTCCTTCCTTCCAAGTTTCTCCCGAGGATGTTATCAGCATTCGCGAGAAGGCCAAGAAGCAAGCCCGGATCAAAGCCGCTCTTGAGGTTTCCGGTCAACGTGAAAAGCCGACTTGGGTAGAAGTTGACGCTACCAACATGCAAGGCGTTTACAAGCGTCTGCCTGAGCGTAGCGACCTGTCTGCCGATATTAACGAACAGCTGATCGTCGAGCTTTACTCCAAGTAAAGCTGGCTTCTATAGAGAGGACACAATGCAGGGTTCTGTAACAGATTTTCTTAAGCCGCGTCTGGTTGATATCGAACAGATCAGCCCGACTCATGCCAAAGTGACTCTCGAGCCGCTGGAGCGTGGCTTTGGTCATACATTGGGTAATACGCTACGTCGTATTCTGCTTTCTTCCATGCCCGGTTGTGCGATCACCGAAGTCGAAGTCGACGGTGTATTGCATGAATACAGCAGCAAGGAAGGTGTTCAGGAAGATATCCTGGAGATCTTGCTTAATCTGAAAGAGATTGCTGTCAAGCTGGAAGGCAAGGACGAAGTCACCCTGTCGCTGACCAAAACTGGTGCAGGTCCCGTAACGGCAGGCGACATCACCCATGGTGATGACGTTGAGATCGTTAACCCAGAGCACATCATCTGTCATCTGACAGGGAATGATGCCGACATCAGCATGCGTCTGAAAGTACAGCGCGGTCGTGGTTATGTTCCTGCCTCTGCCCGTGCTCATACCGAAGACGACGAACGCCCAATTGGTCGTTTGTTGCTGGATGCGGCTTACAGCCCCGTGGTTCGTATCGCCTATAATGTTGAGGCGGCCCGTGTTGAACAGCGTACCGATCTGGATAAGCTGGTTATCGACATGGAAACCAACGGCACTCTGGATCCCGAAGAAGCCATCCGTCGTGCAGCCACTATCATGGCTGAACAGCTGGAAGCCTTCGTCGATCTGCGTGACGTGAGCGAACCGGAAGAGAAAGAAGACAAGCCTGAGTTCGATCCTATCCTGCTGCGTCCTGTCGACGATCTGGAACTGACAGTTCGTTCTGCGAACTGTCTGAAGGCTGAAGCGATCCACTACATTGGTGATCTGGTACAGCGTACCGAGGTGGAGTTGTTGAAGACTCCCAACCTGGGTAAAAAATCTCTTACCGAGATTAAAGACGTGTTGGCGTCTCGTGGTTTGTCTCTGGGCATGCGCCTTGAGAACTGGCCGCCTGCCAGCATCGCTGATGAATAAACCGGGTCACGGGTTTTACAGATTTAGTTAGGAAGGATTAGGTCATGCGCCATCGTAAGAGTGGTCGTCAACTTAACCGGAACAGCAGCCACCGTCAGGCAATGTTCCGCAACATGGCTAGCTCCTTGGTTCGTCATGCAGTTATCAAGACGACTCTGCCCAAGGCAAAAGAGCTGCGTCGAGTGGTTGAGCCTCTGATCACATTGGCTAAAAGCGACACAGTCGCCAACCGTCGTTTGGCATTTGCCCGTACTCGCGACAGCGAAGTAGTTGGCATCTTGTTCAACGAACTGGGACCTCGCTACCAGGAGCGTCCGGGTGGTTACACCCGCATCCTGAAGTGTGGATTCCGTGCTGGCGATAACGCACCTATGGCTTATATCGAGCTGGTAGGTCGTGATATCGAAGCAGCAGAAGCAGCCGCTTCTGAAGAATAAAAACAAAAGCCGGGTTCGCCCGGCTTTTTCTTTATCTGACACCGCTTTACTGCTTTAATCTTCCGCTATCCGCTATCCGCTATCCGCTATCCGCTATCCGCTATCCGCTATCCGCTATCCGCTATCCGCTATCCGCTATCCGCTATCCGCTATCCGCTATCCGC